>NZ_LUHJ01000017.1:0-18706 GCF_001597745.1 Anabaena sp. 4-3 | reverse complement strand
GCTCCCCTGCTCCCCTGCTCCCCTGCTCCCCTGCTCCCCTGCTCCCCTGCTCCCCTGCTCCCCTGCTCCCTACTCCCTCACTCTACCTATGTCAGACACTAAAGTTACTACTACAGCACCACCAGCATCTGAAAGTTCATCAGTAGCCAGTTTACAAGCTAAAATTTTAGACATTCGCAAAAAACTGCGCCCTGGTCAACAGCAAATGGCTGATTGGAAATCAGGGCCATTGGCTATTTCTGCTGTACCTGGGGCTGGTAAATCTACGGGGATGGCGGCAGCAGCAGCGATCGCAATTGCCCGACAATATCAAAATGCTAGTCAGTCGCGTTTATCTTCTCGTCGTCAGTTAGTAGTAGTAACTTTTACACGTTCGGCGGCTGCTAATATTAAACTCAAAATCCGCGAATACCTCAAGCAATTATCTTTACCTCAAACGGGTTTCGCTGTTTATACCCTGCATGGTTTAGCGTTAAATATTGCTAGCCGTCATCCTGATTTATCCGGGTTAGATTTAGAAAATGTTACCCTAATTACACCTAACCAAAGCCACCGCTTTATTCGCACTGCTGTAGAGCAATGGATTACTAATCACCCCAGACTGTATGCTCAGTTATTAGAAGGACTGCAATTTGATGGTGAAGAAACAGAAAAGTTACGCCGTCAGTCTGTGCTACGAACAGAAGTCTTACCAGATTTAGCAACTACTGTTATTCATGAAGCTAAAAGTTCTGGTATATCTCCTACTAAACTACGGCAATGGAGTCAACAAACTACAGACGCTTATGAAATTTTAACTATAGCTGCGGGATTGTATGAGGAATATGAAAACTTGATGCGATCGCGCGACTTCATCGATTATGATGACATGATTTTAGCCGCCCTGCGTGTCTTAGAAAACGACCAAGCCCGTCGCATTGAGCAAAACCAAGTTTTCGCCGTCTTTGAAGACGAAGCCCAAGACTCCAGCCCATTACAGACGCAGTTATTAGAGATTTTAGCCAGTGGTGACGCTCTGGAGCAGAGGAGCAGGGGAGCGGAGGAAGCAGAGGAGCAGGGGAGAAGAACTTTTACCCAGTCCCCAGTCCCCAGTCCCCAGTCCCCAGTCAACCTGATCCGAGTTGGCGACCCCAACCAAGCGATTAACTCGACGTTTACCCCGGCTGATCCGATTTACTTCCGGGAGTTTTGCCAAGAGTGCGATCGCTCTGGCAGACTAGCAACTATGGATCAAGCTGGTCGCAGTACCAGTATGATTATTTCTGCCGCTAATTTTGCTCTGGAATGGGTAAATAGCTTCTATGCGGCTAAAAATCAAAACTCTCCCCATCTTCCTAGTCCCTTTAGTCTGCAAATTATCCACCCTGTTAACCAAGCAAATGTTAACCCCCCCGCAGTCGGTAGAGGTGTAGAACTATATACCCCCCGTGATATTCATCACACAGTCGAATTACTGGGGGAACGGGCAATAGAGTTATTAACAGCAGATTCTAGCAAAAGTGCCGCCGTATTAGTACGGGAAAATCGCCAGGGACGCTGGTTAGCTCAAGCACTAGAACCACTGTTTAAAGAGCATAAAATTAGAATCTTTGATGTGGGAGAAAGCGATCGCCGTTCTCATGTACCCCAGGAAATTTTATCACTGCTGCAATTTTGCGATCGCCCCCATTCCCCCGACTACCTCAAAACTACCTTAGAAGTATTAGTACAGCGTCAATTAATTCCCACCCAAGACCTCAACGCCCTAGCTAGTCTACCAGAAGAATTTCTCTACCCCGGCCCCTTAGCCGCCCCCCAACCTGAACCAGTTCAAAAAGCCTCTCATCTGTGCCGTAGTTTACTCCGCGCCCGGTTAGAATTACCTTCATATCAGTTAATTTATTTCCTAGCTTTGACCTTAAGTTATGACCAAGCCGAACTCGCCACTGCTGATAAACTCTCAGAACGAGTCAACAAGCAAATAGCTGGTAATAACTCAATGGGGGCGATGCTATCAGCGTTAAGTGAAATTGTCAATTCTGAACGCTTTGAACCAGTGGAAACCGAGGATATAGAAAAGCGTTACACCCGCGAAGGTCAATTAACAATTATCACCATGCACAAAGCCAAAGGCTTAGATTGGAACTATGTTTTTCTTCCCTTCCTCCATGAAAACTTAATTCCTGGTCGGTTTTGGGTTCCTCCCCATAGTCAATTTTTGGGTGACTTTACATTATCAGAAGTTGCCCGCGCCCAGATTCGCGCTGCACTCCACGGTGAAGACACCATACCAGAAGTCATCTCAGCTTGGGAACAAGCCAAACACCTGAAAACCGCCGAGGAGTACCGTTTACTCTACGTAGCCATGACTAGAGCCAAACAATTGTTATGGATGTCTGCGGCACAAAAAGCCCCCTTCACTTGGAGTAAACCCGAAAATTTACAAGAACAAGCAGCCTGTCCGGTTTTTGCCGCCTTGAAGCGGGAGTTTTCGGAGTGTGTGGTGAGGGTGTAGGGGAGACAAATCAATTCAAAATTCAAAATTCAAAATTCAAAATTCAAAATGGGGATTGTTGACTGTTGACTTCTTTGATGCGCCAGTCGCCAGTCCCTTCCAGTCCCCAATCCCTTATTTTAAGGATAAGTTAATTGAATGTGATAGCTAGTAACGTGACGTAACAAAAAGCTACTATGCTTTGAGGAAGTAGTTTTGACTCAAAAGAGGTTTCAACCAAAAGACAGTCAGTTAAATGCAACTTTGGTCAGAAACAATAGATAGAATGATCAAAGTTAGCCTTGATATCTAATCGCCAAAACCTGTATATATCATGGATTTTGCTAGTCTTGCATCTCAGTTAAATGCTGGAACGATTTTACCAGAGGGAATTGTCATTGTTACCCTCATGGGGGTTTTGATTGTTGATTTGATTTTAGGGCGCACATCTTCACGCTGGATTGGATATCTAGCGATCGCAGGTTTACTAGCTGCGACTGTCGCCCTATGTTTCCAATGGGATGCTACTAATCCCATCTCTTTTAGCGGTGGCTTTAACGGCGACGACCTCAGTATTGTGTTTCGCGGTATCATTGCTCTATCTGCCGTAGTCACTATACTGATGTCAATTCGCTACGTTGAGCAGAGTGGTACTGCTTTAGCAGAATTCATCGCTATTTTGTTGACTGCCACTCTCGGAGGAATGTTTGTCTCTGGGGCTAGTGAATTAGTGATGATTTTCATCTCCCTAGAAACCCTGAGTATTTCCTCTTATTTGTTAACAGGTTATACCAAGCGTGACCCCCGTTCTAATGAAGCGGCGTTAAAATATCTGCTGATTGGAGCTTCCAGCACCGCAGTATTTTTGTACGGTGTATCATTGCTGTATGGTCTGTCTGGTGGTCAAACAGAACTGAGTGCGATCGCCAACGGTATTGCTCAAGCTAATGTTGGTCAATCCTTGGGTTTGGTGATTGCTTTAGTATTTGTGATCGCAGGTGTTGGCTTTAAAATCTCTGCTGCACCTTTCCACCAATGGACACCAGACGTTTATGAAGGCGCGCCTACTCCCGTCATCGCCTTTTTATCCGTTGGTTCTAAAGCAGCCGGATTCGCCCTAGCTATCCGTTTACTAACTACAGTCTTCCCCCTCGTGGCTGAAGAGTGGAAGTTTGTCTTCACCGCCCTGGCTGTCCTCAGCATGATTTTGGGTAACGTTGTCGCCCTGGCTCAAACCAGCATGAAACGGATGCTCGCTTATTCATCCATCGCCCAAGCTGGGTTTGTGATGATTGGCTTGATTGCTGGGACTGATGCAGGTTACTCCAGCATGATTTTCTATTTGCTGGTATATCTATTCATGAACCTGTGCGGCTTTACCTGCATCATTCTGTTCTCCCTACGGACAGGAACAGACCAAATTGCCGAATACTCTGGGTTATATCAAAAAGACCCACTGCTCACACTTGGTTTAAGTATATCCCTGTTGTCCCTCGGTGGTATTCCGCCTCTGGCTGGATTCTTTGGGAAGATTTACCTATTCTGGGCAGGTTGGCAAGCTGGTCTTTATTGGTTAGTCTTATTAGGTCTAGTTACCAGTGTGGTTTCCATCTATTACTACATTCGTGTAGTTAAGATGATGGTAGTCAAAGAACCCCAAGAAATGTCCGACGTAGTGAAAAACTATCCTGAAGTACGTTGGAATTTACCAGGATTTAGACCTTTACAAGTAGGGTTGATAGTCACTTTAATTGCTACCTCCCTCGCTGGAATTTTGTCAAATCCTCTGTTTACTTTGGCAAACAGTTCTGTCACCCATACCCGAATCTTACAAACCACAGCAGTTGTCAGCACTCAAGTAAGTGCTATTCCTACTGAAACATCAGAAGATTTGTAGACTGCTGTATTTTTCTCTTGGCTAATAGTTGCAAAACTATTAGTCATTTTCTCTATTTTAAAAAATTACAAAATTGCAGCTAGTTAATCAAATTAAATCAAAAAATGTTTCTATGTGTGCTAACAAATGGGAATAGCGATCGCAAACTCAGAACCCTCTCCTAAAACAGATTTTACTTCCAGTGTTCCGCCATGTTTCTGGACAATGATTTGGTGAGCGATCGCTAACCCTAAGCCTGTGCCTTTACCCACTTTTTTAGTAGTAAATAAATAGTCAAAGATTCTTTGCTTAATTTCTTCAGGCATTCCTACACCATTATCTTTAATTGTAATTAAAACTTGCTTTTCATCTGCACTTAGCATCGTCTGAATAAAAATTTGTTTATGATTATCTAAAATATATTGCTCACTAGACTCTTCTAAGGCATCAATCGCATTGGCTAAAATATTCATAAATACCTGATTTAGTTGTCCGGGAAAGCATTCTATAGGTGGTAAATCTCCATAGTTTTTGATAACTTCAATAGGAGGACAATTTTCAGAACCTTTCAGCCGATGTTTCAAAATTAAAAGTGTGCTATCTATCCCTTCATGAATATCACACTGTACTTTATTTTCGGTATCGGCTCTAGAAAAAATTCGCAAACTCTTGCTCATATCTCGAATGCGTTGAATTCCTGCTTTCATTGCCGAAATTAAGTTAGGTAAATCAGAACGCACATATTCCAAATCCATTGCGGCAATTTCTTCTTTAATCTCTGTGACTGGCTCAGGATAGTTTAGTTGATAAAGGTCAATCAAATTGAGCAAATTTTGAAAGTATGTAAAAGTATGACCTAAATTACCATAAATACAACTAACTGGATTATTAATTTCATGAGCCAACCCTGTCACTAATTGACCGAGAACAGACATTTTTTCTTGTTGTATAATCTGGACTTGAAATTCTTGTAATTCTCGCAATGCTTGATTTAATGCGGCTGTGCGTTCTACTACCTGCTGTTCTAAACTTTTAGTTAAAATGCTCAGTTGTAGATGTGTTCTAATTCTCGCTAATACTTCCTTTTTATGAAAAGGTTTAGTAATATAATCAACTGCTCCTAAACTTAAACCAGTCACCTTACTTTCTGTATCTGTAATTCCCGTCATGAAGATGACAGGAATATCTTGAGTTATGGGATTGCTTTTTAACTTTTTACAAGTCTCAAAGCCATCCATTCTTGGCATCATCACATCTAATAAAATTAAATCTGGTAATCGAGTTTGTATCTGCTCAAGCGCGGTTTCCCCATTCATCGCTGTGGCGACTGCAAAACCCTCCTCAGTCAGTGCGATGGAGATAATTTCTAGATTCGTCAGAGTATCATCTACAACTAAAATGAAGTTATTTTGTGTTAATGTCGGCAGCATTTTTATGGAAATTCAATTTTATATTTATTTTTCCCAGAAAATTAACCAGAGGAACATCCAGACTAGCCAATTGTGTAAATATTCCTCAATTGGGGCTGAAATCAGATGAAATGTTGTAATTTGAAATTTTTAACTGTTTAGCATGGCTCAACTACAACGAATTGCGATCGCACCTACTCAAATCCAGCAAGCCGAAATTTTGCTGACTCCAGAGCAACAACACTATTTAAGGCGGGTGTTACGCTTACGTGAGGGTGAGCATTTCATTGCTATGGATGGTAGGGGTAAGTGGTGGTTAGCCTGTCTTACCGGAGAACAAGCACAGGTTTTAGAACCGCTAACTGTCGAAACTGAGTTACCTGTAGCCATTACTTTAATGATTGCTTTACCGAAAGCAAGCGGGTTTGATGAGGTGGTGCGGAGTTGTACAGAGTTAGGTGTAGCCTGTATTACTCCAGTTTTGAGCGATCGCACTTTACTAAATCCCAGTCCCCAAAAACTCGAACGCTGGCGACGCATTGCCACCGAAGCCGCCGAACAATCAGAACGGGCTTTCGTCCCTACTATTTTAGAACCTGTGGCTTTTAGTGATGCTGTGACTAATATCACTGCCACTCACCGCTATATTTGTGAAGCACGAGGCGAGTATCTGCATCTCAACCACGCAATGACGGAGATTGCCGGGGAAATTGTGATTGCAACCGGGCCGGAAGGAGGTTGGACAACAGCAGAAATTGAGGCGGCGATCGCATCTGGATTTCAACCAGTCTCCCTCGGTCGTCGTATCTTACGTGCAGTCACAGCCCCCATCGTCGCATTATCCCTAATTACCGCAGCTTGTGAAGTATAAATAATTTATCTCCAGCCGAGAAAAATATCTTATGATTGAAAAAGTGGCGATCGCCTTGGAACGGAAAGATTATCAAACTGCCGCCAAATTACTCCAACACCTACTCAAAGAATCCCCGGATAATCCTTGGGTGCAATTTTATCTAGCAAGACTGCAAGAAGTATCAGGCAAACGCCCAGAAGCAGAAAAAACCTACCGCAAACTACTTTTAAATACCACCAATCAAAAGATTATCAGGCAAGCACGGCAAGGTTTGCAACGACTACAAGAAATGGCGCGAGAAGAAAAACAACGAGCCATAGCTCAAGCCACAGCCGAACCAAACAATAATGAATTAGGGATACTAATTTTAGCACCCCTGAGCAATGCACAAAAAACCCAACTAGCAGCAAAATTCGCCCAAATTATGCAGTTAGACCCCTACACGGCTAGATTGGTACTTCCTAGCCGCAATTGGAAATTTTACCGAACTGGGAAAATCGGCGAACTCAAATTTTATGGTATGCAGCTACAGCAAGCAGGAATTCCTTGCTTGTGGACAACCTTAACAGCGATTAACCAAATACAAGTTTTTCAAGTTCAGTATTTTCAGGAATCTCAGCCAAAACCTACCGTAATCTGCTGCAATCAGTTCAATCAATCGGGTTCTCTCACATTTGATTGGTTAGAAGTGACAGCAAGAGTTACAGGCTTACTACCGATTTTTGAACAAGTTGTAGATGTCAATGCCCAACGCCAACTACAACGCAAAACCCAAACCCAGGACTATGCTCAATTCTGTGATTTACATTTACCACAGAGAAACTGTATTTTAAGAATATCTGATCAAAGCTATCAATTCCAGCAGGGTGTAGAAATCAGCCCCCTAGCTAGCCAAAATACCATGAGAATTAATTGGAATGCCTTGTTAGACTGGATGCAACAGCATTTACCACAAGTTAAACTTTGGTCAGACTTTACACCCTTTGCGGAAACAGTCCTAGAACAAACAGAAATGCTGAGTAACATCCCATCTCACATCCGTCTGTTTCGTCGGGATAAAACTAATTGGGACTCAGCATTTCATCTATATAGCGGATTGATTTTCAGGCAAGACAGCTAACAGTTGACTGAAATTTTGAACAGTTGTTAGCCAGGAGTTTTCACTTGACTAGCCATGTCTAGATAACTGCTCATATTAGCACCGGGACGACGACGACCATTAGAAATAGAAGCTGATGGTGCTAAATATTTGGGTGCAAATGTGGTTTCAGTGGGCGCAGTGGTTTTGGTACTCGCTGCGGGTGCGGGTGCGGGTGCGGGTGCGGGTGCTGATTCAGCTTTGCCGTTTTTCGCAGGTGCTTGTTTCGCAGGTGTTGTAGCGGGTTCTGCGGCTACAGTTGCTTTTGTACCGTTGGTTGTTTCTGGCTGGGTTGCTTCTGGCTTAGGTGCGGCTGGTGTAGGTTCAGTAGCAATTTCATCATCTATCTGTAAGTAATAACCACCGTTTTTATTCCCAGGTAACAAACCAGTGATGAAACTAACGATGCCACCAATTAAATTTTTGAGAAAACCGAACATGAGACTGACTCCTGAGTTCTATATTTGTAACCTTGACTGTAATGTTAAAAATTACGTCGAAATACTAACTTATTTGTCGATTAGCAATGTATTCTACAAACTGGATTGGTTGGTTTTTCATCCAGCTTCATACTAACGGTAAAGGTGGCGGACTCTTGTTAACTAAGACTTACAAGCTGCCAACACTGAAAACTAATTATTAAATTTTACCGTAACTGAGAGCAAGATTCTGAAAGGAAGCTTAACATAATTTAACATTGTTTTTTGGGACGGGTATCTATTACCTATATCAATAGTAGTATTTTCAACCAATCAGAAGAGTGTCATAATCAGGCTGCGGACGGGGATCAGACTGAGTTACATTTTCTACAGACTGGATATAGATTGATTAAACAATGGAAATTCACAACCAGCAGCGTCATGCCGTGGTATTGGTGCATGGCATTACCGATACAGAAGCTGTATTTAATCAGATGGCTATTAGTTTGGCTCAACAGGGTTGGCCGGTGTATTCTCTGAATTTAGTCCCGAACAGGGGTGAAGTCGGTCTTGATGTGTTAGCACAGCAACTAGCTGATTATATTGCCAAAACTTTTGCACCAGAAGCACCCTTGGATATAGTCGGCTTTAGCATGGGTGGAATTGTCAGCCGTTACTATATCCAACGTTTGGGAGGAATTAACCGTGTGCAACGGTTCATTACGATTTCTTCACCACATCATGGTACGGTGGTTGCTTATGCTTCGCAGAATCCAGGATGTATGCAAATGCGTCCTAACAGTGAATTTCTCAGAGAGTTGAATCAGGATGCTATGATGTTGCAGCAGTTAAACTTTACTTCGATTTGGACACCTTATGATTTGATGATTGTCCCGACGAATAGCTCTAAAATGCCTTTAGGCAGAGAAGTGATCATCCCAGTCGCGTTACATTCATGGATGCTGACAGACTCGCGGTGTATAGCATCTGTAGCCGCAGCCTTGGCAGAACCGATTAAGCGCGATCGCCAATCTCTGCGTATTCATAGCTACCAAAAATCGCCTCTGGGTGGCAATAATACTTAAATTCCATTAAGTTATAAAACGGATCTTCTAAAAAGAAAGTACGATGCTCTAGGGGAGAACCAGGAAAACGGTTTTTCGGCAGTTCACGAAACGACAATTGTTTTTGTTGTACGTGCTTTAGCAGTGTTTCCCAGTCTGTTTGTTCGGTAAAAATCAAACCAAAGTGTCTGGGATAAATAGTCCGTTGGGGTGTTAACGGTTCTTTGGTGAGATGAGCTACTAATTGATGACCATAAAGATTCAAAATTAGAGCATGGGTATTTTCGCGTCCGGGTGTACAGCCCAAGCCATCAACATAATAAGCTTTTGCCTGAGCGATATCAGTAACAGGGAAAGCGAGATGAAATAAAGTTTTGCTCATAGGATTTACCAAGAGACGCGATGAATCGTGTCTATACAAGAGTAGTTAATTGAAATACAGTTTTAGGATACCTTAATATCATGTCCGGCTAATTACTTATGATAAGTTTGCGATGCTGATCTTTTCTCTTTTCTCTTTTCTTGTTCCCTACCCCAACAGATATGATAACGATTCAACCGGACATGATATAACTTCTATTCTATTGGCGGCTTTGGCATCATCTTGAGGAGTCTTGTAGGGTGCGTCAGACTGATAAATGTATTTTTGCTATCTGAGGCACCCTGGAACATAATTTTTTTGCGGTTTTGCCTGTTTATTGATATTTCTACCCGTAAAGTGAATATAAACTATCTACTTTAGGGATGAGGAGGTCGAGGAAATCAAGCAGATACAGGTTTGAGCAAGATACTGTAGGGTATTGTGAATTATGACGGCTAAAGTCGCCTGTCAGTGATAAAATTCGCTATTCTGTTGATATCTTGGCAAAACTATTGATGGTTGATGGCTGATGTTCTCATTTTTTAGCTCTGCCAATCCTTGGTTAGTGGGAATAGGACTGAACACTATTTTATTAAGTTTAGTGTGGTTTGCGCCTAAAAAGCTGCTGACTCCTGCGGGAATACTCCACGCTTGGTTACTGGGTGTGTTGATTTGGGGAACTCTAGGTTGGCAGGGATATGTAGTGGTAGGGTTCTATTTTTTAGTGGGTTCTGGTGTAACGCGCATTGGTATGGCAGAAAAAGAAGCGCAAGGCATTGCTGAAAAGCGTTCAGGCGCAAGAGGCCCGGAAAATGTCTGGGGTTCGGCATTGACTGCGGCGTTGTGTGCTGTAGGATTGGGATTAATTAATTCCGGACTGATACCTAGTTCCCAGTTGCCTGTCTCTCATCTGCAATCTCTACTGTTATTGGGCTATGTTGCCAGTTTTAGCACTAAACTGTCTGACACCTGTGCTAGTGAAGTGGGTAAAGCCTATGGTCAACGTACCTTTTTGATTACGACATTGCAACCAGTGCCTAGAGGTACAGAGGGGGCGGTGAGTTTAGAGGGGACTTTGGCTGGTGTTGTGGCTTCCGTGGCGATCGCTATTTTAGGTTGGGGTGTGGGGTTGCTGCAACCGTTGGGTATTGTTTGGTGCGTTTTGGCTGCTTTGATTGCTACTAATTTAGAAAGTGTAATTGGGGCAACTGTACAAGCTGAATATACTTGGCTGACGAATGAAGTCGTTAATATTATTAACACTCTGATTGGTGCGATCGCCGCTATGCTATTCGCATTCATCTGGATAAGTCTTCAGTAGAGAGGTAAGACAGTAGGGAGTAGGGAATAGAGGCTAAAAGCTAGTGTTTTTACTCAAGACTTAGCACTCTTTACTTGTTAACTTGATTAGCATTTACCCGGTTATTTTGCAGCTTCATAAATATAGGTGAAGTCACTTTCAGCTACATAGTTGAATTTGACCATTTTGCCTGTGACCAGAAATCGCCATTAAAATATTATTTTGTTAAAATCTCTTATTGCTTACCATTGCTTATAGTTTATAAACTTATAGCTGTTTTTACCAGGTGATTTCATGGAAACTTTATCCTTTTTGAGTATAGATGACCAACCAATTTCTGTAGAAAAGACAGTACAATATCTGCAAACTTCAGGCAAACTTGCTCAATTCATCGGCGATATTATGCGTCAATATGTGATTGAGCAAGAAATTAACACGCGAGATGATATTGAAATTAGTCCAGGCGTAACTGAACAGGCTATTATTGATTTTCGCCTAAAAAATCAGTTAGCTGACCCTGATACCTTTCAAGAATGGCTCAAACAAAATGGTACAGATTACCCCAGATTCCACGCATCAATTGTTTTGAAATTTAAGGTAGACAAACTCAAATCTGTAGTTACTGCAACTAAACTGTCAGAATATTTCATTGAACGCAAAATCTTTCTAGATCGGGTGGTAATTTCGCGGATTATCGTTGATAGTCGAGAACTAGCAGAAGAATTACAAATCCAAATGGAAGAAGGAGGTAATTTTGAGCAATTAGCTAAGGAATATTCACTAGCAGATGATCGGGTTTTTAACGGCATGATGGGCCCCGTTAGCCGGGGAACGATGCCCGATATTTTAAGGGCTGCTATTGATATTGCCAAACCTGGGCAAATCATAGGGCCGATAGAAATTGAAGGACGTTATGGTTTGTTTCGTGTAGAACAATTTTTGCCAGCGTCTTTAGAAGATACTCAACTACAGCAAGCACTACAAAACGAATTATTTGAAAAATGGCTAGCGGAGAAAATTCAAAAGCTGACAGTCAAATTACAAGTAAGTTAGAACTTCAGGAAAATGAATCTCTAAGAAAAAACTTGCTAGCTGCTATACCTTGGCATCAACCGCCGCTAAATTTGCTCAATCCTGAGCAAAAATCCCAATTAGAACAGCGTTTAGAAACCCGTCGCTATCGACTAGGTGAGAAAATTTGGTCAAACGAATTGGGAGGCTACCAGTTTTTAATTATTGCTGGTAAAGTGCGTCTGCGGGAAGAGGATACAGGGCAACCTTTAGCAGCTTTAGAAGCGGGTGATTGGTTTGGTGACTTACAAAAACTTGCAGGAGATTACAAAGTTGTAGCGGCTAGTAAAGAGGTAGCAGTAGTTTGTTGGGAGACGAAACTGTGGGCGGAAATATCTACCCCAGAGATGGAACAGTTTTGGTTAGGTGTGAAACAGCCGGAAAATCCAGAAATCGCCGCAGGGGCGCAAGCATTCCCCGTCATCACACCAGAATCAACGCCAACAACACCAACTCCTCCACAGACAACCCAAAATTATCCGTTTGTGGCTAGTTGGAATACGGGGGCTGCTTGTTTAACAATGGCTGCCCAACAGTTAGATAACTCGGTAAAACTGGAATGGGTTCAACGCCAACTGCGGGGACAAAATCCTAAGCAAGTGGTAGAAGCTGGCGAAAAGTTGGGTTTAACGCTGCGACGGTTACAAGTTAGTTGGGCGGAATTGCGTCAATTGTCGTTTCCGGTGTTATTGCAGTGGCAATCGCACTCATCTAAACAAGCGGCTTGGGTAATCGCTTATGGGATGAAAGGCGATCGCTTAATTATTGCTAATCCTTTAAATCCTGACAACCTATGTGAAAGCTTACCCCAGTCAGTAGTTGATCAATTCTGGGATGGTAAGTTATGGCAAGTTGAACTGATATCCCAACAAGAAAAATTTAACCTGAGTTGGTTTACCCCTGCGGTTTGGCGATATCGCGGACTTTTAGGCGAAGTCTTACTAGCTTCTTTTACTTTGCAGCTATTGGGCTTAGGAACACCTTTAATTACTCAGGTGGTAATTGATAAAGTCATGGTACAGGAGAGTTTACCCACTCTCGATGTCATGGCGATCGCACTCTTATTTATCGCCTTATTTGAGTCTATCCTGGGAATTCTCCGGCTATTTATCTTTACTCACACAGCCCGACGCTTAGACTTAAGTTTATCAGCGCAGTTATTCCGCCATCTCATGCGTTTACCCTTGGCTTATTTTGAGTCAAGGCGCGTCGGGGATACCGTCGCCAGAGTGCAGGAACTTGAACAAATCCGCCAATTCCTCACAGGTACAGCACTAACGGTGATTTTAGACAGCATCTTTGCCGTGGTGTATTTGGCATTGATGTTTTACTACAACATCCCTCTCACCATTGTGGCGTTAGCAGTGTTACCACTGTTTGCCACCTTGACATTAGTGGCGACACCGATTTTACGGAACTGGCTAAACGAAACCTTTAACCGCAACGCCGACAGTCAATCATTCTTAGTAGAGACAGTCACAGGCATTCATTCTGTCAAAGCCCATGCGGCGGAATTAGTAGCGCGCGATCGCTGGGAAGGTTTATTTGCTCGTTTCGTGCGTACAGGTTTCAAAGCTTCCACCACATCTAATATTAGCAGTAATATAGGTGACTTCCTCACTAATTTTTCTGCTTTATTAATTCTGTGGTTTGGAGCTAAATTAGTCATTGAACAAAAGCTGACAGTCGGGCAACTGGTAGCCTTTCAAATGCTATCAGGCAGAGTCACAGGGCCATTATTGCGGTTAATTCAATTATGGCAGAATCTGCAACAAGTTTTACTTTCAGTAGACAGAATTGGCGACATTCTTAACGTTGCCCCAGAAGCCGAAACGGGAACAGGGTTAGTTTTACCACCCCTAAAAGGACAAGTTACTTTTGAGCAAGTATTTTTCCGATATAAAGCTAACACTGAACCTGTGTTAAGGGGAATTTCCTTTAATGTCGAACCAGGGCAATTTGTTGGTATTGTCGGACGCAGTGGTTCTGGTAAAAGTACCCTTTCTAAACTCTTACAAAGACTCTACCAAATTGAATCAGGACGCATTCTCATTGACGGCTTTGATATCAAGAGTGCAGACTTAGCTTCCCTGCGCCAACAAATTGCTGTAGTTCTCCAAGAAGACTTTTTATTTAACGGTTCTATCTTGGAAAATATCACCCTTGGTAATCCTAACATTACCGCCGAGCAAGTAGTAGAAGCAGCCAGATTAGCCGTAGCCCATGACTTCATCAGTCAACTACCTTACGGTTACGAAACTAACGTCGGAGAAAGAGGTACAGCTTTATCTGGGGGACAAAGACAACGCATTGCTTTAGCAAGGTTGTTTCTTGCCGACGCACCGATTTTAATCTTAGATGAAGCTACCAGTGCCTTAGATAGTGAAACAGAACAACAGGTATTGCAAAATCTACAAAAAGTATCGGCTAATCGAACTGTATTTCTAATTGCTCACCGCTTTGCCCCGCTAAAACGAGCCGACCAAATTTTAGTCTTAGAAAAAGGCGTAATTGCTGAACGTGGTACACATTCACAATTATTACAGCAAAAAGGTTTGTACTGGTCACTTTATCAACGCCAGCAAGCAAATGTTTAGCAGATTCAAACCATAGTAAACACGTAAAAATTACGCCACCTATCAACCCCAAACCCCTCTTTTATAGACGCGATGAATCGCGTCTTTTCATTTTAGATATAATATCTCATCACAAATTGCCACCAAATATCATACAAAATCATCCGCGTTTATCTGCGTCCATCTGCGTTCAAACATTAAAATATTCAATCTTTATACAATCGTGCGTACCGCAAAATATTTGTTTAGAAACTTTGACTTTTCCAAATTACTTTAAAACTTGAAACATCTATATTTGTCAACAAAATAAACCCTGAAAACCAGCCAACACCTGAATATTTTCTCACGTAAATGACAAAAGATATCTGTAAATCGACAATCTAAATAAATCATTAAAAATTAATTGCTAAATTTTGGTAAAAACCACAGCAATTTACTGATTTATTTCATAGTAATTATGGGCTAAGGTGGCAAATTTATACCTGAAAACCTTGCACCAAGGTTTTATCAATTAATGCTGCCAAAAAAAAACGATATTTTATTAGAGGAGCAAATACCTATGCCCAATTATGATGAGAGTCTCAAATCTAATTCTTTTGACGGGCAAACTTCTCAGTATCTCTCCTCACTTAATACATTTAATCCAGAGAATAACTATAATTCACAAATCAGTGCTAGTAGCTTTGTCTCAGCAACAGATAGTATTGCTACTGCTAGCAGCAGTTATAATTCCAAAGATGGCTATGGCTTAATTGATGCGTCTAAAGCCGTGTCTGAAGCCACTGGGCAGAATCCCTATAGTGATGTTCCTCAGCTTGGGGGAAATAATTGGGGATTAGATATGATTAAAGCCCCGGAAGTGTGGAACAATGGATATACAGGTAATGGAATTGTGGTTGCAGTCATTGATACGGGTGTGGACTACAATCACATTGATTTAAAAAATAATATTTGGACTAATAGTAGAGAAATTGCTGGTAATGGCATAGATGATGATGGTAACGGCTATGTAGATGATGTGCATGGTTGGAACTTTGACGGTAAAAATAACAATACCTTAGATGACAACGGACATGGTACTCACGTTTCTGGGATTATTGCGGGTGAGAATAATGGCTATGGTGTGACGGGTGTGGCTTACAATGCCCAGATTATGCCTGTGAAAGTGTTGAATAGTTCGGGTTCGGGTGCGTATAGTGCGATCGCTAACGGTATCTACTACGCTGTAGATAATGGTGCGAAAGTCATCAACCTCAGCCTAGGCGGTGATTTTTCTAGCCAAACGCTCAAATCTGCTGTTGAATATGCTAGCAGTAAAGGCGTAATTGTCGTCATGGCAGCAGGTAATGATGGTGGTTCATCACCAGGGTATCCCGCCCGCTATGCTGATAAATCAGGAATTGCTGTTGGTGCTGTCAATCAAGATGGTAATTTGACTGACTTCTCTAACCGTTCAGGTAACAATCAACTGGCTTACGTTACAGCCCCAGGACAGAATATTTACTCTACTTTACCAGGAAATGAGTACGCCAGTTATAGCGGTACATCTATGGCATCTCCTTATGTTGCTGGTGTAGTTGCCTTAATGCTGAGTGCTAACCCAAATCTGACGGCAAGCCAAGTCAGACAAATCATTACAGGTACAGCAAATAGTAGCGATCGCAATAGCAATAATACACCAACACCAGGCTTTGACTTCAACCCGTTTCTAGATAACTTCCTGGGAGGTTTCTCCACGAATATTTCAGCCAACCAGCCTTTTAGTTCTCACCTCAAATCTTTTTCAGACAGCAACACTCACACAAATAGCTCAAATCTGGAACACAGTGATAAATCACTGACTGCCAAAGTTCAGTTTGAATACCTGTATTCTGACAGTAAACCTGTTCACAGTTTAGCCAACAGCCCCACCGATATTAATAACGGTAATCTTGATTTTGGGCAATTAATCAATGACATTATCAGACAACTGGAAGACTATCAAAAACTGTTGCGGTAGTTGAGGACATGTAAAATATACCATATCATGTCCGGCTAATTACTTATGATAAGTTTTCGATGCTGATCTTTTCCCTGTTCCCTTTTCTCTTTTCTTGTTCCCTGTTCCCTGTTCCCTGTTCCCTGTTCCCTACCCCAACAGATATGATAACTATTCAAACGGACATGATATTACTCACCTTAACACTGTTTAGCTGAGGACGGACTGACAAAATCGTGTAAGTCTGCATCCCAAATACTCATATAAATTGAACCACAGTTGTTACGTACAATTTGGCCTTTAACCCTACCGACAGTAAAAGTAAAATTGTCTTTCTGACCCTGGTATACTTGTTGCAAGCCCTGTTGAATTTCGCCAGTAGCTTGACCGCTTAACTTACCATTGAGAGTAGTTTGCATAACTTGCAAACCTACAGACTGGGCAAAAGATGCCTCAGTTTGTCTTAGCACTCCCGTATTCCGATCAAATAAGTAGCCTAAGTCAATTTGGTTGGGGGCTACAGTATAGACAACAGCACGAGTATTACCCCACAAACCTCTTAAATCTCGCTTTGGCTTTCCAAGTGCGGCTTCTACCTTGCTTCTGGATGTACCTGTAGGAAAGGCGGGAACGCCGGGCTTGCTAGTATTTTCTTGTTTGTGCGGGGGTTGTGTTGGTGGTGGTGAATTTGTCTGTGTTGGAGTTACGGCAACGGTTTGATTGTCTGTTTCTGGTTGTGGTGCTAATGTTTCTTGAGGTTGTGGTGCTGATGTTTCTTCAGGCGTAGGCGTATCAACTGCGACAGGTGTATTGTCTGATGTGTCTGAAAGATTTTCCTCGACTTCCTGGTTTGTAGTCTGGGGTAATTGTGCAGAATTGACTGGCTGTTGGTTGGAGTCAGACGTAATAGGGGATGGGGAAGGAATGGGTAAATTAATGTTGGGTGAATTAGTGGGTATGGGCGTGGTAGCCTGCGCTTCAGATTGCGGGATAGAATTGGGGACAGGATTATTCGCAATGGGTGGGGTAGATGGTGATTGACGAGTCAGACTAGATATTGCTACCCCACTAATTAAACCACCAACTATCAAACCGGCGAACATCCAAATAGGCGGTTGTGGTTTTTTCTGGGGAATTCTGGCAGGTGGTGATAGTGCCTGAGTTTGTTGGGTAGGTTGCACTGTAGCAGTATGAATAGATGCAGGGGCAACAGTGCGATCGCTCGTAGAATTAGTATAACTAGATAAAGCATACAGCATTTTCTTGGCAGTGCTGAAGCGATCGCTCACCTGCGGTTTAATCGCCTGATTCAGCACCCTCGCTAAATCTGGGGAAACATGAGGCACATCTTGTTGCCAAATAATCTCACCTGTTTGTGGGTTTGTGGGCAATGCTTCCGGATTTTTACCAGTTAACAAAAAAATTGCTGTCAAACCTAAGCTATAAATATCAGTAGCATAAACTGGCCTACCTATCGCTTGTTCACTCGGCATATAACCAGGTGTACCAATCACCATCGAACGGGTAGCATAAGCTGGAGAACTTGCTACTGAACGAATAGTTTCCTTAACTGCGCCAAAATCAATCAGAACCGGCTTCAAATCACGGGAACGCAGAATAATGTTATCTGGCTTAATATCCCGGTGAATAATTCCTTTACTGTGGACATAATCCAAAACTGAAAGTAGGCTAATGAGAATATCTCTCACTATCGTTTCATTTTCATAGCCTTTAGCTTTGACAATATCTCTTAAAGTCTGACCTTGAATCCATTCTTGCACAAGGTAAAACTGCCCATTTTCTAAAAAGTAAGCATAGAGTTTGGGTATTTGGTCACTATTTTCGCCCAAATATTCCAAAGTGGCAGCTTCTCTTTCAAATCGCTGTTTAATTATTTGATAGGTTTGGGGGTTATTTGCAACGGGTTTAAGCTGCTTAATCACGCAACGACGGCGGGAAGGCATGTGAGTATCTTCCGCCAAAAATGTTTCCCCAAATCCACCAGCACCGAGTACCTGAATCACTTGATAGCGATTGTTCAGCAGAATAGATGTCATGAACAGTTAAATATGTCCGCCATTTCTCAATGTACATCACGTTGTCAATCTAGGTTATGTTCCGTGAACTACCTACACTGCCGCAAGCGGTCAGTGTAGGCTTCCTGCCCAACAGAAAGCGCAGTAGTGGA
>NZ_LUHJ01000016.1 GCF_001597745.1 Anabaena sp. 4-3 | reverse complement strand
TTCATCCGATTCAAAAAAGCTCACAAATGCTCACAAGTGCCAGCTTTTTCTTCCTGCTTCTTCCTAGAAGTGTCGGCACTATCTAGTCCACAGGCTAACACGACTAATCTAGTCGCTTCTTGACAGAGATTTATGGCAGCATTGACATCTCTATCACACTCCCAGCCACAATGTTCACATTTAAACACTCTTTGCGACAATGACAAAGATGATTTTTGCTCTCCACAACTAGAGCAAGTTTTACTACTGGGATAAAATCTATCCACAATTACCAA
>NZ_LUHJ01000015.1 GCF_001597745.1 Anabaena sp. 4-3 | reverse complement strand
TTATTCAATATAGCTAACCACACCTGGATTGTCAACTCTTTCCCAGCAAATTTTTTTGCCTCTTTTTTCGCCCGTCGCTACAAAGCCTCTAGAGTAAGTGTTGTAGGCTATATTATTGGTGCAAGTTATTAGGGCAGAGATGAAATTGTGAGTAAATCTGGTGTTTTGCCACCTTGGCTGGTATTAGATAGGCTATTGCATGATTGGTTGTTGGAGGATGTTGGTCGAGGCGATCGCACAACAAATAGCTTATTAGCCGCAGATGTGACTCCAGGCACAGCTAAATGGATAGCAAAAGCACCAGGGATTATTGCTGGTTTACCAATTGCCGCCAGGGTGTTTCAGCTTTTGAATGAGAAAGTAAATTTTGTGGCTACTGCTAATGAGGGTTCATTCTGCGAACCGGGCCAGGTAGTGGCGGAAATTCACGGTTCATTGGATGCTTTGCTGATGGGCGAAAGGGTAGCACTGAATTTAGCTATGCGTTTAAGCGGAATCGCTACTTTAACTCATCAATATGTAGAGCAAATAGCAGATTTACCGGCTCAGTTGGTGGATACACGCAAAACTACGCCAGGATTGAGATTGTTAGAAAAGTATGCAACTGCTGTAGGTGGTGCGATTAATCATCGCATGGGGTTGGATGATGCGGTGATGATTAAGGACAATCATATTGCTGCGGCTGGGGGTATTGGAGAAGCTATTACACGCATTCGGGCTAAAGTCCCGTATCCTTTGACGATAGAAGTGGAGACTGAAAGTTTAAATCAGGTGAAAGAAGCTTTGCAGTACCAAGCCGACATTATTATGTTGGATAATATGCCGTTAAGTTTAATGCATGAGGCAGTACAGTTAATTCGTCAGCAGGATATACGGGTGAAAATAGAAGCGTCTGGTAACGTGACTTTAGAAACTATTCGTGCTGTGGCGGAGACAGGAGTTGACTATATTTCTAGTAGTGCGCCAATTACTCAGTCCCGGTGGCTGGATTTGAGTATGAAGATTCCTGTTTAACGGGGGATATTCTTTATAAGATAAGGTTTACGGTAGAAATTAAACAGAAAGGCAAAACCACCGACTTTAATGGTGTGGGAATAATTGAGTGTACACTCAATTAGTTTGTTTCACATAGATTCTTTATTTGAAAATTTTTATGTTGGATTTTGTAGATTAAATGCTTGCCAAACAAGAGGTTTACGGATGAGGGAAAAATTGCGATCGCCTCACTAGCGCAACGTACAATAGGCTGTTGTTTATATAAAAATTTATTCTAGCCACAATTTAAACGTGACTAAAATTCAGACTAAGCATTCGACATTCCTAAAAACCTTAAAAAAAGCTTAAATTATTCAATTAACTCAATACCATAATATGAATCAAATTAATCAGCCTAAGTACCATAAATTTACACTAATTTTTTGATAAATTTCATACTAATTGAGTATTTTCGCTATTAGAAATATTCAGATAATTTATTGCTATTACTACTGTTGGTAAAATCCACAGTATCTAAGCAAGTTTAGGGTAACAGTTTCTATACAGAAGCGTTTATCCTAAATATTGTGGCTAGCTAATGGAGAAAGTTGGTGGAATTATTATCCGATTCCGTTGTGCTATCACGGATGCAATTTGCTCTAACTGCAATATTTCATATGCTTTGGCCTGTCCTGACTACAGGGATGGGAATTTATTTAGTCATTGTGGAAGGAGTCTGGCTAAAAACTAAAAATCCAGACTATTATCTTCATGCCCGCTTTTGGTCGAAATTTTACGTCCTAAATTTTGGGATTGGTGTAGCTACTGGTATCCCAATGGAATTTCAATTTGGGACGAATTGGGCCCCCTTCTCAGAGGCAGTAGGTAACTTTTTCGGCAGCGTGATTGGTTTTGAAGCGTCTTGGGCGTTTATGCTAGAGGCTGCTTTTTTAGGCATTATGTTATTCGGTTGGGAACGGGTGAATCCCACAATTCACTATCTTTCAACTATTTTGGTGGCTGTGGGTGCTAACTTATCAACCTTGTGGATTTTAACAGCCAACTCATGGATGCAAACCCCCGCAGGAGGGGAATTGGTGAATGGCAAGTTTGTGGTTCATGATTATTTTCAAGCCATTTTAAATCCGTTTATGGTCAATAGTGTGTTGCATATGTTCTTTGCCACGCTAGAGACTTCTTTATTTGTGATTGGCGGAATTAGTGCTTGGTACATTCTCAAACAACGCCATACAGGATTCTTTTCTAAATCTTTGAAGATTGCCTTAGCAGCTGCGATCGCAGTTGCGCCATTACAAATATACATCGGTCACTTAAGCGGCGAGCAAGTTTATCACTATCAACCCACAAAACTAGCCGCAATGGAAGCCCAATGGGAAAGCACACAAGCCGGACAACCTGCTGACTGGAGTTTACTGGCCATACCTAACGAAAAAGCCGAAAAAAACGATTGGGAAATTACTGTACCTAATGCTTTGGGATACATTCTGGAATTTAAAAAGAATCTTTCTGAACCAGTACAAGGTTTAAAAGAGTGGAAACCAGAAGATCGTCCCCACATGATAGGTTTAATTTACTACGCCTTCCGGGTCATGATTGCCATTGGCTTTTTCTTTGCCGGCTTAATGCTGTTGAGTACGCTGCAATGGTTACGTGGCAAACTTTCAGCAGAAAACATTACTCAGCAACGTTGGTTGATGGTAGCTTGGGTATTTGCTGCACCTTTAGGATATATCGCTGTTGAATCAGGTTGGATTGTGCGTTGTGTAGGTAGACAACCTTGGACACTTTACGGACAAATTCGTACTGTTGATTCTGCTTCTCATCTACCTGCAAGTAATGTCTTAACCTCACTCATTAGCTTCGCTGTAGTTTACAGCGTGTTGTTCATTGCAGCTATGTACTTTGGTAGCCGCATCATCCGCACAGGGCCAAATTTGGAACTACCAATACCAGGAACGGAAATCACCAAACCCGCAGTAGAAACTACTCCTGCTGAGTTTGTACCCGATGAACGGCCTGTGGAGGCACAACAATAAGTTTCTCAATTAATATTTGGCAGCATTGTCAATAACTGTCAGGTGGGCATTGTCAAAAACGTCAAATTAAGGCTTTGAAGAAATTGCCAGCAATGCCCACCCTACAAAAACTATCAGCAAGCAACAGGTACAAGTGGTTATTGACAATAATCTCTAGACAACTTAAAACTTAGGACTTTACCAATAGGACACTGTATGGAGACACTACAGTATTTTCTCCCTCAAGTCTGGTTTGTAATTCTAGCTCTTTTTTTATTTCTTTATGTCATGCTAGATGGGTTTGACTTAGGGGTAGGTATTTTGTCTCTCACTTCCTCCGATGAGGAAAGGCGAGGAATTTTGATGACTAGCTTGAGTAATATTTGGGATGCTAATGAAACTTGGCTAGTTCTCATGGGGGGGGGGTTGTTTGGTGCATTTCCCTTGGCTTATGGCACAATTTTGAATGCTTTATACATCCCGATTCTAACTATGGTGTTTGGGTTTATTTTTCGGGGTGTGGCGTTTGAATTTCGAGAATTATCTAGACGTAAATTTTTTTGGAATTTTGCTTTTGGTGCGGGGAGTTTTACTGCTGCACTCGGTCAAGGTTTTGCTTTGGGTGCAGTTCTCAAAGGTATCAGAGTTGATGAAACAGGACACTTTATTGGTAGCACTTGGGACTGGTTAAGTTTACCGTCAGTGTTGGTAGCTTTAACTTTAATTCAAGGCTACGTATTGATTGGTTCAACTTATCTAGTTTGGAAAACCACAGGAGAATTACAAGAGACACACTATAAAACAGCTAAACTTGCGGCTGTGACAACCCTAATCGGCGCGATTTTAATTACAATTACCACACCCATCATTTATGAGAGTGCTAGGTCACGCTTGTTTCAGCAGCCCCTAGTTTATATTTTTGCGGTTATTCCTGTGTTGGGAGTGTGGTTGATTTGGCAACTTTTACAAAGTCTTAACCGCAAGGAAGAACGCGCTCCTTTTGTTTGGACTATTCTGTTATTTGTGGTGACATTTTTAGGATTGGGATTAATTGTTTTCCCCTATATTATTCCTAATCAGATCACAATTTACGAAGCATCTGCCGATCCGAGTTCCCTCGTGATTATGATCATATTTATTGGCTTCCTGATTCCGGTGATGCTGTTTTACAACCTTTACCAGTACATTGTTTTTCGTGGTAAGGTGACTGGCGGGCAATATGGAGAGTAAATCAAGTTTGATTTAGATCAGTAACCTCAAAAATCACCGCCAAATAAAATCAGTCCGCTTTGGCGGACTTTGATTAAAATAGTTGATGTTATTTAAGCTAACTATTTGTAGCCACAGAGAACTAAACATCGATTTTTAGTGGTGGCAAGAATCATAGTTAACGTGAATGCTACTTGATTTTTTGCTTAATAAACGTCACTAACTGAGCGAGTTGTTTTTTCAAGCCGTCAATCTCTGCTTGCATTTTGATAATCTTGTCATTCAAAGCTTTAATTTCTGCGGCTGAAGTTGCTTCCGGTTGGGCAGTTGCGACTGTAGCTGTTGTAGCAACAGGAGCAGTGGCGATCGCACCATTTGTGACAGTGGCAGCTGTTGCTACTGTAGCAGTCTTAACAGCAACAGTAGCAGCTACTGGTTCTGGGCGAGGCAGTTTCGCCTTAGTCATTGCTGCCTTAATGGCGTTAATTAGCTGCTTCTGGTCAAAAGGCTTATGCAAAAATTCAAAATATTCAAAGGGTTCAGTAATTTTTTCTGTCACCTCTTCCTTTCGCCCAGACATGATCACTAAAGGAATCTTTCTTAAATCTGGGCTAGCCTGGATTTGTTGGAAAACTTCCCAGCCACTCATTTTGGGTAAAAGGAAATCCAACATAATCAAGCTGAGTTTTTCTTGACGGATGAAATTTAGTCCTTCCAAACCGTCTTTTGCTTCCAAGACCTCGAAATTGCCAGGAGGTAGCATTTCTCGTACTTTGACCCTGACAACGGTAGTGTCATCGATAACTAGAATCTTGTTACTTGCCACGACTGATTGCTCTAAAAGAATATCTAAGTTTAAATAACGGCTTTGTTGATTGACCGTGAGAATGTTCCCACTATATCCAACATTTTGATTAATTGGGGGATAGTATATTTCGGTATAAATGTCGTTGCGGGTAGTGTTTTACAAAACTTTTACTCCTGTGCCTGTAAATTTATGTCAAGGTGATATTTAAGGCCTAACAGTACCATTGCTTAAAGTTATATGACCTCTTCACAATCAGCCCAAATTAAGTCAGAAATTGCCGCAATGCCTAGCTGGTTACGCCGTCCTATCGGTAAAGCCAGTGAACTCTCGACTGTACAACGGATTATCAAGCAGCGTCAAATTCATACAATTTGTGAAGAAGGTCGCTGTCCCAATCGGGGAGAGTGCTATTCCCAAAAAACTGCCACGTTTTTACTGATGGGGCCAACCTGTACTCGTGCTTGTGCTTTTTGTCAAGTGGATAAAGGTCATGCACCAATGGCTGTTGACCCAGAGGAACCGCAAAAGGTAGCGGAGGCGGTGCAGCTTTTAGGCTTGCGTTATGTCGTACTGACTTCTGTAGCCCGTGATGACTTGTCAGATCAGGGTGCTGGTCACTTTGTGAGAACGATGGAAGCTATCCGTCAGTTAACCCCGAATACACAAATTGAAGTGTTAACGCCAGATTTTTGGGGTGGTGCAGGTGCGGGAGAAGCAGGACAGCGCGATCGCATCGCCTTGATTGTGGCAGCTCGTCCGGCTTGTTTTAACCACAATATTGAAACAGTACGACGGTTAACTGGGCCAGTACGTCGAGGTGCGAAGTATGATCGCTCTTTGCGAGTATTATCTCTAGTCAAAGAACTCGATTCAAGTATTCCTACAAAATCCGGTTTAATGCTGGGACATGGTGAGACTCAGGAAGAAATCATCACTGCAATGGCAGATTTAAGGGCTGTGGGATGCGATCGCCTGACTCTTGGTCAGTATATGCGTCCATCTTTAGAACATCTGCCAGTCCAAAAATACTGGACACCAGAAGAATTTGACGAACTCGGAAAACTCGCCAGGGAAATGGGATTTAGTCATGTCCGTTCTGGGCCGTTAGTTCGTAGTTCCTACCATGCAGGTGAGGAGTGAGTGGGTACAAATCAATTCAAAATTGTTGATTTTTGATTATTGATTGTTGACTGTTGACTGTTGAATTGATTTGTCCCCAGTCCCTATTCCCCAGTCCCCAATCCCCAATTTCCCACCCTCACACAAATATTTTTAAAGAAATTTGATAATTGGCTCCTCTGTTTGGTATTTCTGAAAAAGTCTGACATTAGGAGAATCGCCTTATGGCTAAAGTTAAAAATCCCCCAGTTCCTGACTCTGGAGCGAAAGCACCCTATCCTTTTCGCACAGGTTGGGCAATCTTGCTACTAGCTGTTAACTTCCTGGTAGCGGCTTACTACTTCCACATCATTGACTAATTAACTGTTTCCTGGTGTTGCTCAAATCGTGCCTTTGAATAAACCTTTGGGACGAATGAGCAACACCAAAATCATGATTAACAGTGCTACACCTTGCTTATACTGGGAACCCAACCAGGGTGTACTAACTTCTTGGACGATACCAATAATAAAAGCGGCGGCGATCGCACCGTAAGGGTTGCCAATCCCTCCCAAAATTACGGAAGCAAATAAGGGTAGAATCAAAAACCACCCCATGTTGGGACGTACAGCCGTAATTAACCCATACATACTACCCCCCAAAGACGTGAGTGTACCAGCAATTAGCCACGTCCAAAAAATTACCTGCTCAACATCAATCCCAGAAACCTTGGCTAAATCTAAATCATCAGCCACGGCTCGCATCGCCTTGCCAATTTTCGTGTTTTGTAACAAGTAGTGCAGAGCCAAAATAGCCACTACCGCTAATGCCAACACCAATAATTGATTTTGCGGTACTCTAATGCCAAAAATATCAAGTGCCGGAGTAATCGGTAAGTCATAATTTTGATTCTTACCTCCCCACAGGAGAATAATCCCATTCCGTAGGAATAAAGCCAATCCAATCGAGATAATAATCAGCGTCGTCGAATTAGCGCGGATCGAGCGCATCCTTGACCATAGTAATTTTTCTGATATCAGCATCGCCAATACCGTACCTGCGGCTGCCAAAATCATTGACAGCCAAATATTCAACCCCAAAGTATTTACCAGCAAAGTTAGGTAAGCTCCCAAGGTGAGAAAGTCACCATGAGCAAAGTTAGATAACCGTAAAATACCGTAAGTAAGCGTGAGTCCAACTGCCGCTAACGCAATAATGCTACCCACGGCAATGCCATTGACAATTAGCTGAATGATTTGTGTGTCCATAGTCTTACTTAAAAAAGTCGCCCGTTAATCAATTGGAATGGTTAAGCACAAATAATTATTTTTGGTTTTGTAGTAATCATCGACACTATAGGTTATGATTTTGATACAAAAAAGAATTGTGAGTTAATATACATAGGATCTTGTTCGTATTTTTTGCGAAACCACAGTTTTTCAACGGTCTAGTTGACCATGCAGCAGTATTCAAGCTTACCAGAACCGAACTCACAGGTAGATACCACAATTTCACAACTTCGCGCTGAGTTATGGCTGGAGCGCAGCTTGAACCAGCTACAAAGTCGGCTGAATGATTGTCTATTGGCTGTGTTTACTAATGTCTCACAGGCAAGAATCACAGAAGCTGAAATTTTTCAAACTGTGGTTAATGAACTCAACACGGCTTTAAATGCAAGTAGATTAGGGTTCGCGCAGTGTGTCATGGGTATCGCTCTGTTTCAAGCGCAAGACTCAGTTGGTAAAGTTTACTATATTTCTCATTCTCCATCTGCTGGTTCTCCATATCTGTTCCCAGAGGTAAGGCTGAAAAAAGGTAAAAAGCTCAGATTGGAACTGCAAGCAGAAATTACACTCAAAGATTTACAAGAGCTAGAAACACAAAAACCGCCAAAAGCTTGGCGATTAACTGATGAGACTGGTGGGATGGTTGGTTGGCTACTCATGGCTACACCTAAACACAACTCTCATGGCAAAACCCTAACAGCATCACAAGCGCAACTCTTGACGCTATTAATGGTTAAGTCAGTTGAGCAATGTGTTAAAACCCTGACACAACTTAAACAAATTCAATCTTTACAACAGCAATCTCAGAATTTATTTAGCACTAATCAAGAACTGAAGCGGACAAATCAACTAAAAAACCAGTTTTTAGCTAACACCAGTCATGAAATCCGCACACCATTAAGTTCCATTATTGGTTTTACTCACCTGCTGCTAGCTCAAAACTACGATCCAACTAGAGAACGTCATCGTGAATATCTAAATATTATTCAATCTAGTGGGAAGCATTTACTAGCTCTGATCAATGATATTTTGGATCTTTCTAAAATTGAAGCCAACCAATTAGAAGTGCAATGGGAAAAAGTTGATGTGCCAGAATTGTGTCGTAATGTTCTGGGGCTAGTCAAAGAAAAAGCTGGTAATAAAGGCTTAAAGTTAACTTTAGAATTAGATGCTGATGTCACCACCCTGGTAGCAGATTCCTTAAGACTTAAGCAAATGCTGTTAAATTTGCTGTTTAACGCTTTAAAGTTTACCAATAAAGGCACTGTAGGTTTAAAAGTAACACGACAAGATTCAGATTTGCATTTTCTGGTGTGGGATACGGGTGTTGGCATCTCCACAGAAAACCAAGCTTTACTTTTTCATCCCTATGTCCAAATCCCTAACTCCTCAGCTAGCCAGAATGAAGGTACTGGTTTGGGGTTAGCAGTAACAAGAAAACTGGCAGAAATTCATGGCGGTTCTGTTACGGTGGCATCAGAGGTAAATCACGGTTCCCGTTTTACGATTATCTTACCTCTTATACCTACAGGCGCAGTATTATCAACAGACATAGAGCCAGAGGAAGAAGTAACATCTTCACAGTCTTTGCCAATAACTCCTAGCAGTTGCAGAGACATTTTGCTGGTGGAGGATGACTTACCCAATGCGGAACTGATGAAAATTCATCTCAGTAAGTTGGGATATGCGGTAACTTGTGTGAACAATGCAGGGGAAATGTGGCTAGCACTTAGCCAAAAACAGCCAGCAGTAATATTAATGGATATTTGTCTTCACGATGCCAATGGTTTGGATTTAGTGCAGCAGTTACGAAAAAAACCAGAATATCAGCACATTGCTGTGATTGCCCAAACGGCAATGGCGATGAAAGGCGATCGCGAAATGTGTTTAGCTGCTGGGTTTAATGAATATATTTCTAAACCTATCGATTTATCACTGTTGACTAACTTGGTGGCAAAGTATAGCCAACCAAGTTAGGGTATGGGAAATAGGGGCAGAAATCACCACTAAAATAAAATTGATTTGGTGCTATTGGCTTTTGGCAGGAATTAGGAAATGATGTTGACAGCAAAACTGGAGCAATTAACAGCTTTATTTGCAGAAATGGAACAGGCTTTGATTGCCTACTCTGGGGGTGTGGATAGCACTCTGGTAGCTAAAATTGCTTATGATGTTTTAGGCGATCGCGCTTTGGCTGTAACGGCTGTTTCACCTTCGCTGTTACCAGAAGAACTGGAAGATGCCAAAATTCAAGCCGCAACTATTGGGATTACTCACAAAATCATCCAAACTCATGAAATGGAAAATCCCAATTACACAGCTAATCCGATCAATCGTTGTTATTTTTGCAAAAGTGAATTACACGACAACCTCAAACCTTTGGCTTTAGAGTTGGGCTATCCCTATGTAGTCGATGGGGTGAATGCTGATGATTTGCAAGACTACCGCCCAGGAATTCAAGCGGCTAAAGAAAGAGGCGCGCGATCGCCTTTAGCTGAAGTCGGTGTGACTAAGCTAGAAGTGCGGCAACTGTCGCAACAATTAGGTTTACCTTGGTGGGATAAACCAGCCCAACCTTGTCTGAGTTCCCGTTTTCCCTACGGTGAGGAGATTACTATCGCCAAGTTACAACGCGTAGGTAGAGCAGAAATTTATTTGCGGAAACTGGGTTGGCAGAATTTGCGAGTCCGTTCTGAAGGCGATACAGCACGCATTGAATTACCACCAGAAAAAATTCAAGATTTTGTACTCATGACAGATTTACCATCTGTAGTTACAGCCTTCCAAGAGTTGGGATTTATTTATGTCACTCTTGATTTAGAAGGTTATCGTAGTGGCAAGTTAAACCAAGTTTTAAATCGGGAAGCCTGGGAAACTAACGTATAAAAGTTATTTTGCATGATTAAGCTGCGAGGGCGGATGTTATGTAGTTTCTGCGTCTACAGACACTAAAATACAACCGTTAATCCTCCAAGTATCATCAGGTTGTTTTTCCATAAAATACAAGGCTCGTAAGGGAACCCCTTCAGGTGATAGCAGTAAAACCGGCTGAGTGATATTGTCTTGGATTGTGGTAATCTGCTCAAAAAATACCGAACGAGGACGGTAAACCGCAGGGTAACTGATGCTCACCATCCGCATAAAGTTCTCTGCGGTTTTAAATTGCTCTTTGATTGCCAGACTAGCAAAGGAGAAGGCAGCTTGAGCATCATCCTGTTGAAATGCTTGTAATTGGCCTTCTATCACAGAACGGATGGCAAGATAATCTTTATCAGTAGCTTCCATAAAACCTACAATTTGCGATCATTGATGTCAGGGTGAAGCCTATCGCTCAATTGCTTGAGAGAGTTTGAATTCTACTTGCTGGAGGGCAAATCGCCACACATCATATCCATCTTGTGATAGATGTAATCCATCAGTAGTTAAATCTGAGCGTAAGTTACCATCAGCATTTGTAAACCAATGATGGATATTCAAGTAATTAGCTCCTTCTTGTTGAGCAATCTCAGAAATTCTTTGATTCAGATGACGAATACGGCTATTAGAAATTGTTGAGATATCAGTTGGTAGGATAGATTGAACAAATATCTGAGTTTTAGGGTGAGTTTGCCGTAAACTGCGAAGAATTCGCCGATAATTTCGTAAAATTACTTCATCGCTTGTACCTTTTCTTAAGTCATTAATCCCAGCCATAATGTAAATTGCATCTGGTCGGGTTTTGGCGAAGGCTGCCAATCTTCTGGCAATACCGCTTGATGTATCTCCAGATATGCCCTGATTAAGCCATAATTTCCCAGTAGGCAGTTTTTCTGTGGGAAACCACAGGCTTAAGGAATCACCCACTAAGATACTCAAGCGGTTTTTACCTTGACCTTGAGCGATCGCTTTCCCTTCTAAAACTAATAAACTTTTCCAATCTTCATAAGTCAATTGCCGCTTCCTACCTGAGTCTCGCGGTAATTTTCCGCGCTCAATATCTGTACGTGTATAAATTTGACCCGTTTTCAGTGCTGCTAGTCTTTGATAGTAAAGTTGATTGCCAGAAGTTAATGACTGATTTGTTGGTTGGCTACTGGGGTTAAATAATGACTCTACGGTGTTTGGTATTTCTTGCGAGTTAATTTTCCGTAAACTGACGTTCTCATTCGCCAGCTTGTTGTCACCTACTTTTGTTTCAGAAGCTTCTGAAGCTGGTAACAGTTGACTGCTCAACTCTGATAATGAAAGCTGAAAAAGCCTAGGAAAAAATTTTTGACTGAATGTTGGTTGTAATTTTTCTACAGGCTGGGTTACTTGACTACTGAATTCGGGTACAGATACATCATGATTGAGGTTATTTTTGACATCTGTTCTGGTCTGCAAGCCTTGATTTACATCCCATTGGGATATATCATGTTGTGGCAAGATAGCTAACATCTGTGGAAGAGCTGAAGCTGGTATTGCCAATCCTGTTAACAAGCCTGCTGCCAACAGATAAGGTTCCCTCATCGCTTTGCTTCTCCTCTAAATTCCTGCTTTTCTCTTTGACAGCGTTAATTATCCGTATTCAGGAAATTTTACTGTAGTTAAAATATTATTCTTATGAAAAATGTATAATTTTGTAAACTAGGTTAACAAGATTACATAAGATAATTTACAAATTCTTTAAAGCATAACTTTTATATTACATAATTTAGCCTGATGTTAGACTTCATGTTCAAGAATGTATAACTTTTTATATACAACATGTTTTACCAAGTTTTTACTTCCGTATGCACCAGACGAGATTGATTTGGAATTATAAAAAAAATTTATCTGCTTGTAAATAAGTTAAGATAGAGAATATTTTGCATAAATGTGTCTTAGCAAATTCATGCAATTGCTAGCCATGTTTGACGACATCAGTAATTTTGAAGTCAAATACGGAATTTTTCCCTAAAACCATTCATATATTTTTACATATAGGACACTTTGTAGTAGTGAATACCATCTACTTAGATAGCCTCATGCCTTAACACTTAGGATGTCTGTATTATTACTCAATTAAATTTAGTTCAATATATATAGTATAAGCCCCTGGGAAATGCTAATATTTATCCGATGTCATTGATGTTTCCCTTTAATTTTGTGGCTAGAGCTAGTACAGCAATTGGAGTAAGTCCAATTATCAAGGAGATTGTGCAAAAACAGGCACATTCAACTCGTCTCACGTTAAAAGAGGTAATTCTCATGGGAATGTTAGCTATCGATAAACTTGATGACCAAAGTCGTCAAGAGTTAGCCGACCGAGTTCACCAAATGCAAGTCAATGGAGAAATTTGAATCTGCTTTCTTGTGTAAATAGTCTAGAGTCTACAGTTCACAGTTAACTACTGACTCTTGATTATTCACGAAATCGGTAACGACTTCCCAGAAGATAATCCTCATTAATCTCAAACGATAACCATCGACGTTGCAAAGTTTCAGCAACAAACCCAGTAGTATTAGAACCTGCAAAGGGATCTAATACTAAATCACCCTCATCAGTTAAAAACTTGATGAAAAATTCAGCGAAACCTTGAGGAAATCTAGCTGGATGTGGTTTGATTCCGGCTGCTTTACAACGTCGTAAATACACACTATTTGATTCGGTGTTCGGAATTTCTAGCAAATTCGGTGGAATTGCGCCTTGGTTATCTGTTTGAAATTTGTTAGAAATGTCATGTCCACTAGGACGGCTTTTAGCTTGATAGCCATTTTTAAGTAGGTTTTTCATACTTTGGCTATATGGCTTTAAAACTTTGCGATTGTTTGCTTTCGGGTACGGCGTTTTAGATAACCACCAAACTGTATTTACTGCGTCTTTAACCCGAATTCGTCTAATTGTTACCCACTCAGCAGGAGTCGGCAGTCGCGCTGGATTGTAGTGATAGAATTCCTGTGCTAAAAAAAAGCCGACTTCTTTGCAGAGTTTAATCAGAAGTTCGTATTGGTATATACTGCGGACAGGATTACCAGGCAGATAAGCTCCGCCTAAATCCAATACCAATGAGCCATTCTCTGCCAGAACTCTTTGAAACTCGTAAGCAAAAGGCAAAAACCAATCAATATATTTTTCTGCGCTTTCGTTACCATAAGCTTTTTTACGTGTTAAAGCGAATGGGGGTGAAGTGAGAATTAAATTAATGCTGTTGTCTGGGATACTTTTGATAATTTGCAGGCTGTCACCTAAATAGGCTTGTCCGTGCTGTTGCGTGTAATAAGGCTGAAAATTAGTGACTTTTGGGGTTGTTGGCTGTGAGTTCAAGCGGTATCTAAATTATCTGAATGACTCAAAGACTACCACTTTTTGTCAGGTAGGAACTTACCAAAAAATAAATTATCCAAATCGACTATTAGTAGGGTGCGTCAGGATGAATATTTTCTTGGTATAGTAGGGGCGGGTTCACAAATACCCTAGTTGAGCAATCCAAGATATTGATCAACCCGCCCCTACAAGGGGTTCTCGTACTGACGCACACTACATTTTGGATATTTTTGCTCTGGAAGTCCCTGAGAGAAATCTAACTCACTAAATCAGGGAATACCTCTTGCACAGCTGGATGTACTAAGCGACGATTCTGCACATTTAAACCTTTAGCTAAGGCGGGGTTAACTTCTAAAGCTTTGATACCTAAATTTGCTAACTGCACAACATAAGGTAGTGTACTGTTATTAAGTGCTTGGGTAGCTGTCCAAGGTACTGCACCTGGCATATTGGGAACGCCGTAATGGACTACACCCTCCTCAATATATATCGGGTTGGTGTGAGACGTGGCGTGTAAGGTTTCCACACAACCACCTTGATCAACGGCAACGTCAACAATTACAGAACCGGGGTGCATTTGTTTCACCAATTCGCGGTTAACTAGAATTGGGGCTTTACGTCCTAATACTAAAACTGCGCCAATGAGTAAATCCGCTTCTTTGACAGCTGCTTCAATATGGGCAGAGTTACTGTAAAGTAATTCTACCCTAGAACCAAATAAAGTTTCTAAGTAAGATAAACGCTCAACATTAACGTCTAAAATTTGCACCGCCGCACCCATGCCTACAGCAATTCTGGCGGCTTCTGTACCAACTACGCCACCACCTAGAATTACTACTTTTCCAGGTTTCACCCCAGGAACACCACCCAATAACACACCTCTACCACCTTGTTGACGTTCTAAGTAGCGTGCGCCAAATTGTACTGATAATCTACCAGCGATGATGCTCATGGGAGTCAGCAGAGGCAGTCTGTTAACTCCGGGTTGCTCTACGGTTTCGTAGGCGATCGCACAAATGCCAGAATCAATTAAGTTTTCTGTTAATTTGCGATCGGCTGCTAAATGCAGATAAGTAAACAATATCTGCCCTTTTTGGCAAAATTTATACTCACTAGCCAGTGGTTCTTTAACTTTAACAACTAATTCCTGATTCCACGCCGCTTCTGCTGTGGAGACAATCACCGCCCCTGCACTTTGATAATCCTCATCTGTAAACCCCGCGCCACTACCTGCTTGAGTCTCAACGCAAATAGTATGACCCTTTTCCCGCAATACCCTTACACTAGAAGGACTTAAACCTACTCTAAACTCTTGATCCTTAGTCTCTTTGGGAACGCCGATTTCCATTTAACGCCTCTGATAAATTTTTGTTTAATTAAGCCTGCCAGTCTCAGCCTGACAGTTCCGTATTAGGGATAGCTATCTATAAGATTAGGTTTCCCAATTTAAATTAATTTCCCCTCAAACTACTTACCCTTGACGATTGCTCTAGAGTTTCTACAATATATAAAGAATAATTACAAAATGTTAACGAGCCTTTGCAAAGCTTTTTAATCAAGCAGCTGTTAGCGTTTTCAAGTTATCTTGTCCTACAAGCTCTGCAATTAGCTCATAACTCGTTATTAAGTCCCGTTTGCCAAAAAGAGGTTTTTGCACAATGTCACAAACACAACCTACTGTTACCCCCAAACTAGAAGAGCCAAAATTTGGCTTTAACGAATATGCCGAAAGATTGAACGGTCGAGCTGCTATGATTGGCTTCCTGTTGATGGTGGTAATTGAATACGTCACCAATCAAGGTGTTCTCTCTTGGCTGGGTTTGAAGTAGTTCTTCGTATTGAAGTTGTAAGCTAATAATTAGAACAGTTGCAACCAGCTGGAACATTCAGCTGGTTTTGACTGTATTAATAGATAGTGCAATACCTGAGAGGAGTTTTCCTTTATAACTATAAGGCAGAGCAGAGAGTGTCAGTGATATCCTAAACTTGCAAATATGTAATGCAAGAGAGCCAATGACTATACATACTCTCAAACTTCAGAAAATTATAATATTTTTTAGGAGCCTTTTATGGTGAAGGGCAATTCCTCAGTTGGGTATTCTGGGTAAATTGACACACAAGGTGAACAGGAAAAACCAAGTTGTGATGAATGCTGTATTACCGCGTTTTTTGAAGTCAGCCTATAGAAAAGAACCCATAATTAGTGTATTGATCACAATGGGTGTAGTAGATGCTCTGATCGGTGGATTAGATGATAGTTGGTCATTGTTCGTTGTGGGTTTGGGAACAGCAGGCGTTACCCTCGCCTTTAAACTCTGGCGTAGTAGCCAGCAAGTCCGCCCTCCGATGGCAGAAGAGCCTGTAGTCCAACATTACTTGCCTTCTCGTTCATCTAGTCCGACTTTGCCGATGCTGACTGTAAATAAGAAGAAACCACCTTACTAGAAAGCTGGGTTTTGATCAGTCCATATTGAGCAGGTGAGGAAGAACAGTGAGGAGTCAGGGAAAAGCTAGCCTGTATTTTAGTTTGGCATTGCTAGGGGCGATCGCTCTGCCGATTCATCTCTGGCACGAATACAAAATCAATCCTGCTCATGCTACCGCAACAGTTAGCACCCCAGAAACCACACAAGCATTTATCAATCCGCGCCTCCTGAAAAACTTCAGGGCGCATCGTGGTACGGTGAAATCTTTAGCTTTTAGTCCCAATGGTCGAATGTTGGCTAGTGGCGGTGATTACAATGAGGGGGTAATCCGCCTATGGAACCCCATCAACGGCGAAAAAGTGGGTAGTATTACCAAAGCCCAAACAACGTCTGTAGAATCTTTAATCATTTCCCCAGATGGGCAAACTTTAGCTAGCTGTGGTGCTGACAAGACAATCAACTTATGGAATCTCAAAAATAATCAGTTTAAACGCTCTTTTGTAGGACATGGTGGGAGTGTATTGTCTCTGGCTGTATCTCCCGATAGTAAAATCCTTGTCAGTGGAGCTTTAGATGGTATTCGACTGTGGGACTTAGTACAACAGCGTCCCTTAGCTACCTTAGTACGCTTCGATAATACAATTTACACTGTAGCGATGAGTCCTGATGGTCAGACTGTCGCTAGTGGTGACAAAAGAGGCGTAATTAAGTTATGGAATTTAAATACTGGTAAGTTAACTCAGGAATTTGTCGCCCATGCTGGTACAGTCACCAATGTGGCTTTTACGCCTGATGGGCAGAAGTTAATTAGTTCTAGTCGCGATCGCACAATCAAACTATGGCATATTACCTCGGAAACACCAGTTTACACTCTCACCGGACACAACAATTGGGTAAATGCGATCGCCATTAATCCCGATGGCAGAACTTTAGCTAGTGCTGGTAGGGATGGGATTAAATTATGGGATTTAGCTACAGGTAAGTTATTAAATACACTAACTGGACACAGTGATTGGGTGAGTGCGATCGCTTTTAGTCGTGATGGCAAAGTGCTGGCGAGTGGAGCATTTGATGGACGAATTAATATTTGGGGGAATCCGTCAAATAAAGTTAGCAAGTAACTATTGTGACTTTGATGTAAGAGCGATCGCACAACATCAGTCTAGATGAAATATGCGATCGCTTGTAGCTCTTGGAGACGATGATTGCTTAATAGGGAATAACTATTTGTGTTTTTTCAACGGTGTCTTCAACTAATAGACTGCCGTCTTGTTGAGTTTGTAGTTGAAAGCTTCCCTGGTGTGCAGGAGGAGAAATCAGAATTTTGCTGTGATTGACATGCTCAATTTGCCAGTTCAAAATCTGCTCGTGATTATCCATAGCAATAGCATAGATCAGCAGATGGTCACGACCAAAGGGGGTAGTCCATTCACATATTTTGCCAGAACCTTCAGCCCCTTGGCCTAGTTGGTTGGGCTGGGGGTGATAACAGTCGTGAACATAGCCGTCTCTCTGGACAAACTTCACATTAGTATCATGATTTTTACCATCTAAATATAGAGGAGAATCAGGAGCAGACCAAAAGTAGTTTCTGGAAATGGCGGCTACAAGCACAAATTTAACAGAAACATCACCGCGCCGAAATAGTAATTCACGAGGAGAGATAACTTGAGTTTCCAGTTTTCCATCCCGATTATTCAGCAAAAAAGATGCTTGAACTGCTATTGATTGTTGGGATTGAATTCTGTCTACAAGGAAGAGACTATTTGCTCCACACAAAATCCATGTTCTTTGAGCTTTTTGGAGTGGCTTACCATAAGAGAATTTGAAGCGTTCTCTTTGGATGATAGACTTACTATAAGCGTCCGCCGCATCAGATTCGATAACAGTCATATTCCCTTTTTGGGAAAGTAGTTTCATCTGACTAAGAACTGGGGCATTTTTGTAGATACTTCCCTGTATAGGCTTTTGTTTGATCGTGGGAAAATTCTTGGTGATAAAAGTCCAGGTATTGTGAAAAGCTGCGGATTTTGAGAGACGTTGAATTTTCAGACGATAACAACAATGTCCAGGATCAACGAAAAAGTCTTCGCCGCCGTAGGAGAGTATAAAACTATTTAGATCCTCATGACGATGAGCGACTGCACGTAAAGGCTCATATCCAGTTTGAACGGAGAGAACTGTGGATTTATGATGCCAGCGATCGCGAACAATCACAGTGCCATTGCTGAATTTTGCTGCTAAGGGAAGGTTAGCTTGCTCAGGTGTGATGGAATTGTCCGCGTATCTCCAGTTGAGCAGAGTCGGGAACAGAAAATTATTAAAAAAGCCAAAGGTAGCTCGATCATCAGGGCCTAATTTGGGTTCTTGATAGGTTTCCTGAAACATCCAAAATGCTAAACCTGCTTCCATTGGCATAGTTTTTTTAGCCCGTCGGGAGATATGGAGTAACAGATCAGCCGTAGGTCTGAATATAGCAGCCGAATCACCCCAATTTAAAGAACGAGGATAAGGTAAATCTCCCCACCCAGGCAGAGGTTTCATTTGAAGGAATGATGATACAACCCAAGGCAAACAGCGAGTATAACAGGATATATCCAGCTTGCTTTCTAAGGATGGATCATAATGCACAAGCACTTCAAATAAGTGTGCCAGGTGCAGAGTTGCGTAGTTCCAGTATTGTAGAGATTCAGCATAGCTATCTTGGTTATATAGCTTGACAGCAAATTCGTAATCTTCTACAGACTTTTGTACACCTGCTTGATCGCCCAGGATTGCCGACACTGTGCCGTAGCCATTGAGAAGAACCATAAACCAGTTGCTCTTAATTTGTTGGTTTTTAATGGTTTTATCCAGCCATTCTCGACATAGTTTTTGAGGCTTATTTCTCAAAGCTGCACGAATTTCATCTAACTCAGTGGTAGTAAAGATATCTGGGCAAAGATCAAGAACAATTGCGATCGCAATTCCCGCATGAGCAGTCTCAAGCTGTCCTGATAATGGTTTAGTGCGTTTTCTAAACCAAGGCCCTACCCACTCATCCGCCGATTTACGTATAACATCTAACACAACAGCCTTCAGCCATTCTTTGAGCCTGACTATTTCTGTTTCAGGCGTTAAACCATGAGATTTAATTACTTGGTTAACCAGATCAGATATTAACGGCAATAATTGTTGTTTGGATATTGTATTATCTTCAGATAAAAATTTATTTTGACTTACCTGAAAATTATGGGATTTTTGCGCTAAAAAGCAAATAAATGCTACATCGCTTAAACGTTCCCAAATAATATGCCACCATTCATTAGTATCTGAAGGTTGTACCAACCCTGGATATTGAGTATTTTTGATAGTACGTTCCAACAGAGCAATTAAGAAATCATGCCGACGATCATTAGCTATCTCAAGGGCTATCAGTTCATCATCTGAAATCAACAATCCCATGACAGTTGCACCTTTATTATCAGCGTATTTACTTAGTGTATTGTACCTGCTTGCCATCAGCTTATATTGCAATCAGGTTTAGTTGATTTGAGTAGTAAATGCGGCTGAGTAACAGCGAAAACCGCAAAAGTCTTGATATAGTTAGGTTTGATTCGGCAAACTCATCTACACTATTGTTAATTTTTCTCCTCAAGAAACCAGTATTGACTGTATTTGATGTTACAGAAATACACAAGAAAGTTTCTAACTCAGCATTTCCTAAAAAAAAAACCCCCAAAGGGGGGAAATTTGGAAGTTGTCCGCGTGGAGTGAACAACTAAATAATGAATTCTCACAGTAAATAGAGTAATCCGAACAAAATAATCCAAATTACGTCAACAAAGTGCCAATAAATTTCCGCAGCTTCCACACCAAAGTGTTTTTCACTACTATAGTGACCGGGAGAGCGCGATCGCCACAACACAGCCAAAATCGCCAAAACGCCGATAGTAACGTGCAAACCGTGGAAACCCGTCAACACATAAAAGGCACTGGCAAATAAATTAGTAGTCAGACCAAATTCTAAATGTGTATATTCGTAAACCTGACCGACTAAGAAAATTGTACCCATGACGGCGGTAATCGCTAACCAAGTACGCATTCCCTTGGTATCATTCTTTTTGATAGCAGTGTCAGCATTGTGCATGACAAAACTACTAGCAATCAGATTGACAGTGTTAACTCCAGGTAGTAGCAGTTCTAACTCTGGTGTACCTGCGGGCGGCCACGCAGGTAAAGTTGAACGGAGAGCTAGATAAGCTCCGAACAACCCCATAAAAATCATTCCTTCAGCAATCAAGAACACAAATATCCCAAACAGACGATGATCGGGATGTTCTTCATGAGCAGCGATCGCCGCCGCATGATGATTCAGTTCTGTTTTCGCTGGGTCAATTGTTTGACTTTGCATGAATTTTGACAAGTGTGAAATGTGAATAGTTTGGGGATTGGGGATTGGGTCAAAGTGTTTCTTTCTCCGTTCCCCTGCTCCCCTGCTCCCTCTGCTCCCCTAGCCTCTAACCTCTAAATCAGACTCAATGCTGGGATATGGCTCATCAGTATCAGCCCTGAGTACGGGATTTTCAGATGGGGAGACATCAGCAGGTGCGAGTTCTACACCATAGTCATAGGGGCCATGGGTTAACACTGGCAGTGTTTCAAAATTTTCAATGGCTGGTGGTGAGGTAGTCGCCCACTCTAAGGTGAGTGCTTTCCAGGGATTATTACCCGCTTTCTCTCCGTACATCCAACTCCAAATAGCGTTGATGATAAACGGGAATGTGGAAACAGCCAGAATGTAAGCACCGTAAGTGCAAATTTCATTTAACAGGGTAAATTTGGGATCATACTGAGCCACCCGGCGGTTCATGCCCATCATCCCTAACTTGTGCATTGGTAGGAATGCCATATTTAGCCCCACAATCGTCAGGGCAAAATGCACCTTACCCCAAGTTTCATTCATCATCCGCCCCGTCATTTTCGGGAACCAGTGATAAATAGCGGCAAAAATACCCAACACACTACCACCAAACAATACATAGTGTAGGTGTGCCACCACAAAATAAGTGTCGTGAACGTGAATATCAAAAGGCACGGCTGCCAACATCACGCCACTGATGCCACCAATGACGAAAGTTCCCACAAAACCCATTGCAAACAACATGGCAGGGTTGAATTGGATTTTGCCAGCCCACATTGTCGCTAACCAGCTAAAAATTTTGATTCCTGTGGGTACAGCAATGATCATAGTGGTGATCATAAAGAACATCCGCAACCAACCAGGAATCCCACTGGTAAACATGTGGTGCGCCCAAACGATTAGCCCTAAGAAACTGATGGCTAAGGAAGAGTAGGCGATCGCTTTATAACCGAAAATTGGTTTACGGGAATGAACCGGAATCACCTCAGAAATTGCCCCAAAGAAAGGCAAAATCATGATATACACAGCCGGGTGAGAGTAAAACCAGAACATGTGCTGGTACACCACCGGATCACCACCACCAGTGGGATTAAAAAATGTTGTTCCTGCCAATAAATCAAAAGCCAGCAGAATCAAACCTGCTGCTAACACTGGTGTTGATAGTAAAACCAACGCCGAAGTCGCCAGCATTGCCCAACAGAACAAGGGCATTTGATGAACACCCATAGTGGGGATTCGCATTTTCAGCAGGGTGACAAGAAAATTAATTGCCCCCAAAATCGACGAAGTACCCAACAACAGGACACTCATAATCCAAATGCCCTCACCCACCTGTCCTGTTACCAAACTTAAAGGAGGGTAGGAAGTCCAACCGGCTTGGGCTGCATCCCCGATGATTAAGCTGGAAATTAACAACAACCCGGCTGGGGGAATCAACCAAAAAGCCACAGCATTCAGCCTAGGGAATGCCATATCTTTCGCCCCAATCATCAAGGGGATGAGAAAGTTAGCAAACCCCGCCCCGGCTGGCACAATCCACAAGAAAATCATGATGGTGGCGTGCAGTGTAAACAGGCTGTTGTAAAGTTCTGGACTCACAAAATCTACTTCTGGAGTTCGTAGTTCTGTACGCACTAAGTCAGCTAAAACGCCGCCAATGCAGTAAAAAATGAAGGAAGTAACGAGATATTGCAGTCCAATTACTTTGTGATCTGTATTAAAGCTAAAGTAGTCTCGCCAATGTCTTACCCCTGGTTCTTCAATATGAGCAGGGATGTTGGCTGTTTCTTGTAATTGAGCTTGTGTCATGGTTGTTTGTTATTAGTCATTGGTCATTAGTCATTAGTCATTGGTTGTAGCTTTGGACTGTGGACTATGGACTTTTTGACTATTGGTGAACTTGATGGAGGATTTCGGGGTTAATTCCCATGTCTTTGGTATGAGGTGCCAGAAATTCGTCTGGGGATTGGTTAGCTGGGTTAATAGCGATCGCTTCTTGAAGCGTGTCATTATTCGCAGCTACCTGTTCTTGCATCCATTTGTCAAATGCTGCCTGTGACTCAACTACTACCTGAGTTCTCATTGCGCCGTGGTAAGGGCCGCACAGTTCAGCACAAATCAGCGCATAGTCACCTTCTTTCTTAGGCGTGAAGCGAATTTCAGTCTGTCTACCGGGAATTGCATCTTGCTTGAGACGAAACTCTGGCACCCAAAAAGCGTGGATGACATCATTCGCTGTCATATTAATTTGCACTTCTCGCCCAATGGGAACGTGCAGTTCCCCAGAGGTAATACCTGTTTCGGGATAGGTAAACAGCCAAGCGTATTGCAAACCAGTCACATTGACTGTTAATTCCGGTGGTTGCCCAGCTTTTTCCCGACTAGCACCAATAGTGGGTGCAACGCTACCCACACCCGGAGCATTCTGCTTTTGGGGAATTTGATCCGCATTGCGGACTGCGGCTGTAGCTGGATCTTGCATAGCCTGATCAGATTTTTCTTGATTCAGGTTAGGCGCAGTCTTAGGAGGGGTATCGTTTAAAGTTGCGGCGATCGCCGCCCCAGGCATTGTCATCGATTCCTGCATAATTGGGGCTTCATGGATGGCGTGGGGATCAAAACCACCGATGTCGTTATAAACATCAAAACTGTAGACAGAAATACCGATAACGATAATTGCTGGGATTGCAGTCCAGAGTATTTCTAAAGGTACATTACCTTCAATTGGTGGCCCATCTTCCTGATCACCAGGTCGGCGACGATATTTAAATGCACAGTAAAATAATACACCTTCAACTAGCAAAAATATACCTGCTGAAACAGTCATCATCGTATTAAACAGACCATCTACCAAGACAGCCTCATTTGATGCGGCAACTGGCAACAAATTATGATTTTGTCCGTACCACAGGCTAATCAGAGTTAGCCCAATGCCAATTAGTAATGTCCAGATTGAACTTGGAATTTTCACGATTCACTTAAATGAATTGATCACGTTATCTCAAAGTAACTCACTTACTACGGTAGACCAGGCTATTAGATATGGAGACGACTGTTCTGAAATTTTTATTAATTTTTTCGCCTACAATCAGAATTTTGAGTAAAAGATAACTATTAGATACTGCCGAGAGTAGATGTCAAAAATTAGCAAAATTTAAGGAAAATTTAGGAAATTCACCTTGATGAATCTTAAGAAATTATTGACAACTTAAAAAATACCTAAAGCTTCCGGCTAGCAACAGCCAGAGTGATTCAAAGTATTAAGTAAAAGCTAAACAATTAACCCTGGTTCTATACGCTAGGGTGGAGATGAGTCAGTAATGAAAATAGAAAATTCTCAAAACTTCACCAATAGCGGGCTGAAGGTATCCTTCATGAACGAATTTGTCTTAGAACAACAAAATGAATCGGCAGCAATGCAGCAAAAGCCCAAGGATGTAATTCGTCGCTTGGTATGGCGGATGTGTATAGCTACCTTGATTTTGATGGCTATCGGCAGTGCTACCCGCGTCATGAATGCTGGGCTAGCTTGCCCAGACTGGCCACTGTGTTATGGGGAACTGGTGCCAGCTAAACAAATGAATCTCCAAGTGTTTTTGGAATGGTTTCACCGCTTGGATGCTAGTTTGATTGGTGTGAGTGCGATCGCCCTCTGTGGTTTATCCTGGTGGCATCGTCGAGTTTTACCAACCTGGTTACCCTGGGCATCGACATTTGCCTTGTTTCTCATCGTCTTCCAAGGCATTTTGGGGGGACTCACCGTTACTGAATTGTTACGATTTGATATCGTTACAGCCCACTTAGGCACAGCTTTATTATTTTTCACTACCCTGTTAATTGTCGGCATCGCGCTGACTCCCTATCAGGGAACAGGAAACGTAGGTAAGCTGCCGTGGATAGGTTTAACCGCCGCAATTTTAGTTTACGTGCAGAGTCTACTAGGTGCTTTGGTCGGTTCTCGTTGGGCTTTACACCAGTGTTTTGCAGGTTCTCAACTTTGCGGTGTGATGTATAGCCATATTTTTGGCTTAGTACCGCCAACAGTGGCAACTTTGGCAGTGGTGATCATTTCCTGGCGTACACCAGCACTACACCCAGCTTTGCGACGCTTGGCTAATATGGCTGGTGTCTTATTGGTTTTACAGCTATTGTTGGGAGTTGCAACTTTCCGATTACATCTGCAAGTCGAACCTCTGACTGTATCTCACCAAGCTGTGGGTGCCACTCTGTTAGGTACTTTAGTCGCTTTTACCGTTCTGGCATTACGTGACTGGAGTGCTAGCCGTGAAATTAATACTGCCTTTGTGGGTGTAACCGCATCTACTACCAGTACCCAAGCGAATGGCTCGAATCTGTAACTACTCTCAAGTTTGCTTGCATCCTAGATATTACCTTTATGGTTACTAATGACTAATGGCAATTAGCCATTAGCCATTCCTCTTTTAGTGTTGTAACCAACTTGACATCACCTATAGTATTAATCCCCATAACTAGAAGTGGTGGCAGTTTACAAAAATTCCCCTGCGTCAGCATTGACTCTAGAAAAAAGCCATAAGTAGTTGGTAATGAACTCCTTACACCAACAAACCATGAAAAAGTAAAGAGGAAGTAGAAGCAAACTCCCTACCCCTCTGTTCACAACTCTCACCCCCTGCCTTTTTCCTTTCCACACTCTCTACATGGCAGTTCTAAAGGCAAGGAATACAACCCTCACACAAGGGCTGTACTTAAGTTCTTGAAAAATAAGGAATTAAAGCGAACATGATTGAGACTAATGTCTCTCGCCACCACGAAAACTTTTTACAGGTAATTCACAGCTATTATCAGCTCACTAAACCTCGGATTATCCCATTGCTGTTAATTACTACTGCTGGGAGTATGTGGATTGCTGCCCAGGGACAAGTAGATCCATTACTCTTGTTAGTAACCTTGACTGGCGGGACTTTAGCGGCTGCTAGCGCGCAGACAATTAACTGTATCTATGACCGTGATATTGATTATGATATGGAAAGGACGCGGCATCGTCCTATGCCTTCCGGTAGGGTACAACCCCGTGATGCGTTAATTTTTGCGATCGCACTAGCAATACTTTCCTTTACACTCCTGACAGTATTCGCCAATCTCCTCGCCGCTTTACTAGCATTATCCGGCATTATTTTTTATGTTTTGGTCTACACTCATTGGCTCAAGCGTCATAGTACCCAAAATATTGTGATTGGTGGGGCGGCTGGTGCAATTCCCGCTTTAGTCGGTTGGGCAGCCGTCACAGGTACTTTAAGCTGGGCAGCATGGTTAATTTTTGCCATCGTCTTTTTATGGACACCTCCCCATTTCTGGGCTTTGGCGTTGATGATTCGTGATGACTACGCTAAGGTGGGCATCCCCATGTTACCTGTAGTGGAAGGTGCTACCGTCACCGTCAAACAAATTTGGTACTACACACTAATTACAGTTGTAGCGACGCTGTTATTGGTGTATCCTCTGCACGCTAGCGGCATGATTTACGCCGCCTTCGCGGCTGGGTTGGGAGGATTATTTATTCGTAAGTCTTGGTGTTTGTTACACAACCCCGAAGATCGCAATTTAGCTAGAGATGTGTTTCTCTTTTCTATCTCATACATGATGCTGTTGTGTTTGAGTATGGTGATAGATAGTCTACCAATTACCCATCGAGTGGTTAATGCTGTAATCGCTTTCATTAGTTAGCGCATGGACAATTGAGCGATCGCGTTGGTAAAGTTCAAGGCGCGATCGCACTATCATTAATTCCCAATAGCCTAGGTTATCTCGCTAGAAAATTCAAAATTCAAAACAATTTTGAGAATAACCACAAAATTAAACCAGTCACTACAACACAAACAATTCCCGCCACCCCAGCCAGGGGTTTTTTATTTTTACCAGTCCACCACTCGGAAACTGTACCTGTGTAAGTGATTAATTGGGCTGTATCTATAGTAGCGATCGCCCATACTAAAGCTGAATGTAATCCCCAAGCTATCCCTAAATTACCGCGATCGCTTATCCTCGCCAACACTAACATCATTCCTAATAACCATAACCCCGGTAGTTGTGGGATAGTTTCCCGTTGTTCCCAGACTAAATGTAATCCAGCAAAAATCAGACTAGAAATTACTGCTGCTAACCATAGAGGGTATTCTCGCTCTAATTCCGTTAACAGGAAACCCCGAAAAACTAATTCTTCTATACCCCCAACCAACAACGCTATTAATAGAATTGGTAAAAATATAGCTGGTAGTTGCTGAATGTTGGACTTTTCCCAGTCGCACCAACCCAACCAGAATTGAAAGATATATAAAACAGCTATACTCAGCAATCCTAAGCCGAAACCAAGTGCTAGGGAACTGAGCAGGGTAAAATTAGCAGTAAATCCGTAATTGCCAATAGAACTATTAGTTAACCCCATAACTCCCCATATCATCAGAGGTGCTAATAGGTAAAGTGAGACAATTAACGGTAATTTCTGCTGTGGTTGTAGCGGTTTTAGTGGTTGCCAATGCAGCAATCTGAGTAATGTGACTGCCACTGGTAGCCAACAACCTACCCAGCTAAGAAAAAATGCCATCACCACAACTATGACTGGTGCATCTTTCATCAATGCCAGTAGATTGTTGAGGAATGGCTGAAGTAAATTTGTCAAATTATCTAAAAAAAGCACAATAGACTGCTTGCAGAATAAATGTCTTGCTGATCAATCAAGACTTTACCAAAACTGGTGAATTCTGCAAGGGGTCTAATCGGATTTTGGTGTTAGAGCCAATTATTCAATTAGAGATACAATTTTTTTCTGAAGTTAGGGATAAGTCAAGAAGCTTTCAGCGTCAACTTACCCCTAAGACAAGAAAATTTATTCTTCGTCTTCTACATCTTCTTCAGATTCATCAGCATCAATGTCTGATGCCATTTCTTTCTTATCACTTTCACTGAGTTGAATCAAGTGAATATGCTTGTATCCCAGTCTAATTTCAAACTCATCACCAGGTTTTAAGCCCATTGCTTTGGTGTAAGTCGCACCAATGACAATTTGACCGTTCTGATGAACGCTAACGCGATATGTCGGTTCACGACCACGACCATCTTTTGGTGCTTCTGGACTGAGGGGAATTCCTCTAGCCGATAGCAAAGCATCATAAAAATCAGTGAGATTGACGCGAACCTGATTATTCTTAGTAACAGTGTAATATCCACACTGCTTGGCTCTTTCTCTTCGTGGTAAATTAGAAAGTTCTTTTACCTTAGCCAGCAGAGCTTTTCCAGTTAAAGGGGCAGTTGCAGTTTCAGTCATTATGCTCAAATTTTCCTTACTCTCTCCAAACTGATAAATTATGTAGTCTCACACCAGTCTTTGACTTTTTCGCATCTGTACAAAGCTACTGGGGACTTCCATCTCAAGGGTGAATTCCTGCTGAGATTAACCTCAAGAACCTCTATTATGGATAACCATAACAACTGAGAGGTCAGGGGGTTAACAGGCATTAGTTTTGTTGATTTTACGGCATTTTAAACCATAATTCACTATGGAAAATGCAATTATTTTCTCTTTTGGTCTAACGATTACAAATAAGTTGTAGACCCAAGAAATTGCAGGTTGCCCACTTGCAGTCCTTGCCTTTATTGCTTTTGAGGTGTCAGGTTTTCTCTCAGCTTACTCTTAAGCAAAGGACAGCATAGTATTTGAATATGGTCTGATGGACATCCACCCTTTTGTCCTGCCTGTCGAGGCATGAAATTGCCTCTAGATTACGAAGAAACTAAGCAGTGTTAGCCGCACTTGTACGGCTATTGATCTGGGATTGTGACTTCGTAATTTTATATTAAATACTAGCATGGACTAATAATAGCAAAATAATTGTTTCTTTTTGAATTTAACTTGCAGGGAAAATTTTCACTAAATCCACTAGCACCTAGAGAAAAAAAGCGGTGAGGATTTTACTGGCAGTTTATGACTGTAGTGATGATTGCTGTACAGCTTTTATAAAAATTAATCTAAATTGATGAGATGAGTAGTTTTGATGAGTGAGTGTTCTCCTGTGATTTCCTTGATTGAGAGCAGAGGAAAAAGCATCAGGATTAACCTTCTGGCTGATTATCCCCAGAGCAAAAGCTTTTGTCTTTTATGTACTTCTGTCTGTGGGAAGAATAAAATTATTCACATCTGTCAACGACTTTATGGCGATGACTGGATGTTTATTATCAGCTTTAATGCTTCTAGACAACCATAAAATTAGCACTTAGGAACTATTGAAGGGTGTTTTCCAAGCGGTGGAGATCACAGAGACTGGATTCAAGATGTAAAGATAACCTAAAAAGCATTTATTTTGGTTATTTTTCCCATATAAGAGATAAAAGTATATTCACCGCCTGGTCAATCCCCTTGACTCAGGCTGCCAAACCAGTGAACTAAATCACAAACAACGATAATTTTTTTGGGTTCTCGGCGCATAAGGAAATATCAATCTGGCCTACAGCACTTCTACAACTAAAATTTTAATGGTTATCCTGAGACTATAATCAGTCGCTCTTTGATTATCAGCCTATTCACACCAGTCTGGAAATTAGAGGCAAGAAGTATAGCTCATTTTTCGCAGCCACCAGCCTTAATTTAATATTTCTGCGGCTGATTAAGCAATTTTAAGACTTTGGTCGCTAACAATGGAAGTTATTTTTAAAATTATTCGACAACAACAAAATTCTGCCCCTGTCTTACAAACTTACCTTTTAGAGACAGAACCAGGCAATACGATTTTGGATTGCCTTAATCGCATTAAGTGGGAGCAAGATGGCACATTAGCATTTCGCAAAAATTGCCGTAATACCATCTGTGGTAGTTGTGCCATGCGAATTAATGGGCGTTCTGCTTTAGCTTGTAAGGAAAATGTAGGCAGTGAATTAGCCAGATTTAACCAATCAGCAAATACGATTCCAGAAATCACGATCGCACCCCTAGGCAATATGCCAGTGATCAAGGATTTAGTCGTGGATATGAGTAGTTTCTGGGATAATTTAGCAGACGTAGCTCCCTATGTCAGTACCGCCGCCCGACAAATACCAGAAAGAGAGTTTTTACAAACACCCGCAGAGCGATCGCTGTTGGATCAAACTGGTAACTGTATTATGTGCGGTGCTTGCTACTCTGAATGCAATGCCCGTGAAGTTAACAGCGATTTTGTCGGCCCCCACGCCTTAGCTAAAGCCTACCGCATGATTGCCGACTCCCGCGACAGTGATACAACCAATCGCTTAGAAAATTACAACGAAGGCACTAAAGGAGTTTGGGGTTGTACCCGTTGTCTATACTGCGATGCAGTCTGTCCCATGGAAGTTGCCCCATTAGAACAAATCACTAAAATTAAACAACAAATCCTTACCCACAAACAAGCTAGTGATAGTCGCTCAATTCGTCACCGTAAAGTCTTAGTGGACTTAGTGAAAGCAGGTGGTTGGATTGACGAAAGGCAATTTGGCTTACAAGTTGTTGGTAACTACTTCAAAGACTTGAAAGGGTTGCTGAGTCTTGCTCCTTTAGGATTACGCATGATTGCTAAAGGTAAATTCCCCCTATCATTCGAGTCATCCGAAGGAACAGCACAAGTGCGATCGCTCATTGAAGCAGTAAAACAGCAGGAAGGGAGTAGAGAAAAATAAATTCAAAATTCTCTCATTCAACATTGTTGACTGTTGACTGTTAATTTATCCCCAATCCCCCCAAGAGGCAAGGGAACTCTGAGCAGGGAGCAAGGGAGAGGGGACTTTCCCCTTTTCCCCCTGCACTCTGCCCCAATTCCTCTTTTTTCCCAATCCCCAATCCCCAAACTATCGTGGATCTTGAGGTACATTCACAGGTTGACCAAAACGGTCATAAACTGAAATGTCCCACTGTCCGTTATTGCTAAACTCAAAAGCAATCCTACTACCATCAGCACTAATAGTAGGATTGCGGACTTCTGCTTGCAGGTTAGCCGTTAAATTACGTGATTGTCGTGTTTCTCTGTCGTAGAGAAAAATTGCCGATCGCCCTTGACGACTAGCAGCAAATACAATATAACGAGCATCTTGGGAAACGCTGGGATGGGAAGCAATAGTATCCAAGGCATTTAAACCCGGTACATCAATTAAATTGCGCGTCAGAGTATCAAACAGATAAACGTCTTGGCTACCCCGGCGATCGCTTGTAAATACAATATATCTACCGGAAGTTTGCGGGTTAAGTTCCGACGCAAGACTATTCAGACTCCTCCCACCTGGATCAAAAGGATAACTTACCAACCGAGGATAACCAAAACAGCCACTTAACAAGGTTGTACAAGCAAATATAGGAATAAAAAGACGTTTAGTCATTAGTTATTAGTCATTAGTCATCAGTTATTAGTTATTCTCCTCCGCTCCCTCATCTCCCTCATCCCCCTCATCTCCCCCCCACTTCCCTACTGCGGTGGAGTTACAGTTGCACCATTGGGAATATCTAACTCAATATTTGGCCCTCTATCGAGAACTTCAATATCCCACTGACCACGGGCGGCTGTTTCAAAGACAACATAACGTCCATCGGGACTGATAGCCGGATTTCTCACCCAACCGCGATAGGTGGGTGTAACGATTTGTGACTGTTGCGTAGCGCGATCGTAGAGTGCTACTACTGGTCTGCCTTGGTCGCTGGTTAGGTAAGCAATATAACGTCCTGTATAGCTGAGGCTGGGACTTTCGATAATTGTCTCGCGGCGATTTAAGCCAGGCGTAGCGATAAAACTCTGCTGTTGTAAATCATACACAAGTAACTGATGACTACCATTACGATTGGAAATCAACGCCAAAAACCGACCATTGCCACTTAAGGCTGGTTGCTCTTCTGTGTAACGACTATTGAGGGAAGTAGGGCCAAGCGGAATCTCACCTGAGCTACAAGAGCCTAGCAACCCTGCCAAGCTAAAAACCAGGCTCCAATAAATCGGTTTTTGGAGCCAAAACTGAGAAGCAAATTTTTTCACCTCAGATATTTACTTTTTTCCATCGCCTTTAAGCTTACAACTATCCTGACCGCTTTATAAGTCCTCAAAATCTGTAGAATTATCAGACTGTTCATCTGATTGATCTATGGGTTTATACGGTACATAATCCGTTGGGATAGCTTCATCATCTTCTATTGGTCTGCGAGGAGTGGTTTCAGCAGGTGGACGGCGTTTCCTTGGTCTGCGTGGGACATCTTCGTTCATCTCTGAACTTGGCGAAACGTCATTAGTTCTACGTGAGGGTTTTCTTGTCGGTCGCTCAGAACTTTCCCAATCATCAACTTCTCTAGTGGAGGAAGAACCCCAATCTTCTTGTTGATATGTTTCACTCACGCGACTTGATGGACGGCTGGGACGGCGGCGTGGTCTATCTGTTGGTTCTTGTCTGTCGCTACTTGTGCGGCGATCGCGCCGGGGCGGTTGTTCGTCATAATAATCATCACGAGAAGAACGCTCATCTCTACTAGGGCGAATCCGCGCGCGTACAGGCCGTTCTTCCTCTTCTTCCTCTTGATAAGGCAGTGGTTCAAAGTCTGATTCCACCTCAGCCTCATATTTCCGCCGATTATATGAATATCTGTTACTAACCGGACGTTCTTCATCGACAATCGGAGTGTTACGTTTAGCTTGTTGCGTAGCAATACTACGCAAGCGAATACTCTCCACTGCAAAAAATACAGTTGAACCCACCAAAAGCAACTGACCAAATTGCAAAATCGGGTCTAAACGCCATCCTTGAAAGATGAGAATAAAACCGCACAGCAAACCCACAGCTGCAAAAAAGATATCTTGATCTCTTGACAGTTCTGGACGCACAGTTCGCAGAAAATATAGTGCTGCCCCAGCCACAGCCAGGAAAATTCCTAGAATACTGGCTGAGTTCGTCCCAAAATTTACCTGAGCCAGAACACTGGCTGAGTTCAGCCCAAAATTTAGCATTGTTCTTTTCCCAATATCAAATCTATGTTAGCGAGTTACACTTAAAATCACTACTCTCAACAATCACCAAACCTCCTCGCCCCGGAAGACCTTATTTTCTAAGCATGGGGAGAAAGGGGCGTTTGCGTTTTAATCGCCGTTCCAACAACTTAAAATTTATACGAATAGCCATCCTGTTTGTGAATAGGTGTACAAAAGCGGTAACTAATCCCAGCAACACGACCAACATGGGTGACAATATCGAAGCTACCAATCTTACGGCACAGCAATCGACCAACATACTGTCCTACCTTCTTGCCGGACAGTACAACAGCTTTGACTATATCGCCAGTCCTGAATCCAAAATGAACTTGCTTGCGTTCTCTGTGTCGAATAGGGAATCCGTATTTATCTGTACCGCACATTTGGCGGGTTCCCCATCCAGTGCATTTAATCCGCAATGGTTGTTGAGTCAACAGATTTAACTTCTCCACATTACCAACACAAGCTGCATCAACCCAATGATGTTTAGGTAATTCCAGCCTTGTTCGGTTATACTTAGTTTGTCCGCCTGTCCCCGTTGTTGTGGGCAGGATATTTTTCAAGGTTTGGAACAACGCCCAACGAGTTGAGTTAACAACTGCTGCATCCCTAAGCGGTTGTTTGGCTTGTCGCTGAATTTTCTTTAGTCGAGAGGGGTTTTTTTGGAGGAATTCATCGATAGACCTAGTTCCCTTTTTGGTGTTACACCTCTGACAACTTAAGGTTAAGTTACTGACTCGGTTACTACCTCCTTTTGCTCTGGGATGGATATGTTCAATTTGGAGTGGGACAGCTTCTTGATCGCAATAAGCACATTTGCGTCCCCATTTTTCTAACAGGTATTCCCGTACCTCGTATCCAGCCAGTTCCCCCTGTTGATACTCAACACCATCAATTTCAGGGTTTTGCATTGCTTGAGTGTCGAACTTAACCAATTCCATTGTAATTTGAACAATTGGAGCATAACGGCAAAGTCGTTTTACCCAAGTCTCAATTGTGAAAACACGGTGCATCAATGATGGTGCTAACCATCCCTCTGTGCGCTTACGGTTATTGAATCTTGGCTGACGATACCGAGTCTTGCGATTCCGACGACTGCGACGTAATGATCTTCTTGATTCCAATGCGTTTTTAATTTGCCCTCCTCGATGTTCTAGCTCGGCAACCCAAATAACATTTTCCTCATCTAAAACCGCAATGCCACTAAATTTACTGCCAGGATCAAGCTTGACGGTTAATGGTTTTAGTGTTGGATTCAAAACAGTGTGTTTGAGGATAATCGTAAATGGATACATCCTGAACACTGCTGCTTTTTCCTTAGTCAACAATTCCCTTGCTCTCGCTGGGGGAATTGGATTGAGAGGTTGTTTGTTGGTGTCTACAACAAATACGTAATTTTGCATTTCTGCATCTTTGTTACAGGTAATGTTTGCTTCGACTTTGTTTAAGGTCGGTACTATCCAAACGACACTGGTTTATTCTCCGTAAGCCTGTTTAATCGCTTGGTTCTAGAGCTTGGAACTAGCAAGCATTCCAAGGTAGGACTTTAACTCTTGCCTTAAACGAGTAGTCTGGTCAGGCAGCGAAGATAGCTAACCCCTAACTTCTAGCTGTGGGGTTTGCTCTCAACTAGAGAACCCTGACAATATAATATTTAAGCTTCAAAGCATCTGGCAAAGAAGCTCTGAAGCTATTTACCGCAAAATAAAAATGGTGAAGTCTGTCAGGTTAGTAAACCTATCGCTGACAGACAAAAACTTGAGAGAGTCAAAATAACTCTGCCAAGCACTAGGAACGTTGGATTTTATCTTTTTGGCTGATGAAAATTAAACCAACGGTGGCAGGGATAACAACGATCGCAGTACCCCAAGCCAGACTCCAAAGAAAGTTTGCTAAAGATGGTGTCATGGATCTCAACCTTTTTTTACACACTTCATAATAATTCTAATGGTGTATCACATCCTTGAGAAGCCTCTTGTCATCAGGTAGCAAACCAAATCAACACCTGCACACAGGTTAGTTACTTTTTCTTCCTCACTAATAAGTTCCAGTCTTTCGTTAGAATTTAAATAGATAAAGCTTTACAAAGCTTAAAAATTTCAGATTTTGCCCTCAGTGTTTTCTCGACCCATCAAGAGTAGCTCAAATCAATTCCATGACTGCTGTTAACCTGACCGTTTGGATTCTCGGCCCTATATTGGGCATCATGACATTTTTATTCATTTTCCGCATCATTCTCACTTGGTATCCGCAAGTGGATTTGAATCGGTTGCCTTTTAATCTCATCGCCTGGCCAACTGAACCATTTTTAATTCCTTTGCGGAAAGTTGTAGCACCTATAGGCGGAGTTGACATCACCCCAATTATTTGGGTAGGTATCTTTAGTTTGCTACGAGAAGTTCTCTTAGGTCAGCAAGGTTTACTCACCATGATGTCCCGTGTTAGTTAGAGCATGGGGTATAAATTTTTATCATGCTCATAATGCGTTAGTGCAGATCAAATAGGTGAAGATTTTTCTCTACGAGATGCTGCCCGTGGTTAGCTTACCCAAAGGGGTAAGCTAACGCCATCAAGCACCAAAAAATCTCAATAACTTCTGTAATTTACTATCCCGTCTGTAGTTGGTTTAGCTTCTGCCTGATTAAAATTTCAACTTCTTCAACCTCAGCCTTGCAGTTGGGGATGTCAAAAGTTTCTGGAGGTGCTTCAGCCGTAAAGCGGTCAACAAAGGCATGAAATGCAGCCTTATCATCAGGATGAGCTATGACATAAGCTCTTAGCTCACCCTTTGTTATGGTACTGAAGTCAGGCTTCATCACAAGAACCTCCAACGACCATTGGGATAGATTTCTATTTCTATGTTATCTCCAGCTAGCAGGAATAAATTACCTGTTCGCTCATCAAGGCGAACAACGAAAATAGGGGTAAAGGTGTTAGTTAAGGACTGACACAGGATTACACACCTAATAGCTTGTTCGGGAGTTGGCAAAATTGATATACCCTCACAACCATCTAATACTGCACCAGAATATCAGATAGCAAGAAGGGGTAGAAGTTTGACTTCGTTAACCTGAGTTCGGAGTCAGGAAAGGGGCAGGTATTAAGCTGAAAATAAGATATTTATCCGCCTTTTACGCTTTACCCTTTACCTTTCTACTTTTCAATCCCCAATTCCTTAGAGTTTCATCTCTTGAATGAAATTGGTGTAAACCTGACCTTCTAAAAACTGTGCGTTTTCCATGATTCTTTGATGGAAACCAATTGTTGTCGGCAACCCAGTCACAGCACACTCCCTTAAGGCGCGTTTCATGCGGTTAATAGCAGTACGACGATCCGGCCCCCAAACAATTAATTTACCGATGAGCGAGTCATAGTAAGGGGGAATTTGATAGTCAGTGTAAACGTGGGAGTCAATCCGCACACCAGGGCCGCCAGGGGGAAGATAACCACTGATGCGTCCGGGGGCTGGGCGAAAATCATGGTCGGGATCTTCGGCGTTGATACGGCATTCAATGGCATGACCTCTCAAAACTACTTTGTCTTGAGTTAGTCTGAGTTTTTCCCCTTGAGCAACTCTGATTTGTTCTGCTATCAAGTCCACCCCTGTTACCATCTCGGTAACAGGATGTTCTACTTGAATCCGGGTGTTCATTTCCATGAAGTAAAATTTACCGGATTTATCTAAGAGAAACTCGATAGTACCCGCCCCGGTGTAGTTAATGAATTGGGCAGCTTTGACAGCAGCTTGTCCCATTTTTTCCCGCAATTCTAAGTCAAGTGCCGGGCTGGGTGATTCTTCGAGTAACTTTTGGTTGCGGCGTTGTATTGAACAATCCCGTTCACCTAAGTGAATAACGTTACCGTAATTATCGGCCAAAATTTGAAATTCAATATGGCGCGGACGTTCAATAAATTTTTCGATATAAACGCCGGCATTACCAAAAGCTGCTCCGGCTTCACCTTGGGCGGCGTGGAAGAGTTTGACAAATTCATCTTCCGATCGCACTAAGCGCATACCCCTACCACCACCCCCGGCTGTGGCTTTAATCATCACTGGGTAGCCAATTTTTTTGGCGATCGCTAATCCTTCTTGTTCTGTCTCTACCAAGCCATCACTTCCCGGTACTGTGGGAACTCCTGCTTTTTGCATGGTTTCCTTGGCTGTGGATTTATCCCCCATCAACCTGATAGCTTCTGGAGTCGGGCCGATAAACGCAATGTGATGATCCGCACAGATTTCCGCAAATTTGGCATTTTCCGCCAAAAAACCATAACCAGGATGAATTGCGCTAGCATTGCGTGTTAAAGCTGCCGCAATAATATTGGGAATATTCAAATAACTTTTACCGCTAGCCGGTTCACCAATACAAACTGCTTCATCAGCAAGTTGGACATGGAGAGCATTCCGGTCAACAGTCGAGTGAACCGCGATCGTCGCAATTCCCATTTCTTCACAGGTGCGGAGAATGCGAAGGGCGATTTCTCCCCGATTAGCAATTAATATTTTGTCAAACTTCATTTTCGAGTTTCGTTATCAGTACCAGTAGATAGAAATTGTCTCCCATCCCATTTGCAACAGCGCGATTGCTTTATTTCAAATTATGACAGGAGTTTTACCAGCCTCATCATCCTCACAGATGTTGGGAAACTCAGCTACTTTAACGCTGAGATCAAAAACAATCACAAAGGCTTAAGCCGCAGTCAAAAATTTATAGGCTTTAGCCAGCAGAGTGTCAACTCCAGTAGACTGCACGATTTTAGTGTTGAGTTACCAGCCCTGAGTTGTGAGTCGGGTGATTCGCTTTGTAATTGGAACTCCAAACTCAGCAATAACTACAACCCTTTTAATATCACTTGTCGAGATACTATATTTCTGTCAGTCTGGTATCCACCTTCGGGAAATTTGTGAACCGATAAAATTAAATTTTTGGTAAAGTTTCACAACTAACAGATCATCTTGACGTATTTTTGTTTCTGGTGCTATACTTCATGTTTGTAATGCTTATGCGGATGTGGCGGAATTGGTATACGCGCACGTTTGAGGGGCGTGTGGCTTTGCCTTGCGAGTTCGAGTCTCGCCATCCGCATTTTTTAAAAGATTGGAAGACCCCAACTATAACGAAGTTTAGTTGGGGTACTTTACTGCTACAGTCTGGGCGCAATACAGAAGTTGCACAGTAACGCCTGTACAAGTCAATCTAACCAGCCCATATTATGGCTGACGGGGGTGTTGCCGTAACTTCTTTGTTATTGCTACACCCCCATTTTTGAACTAATGACTAATGACTAATAACTGATGACTAATGACTTAAATTTTGTTTTTTGTGCTTTTATAGAGATAGGTGAACTTTTGTAAAGAACATTGACTGCTATTTTTACAAGTAACAAATCAACACTGCCAACCGGGTGGCATCGCCTCACACCAATTTGGCAAGGTGGCGAAGAAGTCATCAAAAACAGTTTGCCACACACTCAGCTAGCACCAGCTTGGCAAATGCTGCTACTTGGCGACGGCTCACCAACTAGGCACTTAGAATTACTTACGGGAGAATCTACAGAAGTAGATGTGATTGATATGTCATTAATTGGCATGGACTTAGATTCTGCGCCAAGCTTGATTACATCTGTTCCAGGGCCAAGACTCAGGCGGCAGGTTTGGCTACGCACTGCCTCTGGGCAAAGATTGGCTTATGCTACTTCATGGTGGGAAGCTAGTCACGTAGATGAGTATTTACAAAATCGTTCTTTAACTATTTGGGCTAGTCTAGCTCGTCTCCGCACAGAATTGTATCGAGATGTGCGAGGCATTTATTATGGTTACTCAGATGCACTAAACACAGGATTCAACGAGGATGGGCCTTTTTGGGGTCGTCATTACCTCTTTTGGCATCACGGGCAGCCTTTGACATTGATTTATGAGGTGTTTTCGCCTTATTTGACTAAATACTTGGGGCCTATGCAGCTTAGTCCCAGTAAAGGTCAAGTTTAGAACCAACAGCAATAGATAGTTAGAGTTTTGGGATTGAGCCAAAGCACTGCTGATTCTCTGTGTTGAGGTACAAACCATCACAGCAGAATCAACTGAAATTGAGATGGAAAAATTTTAATTAAATTTAATGTTAAAGATATTCTGACACGATACGGCAGTTAATTGCGACAAATATCTATGTAAATTTGCTTATGAGCAATATAATTATTCTTGGTATTACTGGTAGAAAATGACAGCAAATAATTAATTGGACAAGGCAATCACATCTGAAAATAGAAAATAATTTTTACCTGGGACAAAATAAATCAAGTAAACGTCATAAATAAGTAGTTATATTTTAAGTAAAAAATCAATATACAGATAACTTGCAGCTTTTGATAGTAAGTTATATTCTCAAAGTGATTACCAATAAAAATTCATAACCCGCAGGTTTAACAGGTGAGACTTGCCGGGTTAAATAACTATTGCAGGTAAATTGTCCAGCAAATTTTCAGCAAGAATGCTAAAACAATTGAGTAACTATAAAAATACAACTTAGAAATTAAGTGTCAGGTAAGTAGACAGCCGAAGTATAAACATTATCCAAAGCGGAAAAATACATCTAAATTAACTGACTGAAAAATAAACAACCTGGAATTTGAGCTAATTAATTAAAATAATCAAAAATTTGTATGTATAAGGTGTAGTTTGCAATGACACCGCCTATTTTGTCTGTTCCCATGAGAAAAATTAAGCAATCATCTTTAGTGCTGACACTCTCGGCTGCTGGGTTATTGATTGGTGGTGGTGTAGCAGCATATTGGTTTTTCAGCCAAGGACAATTATTTTCGAGAAATTTACTGGCAGGTGCCAATATTATTCCCCATGATGCTTTGTTTGCGGTTTCCCTGACGACAGATGCCCAGCAATGGCAAAAATTACAGGAATTCGGCACTAAAGACACACAAGCACAACTGAATCAAAGCTTAGTACAGTTGCGCGATCGCTTTCTCACGAATAACGGTTATGACTTCCAGAAAGATATCCAACCGTGGGTAGGCGATACAGTCACCTTGGCAATTTTAGCCCCAGAAATCAAGAAATCGGCTCCTAAGCCAGTTTCAAACATTGGGGAAGCAGTAACTAATCAGCAATCGATAGTGATGGTTTTACCTGTAAAAAACCCTGAAAAAGCTAAAAGTATTTTTACCGAATCAAAAACTTTGCCTCCAGGTACGTGGGTTGATCGTACTTATCAGGGGATTACAATCAAACAAAATCAGGGTAAAACCGGAGAAAGCCTGGCGGCTGCATTTATAGATGGAAAATTTCTGGTAATTAGCGATAGCCTAAAAACTACAGAACGTACAATTGACGCTTATCAAGGTAAAACATCCTTAGCAAATACAGGCGGATTTGCTGAAAATTTTGGTAAAATCGCCAGTTATCAACCATTAGCCCAATTTTATATCAACGTACCCAAAGCTGCTAAAATCGCTGCTTCTGCTCCCACACGCCGCTTACCTGCTCAAGTTTTAACTCAACTGAAAAATAACCAGGGTTTAGCCGGGAGTGTGACTTTAGAGCCAGAAGGGTTAAGAATCAAAGGAGTTTCTTGGCTCAAACCGAATAGTCAGCGAGTTTTGACAATAGAAAACAAAGCCGGAAGTATGCAAAACCGCGTACCAGCAGAAACCTTGATGATGTTGTCGGGTGGTAACTTAAGGCGTTTATGGGGTGAATACGTTTTAACGTCTAAAGGTAATCCTCTGTCACCGATTACACCAGAACAACTACAAAGTAGTGTCAAGTCTCTGACTAATCTGGATTTAGAGCGGGATTTACTCAGTTGGATGCAAGGCGAGTTTGCTGTCTCTGTGATTCCGAGTCATCCCAAACCGGGAAAACCAGAAGATTTTCGTGCTGCTTTAGTATTCATGATCCAAGCGAGCGATCGCCAAAAAGCAGAAGCAGCAATTAAACAGCTAGATGAGGTTGTGCAGAATCAGTACCAGTTCCGCATCAAATCAACAACAGTAGCAGGTAAACCCGTTGTGAATTGGATCAGTCCTTTTGGTACTCTCACCGCTACCCACGGCTGGTTAGATCAAGATGTTGCTTTTTTAGTAGTAGGCGCACCCATTACTAATAAAATCTTACCTAAACCGACTAATACCCTCGCTAGCAATCCCGAATTTAAAACTACAGTACCCATAGAACTCAATCCAGCTAATGGACAATTCTACTTAGATGTGGAACAGGTAACGAAAAATTTCCCTCTACCACCACTGATTCCCCAGCAAAGAACTTTGCTAGGTGCAACACGTACTATTGGAGTTTCAGCCGCAGTTAGCGACAATCGCAGCACCCGCTACGACATTTTTTTGACACTGAAAAAAGCGGAGAAGTAGGTTGTTAGAGGGATGAGGGAGATGAGGAAATAGGGGAGGTAGGGGAAGCAGGGGAAGCAGGGGGAGCGGAGGAGAAGAACTTTTACCCAGTACCCAGTACCCAGTACCCAATCCCCAATTTTGAATTTGGAATTTTGAATTTTGAATTACTTAAGCAGATAGGATCAGAACAGTCAGAATCAATAATTTTCAAACATCCTTGGCGGAGAACACTTTATGGATCTGGTTTTGCTCCAGAATTGGTTGGATAATGCTTCTTTTGCTGCCTTGTTTGTCACCATGCTGGTGTATTGGGTGGGTGCAGCGTTTCCAAATTTACCAGCAATTAATGCTTTAGGAACAGCAGGGATGGCGATCGCTAATTTGTGCATTGCTACCCTTTTAGGTGCGCGTTGGCTAGAAGCTGGTTATTTTCCTTTGAGTAATTTGTATGAATCCCTATTTTTCCTGACTTGGGGGATCACTACAATTCATCTGATTGCGGAAAATTCTAGTCGTAGCCGCTTAGTAGGCGTGTTTACTGCGCCTGTGGCTATGGGAATTGCTGCTTTTGCGACTTTGACACTACCATCAGAGATGCAAGTAGCAGAACCCTTAGTACCAGCCTTAAAGTCCAATTGGCTGATGATGCACGTTAGCGTCATGATGTTAAGTTATTCAGCTTTGATGGTTGGTTCACTGCTAGCGATCGCTTTTTTGATCGTCACTCGTGGAAAAAACATCCAATTACAAGGTAGTTCTGTCGGTAACGGTGGTTATCGCACCAATGGCTACCGCTTGCATAAAGCAGGTGAACTAATTTCTCAACCTGCAACAGCAGAAAATAATGGCGTAGTTCGTTTAGAAACTAATCACAACGGTAAAGGTAACACTGCTGTCTTAGACTTAATTACCACACCTGAATCCTCAACCCTAATCAATGCTGAAACCCTTTCACCGCAACGCCTCAGCCTTGCCGAAACCCTCGACAATATCAGCTATCGCATTATTGGTTTAGGATTTCCCCTATTGACAATTGGGATTATTGCTGGTGCTGTCTGGGCTAATGAAGCTTGGGGTTCCTATTGGAGTTGGGATCCTAAAGAAACTTGGGCGTTAATTACTTGGTTAGTATTTGCTGCCTATCTCCACGCTAGAATTACTCGTGGTTGGCAAGGCCGTCGTCCTGCAATTTTAGCAGCTAGTGGTTTTGTTGTGGTTTGGATTTGCTACCTGGGTGTGAATCTTTTAGGTAAAGGTTTACATTCTTACGGTTGGTTTTTCTAAATGTATTTTCCCCTCTTCATTTGCCAAGAGGGGATTTGAATTTATGAAAATGATTACTATCTTTTGGGAACTATAAATTTAGTGCCAGGAGATTACTATGAATGATAAATGGGAAACCCTGAATATTAACGATGATGTTATTCATTTTTATCAACAATATATTCAAGATGTCTATAATACTCAAATAGCCTTTCAATTGCTGAGAGCAATTCAGAAAATTTGGAGTACATATCGCTCTGAATCAGAATCTCAGCTATTTGATGAAGGATTAGATTGTTATGTTTTAGCACCTGGGAAAACATGGCGCAAAGGTAAAATCAGATTGCGGTTTGAATTTCTTCCGGATGAGTCAGAACCAAAGGAAATTCAAGACAATAATCTTGAGACTTCCCCACTCGATGATTTGAGAGAGAAATTAAAAAATCTTGAGGAAGAATAGCAATTTAAGATAAAGTTATTCTCATCTAAAAATTTTAATCTTTTCAAAATGGTATGGACTGCACTCCACGCAAAAATACATCGTACTATCAAAGCGCGCCACTTATTTGAACGTGAGCAAAGGTTATTAGTAGCAGTCTCCGGTGGACAAGATTCGCTGTGTTTAATTAAATTACTATTAGATTTACAACCCAAATGGGGATGGGAGTTAGGTATTGCCCATTGTGATCATCGTTGGCGTGATGATTCTCAAGCTAATGCCCATCATGTCGAAAATTTAGCGAAAAATTGGGGTGTATGTTTTTATTTAAAAATTGCCTCTGAGCCTGTTAATAGTGAAGCTAAGGCTCGTGATTGGCGGTATCGAGCTTTAAGTGCGATCGCTCAGGCTGATAATTATCAATATATCGTCACAGGTCACACCGCTAGCGATCGCGCCGAAACTCTCCTCTACAACTTAATTCGTGGAACTGGTGCTGATGGTTTACAAGCTTTGACTTGGCAACGTTCCCTAACTGATAAAATTGCCCTAGTGCGTCCCCTGTTAGAAGTTACCCGCAAGCAAACCGAGGAATTTTGTCAACAGTTTGAGTTACCAATTTGGGAAGATGCCACCAATCAAAACTTAAAATATGCTCGTAACCGTATCCGGCAAGAACTCATACCATATTTACAGCAAAATTTCAACCCCCAAGCAGAATTAGCCCTAGCCCAAACCGCCGAACTACTACAAGCAGAAGTTGAATATTTAGAACAAGCCGCCCAGCAGTTGCGGGAAGCATCTCTAGAAAATGCTTGCTTATCTTCCTTGCCATTAAGGTTAAATCGTCGGGTATTGCAAACAGCACCCTTAGCACTGCAACGGCGAGTGATGCGTCAAGTCTTGCAGCAAATACTAGCTGATGCGCCTAATTTTGAACATATCGAGAAATTAACCGCATTAATTACCGCCCCGAACCGTTCACAAACCGATCCCTTTCCTGGTGGTGCGATCGCTCAAGTCCAAGGCGATTGGATATTATTAGAGACGGTTGACGGTTGATGGTTGACTGGGGATTGGGCATAAACAAATCAAAATTCAATAATTACAGGGAAAAAGTATTTAATGCAAGAATTTTGTAGGCGCAGCCTTTGCTACGCTGGCGTAAGCCTAGCCGCAGGGTATTTTGAATTGATTTGTCTCCCTCATCTTCCCCTGCAACAAAAGCACATTTCACGAAGCTAGCAACTCCGGCTGAGTAATAAAACTATGGATAGTGTGACGGATTTCGCTAATAGTTTGGAGTTGATAATCGCTAGTTTCTTGAATCTGAGCCAAAGATTCCTTCATGCTTTGCAGTTTTCCTCGTAAGCCATCCAAGCAATCTTGAATAGGTTGTAGAGCCTCTTGATAAAGATTAACCCGTCCCCAGCATTCAGCGTTGGCTATCCGTAGAGACAGTAAATTTTCCTCCATTGTTTTAAGTTCTTGCTTTTGTTCACGGAGGTTGTGGGTTTGGTTATCAATCATGCCTTGATCTATCTCAATCGCAGCACGCATCTGCTCAACTTCGCGTTCTAACTTCTGTATTGCTTGATATTGGTGTTGTCGCTGATTTTCGAGTTGTGAAACAATCGGGCTGAAATCAATGCTATTTTCCTCTTCAGCATGAAGAACAGCTTGTCCTTGTCGGCGTAGCAGCACATTTTGGTGTCGCTTGACCAACTTTTGCTGTATTAACAAATTGCGTCTTTGTCCTACCAAAGTTTCATTAAGCATCCGATAAAGGTCTTGTTCATCGGCGAGTTCCATTTGCAAATTAACTAAATCTTTATCAGAAGCGTGGTTAATCTTCTGTTGCAATTTTTCTATAGTTTCTTGTTTATATTTCAGTTCTTGCTCTTGGTCTTGAACAAAGCTAGAGTCTATTTCTAACTTGTCTAATAAGTCTTGTATTAGCTTTTGCAGTTCACCTATAGGCATATTTTCCAGAGCTTGCACATCAACTTTTTGACCAGGAAGCCCATCACCAGCACTAACAGCTAAAGAGTAAATTTGCTGGTATAATTCTTCCTGAAAGTGTAATTGCGCTTTAGCTAGGTGAATGTATTCTTCCTTGCAGGCGATCGCCGCCATATTGACTTGTAATTGAGTGGTTTGTTGCTCCAAAGTTTTTTGTGCTTCTTGCCAGGCGGTTTGGCAATCGCTATAGGTTTGCGCCAGTTGCTCAACTTCCTGCTGCTGTTGAGTGGCTAGAGTTTTTTGTTGTTGGAGTTTTTCCCAATGGGGATTAAGAATAGCTTGCTGCTTTTCGACTAATTCACCAGCCCAATGGAGATGTTCCCGCACTTGTTCTGTAGGAGCAATGCGATTAGACAAGCGATCAAGTAACTCGCTCATCTTGCGACTTTGCTCTTGATCTAACACACCTCCCTCTTGCAAACGCTCCTCCAAGCGACGCTGTTCACCCCGCAGATGCTCCCAAGCACCTGCTAATTCTTGACGATTTTGCTCAATTTCTGCTTGCAATTGTTCAATTTGCTGACGGTTTGTCTCAACCTCCTGTTGCTGTGCTTCCAGGCGTTGAAACTCCTCCTCCATATTTTGCAACTGTTCCAATCGCACTTCCATATCCATTTCCCGGCGATTTAACTCTTGCGCCTGAAACGTCAGCGATTCTTTCCATTGATCAATTTCGTCTTCCTTGAGCTTATGTTTTTCTACCTGACGGGAGAAATTTTGCAAAATATTAACAAGTGGCCTGCCCGCCTCCTGAAGTCGCTGCACTTGACGATTGGGAGTCAATTCTACCAACACCAGCGCACCATCATTTAATTTGCTGGCTTCCTCAGCAGCAATGATATCTTCCGACACAGGACTCCAATTCTGGTCGGTTCGCTGACAAGCTAGCAGTTTCAGTTCGGTTTTAGAACTACCACCCAGTAAGCCGGCTTTCTGCTTTTGTACTTCTGCTAAATACAGCACACCGCTAGTCCTCTTGTGTACTTAATGACCGTGTTTGAAAATCTACTTTAGATTATTCTGTTAACTGGTCTGATTTACCTCAAGTTAGGCAAACAAGACCAACAAAACTATTTATAGTCGTTTTATTCTGCGCCCTGATCTTTATAGCAGCGATTTAATCGCTTCTTTGAATATTTTGTACTGATGACAGTGACGATGGCTTCCGTGTTATCACTAACTTTGTCAAATACTATTAAGAAAATTTACGGTTTATAGCTCAATGTATTTCCTGTTTCAGACTAATTGTAAAGAAAATATATTTTTAATACTCCGTACCTTACGTGCCTAAGATCAACATGGAGCAACCAATGTGCCAAAATCACATGATGTCAACAGCATCAAAAGGAGCCACTCAAAGCTAAATGCAGGGAAATTTACGGGAAATTGACCTTCGCAGTATTCTGCAATTAATTGAATTAGGGCAGCGAACTGGGCAACTTTTGATAGAAAGTGATTTCCACAGTTTCCACCCAGGAGCTAAAGAAGATACCGAGGGAGATAACCATTCCTGGCATTGCAAACGTCAAGCGTGGTTCATATTTTTTCTCAATGGTCAAATTATTTATTGCCAAGAAGGGCATAATAAGTTGTCACGGATTGACGAATACTTACGTCAGTATCGCGGGGAAATCTCTCTGGAGCGACAGCAAATGAATGCTTTAGGTGAACACAATTCTTCAGAATATGGCTATATTTGGATGCTATTAGAGAAGAATATGCTCAATCCTACCAAAGCTAGCCATCTCATCTACCGCTTGGTTTGTGAGACACTGTTTGATTTGCTGAGTTTACAGCAAGGGAGATTTATTTTCCATCAGGATACAGCCCTAGCACCCCAGTTAACTACCTGGGAAATTTCGGCTTTAATCTGCAAAATTAGCCAACAATTACAGGAGTGGAAGCAGCTATCTCCATATATTCAATCTCCAGAACAATTATTAATCCTGGCGGATACAGTGCATCTATACTCCTCGCTCCCAGCGACAACAGTCAATAAACTCAAACATTGGGCAGACGGTAAAACCACCTTACGTCAACTTAGTCGTTATCTTGATCGGGACATTTTAACAGTCGCGAAAACAATTTATCCCTACGTACAGCAAGGTTGGCTAAAACTGACATATCCACCAACAACTCATCCCCAGATAGCAAACCCAGCAGTGACAGGACAAAATCGGCAACAGGTAAAAATACTATGTATTGACGATACCCAGACTATTTGTGACACTGTAAAGTCTATTTTACAAGCACAAGGATATCAAACAATTGCGCTCACCAATCCCTTAGAAGCACTCAGTCAAATTTTTCAATTCCAGCCCCATCTAGTTTTATGTAACATTGCCATGCCAGAATTAGACGGTTATGAAATTTGTGCCATGCTCCGACAATCACAAGCATTTCGGCATATACCGATGATCATGCTGACCAGTAAAGATAAATTTATAGATCGAGTCAGGGCGAAAATGGTCGGGGCGACAGATTTGTTAACAAAACCTTTGAGAGAAGCTGAACTACTGATGCTAGTGGAAAAATATCTCAATGCTTGATTTGGTGTAGCCAAATCAACCTGCTACAACACTTGTTCATCCCATAAAAGATGGGGTAAAAAATGTTATCACAGTATCAACTAAGGACTCAAACGAAGTTATTAACCAGTAAACTGCGGAAAATACTAAATTTAATTTATACAATAACTATTTTCGGGGAGATCAGGGAATGTTCCAAACAGGAACGTCTACATCAGGAGGTAGATAGCCATTTATGAGTACAGTTCTGATTGTGGAAGACAGTCTAGCACAGAGGGAGATGATTACAGACCTCCTGAAAGCCAGTGGCTTAACAGTCACCCATGCCACGGACGGATTAGAAGCCTTGCAGGCAATTCAAACAGAACCCCCTGATCTGGTGGTTTTAGATATTGTCATGCCCCGAATGAATGGCTACGAAGTTTGCCGTCGGTTAAAGTCTGACCCCAAAACCCAAAATGTTCCCGTGGTGATGTGTTCTTCTAAAGGTGAAGAATTTGACCGCTACTGGGGTATGAAACAAGGAGCAGACGCGTACATAGCTAAACCCTTTCAACCTACCGAGTTGGTGGGAACAGTCAAACAACTGCTGCGAGGATAAGGATGAAAACATCATGGTTAGCAAACCGGACTTTTTAAATGGTAGTGGTCAAGACCACTTTCGCCCTGAATTACAAGTAGAAAGTCCTGAAGGTGAGTTACATTTACGGTTTTATATTCCCTCGCATCAGGAGTTTGCACTACCCGCCACTGGTATCCGAGAGGTAATGGAACTGAGTCCTGACAGAATCACTCCGATTCCTAATGCTTCTCCCTTACTTTTGGGTACTCTAAATCTACGAGGTCGAGTAATTTGGGTAGCTGATTTGGGTCAATTTCTAGGGGAGGCAACTCCTTTAAATACAGATCGAGCAGAGATTCCAGTGATTGCTGTACAAGAGCAAGACACAATCGTAGGCTTGGCAGTAGAAGCGGTAGTAGGTATGGATTGGCTGGATGTACAAAATCTGATGCCACCGACAAACATACCAGACACCATGACTCCTTTTTTGCGTGGAGAGTGGTTATTAGAAAATAAAAACAATCAGTGCCTCAGACTACTCGACCAAATCGCAATTTTACGGAGTGCGCGGTGGGCAGGATGATATTGGGAGTGAGGAAATGGCAGCAAGTATAGACGATTACCTCGAAACTTATAACCAGGCTTGTACAGCCTACGCGCAACAAGACTATGAAGTTGCCGCGAGTTTAGTTGATCAGGTGGTGCAGAATGTCCCGGATGACCCTAACTGCCATTTATTGCGGGGTCACATCTACTATGTTTTGCAGCAATACGATATAGCAAAATTAGAATATCAAAAAGTTTTGCAATTGAGTGACGACTTAGAAATTATCGGTTTTGCTCACAATGGGTTAGAAAATATCAATCAATCTCAACAAAATGTCACAGAAAACCTTGATAATGACGAGCCGAGCCATCTCACAAAGACAACAAATGATTCACTGACATCTCAAGCATCAGAATTAGAAGATTTAGGAGCAATAGACAACTTTGATCTCGATAGTTTTGATTTGAATGCTTTAGAAACCCCACAATCATTACCAGATAACGATGAGTTGTCTTTGGACAATCCTTTTGCAATTACTACAGATAGCCAGGCTGTTGAGCCAACCATAGAATCTATACCAACTTTTAGCGATGATCCATTTGCTTTACATGAGCAACCAAATTCTCAAAATTTGGATGACAGCAATCAAGACAACTTTGGAGAACTAGAGTTACCTGCTTTTTGGCAGGAAGATTCCTCAGAAAATGGTTTAGCATCGTCAGAACTGGAGACTAATTTTTTAGATAGTGGTAGCAATTCCCAAATTGGTGACGACAATAGTCTTGATTCGCCTTTTGAAGAATTTGAACCACTAACTAACCTGAATGGGGAATATACTGCTGCGGATTTTCTCAACCCAGAAGAGGCTGAACCACCCAGCACTGTGAAGTGGGAATCCAGCAGCCATGAGGAAGCAGAGGAGGATTTGGTGATGGGTAAAGAAGAACTGAGCAATAACCCAATCCCAGATGATAATTTTCTGAGTAGCAATCAAGATAATTTTACTCAACCGGAAGCGAATAACTGGTTACAAGAAATAGCAGAGTCAGAAAACTTATCAGAAACTCCTTTAGCTTTGAACGGTAGGATGGCAAATAAAGAACAGCCATCGCCAACAATTGCTCAACCAGAAACGCATAGCTTTGATATTGATGAAAATTTTGACTTGGAAGCCTTTGAGTCAGCCTTTGGTTCCGAGAGTGTGACAGCAGATGAGGAGCCGAGCAGTATCATCAATGGAGATAACTCCCAGAATAATATCGAGTTTTTAGACGACTTTGATGACTTTGACGATTTAGGCAATATTCCTGGGTTTGATTTAGCAGATGCAGATTCTAGCTTTAGTGATGTGATGCTTGCCAGTGCTGAGGAAATTGGTAGCATTCCCGAAAGTAAAGAAGCACGAGTTACCAGTAGTGAGAATAGTAGCGATCGCGATGAGGAACTATTCACGATTACTGGTTCCCAAGAATCAGTCCCAGTATTTACCCAAACAGATGTCGCCAAGGTAGAACCCAGCGTCAGCGTTGAACAAGGCTGGTTAGCACCAGTAGAAAATGCTACCCTAGACACCAAACCTTGGTTAATCGGCGGAACTGTGGGTGTGTTCTCCGCTTTGATAGTAGCAGCTGTTAGCTTTGCTGCCACCAACTTTTCCCCTCCCCAACAACGGGAAACAGTACGGAATACAGGTTGGGCAATGTCACTAGCAGCCGGGATCACAGGTTTTGCTACAGCTGCTTTTATGGGTAATCTTACCCTCAAACAAGTTCGGCGCACTACCAAAGATTTACAAGCACAATTTGATTCTGTCCGCCAAGGTAATTTGAACGTACAAGCTAAAGTCTATTCTGAAGATGAATTAGGGCAGTTAGCCGCTAGCTTTAATGAAATGTGGCAGGTAATTTTTACGACTACCTACGAAGCCCAACGTAAAGCTAATGAACAAGAAGAAGCCAAGGAAAACCTACAACGCCAAGTTATCCGCCTGTTGGACGACGTGGAAGGAGCAGCCAGAGGAGATTTAACAGTACAAGCTGAAGTTACAGCCGACGTATTGGGGGCGGTAGCTGATGCCTTTAACCTGACAATTCAAAACCTGCGGGATATTGTACAACAGGTAAAAGTCGCAGCCAGAGAAGTCACAAAAGGGGCAACCAATTCCGAAACATTTGCGACGGCTTTATCTAGCGATGCTTTACGCCAAGCCGAAGAATTGGCAGACACCTTAAAATCTGTACAGGTGATGACTGACTCAATTCAACGGGTGGCAGAAGCTGCAAGACAAGCAGAGTCTGTGGCTCGTGATGCTAGTACCATCGCCCTCAAAGGAGGGGAAGCAGTAGAAAATACGGTGGCGGGGATTTTGGAAATTCGGGAAACTGTAGCGGAAACTACCCGCAAGGTGAAACGATTAGCGGAATCTTCGCAGGAAATTTCTAAGATTGTGGCGTTAATTTCTCAGATTGCCTCTCGCACCAACTTACTAGCACTCAACGCCAGTATCGAGGCGGCACGGGCAGGAGAAGCCGGACGTGGGTTTGCAATTGTCGCTGATGAAGTCCGCCAGTTGGCAGATAAATCAGCTAAATCCCTCAAAGAAATTGAACAAATCGTTATGCAAATCCAAAGCGAAACCGGCTCAGTAATGACCGCAATGGAAGAAGGCACACAACAGGTAATTAAAGGCACAAAACTTGCAGAAGAAGCCAAGCGATCGCTTGACAATATCATTAAAGTAGCAAATCAGATTGATGGTTTGGTGCGCTCAATTACCAGTGATACCGTAGAACAAACGGAAACCTCCCGCGCCGTCGCTCAGGTAATGCAATCTGTAGAACTCACCGCTCAAGAAACATCCCAAGAAGCACAACGAGTTTCCGGCGCACTACAAAACCTAGTAGGTGTATCCCGTGACTTGATTGCTTCCGTAGAACGTTTCCGCGTGGAAACTACAGAAACAAGGTAATTAGTCAATAGTGCAAAGTCCAAAGTCAAAAGTCCAAAGTTGAGATAATTGGCTATTGACTGATGACTGATAACTAATAACTGATGACTATTGACTATTGACTATTGACTATTGACTACTGACTAAAAAACTATGTTGCCAGAACAACAACAGCGAATTTTAGGTTACTTTATTGAAGAAGCCAGAGACCACCTCAACACCATAGAGCAGGGGTTATTAAATCTTCAAAGTACCTTGAACGACCCGGAACTGATTAACGAACTTTTCCGGGCGGCTCACTCCATTAAAGGTGGTGCGGCGATGCTGGGTTTAACTAGCATTCAGCACATTTCCCACCGTTTGGAAGATTCTTTCAAAGTTCTGAAAGAAAATCCGATTCGAGTTGATCAAAAATTAGAATCATTACTTCTGGGAGTCTCTGATACCCTCAAGGCACTTTTAGAGCAGTTGAGTGGGCCGTTTGGTTTATCAGAAGAAGCTGCTAACACTTTGATGTCAGAGACAGAACCAGTCTTTCAATGGCTGAATGAGCATTTAGAATTGCTGGTGCAACAAGGTGCGGGTACAGGTGATACCAGCGCGACTGTCATCCAACCAAAATCAACAGAAACTGTTGGCACTACTATTACAGAAATTTTCTTCCGCCAAGATGTGCCGACTGGTGGCGAACCAACACCACAAACAGCTTCATCTCAGGCAGCATCAGCCCCAGCCACCTCCACAGCACAAGATCATTGGGCTGAGTTTCAAACCCAGGTGTTACAGAAACTCAGGGAAATGTTGCAACTGTTTAAGCAACAACCAACACCAGCATCGCGTCAACAACTTCAGCAATGCTGTAACCAATTACAGCAAATGGGTCAAACCTGGAATTTGCCTAATTGGTGTAATTTGTGTAAAGCCGCAGCTACCGCAATTGGTAATTCTGAAAATAGCTATCTTACCTTAGCTAAAATTGTCATCACTGAAATTAAACAAGCCCAAGAGTTAGTCCAGCAAGGTAGAGAAGCAGAAATCACAATCAGCCAACAATTAGAAGCTCTTTGGGGTTTTTCAGACAATGCTTTATTGGAAGTAGCTCAAAATTTGCTGGGTGATATCCCTTCTGCTGTGCAGCCATCATTAATTTCACCAGCAACCAGCGAAGTTACTGATAACACTGATAACACATATTCAACAATAACCAAGGGAGAAGACAGTAATATTACTGTTGATTTGCCCACAGATAGCATAACTAGCCTGACAGAAGTTTCTGAGCAACTTGATCCCCACACAGATATTTCAGAAACCACAGAAAACACTGTTTCTGAACATGATATTATCGGGCATCTTATCTCGGAAAGTGAAGCACCAATATCTGTTCATACTGCTAGAATAGATGCCCATGGCCCAGAGGTAGGTTTAGCTGAATTAAATACCCTAGCTGATTTGTTTGAAGGTGAAACACCAGAACTAGATGACAATTGGCAGCAAGAGGAAATTATAGAAATTACAGACTCTAGTGCATTAGGGGTAGATATTGGTGCAACTGTTATTCAAGAATTTGATAGTGATTTAGCTGATTTTCTGTCACTAGATGGCAATAATGATGAGATACAATCTAGTACAAAGAATACAGAAGATTTAAGTTTATTATTTGGTGAAAACTTATTACAAACCGAAGATTTAGCAACAGAAAATTTACAAAATTCTCCAGCTATTTCTGAGGAAATATTGCAGGAACATTCACCAAATACTGAGGGTGAACAGGATGAGAATGATGATTTAGAGGAATTTTTGCATCTAGAATTTGATGCTAGTAACTCGCCTACAAGTAAAATCATTGAGATAGAAAATAATCATAGTTCTCAAGCCGAAGTAGCTCCTAAATCATCTAATGAACTTGATGATTTATTTAGCGAAAATGAGTTAAAAACAGAGGATTTGGCAAGAAATGATTTCAGCAATATCCCTGAGTCAAAATCGGTAGAATCACCAGAAGATTTATCTTTAGATAATTTATTTACTGAAGTACAAGAAATACCCAGAATATCTATAGATGAGTCAGAAATTAATGATTTATTTGATGAACAACCGATAACAGTATTAGATTTTTCTGCTGATGAAGATGACTTAAGTAACTTCTGGAGCGAAGAAAATACAGCAGAATCAGAGCTAATTTTGGACGATGTTGATGAACATGATCTAGCCAAAGAGTTAGAGGAAAGTTTATTTACTGATGCGGCTTCTGGTGAGAGTTTTGGAAACGTTGAAGATTCGGCTAACTCAGGCTTGGAAAGTTTTGATGCGGTAGATTTGAATGAAACTTTTCTCCCGCAGGAAGAACAGTTAGATTTAATGTTCTCATCAGAAGATACGGAAGATAACTTATTTGAAGATTTAGCAGCAAGTGAATCGACAATTAACCAGATACTTAGTGAAGAAGGCGAAATTTTTCAACCAGAAACTCCAGGTTTTTCGCAAGCACCAGAGTCGTTAGATTTTATTCCAGAATTTACCAATCAGAACATAGAAACTTCTGCTGGCGATTCTAATGTATCATTCGCTGATGTGCCATTTGATTTATTCAGTCTCAACGACGGTAACAGTGAAGAAGAATCTCTAGAAAATATAGATAATCCATTTGATGATTTATTTGCTAAGACTAATGATATCGGCTTGGAACCTCAGCAGGATACAGAAGGTTTAAATAATCATGCCACTAGCTTAGAAACTGATAGTACGCTGGCAGATGTGGAGGAAATTTCTGAATTAAGTTCAGGTGATAATCTTCTGCCGATAGACACTCAACTATCAGCACCGACATTTGGCGAATGGGTGATTCCCATTAGTGAAGTAACAGATGTTGAGTTTGAAGACACTAGCTTAGATATCGGTGATGAACTGTTAGAGACAATTGTTCAGGAAACATCAGAACTGGATTTAGCTGAGAGTTTCTTAGGCATAGAAGCGGATGTCTCTGAGGTGAGTGGTGAAGACACTAGCTTCGATATCGGTGATGAACTGTTAGAGACAATTGTTCAGGAAACGCCGGAATTAGATTTAGCTGAGAGTTTCTTAGGCATAGAAGCG
>NZ_LUHJ01000014.1:157812-206377 GCF_001597745.1 Anabaena sp. 4-3 | reverse complement strand
CTAATGACTAATGACTAATGACTAATGACTAATGACTAATGACTAATGACTAATGACTAATGACTAATTCCTATTAATCCAAATACCTCTGAGTCCGGCGGCTTTAGCTCCTTGATAATCTTCTACGATGCTATCACCAATATGCCAAGCTGACTCAGGGGAACACTCATGCTTTTCTAAAGCTTCAGCAAAAATTTTCTGATCTGGTTTAGCTGCACCTACTTGGGTGGAAATTGTCACGGTTTTGAAAAATTCATTCAATCCTAAACTTTGCAAAACTGAGTAAATTCGAGAATCGAAATTAGATACTACACCTAATTCAATCCCTAAATGTTGCCAATTGCTGAGAGATTGCACAACATCGGGATAGATAAACCACGGTTCAGCCGTGCCGAAATGTATGTAAAGCTCACCAAAAAAGCTAGAAAAGTCAGAAAATTTTGATATTACGCCCGCTTTTTCAAAGGTATTCACAGCAATGCTGCGCCACCATTCAAATTCTAATTGAGCAATATCATGTAATTCCGCATCAGGAAATATCGGTGGAGGTGCGGCTTTAAAACTTTGGGTAAATGTTTGATCTAAAATTTCTGCGGAAACTTCTACACCAAACTCTAAGGCTATCTGACTATAAATTTTACCGACGCTGCCTTTGACACCAAATAGTGTACCCACAGCATCTAAAAAAATCACTTTGGGTCTTTCCATTCAACCTGCTGACGATGATGACTGTTAAATTTAGGATTTTGGCTAGTGAATATTGCAGTGGTTATTTACCATCTGCTAAGGAAGAAATTGTTTCTATCATAGGACGGACTAACCAGTTAAAACCAACTTTGAGTTGATGATCTAAAGTTGGCATTCTATACAGATAAGCCAGACGACGACCAATATAGGCTAAAGTACCATCTAGCTTAATTCCTAAACTTGTTAAGGTGGCGTTATCTGTGCCTAATGCCATCATTTCGCCTAGTGGCTGATAGCGGAAAGGTAACAGGGGACGATGAGTTAAGGAAGCCCAGATATTCCAAGCTGTGTAGTCGGCTTGTTGAAAAGCGGCTTGTGCAGTGGCGGGAATTTGTTGACCTTCTGCGTCTAGACAGTCGGCTAAGTCTCCTAAAGCAAAGATTTCGGGATGATCCAGAACTTGTAGGGTGGGTGTGGTTGTGATTTGATTGCGTTGATTTTGTTTTAAAGGTAGGCTTTTGACTACTGGTGCAACTCTTGTCCCTACAGTCCAGATGACTAAATCTACAGGAATCGTATCGACTTGATTTTTATATTCTAGGGAGATGGTATCTTGGGCGATGGATTCAACTTTGGTTTCTAAATCGAGGAATACACCCCGCGCTTCTAAGGCTTTTTTGGCGGCTTCGCGGTTAAATTCTGGGGAAGTCCGTAAAATTTGGTCGCTAATTTCGATTAGGCGAAAGCGTCCTTTGTCTCCTAGTCGGTCGGCTAACTTACAGGCTAATTCTACACCACTGTAGCCAGCCCCTACAATTGCGACTCGAATTTTATCGGTTGTTGATTCTTCTAGGACTCGTAGACGTTCTTCTAAACGATAGGCATCAGTAATTGTGCGGAAGGTGTAAGCATAGGATGTTGCGCCGGGAACTAAGTCTAGGGGGGTTTCTCCTCCTAATGCTAAGACTAGGCGATCGTAGGGGATTTCTGGGCCGTCTTGCAGGTGTACCCGTTGTTGGTCGATGTCGATACCAGAGACGACTGTTTGATAAAAACGGACACCAGTTCCTTGTAACAATTCTGCAAAGGGAGGGGCGATTTCCCAGGTTTGTAATTCTCCGGTGAGTAATTCGTAGAGTAGGGGGGAAAATAAGAAGCGATCGCTTTGGTCTACTAAAACAATTTCTGGTTTCTGTTGAGATTCCCAAGGTAGTTGACTTAAACGCAACGCTGTGTATAAGCCACCAAAGCCGCCACCAAGGATTACAATTCTCATATTTTGTTCAGTCATGGTTTGATCAATAGTCCATCCCAGCAAAGCCAATCACTTTCAGTTTAATGATTTATTGCGGTCTGTGACAGCATCATCCTGGAATTTCAACCCCGAATTTTCAGAGAAACCGGGGTTATGGACTTTGACAAACCGCTTTGATCTAATTACCACCAGATGTTACAGCTTTGTGGTGTATTGCTGTATCTTCTGGTTTTCTGTGCCATTGGCGATCGCTACCTTGTTCATATTCATTTCTTACACTACTCCAGGCCACATCACAAGCCCCCTGTTCACTCATACCATCCCTTTGGGCAGAGTTGAATGCAGCCATAAACATTTGCTGGGCGTGTTCTGGTAATTGTTCTTTGATATCTTGGGGTAATTCATCTATTTTGTTGTAAGGCATAAATTTATTCTCATGTTCTCTACTTGGATTTATGTTAAAAAATGAAAGTTTAATTTTCCTCTTTCTAGCAGTAGAGTTGTATTCATACTTGCGTTTGGATGAGAAGATTATTTAAAGGTTCGCGCCAAGACGCAAAGCGGCTTCTCGCAGAGTAGGCGCAAAGACGCAAAGGTGCTGCTTGCAGAATAGGCGCAAAGAAAACTGCTTATCTTGGTGAAACTGCGTCTACTTAAATAGGCTTATTCCCTATTACCTACTCTTTAATACCAAATTAATATGAAGCTGCATAGAATATATGTTGAGAATAATTGAACGCAGATACACGCAGATACACGCGGATAAATTAATGGAGTTTATATTATGTGCAACCTCATATAAAATTGGTATAATTACACCATGAATTTTAAAAAATTACACAATTTAAAACTCAATCCTACTTTCCCAGTTAGCTATCATTTTATTACTTATTCCTGGTATTTGTTCTAAGTCTTGTATTGAAGTAAATTTTCTTTGTTGTCGGGCGATGATTATCTTTTTGGCTAACTTTTTACCTACTCCTGGTAAGGTGGTTAATTCTTCTAAACTGGCTGTGTTGATATTAACGATTTGCGTGGTTTTATTTTCTGTAGAAGTGGGTGTGATGATTTGAGGACATTGTTTTTTTTCGGCTTGAATTTTGGTTTGTATTCTTTCTGGAATACCGACTTGAGCCTGAGTGTAAAGTCGTGCAAATTCCCGTGCATAATGTTGGGCGATGGTCGGATTTTCAATAATTATTAATGTTTCATCGTTAGCGTTATTAGCTGCAACTGACCAGTTATGTGAACCTGTAATTACAGTTCTATTATCTACAACTGAGTATTTATGATGTAATAAATCTCCTTTGGGTAATGTGGGTACGCCTACTGTGGTAAGCGGATTTTTCCAAGGCTTGTTATCTACTTCATATTTACATTTCTCACTCAAAGCTACACCCATCATATCTAAGGCTTCGCTATAGGAACGATAGGCAAATTGTCTGTCAATCAAAGCCCGAATTGATACATTTTCTTGATGACGTTTTTCCAGAATATTTGCTAGGCGTTGTTCTGAAAATACAAATAATGCCATATCAATGGATTGAGTAGATGAATTTAAGACTTCGCCTATTAAACCGTTACTTGTATTAGTCCAGGGTTGGGTGGGGGAAGTGGGCGAGAAATGAATAGTAATTTTGTTGTCGCCTAATGTAATTGTTTGGGGCGAACGGATAGGTTTTTGCAAACCAAATTTACTATCTAATTTACCACCTGAACCATCTCCCCACATTAGGTTAAATTCTTCTGTGAATAATTGGGCTAGTTCGGGACTATCAATTTTTAATAAGTTGTTGGCATTTCCTAAACTTTTGAGATTAGTGAAATCTCCATGTACGTCACTCAGGGTGAAATTGGCGGAAGTGATAACCACAATGCGATTATCAACTATTATAAATTTGTGGTGCATCAGGTTACTACCTGCTGAACCATCTGCTTGATCATCTATGTAAGGAATTTTGGCATTTTGCAAAATAATCAAAGCATCCCTTTGATTATTTTCCTCTGGGCTGAGTTGATTATCTTGATTTTGATCGATAAATTTAAAATATTCTTGATATCGTTCTTGTTCTCTGGGGGGTAATTTCTTGACTTGTTCAGGAGTTAAACTACTCCAAGGACGGGTATAGTTATTTTCCAAGATTACCCTAACTTTGATGCCCTGATTTTGTTTATCTTGTAAGGCTTGGGCAATTTTAGGTAAACGCAATTCTTGTACTGCCACATCTATGGTAGATTGAGCTTGAGCGATCGCCTCAATTATCTGTTGTTCTAAGTTATCCCCTAGTCGAGTTTGCTGACGATAGGGTTCTTGATATTCGGCAGACTGGGAATGATTAAAATAAACTTGGATAAATGGATCTTGTGGTAAAGGTGCTAGACGCTGATTTTGGGGTTGGACTTGTTGACAAGCAGTAATTGTCAATGCTAAAGAACATACCCAAAAGTTCTTGAGTGTGTGAAAAATCTGCACGATAATCTGCTAAAAGTAAATTGGGACTAAATAAATTTATAATTCCCCAAATCACCTAGACAAGATTAACTAAATGAATAGCGATATCAGCAGTATTATTCATTCTTTTTCATGATTCATCAATTGATGTATCTATGCTGAAAATATAAGCAGTCCGTTGTTATTGTATTTTGATTCGATTTAATGATATGCAAATATATCTAGATTACAGCGCAACTACTCCCACTCGTCCAGAGGCGATCGCAGCTATGCAAGCATCACTCACCCAACAATGGGGAAATCCTTCTAGTTTGCATGAGTGGGGACAACGGGCTGCTACTATTGTAGAACAGGCGAGACTGCAAGTAGCTGGTTTGATTAATGCTGCAACTCCAGAAGCGATGATTTTTACTTCTGGCGGTACAGAGTCAAATAACTTGGTAATCATGGGTATTGCGCGACTGTACGCCGTACCGCAACATATAATTATTTCCAGTGTGGAACATTCCGCCATTGCTGAACCAGCCAAGCTACTGGAAAATTGGGGATGGGAAGTTACCCGCTTAGGGGTAGATAGCAAAGGTAGAGTCAACCCCCAAGATTTACAAGCAGCACTTCGACATCACACTGTTTTAGTGTCGATTATTTACGGACAAAGTGAAATAGGCACAGTGCAACCCATCGCCGAATTAGGCGAGATAACCCGACAACATGGGGCTTTATTTCATACCGATGCAGTGCAAGCTGTAGGACGTTTACCTATAGATGTACAGCAAATACCTGTAGATTTACTGAGTTTATCTAGTCATAAATTATATGGGCCTCAAGGTGCGGGGGCTTTATATGTGCGTCCGGGAGTAGAGTTAATACCGTTATTGGGTGGTGGTGGACAAGAAAAAGGTTTACGTTCTGGTACACAAGCATTACCAGCGATCGCAGGTTTTGGAGTCGCCGCCGAATTAGCAGCGCAAGAACTAGCACAAGAAACACCGAGATTAATTCAGTTACGCGATCGCTTATTTTCATTATTAGCAGATGTCCCCGGTTTAATTCCCACAGGTGATTTACAACATCGCTTACCCCACCACGTCAGTTTTTGTTTAGAATACGCCGACGGCAAAAAACTCAGTGGTAAAACCTTAGTTCGCCAACTCAACCTAGCTGGGATTGGTATAAGTGCAGGTTCAGCTTGTCACAGTGGTAAACTTAGCCCCAGTCCGGTACTGTTAGCGATGGGTTATCCCGAAACAGCAGCATTAGGAGGAATTCGCCTCACCTTGGGACGCGATACCACCCAAGCTGATGTAGATTGGACAGCGATGGTATTAAAACAAGTTTTGCAGAGATTGACACCAGATTTATCTTTAGTTCCGCGTTAAGTAGAAGAACTTAATAAAAGATAATTTCGTAGTAAGCGGCTCTAGCCCTTTAAAACCTTTCGTTAAGCGTAAAATTATTGGCAAGATTACAGGAGTAGAAACAATGCCTAACAGTATTAGTTATCATACTGAAACAGGGATAATTACAGTATTCTGTATAGAGGTATCCTATCAATTCCTGTAGTTTTTAGAACTTTTCCAAGAGTCAGAATTTCTTGCACTTTATTATTGTCAATCCAGAGTTCTGTATCAGAAATTTCTAAAGCGTCAAACTCAGATGGATAAAAAATAATTACTTCTCCTCCATCTGAAGGTCTAACTACTATTTTTATTGGTCTATCGTATTTTGTTATACCTGTAATTACAGTAAAAGTTTCTTCGTGCCATTTTTCGCAATTGTATTCAGCCTGCTTACTTAAATAACTTTTTACATTCTTCTTCGCACGTTCAATGATAGTACGTACATGGTTGAAAGCTTCTAATGAGTTACTAGGAATGTGGTGTAATGCTCTAAACATTTTTGTCCCTACCAATATACGTTTAGCTCGCTCAAGTTCTTCAGGTGAATAAATACCCAAACCTGTTAACAAGTCTTGTAGATTAGTATTAGTTAAATTTTCAGCTTCCTCTTGAGTAGCTGTATCCTGGCTTTCTTTCCATTGCTGAAATTTTAGTAACTCTTCTTTGGGCGTATTTATTAACTGTAAAATTTCTTCTTCTGTATAACCATTTGCATTATTGATAATAGCTTGTCTAAACTTAATGTCTGCAATAATTTCTTCGTCACTTCTCAGACGATAGCGTTTTTCATATAAATCACCAAAAAGTTCCTTGGCAAAATTTTCATTTTCGTGAAACCATAACAAAATTTTTGCGAAAATATTTTTAATTTTTTCTGGCCTTTCACCGATACCTTCATTCTTCAAAATTAGTTGTACACTGTCAACGATTTCATGAGCAATTTTTTTTGAAGTTAAAATTTTACCTTCAATATCAATTTCTACTTCTATTGCTAGTAAATTATTTCGCCAATCAGTACCTAATTCTTCTAAAATATCTTTAAGTGTCTCATCAACATTATCATCTACATATAGTTCTTTTTTATATTTAAATTCACCTCTTTGGTTTGGTAAAACTGCATAATTATTAAAACAATTTTCCAAATTATGCTCATTAATAAACTTAACAAAATTACGTAACCATTTCAAAGCATCTTGCTTTAAATATTCTGTTAATCTTATTACTTGTTTATTTTGTTCAATATCTTTACAAATATTATTAATAAACCACTTATGGCATTCTTCCCAAATTGTAGATTCCCAATTTATCAATATTTTTGGGTTGGCTGTTGCCTGATAAAATTCTTTTGAAAATATCCAAAAATCATAACCATAGCTCTCTTGATAGCTGTCATTAGGAAAGCAAGCTATTAGCTGTAATACAGCGTTTTTTATATTTTGATTTTGCTTATCTTTGATTATTTGATTTATAGAATAAACAATGTCTTTAATTCCTTTAGTGATAGTTAAATGAGAAGTGGTAATCTGATTGTGCTTTAATTTAGCACGCCAATCTTCTTGCAATATTTTCAATATATCTTTGAGTTCTTCTGGAATGTTATTATCTTCCCATAGTTCTTCTCTAGTTCTAAAGTCACCATATTGGTTCGGAATAATGGCGACTTGATCTAATAATTCCTGCTTTTCAGAGAAAGCAAATTCAATAACTTTGTTTAACCAAGTCAGTGTCTCTTTGTCTGATTTCCTAATACGATTAGCTAGTTCATTGACATTTTCAAATGATGCTATATCAGCAACAAGGTTTTTTAAATGGTAACGTAAATCTTTTTCCCAAGAAGCGTCTATGATTTCATACCAAAATTCAATATGTTCCCTTTTTGGTAAACGATTGCTCCAAAATGCTGTGGCAAATTCCCAAATTATTGAAATTTTTGACTTGGAAGTATTATAAGGAAATAAAGCATCTTCAAGTTTAATTTTTGGATACTCTGGATTGTCAGTATAGACAATACTAGATCGCATTAACTCTTCTCTTAATATTTTTTGAACTCCATTTTTATACCAGTCTTTTGAAATCCAATCTTTATCTTTAGGTAAATCAGTGCTGGCAAGTAGATATAAATTTTGCCAATTATTAATTGTAGCGTATTTTAAAAGGATAACATATAAATTAATAGATTCTTGTAAGATTTTTTTATTGTTATTAATATTTTCTTCTGCCTTATCTGTAAGAAAAACGCCATCTCTTGGTTCGGTAGGTTCAAAGAATGGATTATTTATTACAACGGGGAAATTAAAATCTTCTGTTCCAATCAACGGAAAGCCAAGGAAAATTTTGGGTGTAATATGAGCAAAACGGTTAATAAATATTTGATTATTTTGAATGGTAATTTGAATAGCTATACTTGTTAAATTATTTGATAAAACCGCAAAATTTAACTTTTCTATGCTTCCATTTATATGTTTATCGAATTCAACAATTTTGATCTCATTGTTAAAATGATATGATTGTTGTTTTTTATAATAAATCTCATGATTATTTCTTACTATTTTTACACTTTCAATCTTATCGACAAAAATTAAAGTGTAAGGCAGTGAGTTTTCTAAATCATCCAGCCCAATTTCAGCAATACTTTTACCTTCTTCATCAAGGTCGTATTGAAAAATGGTATTGAAAGCACTGAAATCTTGTTCTATAGTTTTGGGAGAGGAAGCCAATTTAGATTCTATATCCTGGAATGAACCGTTTATACTCTTAATTAGGTTGGACAATTCTCTTCCACTTCTATTGATAGAAAAAGTAAATTTTTGGAAATAAGCATCTTGTGTTCCTGTTTCGCTTTCTACTTCATTTTTTAAAATACCACTTATATTGACTTGTTCTGAAAGTAAATGAGTTGTCAAAAATCCTGTTCCAAATCTGCCTATTGTTTTAGGTATTTGTGTTCTATCAACTTGTCCCCAATCTTTGTCCTCAGAGCTGATTTGACGAATCAAACCTTCCACATTTGTAGATGTAAAATAACTATAATTTTGACTAAATTTTAGAGATTTTGTAGTAAGTTCAATCAATATTGAAACTAGCTTTTCAGGAAAGTCAATGGCTGCTTTATCATTGGCATTCTGTAAAAGTTCCCAAATCCAACGCCTTTTAGTATTTTCTGTTGACGACATTCTTAAAATCCGCATTTTTTCGAGAATTTTTTGTGCGGCAAGGCGGTTCAAAGTTTCAACAGCAGATTTGTCAAAAATAGACATAATTTCAATTTCTATTATTTTTAAATGGAATATAAAATAATTCCTATATTAAGCATTTTACTATTAAGTATATTGCGCTCATATCCGTATAAAAACGGAAATTAACGATGAAAAAGCTGGTCTCATAAAGCTGACAGATGTTCTAATTCCTCTACTTTTACCTAAATATAGGAATGCAAAAACGCTAAATCCGAATCACTGCAATGGTTTGGGCAATGCGATGTTTAATCCCCACAGGCTGAAAGTAAAATATAATTATCCTCTACTTCACCCCATCATGGGTATCCCAGAACTCGAACAACAACTGCTTCAGCTTTCCCCCAACGATAAACTATATATCATCCAACTATTGGCACAAAGCCTGACCACACACAATCACAACACCCACCCAGAACAACCGAGCAAACTCTCAGAGTTTTTCCGTCAATCGCCCCTGGTTGAAATCGCTGAAGAATTAGACTTAAGCCGAGATCGCAGTCTCCCCCGCGATGGTTTCACTCCATGAATTATCTTCTTGATACCTGCCTGATTTCCGAACTTGTCGCCAAACAACCAAATCAACAAGTTTTAGATTGGCTAGATGCTCAAGTGCCAGAAACACTTTACCTCAGCGTCGTTACAATTGGGGAAATCGCTAAAGGCATCAGCAAAATTACCGCATCAAAGCGGAAAGAATCGCTAAAAACTTGGCTAAATGAAACCCTACCGAATCGCTTTCAAGACAGAATCTTAACTATAGATGTCCCAACAATGGTGTTGTGGGGAAATTTAGTTGGACAATTAGAACAGAATGGGCGACTTCTACCTGTTATGGATTCTCTGATTGCAGCGATCGCACTTCATCACTCTCTATCACTTGTCACCCGCAACGAAAAAGATTTTGCTGGAACAGGAGTTGTCATCGTTAATCCTTGGTCTGCTTAAACTGATCACCTATTGCCACCAGCAGGAATTGCTCAATTTTACACCAATGACTTCATTGGTTTGGGCAATGAGATCGCCTGATTCTAAACTCAACTTGCCTCCCCTCCGCGTTAAAAAAAATAAAACCTTGAGAATACACCCACCACACCAGCCAGCAACAGAGTATCTTAGAAATAGAGGTTTGATAGTTGTTGAGTCGCGTCATGAATACAGAAGAATTCCAGCGATTAATCGAAAAACAACGCCCATGTCCTCAAACACTACCGAAAGCCCTACAGGCTTTGTGGCATGACAAAAAAGGTGATTGGAACCAAGCGCATGACATTGTACAAACTGCTAACGATGCTGACAGTGCATGGGTTCACGCCTACCTCCACCGCAAAGAAGGCGATTTAAATAACGCTCGTTACTGGTACACACGCAGTAATCAGCCAGAGTTTACCGGGGAACTCTACCAGGAATGGGAACAGATCACTTCTTTATTACTGAAAAAAGTCAATACAACTCATGGATGCTGAGGACATAAAACGCCGTTATGCTGCTGGTGAAAGATATTTCCCAGCAGCGAACTTAATTAAAGCCAGACTGATTAAAGCCTATCTCCCTGGTATCAATTTATGGGGTGCAGATTTGAGTGATGCTAACTTAGCTCAAGCTAAACTGTGGGGAGCAGACTTAAGCAGAACTAATCTAGCTAATGCCAATTTGACTAGAACAAATTTGTGTGGAGTTAAGCTCAATGAAGCAAATCTCCGAGGAGCTAAACTCAACTTTGCTAAGTTGTATGGAGCAGATTTAACCGGAGCTTGTTACGATGAAACTACCCGCTTTTCTAGAGGGTTTGACCCTGTGAGTAGAAATATGCGGAAGTTTGAGACTAAGAGCTAATAATATCAAGTTTCTTCTGGTGCGGGTAGGGGGAAGGTTTCACCAGCTAGGTAGGCTTGAAAGTGTTTTTGGAAGTATAACCAAGATGTCATATCTTCGCCGTCAATAAAAGCTTTTGGAGCTTGCTTATACAAAGGTACACGGTGATTAATTTCATCTTGGAGTAGTGGGGGTAATTCTGTTAAGCCATGAACTTTACTACCCGATGCACTATATATTAGATGACCAGGGCGATCGCTCATTTTCATCCACGGCAACCATTGCCCAATTCTATCCCAACTGAGTCTCAGTTGCGACACCGAAGTTAGTTCTGAATTAAATAAATCTGCGGTTGGGACTGTGAGTTTAAATAATTCTGCTGCTTGATAAGTTTGATAAGGGCTATATTCGGCTAGTTGTGGATCTGTTGCCAAGGGATTGGGGTATGTTGGGAAAATATCAAAGACAAAGGTTGTCGTTTCGCCCTCTACCTGTGCCGGGAATTTACCTTTAAAATGACCCTGTACCGGATTATTTGCAACGTGCATGACTGGTACTATTTCACCTGTCCAGGGGTTTTCCCATTTTCTTAAAATCTCGTTGTTTTCTGGGTCTAAATAGTAGGTAAGTTCCCTAGAGGTAAAATCCCAACTATCTGCATCGGTGGGAATGCACCTACTGACACTTACTCCCACCATTTTAAACAGTAGTTTTCGTTTTTCACCGGGAGTAAAGGCGTAAATTTTACCTGTCCAGGTGAGAAATGTTGATTGGCTGGAGTCAAGGGAAGAACGAGTTTTTACCCAATGCTGGGCTGCTAATTCTTGAATTTGGGCTACCATCTACAGCATCCTGAAACAATTCAAAATTCAAAATTCAAAATTCAAAATTAAGGAATTTATTCCCTGATAAATTTTTAAGCAGGTTTTGACATTTGTGCGTCTAGACGGCGAAAGAGAAATAACCATAGGGGTAAAGAACTGTTAATAGCGATGAGTCGGACTAAATGCCCTGTGGTGACTATTTCTACATTATGATCTAATGCTAGAGAAACCAAAATCATTTCTGCTGCACCTCCTGGTGCTGTGACTAACAAACAAGTTAACCAGTCCCATGAGGTTAATTGCATGGCTAAAATAGTAGCGATCGCACCAGCAATCAAGGTCATAACTACAGACATCAACGCATAAACTACCGTCCTTTTGCCAAAATTTGGTTTTTCTCCCCAATATTCACCAATGGTAATACCTAGCAGCATTTGACCGACTATATTCATCGCTGGTGGTGGATTGAAGTGAACACCACTAAACACAGGCAACCAATCTAAAATGGCATTAAACGCCAGTCCCATCAATAAAGCTGCAAAAAAATCACCCGCCGGAATTTTCAACTTTAGGGATAAATAAACGATCACGCTACTAATCAGCAAGGCTACCCCAAGTAATTGTAGTTGTACAGGCTCAAAATTTATCCCAGCATTAACCACTGATGGGGTTGAGGTATTCCAGTAGTTACCAACTGCTGTTCTCGCAATCAAGGGAATCAGCAAAACTACAGAGGTAACACGTATCGCTTGCACTAAAGCGACTAAGGTAACATTACGATTATAATCGGCGGCAATTGATGACATGACTCCCACACCACCGGGAACTGTAGCCAGCATCGCTGTTAAAATGTTGGTCTTGCTCAACCGAGAGTAAATGTAACCGATAACACTACCACACAACAGTAAGAATATAGTCAGCAATATAAATATAGGAATTCCTACCGCTAGGCTAGTTAAATCACTATTGCTATTGGAAACACCCACAGCCATACCCACCAACACCATCCCGAATTTTCTGGCTATGCGGTTGGGTTGAGGACTAAATTTATAAAAAACCCGACAGCATTGCAAAACTGTTGTACCAGAGGCGATACCGCCAAATATCCACACAATCCCGCCGATGTTTAATTGCGTTAACGCTAAACCCAGAGGTAAAGCCAGCAGCATTTCTAAACCAAGAATTATGATTTGCTTGACAATTTTACTCTTTTGTGATGTAAGATTATTTTCATTGGTGGGTGCTTTTGGAATGGGAGAAAGACTTACACTTTGATTCATTGAAAGGTGTTTGATCAATTAATTTAACTATGCACTTAAATTTACGCGATCGCCTAAAACTCGTCACTTCTCAGTTTATAGTATAAGTCTGTATTAAAAAACACATACAAAACCACTATAAAATTCCACGATAACATCAATTAATAAACGTTTATAGGTTCTTATACCAATTTTATGTGAGACTGCGCTAAATAAATGATGTAGAAACATTATATATAACGTCTCTACATCCATAAATCACGAGAAACGGTATTAATCTTCGTCTAAAGCCGGAAAAATCTCTTCAAACTTCCATAATTCATCACGATTGTTGACAAACCATAGCCGAGTTTCTGGAGTCAATTGTTGCCAAATAATATCACCAGGGATATCCGGTGAGGCATAGCGATATTTATAACCCAATGCTTTCAGGTTGTCGAGTACATGATCAGGAATACCGAATGTTTCCCAATCAACTTGGATGTATCTTCCTGAAACACCCCCAGCCGGATCAAAAATCAATTGTGCGGCGCGGATTAAATCAGCAAAGTGTGTTGGTTTAAGAACAGCTAGCTGTTGCATTTGCAGCGATGCGTCATGCTCTTGAGACATTTTTACTACAGTAATCCAAGATGTTTGTCTGTTGAACTTACTGCCAGAGATTCTTACACCAAGAGAAAATAATGATAGTCAAGGATAGAATTTACATCATTATTTTTAGTTTAGCGCAGAGTGGCTGTAGTGCTGAACGGAAGTGAAGACAAGACAAATATTGTTTGTAGTAAGGACTTTAGTCCTTACATTTGCTGAGATTGCTGGAAAGTTGATTTTTATTAAAAATGTGAATTCTTGGCAAGTTGGTAAGTAATAATCATGAAAGATGACTAACTCCATCCCTCAAGTCTTGAGTGAAATTAATTAACTTGTTGGTTTGATTAGATTTCACGCACAAATACAAATAATTTTAAGTTTTTTGCTCAAGGTGTTGAGACAAAAACTGAAATTTAGAGGTGATAGCAATGATGACAATGTTTTGGTTAACAGTAATTGGTTTTATTTGGCTGGTGGGTTTAAGCCTGTTAGCAGAAATTTGGTTCTACGAAGAAGAACAAGAATTATGAGCAACAAAAAAGCCTTTGGTGATATTTGCAATTCATCAAAGGCTGATTAATGTAAATCAACCGCAAAAATAGACTGTGCTAAGAACGTAACTGTGCAATCATTTGCGCGGGACTCCAATAAGCGCGGGTTGTTTGAATTTTACCGTCGGCGTTCATCTCAAAAATGGTAATTCCCTCAAATTGTACTGATTTACCACTCTTGCTGATGCCTGTCATTGTCCATTTAACGGCTGCTTCATTACTGGCAATAAATATATGCTCAGTTGTGGCTTCTAATTTCTCAAATACTGCTTGCAACTGTCCAATAAATTGGCGATATCCTTCATGAACTTTTGCGGGTGGTTCTCCCACTGGATCATGACTGACAGCATCTACGGCAAAATTATCTAGCCATCCTTCTGGATTCATAGCTGCAATGTTGGTATAGTAAGCAGCAATCACCTTTTCAATGGTATCGTTTGACATGATTGAGTTTTGTTGATGGTTGGCAAAAGATGCACTGTTTGAATACGGTTGATAATTCTACCGTCGAATGTTTATTTATGGGTTTCGATCAGGACTGTAACAGCTGCGATCGCCACTAGCATCTCATCATTTTTATCATTCAGGGAAGGTATAGCCCGTCCTTGTACTACCATCCCCCCAGATTCTACAGTTAAGCTTTTGCGCCCGAAAGGTAAAACAGCTAAAACTTCTTCTTCTCTAACTTGTTCGGGATAGGGTACAGCTACCTGAACTTCTACAATCATCTCATTGGGATCACTTAAAAGAGCGACTTCCCAAACTCCAGGTAAAGCATTGTGAGCGATCGCATTTCGTACTGCTCTAGCTGCTGCTACTGTCGGTTCTTGTCCATGCTGATCTACTCCCATCCCCATCTCAATAATCAAGCGTTTCCGCAGTGTTTGCTCGTTTTGGGATGTTTCGCTAGATTCCCCTTGAGAAAAATTCATATCTCTAAATTGTGTCATATTACCTCTGCAAAAATGCCTCTAGGCTCTCATCCTCAATCGTGTGAGGGATGTCAAGCAATGGTTGTACTGCTTATGATTATTTCACTAGCAGTGAAATAAAGTCTCAATTCCTAAGAGGTAGATGTGATGAATGTAGATGAATTTCTCAGACGATATGCTGCTGGCGAGCGTGATTTTTCTCAGGTTGATTTAAGTAGAGCAAATCTCGGTGAAGCCATCCTCCATCAAGTGAACCTGAGTGGTGCAAATTTGAGTCAAGCCAATTTAAATAAAGCTCACCTAGAACAAGCAAATCTCAGTAATGCTGATTTAAGTACAGCTTATCTCACCGCCGCCCATTTACAACAAGCTAACTTGCAAGGAGCTAATCTGCATAAAGCTGATTTGGATCGTGCTGACCTCACATCAGCTAACTTGTATAATGCCAATCTAGAAGGAGCTAATTTTCGTAATGCCACCCTCCCAGATGGTACAGTCTCAGATTAGAGAGAATTAAGTCGCTTTGGGTTGATGCCATAACGTGAGATGCAACGCAGAACAGTAGTAAACCCGTCAACTATCCAATCGTAGATTTGCGCTGCTTGTGCTAAAGCTACCTTTTCTGAACGATAAAGCCGAGGCGTAGGAAAAAAGGCTTGACCATTGATGTGTATGGCTGCAATCTGCCAATAGTCGCTTTCTTCAACCTCCGGTAAAACTTCTAAAAACCCGCCATTGTAAGGTTCAATTCTTCCTATATTCATGAATGGAACTCAACTACTTTTTTATATTGGTTTGATTGTGGTATCTACGGCTGTGGTTTGGAAAGGTAGCTTGATTCTCGAATCTGCTGCTGATAAATTAGCTACATATTATCAGCTACCGCCGATTGTTCAAGGGGCTGTAATTGAAGCTGTTGGCTCAAGTTTCCCGGAACTTTCTACTACTGTTGTGGCTACACTCATTCATGGTGAGTTTGATTTGGGTGTATCAAGTATCGTCGGTTCAGCTATCTTTAATATTTTAGTCATCCCTGGACTTTCGGGTTTGATGGGGAAACGCCTGACTTTTGATCGGGTTTTGGTTTACAAAGATGCTCAGTTCTACATTACTAGCGTGACTGTACTGTTATTGGCGTTTGCTTTTTCACTGATTTACAATCCCGTAGCTAACACCAGATGGCAAGGTACACTAAATCGCCCAATTGCTTTGATGCCAATCGCTCTTTATGGAGTTTACCTATTTTTACAGCAGCAAGACACCGTAGAACAACAGCACAATCAGAAACATGAACAGTTATCTCCAGACATACAAGTGGGAAAAGAGTGGCTACGCTTATTGTTCAGTCTGGCTTTGATTGTAGCTGCTGTAGAGGGATTGGTGCGTTCAGCCATTGGGTTAGGTAATGTCTTAAATACGCCTAATTTTCTGTGGGGTTTGACTATCATTGCTGCGGGTACTAGCTTACCAGATGCCTTTGTAAGTATCAGAGCCGCAAGGAAAGGACAGGGTGACGTTAGCTTGGCTAATGTTTTGGGTAGTAATATTTTTGACTTACTTGTGGCGATTCCCGTCGGTGTGCTGATTGCAGGTGCATCAACCGTTAATTTTGCTGTCACAGCACCACTCATGGGAGTTCTGACTTTAGCCACGATTATTCTGTTTACAATGCTACGTACAAATTTGGTACTGAGCAAGAAAGAATGTATACTTCTTTTGGGATGTTATATAGTCTTCATTGGGTGGATGGGTTTGGAAACTTTTGGCATCACAAACTGGGTTTTGTAGTGGTTGCAGAAAGGGAAATTTTTTGATGATTGTGCGATGGTTAGGGTGTGTGGTGTATTTCAATAGTAGATTATGGGCGATCGCACTCCAACTTTAAATCAACTGTCTAGGGAATTACAACAAGTCACCGCCGATTTACAGCAAGTTAATCCTGGCGCGGGACTACTGCGCTTTAGTATCTTGGGTTTAATATTTCTCAGTCTGGTAACGTTAGCTTGGTCGGTACACAACAATATTGTATTTGTGGTTGCAACCATATTAGCAGGAATGTTTTATGCTTTTTGGCTAGTTTGCACCCATGATATGACTCATCATACTTTCACAGGCTGGGTGTGGTTTGATACTGTCATCCCGCGCTTGATTAGCTGGCCGATGTTGTGGCCTTATAGTCTTTATGCCGAACTACACAGCTTACATCATGGCTGGAATGGTATTGATTTTCGCGATCCCGAAAGAGTACAATGGACTGGGCAAGAATACCAACAAGCACACCCGATTTTAAAATGGTATGTGCGTCATCAGTGGAGTTGTGATATTTTCCTCCTCGGTGGAATTGGGTTGATTATTAAAACTTTTGTGATGGCTGTACGCTTGCAGCAGTTAGTCTCGCGGATGCGTCGCCAAATATTTCTGGATGTTGCAGCGATATTAATTATACAAGCTGTGCTGTTGACTGTTGTAATTCTGCATGGTGAATTACTCCGCTATCTCTTATTTTGGTTAATTTTGGAACGGGTAGCGGGAATGATTATGCAAACACGCGATCATTTAGAACACTACGGACTTTGGGGTAAGTTCAGCAATCATCAATTAACACAGCTTTATACTGGGCGCAATCTCAATACTAGCGGCTTGCTGGGCTGGCTGATGGGTGGATTAAACTATCATGGGGTGCATCATGCTTTTCCGGGAATTCCTTTCAACAAACTCCCAGAAGCATTTGAACGCATTCAGGGAGTGTTACAAAAATATCATCTTCCCCCAATACAGTTAGATGCTGGTTATCTCAAGTCTAGTTATCAGTTAAGTGAACATCCGTCATTAATTAGTGAATCTGCAAATGCCTTAGTTCTCTTAGGAAATCGGTTCAAAAACCATCTGGGGAATTAATACACCGTCTTGTAATTCGCCAATTCCTAAGAAACGGTTTTCGGCTTGGTAAACTCGCACTTTTCCAGCTATTTCGGGGGTGAGAGTTATACGTTGTCCTTGACACCATTTTTGGGCTGATATGTCTGGTAAATTCACTGATGGTAAATGTTGTAAGGCGACATCGGGGGGTGTGGGTTGAAATGTGCCAGCTTGTAGTTGTGTTTCTAACTCGCTGAGGGTGAGACTAGCGGTTAAGTTAAAGCCACTGCTTTGAGTGCGAGTTAAAGCAGCGAGAGTTCCACAAGTATTGAGAACAGTACCTAAATCACGAGCGATCGCTCTAATATATGTACCACTGCCACAGGCGATCGCTACATCTAATTCTGGAAACTCCCCCCTGCGCCAATCTAAAACTTCTATACTGAAAATTTCGACTGTTCTGGCGGGAACTTCCACCGTTTCCCCCTGACGCGCCAAATCATACAGGCGTTTCCCTTCGACTTGAATCGCGCTGTAAATTGGTGGTATTTGTTCAATCTTGCCTAAAAATTGACTTAATGCAGTTTTCACCTCTGCTAAGTCTAATTCTGGGCTAGGTTGGGAAGTAATAATTTCACCTTGTAAATCATCCGTTGTAGTTCGCACCCCTAGCCGGATAGTTGCTTTATAGGCTTTCTCTCCGGGAAGATACTGTAACAATCTGGTAGCTTTTCCCACAGCAATTGGTAACACACCTGTAGCCGCAGGATCTAAAGTCCCGGCGTGTCCTATACGTTTGAGGCGTAACAGTTTCCGCACCTTAGCAACGCAATCATGAGAAGTCCAGCCAAAGGGCTTGTTTAAATTAATAAAACCTTGCACAGTTTAACAATTCAAAATTCAAAATTCAAAATGCAAAATTAGTCTGAGAACAATAATTAATTATTTTCTCGTCGTCTTGGTACATCATAAGTCATGAAATCATAAGCCATTTCTGTACGAGGAAAGATTGCACGGGCTTCTTTGAGTAAATCTTTTAAATCCACAGTATTACCAGGAGCATAACGCGGGCTAAAATGAGTCATAATTAACTTATGCGCTGCTGCCGCTAAAGCTGTTTGTGCTGCCATTGTAGTTGTCGAGTGCAACCGTTGAAAAGCCATGTCTGCATCTTGATGAGCAAAAGTAGCTTCGTGAATGAGTATGTCCACATCTTGCGCTAATTCCACAGCACCCTCACAATAAATGGTGTCTGTACAATAAGCAATTTTACGCCCGATTTCTGTAGGGCCGCATAATTCTTGACCATTGATAACTCGCCCATCAGCGAGGGTGACAGTTTCACCGCGCTTAAGTTGACCGTAAATCGGGCCGGAAGGAATTTGTAAAGCTTGGGCTTTTTCCACATCAAAGCGTCCGGCACGGTCTTTTTCTGCGACGCGATAGCCAAAAGCTGTAATGCGGTGATGCAGTAAACCACAGGTGACGGTAAATTCCTTATCCTCGTAAATTACCCCCGGTCGCACGGTATGAACTTTAATAGGATAGGAAAAATGTGTATGGGAGTAACGTGAGGCTGCATGAATATAATCATTTAATCCCGGAGGGCCATAGATATCTACTTTTTCTACATTACCAGCCAAACCACAACTAGCTAAAAGCCCCATTAAGCCAAAAATGTGGTCGCCGTGTAGATGAGTGATAAAAATTCGGGATAGTTGACTCATTTTAAGTTCACTCCGCAACAGTTGATGCTGAGTGCCTTCACCACAGTCAAACAACCACAGTTCAGCCCTTTGGGGTAATCTGAGGGCGACACTGGAAACATTACGCGATCGCGTGGGTACACCCGAACTTGTCCCTAAAAATGTGATCTGCACAGAGTTTTCTAGCCTTTGTTTTGCTAAATTTTCAGCTCTGTTTTATCTTATCGCCGACCAGACCCTTCTCCCAATTTCTTGTAAAAACGTGATTAATCGCGTCTCTAGTTCCTCTTCCTGAAAGCATCACCCATCCATCACCCTCACACCTGATGAGTCTGAAGATTCTTTGGGGGGTTTTTGGTCATCGGGTGGCTCGTATCCGGCTAATGCAACTTGAGATATGATCACGGTGGTACTCAAAACACAGCTGATCACAAGTTGGTGCAAGAGCCATTGGTTTTGAGTCATGGTTTTTCCTACTCTAATATTTTATTACAATTTATATTTATTTTCTTGGGGAAAAATCCATCTATAATTGCTGTAAATCATGCTAATTTTTATCAGTTCGTAGTGAGGACTTTAGTCCTCTATTTGAGAACCTGAAAAAATCAGGGCTAAAGTCCTGACTACAAACAGTTAGTAGTGAGGACTTTAGTCCTCTATTTGAGAACCAAACAGTTAGTAGTGAGGACTTTAGTCCTCTATTTGAGAACCTGAAAAAATCAGGACTTTATTCCTGATTACAAACTATAATTTTTTGCTAGTGTTACCTTAACCATAATTTGGTGACTGGCCAGGATAATTCACAAATAGTACCATGAGGAAATAGGGGCGATCGCCTAAATTTTCCTTGCAATTGTTGGGCTATATTCACTAATTGTTGTGTACCTCGTCCTGCTTGATGCTCACTCTCACCTAAGCCATTATCTTTAATGCTTAAGCTGTACCAACCATCAGATAAAGAACAAGTTACTTGCAGACGAGTTGCACCTGTCGCGTGTTTACCCACGTTACACAAAGCTTCTTCTAAAAATCTACAAATGCTGCGCTTTTGTTCAATACTTAAACAGCGTTCATCTATCGGTGCAAAGTTACGAATTTTGACTCGAATAGTTTTAAAGCAGGGTAATTCACGTTCTAATGTATAGGTATAAACTTGATAAAGAATATCATGCAAAGGGTCTTGTAAATTTAACACCAAATTGTTGCCCAAATACAAACTTGTATCTTCGGCTGGTGATTCTTTTTGTAAAAATTCGTAAATTCCTCTTAATTCGTAGTTTAATTGCTCTAATTCTTTTTCTATTTGTGGTAATAATTCCGGTGTTGATGTGTTGTGACCACGCAACATTTTTAAAACTTTGGCTAGACTTTGCAACGGGCCATTATGAATTGTTTCAAATGTACTTTCTATGACAGCTTGGCGGGCTTTCTTCCCTGATTTTAAAGCGTAGTCATATTGATATAAAGCTGTGAGTTCCATCCCATTTAACAGCAAAACTAAAATTGCTGGGATGACTGGCACCCACCAACCCCACAGTATGAATAAATAACTAATAATGACTAAACCACAACTAACAACCGCAACTATTATCAGATTCGTTAACGGGTATTTAGTCAATCTAGCAATCGCAATTCCTAAAAAACCCCAGACAAAAATCCATGTATATTCCCATTGTTCATTCCAGGTGTTTAATAGGGGTCTACCATCAAGCACTGCGCTAATAATTTGACTAACGGCGTGGGCTTGAATTTCTACGCCATATACTCGCCCTTTAGCGGGTTTAATCGATTGAGTGGCAGCAGTGGTGATAAAGTCTTTACGGCTAGGTGCGGTGATGCCAATAATCACGATGCGATCGCGTAACCACTCGCCTTTGATTTTACCATTTTTGATATCGCTCCAAGATACCATTCTGAATCTTTCTCGACCACTGCGAAAATTTAGCAATACCTGCACCCCACCCGCATCTGTGCGGATATATCCGCCAGAGTTGGGTAAAAACCTCGGTAGTTCGGTTTTACCAAACCTCATAGCGGCGCGATCGCGTATCCCATTTTCTAACTGTATATTGTGACGGGCTAAATAAGCGGCTGCTAATCTCACCGACAAAGATAATTTATAACCATCAGATGTTGGTGTACCTAACAAACTCCTTCTTAATTTACCGTCAATATCTGTAATTTGGTCAGCAAAACCAATGCGTTCTGGCGGAAAATTTGGCGGCGGAGTAATTCTTTCTGGTAATACCTTTTCTATGGCAATTATATGAGGATGATTTTGTAGAACTTTGACTAATTCATTATGACCGGGATTGACTGGTAAATCTCGATAAATATCAACACCTATGACTCTAGGTTGATATTTTTGTAATTGTAATAACAAAGCGGCTAAATCACGATCAGAGACAGAAGAATGTATTGCATCATGACCACGATTGCGGATATCATCTTCATTAATTCCTACTATGACAATTCTTTCATCAATAGGTTCTTCTGGACGTAAACGCAGAAAATTATCAAAAGCTAACCACTCCAAAGACTGCATTAAACCAATGGAACGAGCAAATACTACCAGCCCAATAACGGCAAATCCAGGTAAAACACCTACTCGCCAAATAGTAATTTCTGCTTTAATTTTTGTCCAAAGTCCAGGAGGCATAAGCGAATTCCCCAGTCTTTAGTGGTAGGTAGTGAATGAGATGAATTCAGAATTATTTAGGGAACAGGGAGGAACAGGAAGGAACAGGAAGGAACAGGAAGGATTAGGGAACAGGGCAAGTTTTTTACTTAGAAATTCCTTAACTAATCAATTAAGCCTTCTAGCCTTGCCCGCATTTCGGTTTGAATGCGAATATTTTTACCCTCTTCAGGATATATATCTAAAGCATCTTGCAGCTTACTCCAATAATGGCGTACCATTCTTTCTGATATACACATTCTTTCGGCAATTGTTTTGTCTTGTAAGCCTTCATCAAACGCTAAATTTAACACTTTCAACCATTCGGGTTTAATTTCTAATCCTGCATGAATGCCTTTGATATCTTTTGTATGGGTTAAGCCTTGTAAAGCCCAATCTACTCTAGTCAACATTTCCTGAGTAGAAAGACTTTTGTCAGCAACTGTCAAACCTCCTTGATGATTATCAATATCTGGTTTAATTCTGACTAATGTTCTGACATGAGCAGTCTGCACAACGATGTTTAAGTGGGGATAATTTTTCATGATATTTCTTAAAAGTTGAATACCCGTATCTGGTCGCGCTGTCACATTGGTATTATTGGGTATAGACAAATCCATAACCACCAGATCGGGTTGTGAAATATTAATTTGCTCAAGTGCATCATGAGCATTGACAGCAGTAATAAACTCAGCGTCAGCATACTGTTTTTTGAGAACGTTTAATGTTCCACTTAAAACTGATTCATGGTCATCAATTACTAAAATTTTCAAGATTGTCTGTTCAGATAATGTTTGTTTCATAATTAACACTCAGTCAATTTATTACACAACTATCAACTGTTTACATCGTTAAAGAGCAATATTTTAACTTAATGAGATTATTTTACCTATAAATTGGTTGAGCAACAGCTATCTTAGTTGAGATTCCCAAGTTTTTAGGACAATATTTACCAACAAAAATACAAAATTACCTGGCGATTATTAATACGATAAAAACATCTACCTGAAGTTAAGATTTGAAAGCTTTCGCAAAGATAATCTAATTCTGGTAAACTGGGATGGCAGATAAATGTAGTAACATCAGGATAATGAATCTGGATGTTTAATTGTCCGAAATTTTTCTGTTGCTTTAAGCTAATATAAATTGTGATTCGCATGAGAATATGCGGCAAAGAAATTGTCAGTAATTCATCTAAAGCTGATAAGACTATTAAACTATGTGCTGCTGACTCATGTCGCCAATTTACAGGCAAATCCAGATGAAAATGTAGATGCGGATTCGCCACTAACCAAGGTTCTAATAAGCACTCAATCGCCAAGGGAAAGTTATCTTGAAGGGATTCTGGAAACAAGCGGTTGCTCAATTGTACTAAAGAGCAATGGAATTGATCAATCTGTTTAAGGTAATCCTGAGTTTGGTCGCGTGATAAATTCAAATTATCTACTACCATTAAATCTAAATTGCGTCGAATGCTGAAGGCTTCTTGTAATAAATCATCACGAATTTTCTCAGCTTCCAGAAAAAGCTTCATGGATTGTCTAGAATACCACCATTGTAATGCTTGTTGAATTCTATGATAAGCTGGCAAAAATCGCACAAGAGTCATGGCGTAGACATTTGAAAGTATAATTTGCGGCTTAGGGTTAGAAGAGGCAAGGGAGGCAAGGAAGATAAGGAAGACAAGGAAGAATCTTTTACCCAGTCCTGATTTCCTACTTATAAGTCTGTAATTAATCTTGCTTTTCTCAAGATGAATTGCAATGCTGTTTCTTGTTGAGAAATAATGTTGGCATCGGCATTCATCCCTGATAGAATCTGACAAGATTTGTTACCATGACCAAATGTGGAATTTTCGGGTTTAATTGTCGCTTCAAAATAACTACCAGTGGGAGTCATAGCACTTGCTGTAGTTGTATTGGTATCATGGCGTTGGGGTGCGATCGCATCTGGAGAAATGGCACTCACCACAGCCTGGAGTGTTCCATAATCAGGGTAGGGACAAGCAGCTACTCGCAATTGTACTTTCTGCCCAACGGCAACTTTTTTAATGTCTGCGGTGGGGATCATGGCTTTAACTACTAAAGGTGTGTTTTGGGGTACAATCTCTGCAATGGGTTCGCTAGCGCGTACAACTTGGCCTGGATTGCGTAAATTTAACTTGAGAATCACACCGTCGCTAGTGGCGCGAATCACACTACTTTGTAATTGCTTGTCTACTTGTTGTAGTTCTTTTTGATATTGGTTGAGTTGGGATTGCATTTCGACTTTGCGCTGCTGAAGAATTTGTTTTTCTTTGTTTAGCGTGGCGATGCTAGCCTCACCTTTAGCCCGTTCTTGGGCGATGCGTTCAGTGGCGATCGCCACTGTTGCCATGCTAGGATTAATTGCAGCTTGGGCTGATTGTAATTGGGCTTGGGCAATTTCTACCGCTTGTTTTTCCCCAGCTAGGAATGATTTAGCTTGTTCGACAACCAGTTTCTTTTGTTCGTATTCTCGTCTACCAATCGCACCAATTTCTGCTAATTGTTGATAGCGATCGCGATCAGCTTTCGCAAACTCTAAATCAGCTTGGGCTTTTTGCAAGTTGGCTAACGCTTTTTGTACGTTAGCTTCAGCCGCTAGGTATTCACTTTCAGTAGTAATTTTTCTTTCTTGGTAATCTCGTTGATTTCTACTTAAATCTGCTTGTGCTGATGCTATTGTACGTTCAATTAATCTAGTTTCGGCGAGAATTTGAGTATCTAAAGTGCTGATTTGGGCATCCATTTGAATCAGTTGTAATTTACCCTGTTGGATATTGCCTTGTAGTAGACTTTGTTTAATTTGTAATTCATCTGTATCCAACTGGGCGATAGGATCACCCCGTTTCACCACTTGATTTTCTGTGACTAAGATACTTTCAACAGTACCTGCCATTTCTGGTTGCACTAACCGCACATCACCAACAGGGCGAACCGTAGCAGCAGCCTTGACTACAACATCATATTTTATCCACCAAGAGAGAGCGATCGCACTGCCAACAGTCGCCATCAGCAATATTCCTAATAAAGAAGTCCAAGGACTAATAGGGGGTAAAAACTCCTCGTTTGCGTCTGCTGGCAGAATTTTTTGATTTTGAACGTACAGCATATTTCACCACCTAATTATCAATATTTTCGACAAATTATTTAAAATGAATTCCCCCCACCTAATACCGTTTCTTCATGTAGCTTGCGTGGCGTAGCCATAGATGCACTTTATTCTTTACTGTAGAGACGTTGCATGCAACGTCTCTACATTATTTATTTGATGCAACTTCATAGACACTGATTGAGAATCGTCAAAGACATAACTTTTCTTCTTCCCACCGCTACCCACATTTATTAAGGCAATAAAAAATCTATATGTTCGCCTGTCTTCGCCCGCAATTCCTCTAAAGAACCTTGCATTTGTAACTTACCTTGCTCTAGCAAAACAACCCAATCAGCCCGATTAATTACTTTTGGACGATGACTAATTAAAATTGTGGTTTTGCCTTGACGATGTTGCAATAATTTATCTAAAACCTGGGTTTCACTAACTGGATCAAGTCCACCAGTTGACTCATCTAAAATCAAAACAGGTGGTTCTGTAATTATCGCTCTAGCTATAGCTAAACGTTGACGTTGCCCACCGGAGATGTTAGCCCCAAATTCACCTAAAATAGTTTGATATTTCTCAGGCATTTTACTAATAAACTCATCAGCCCCAGTAATTTGGCAAGCTGTAACAATTTGTTCAAAGGTAACGAAAGGACTGCCTAAACGAAAGTTTTCGACAATGGAACGACTCCAAAAATGAGCATCTTGAGGAACTAATACAACCTGCTGACGTAAACATTCTAAAGATAAATCATCTAGGTTATATAAACCAATCCGAATGTTACCTGATTGCAGAGGATATAAACCAGTAATTAGTTTAGCTAGAGTGCTTTTACCACAGCCAGATTTACCAATCAACGCCGTAACTTTACCCCCAGGAATTGTGACAGTAAAGTTATCTAATAAATCAACTCTGCCAGCATAGTGGAAGTTAACACCTGTAAAAACAATATCAGCATCTCCCGCTAATTTGGCGAAAGGCTTTTTACTATCGCCTTCATTTTCTGGTGTAGTGTCTATAACTTCCGTCAGGCGTTGCACAGCAGTTTTAGCAGTAGTAAATTCATCAACAAAACTAATGAGAGTAGCAATTAAAGCGATAAAATTAGCATTCATTGAGTTAAAGGCGAGTAATTGCCCAATACTCAAGTTTTCCGCCGGATTAATTACTAAATTACCACCATACCAAAGTAATAAAATCGTACCTACGCCAGAGATAAAATTAGAAAATGTCCCATTAATAACTCCTATTTGTATTGTACGTAATGTCAAGTTTGCTAGATGACTAAAGCGGCTTTGCAGTTCATCTAAAAATTGTGAGCCGGAGGAGGTAGTTTTAAGTGTGAGTGCGCCTTTAAAAGTTTCTACTAAAACGCCTTGAGCTTCCGCATCTTTCACTAAAAGCTCGCGGTTTTTTTGCTGTAAAGTTGGTTGAAATACTATTGTAGATATGGTCATAAAGGCAGATAGAACCAAAGCTACAGCAGTTAATTTCCAGCTATAAAAAGTCATTATAGCCAAAGAAATTACAGCTATAAAAGTTTTGCTAGGTAGGCTGATAACAACTTGAGAAACTAACTGATTAATTTGGTTAATATCTCGGAGACGACTAACAATTTCTCCACTGCGGCGTGCTTCGTAATAAGAGAGAGGTAAGCGGAGAATTTGGCGGCAGAAATCTAAAACAAGTCCTAATTGTAAGCGTTGGGCAAAGTGAGCGATTAAGTTAGACTGTACCCATGATAAACTACTAGAAATAATATTCATTACTACCACAGCGATCGCCATAGTAGTTAGTAGCTTCATATCACCCCTAACTAAAACATCATCGGTAAGAATTTGTATCAGAAAAGGAGACGCTAAAGATAAGACACCTAATAGTAGGTTTAGGGGTAAAGCCTGGGCTAAAATACTGCGAAAATTCCATATCCGCCTAAAGAAACGCCAAAAACCAGCAATCTTATCATCTTCTCCTTGAAAAAACAATTCTGGATTTGGCTCTAATAACAACATTAACCAATCATTCCACCCTTCAACTAAATCCTTTGGCGACAGATAACGAATCCCTACAGCCGGATCAGAGATTACACATTTTTTACCTTTCTTACCATATAAAACTACCCAATGATTACCTTGCCAGTGAATAATTGCTGGTAGGGGTGCTTTGTCAATTTGGTTTAAAATCTCTGGAGAAGTTTTAACAGTGCTAGCCTTAAAACCCAGCGTTTCCGCGCCTCTTTTAAGTCCTAATAAAGTTGTACCAAATTGTCCTGTACCGACAGCTTCACGAATGCGGCTGATTGTAAAATTACGTCCATAATGTTTAGCTATTGCTGCTAGACAAGCAGCCCCACAATCTTCTTCACTATGTTGTAAAACGTGAGCATATTTCATAATTTAATAAACTTGTATTTGTTTACATGCTTTAAATAAATATTCCTAAGAACTTAATTTATAGCTTAAGTTAAGAACATCTATTATTCATTAATTATTTATGTGTTTTCAATTTCCTAAATAAGAAATAAAACCTATATAGCAGTCATACATATCAATAAAAAAACACACAAGTTAAGACTAACTTATGTGTATAAAAACTCAATGTTCTCTAAATTTAGAATACCGAAACAGAGTTACTAGAAGTGAATATACTAGCTAAGATAGCATTGTCACCAAAAATAGGCCGAATAATTCGGGAATAATTGTTTTCTTTCTCTTGCAGAAAAGGTAAAATTGGTTGTGGACTTTCATTAACAAATCCTCCGCCAATATGGGCAGATTCTTCAGCAGTAACTTCTGTAAAAAAAGGTAATATTTTAATCATATTCATACGTCCTCCATTGATAATTTTCTTGGTATATTAAATCTATAACCAAGGTTCTACATTGTATAATAATTGTGTTAAGAAAAGTGATGAGCCGCTACTGGTGCGATGAGACCGAAATGGTGTAAGTTCTCTTCCCAAGGAAGGGACAAAACTATCGCTTAAGAACCCAGGAACCGGTAGAGCATTGATTAAAAACAGAACTGCTGTAGTTTGTAATATATCAGGAGGAATGTTAAAAGCGTTTGCAACTGCAATATAAGATGCAGCAGTCATCAGCCCACCACCACTAGCATTAGCAGCTTCTTGATCAGATATTTCTGTAAACAAACTGTTATTTTTCATAAATTTTATGCTGCTATCGTCAAATCAAATTTACTTTTTTAGTAGAATTAAAACTACTCAATAATACTGAATAAAGAACCCGGTACTGACAGCGCACCCATTAATAAAAGTAAGCCTATATTGCGTTCTAGATCACCGGCTGGATTACCAGTCAAAGCTTGAATTACATTGAAATATGCAGAAGCTATCAGTAGTCCTCTGAGTCCTCCACCATAAACTTCAGCAGCATCTTCAGCAGATATTTCAGTAAACAGGTTATTTTTTGCTATCGCCTGCATAGTTTGTTACTCCATTTGGATACTTTTTTATTTCATAATCTTGAAAATTAGAATTTTCATACAGTATGTAAATTCGTACTTAGCTTGTTGTAGGTTCATAAAAGATTAATTTAAATGCGCTCAATTCGTTCATATTAAGTGGTAATTGCCAAGCTTATATGAGACGGTGAGCGCATTAATTTCCTCAAATTATCAGAGGAAGAGATTTAGTAATTTGGTGCTATACACTGTTCTTTATCGTTAGTAAAAGGCTGTGATTTTCCTTATTACCTATCAGATATTTACTGGGGTCTAACACCAATTTTCTCAAGATGATGAAACTGAAGAAGGAGACAGTTTAACTATCTCATGCTATTATTAGCCAAATATGCCGGCAAGGACACCGATGATGGTAATTTGTCCTTCGTTTGTTTCATCCAGGTCAAATGCGTCTAAAACTGAAGCAAGAGCACCGGCAAGTAAAAGATTCATTCCAGCACTATTGCCACCACCGTTAACATTAGCAGATTGTTCAGCAGAGATTTGAGTGAAAATATTTTTTTCGATAACTTGCATGATCATTTACTCCATTAATAGGATAGTTTTGAGTCGTTATAGCTAGTAGTTGTTTGCCTCTTGTTGGCTCCTCAACTGCTTGCTTGATTACTACAATAGCTGGGAGTAACTAGATGGGTCATTTACAATATCTGTAAACTTAATTGCAGATTTTTTGAGACTCAATTACTCAATTAAGTTGATGGCACTACATAAAAATACACGCTGAAATTAGTGTTTATATAGTTGGGTTATTCCATTTTTCAAATTGTTTGCCAGCAATGAAGCGAATATAGTAATTGAGATTTTTATGTATCTATCTCAGAGGATATTTTAAAAATATTTTGATGAATATCAAAGTCAAGACCTAACCCCCCTACCCCCCTTAGTAGGGAAGGGGGGAATATGTAGAGACATTTCATCAAATGTCTCTACGTCTGTTCTTACTCCCCTCTCCGCGTCGGAGAGGGGTGGGGGGAGAGGTCAAAAAAATACTGTGGCTTCTCGTAGTGTTAATGTTGGGTTTCGTTCCTCAACCCAACCTACAGATATTATAAGTGTTTAACCCAACATGATATTACTCCCCTCTCCTTGTCCGAGAGGGGTTGGGGGAGAGGTCAAAAAAATACTGTGGCTTCTCGTAGTGAAACCACAGTCAATTAATGCAGATTGATCAGTTAATAATTAGCTGAAGTAAGATTTCCTAAAAGTCGATTGCGGATATTTTTTAATTGTTCTTCGTTGTTAATTGGACATCGTGGTGCTGGTAAATCAGTATTCGGCCAGCCTGGTAAATCATTGCATGGACAAAATGCGGCAGGCATACCAACATTTTTCATGGGTACTGGCATCGAACAACGGCTACAAGGCCACATTTCCCATGCTGGCGTTAGTAATTCAGCAATAGTTTCGTCAGTTCCTTCTAGATAACAATCACCTGCCGATAAGAGAATTTTTTGCCAACATTCTTCAAAGTCTTTGCTGTAGCGATCGCCTTGGAATATAGGTTGAGGTAACATTTTTGTTCCCTCGTTACCGATCACTACTTTCTTACCTAACTGAAACCAGTGGGCAAGATATTTTTTAACTTCTTCTTTGTTTGCCATACCTTAATTTTACATTCGGTATGAGGAAAATTTGGATACCAACTGTTTAATTTTCTATTAAGAATCTGACAAAAATTGCTCAAATGAATAATAATCTATTTCTCTTAAAATATCTTAAATTTTGCTTCATCATTCATAATGTAGAGATTTTGCTAATGGTGTACCAAGTATGCTGAGATTGAGAACATGACCACCAGTGACTAAATAAACAGCTTGGCAAATTGAGCCTAAATGACGTACTACAGCACCCAGGCGATCGCGAAATGTCCGCCCTAAAGGATATGCTGGAACTACTCCCCAACCCGTCTCTTCCGCCACAAACACCAAATCAGCAGTTACTAACTGTACCGTTTCTAAAAATTCCCTCAAGGTATTTTCCCAAGTTAAATCATCTTGTTCCAAAAGATTCGCTACCCAAGTGCCTAAAGAATCGACTAACACACAACTATCTGGCTGAATATCAGCCAGGGTTGCAGATAGCATGATTGGTACTTCTAGCGTTACCCAATCGGCAGGACGGCGTTTTTGGTGTTTTTGAATACGTTGATGCCATTCTTGATCATCTAGGTTAACGGTAGCCGTAGCCACATAAACCACCGTTTTTCCTGACTGAATTGCCAAATTTTCCGCCCATTCACTTTTACCAGACCTAGCCGGCCCCGTGACTAAAATAACGTTACGCAAATTTATATCCTAAGTATGTTTGCTTTATTGATAACATTGGTGAAACTAGATCAGTTTGATAAAGATAAAATTAGCACCAAGATTGTTTATGTCAAAATGGGCAAAAGATATAAATTTTAATCAACCCATTTTTAAATATTAAACACTCAGACAGTAGATTTTAGGATATGACTATGAAAGCAGGTGTAAAACGCATTGAAGCAACTCTACACGATTTGGGAACTCGCGATACTGTCACCGTTGAAGCTAGCGATAACACCAAGCGTCCGGTATCCTTCAGGATTAGCGTGGCTGCTAAAGAAGGGAAAAACACAGAAAGCACCACTCAAGCAGCAATTCCAGACTTAGTGACAGACTCCCAGGTGGAACAGACTACTGAGGAAAATTTGTTTTCTCAAGATAGTTCTGTAAAAACCTTTGCTGTACAAGACAATGAAGGTAAAACGCCCAGCCTACCAAAATTTAAAACTCCTACCTTCAGTAACCACCGTCATGGTGCTAATCCTGCCTTAGCCATGAACATTCTGCAAGAGATTCAGGAAGAAGTAGCTCTTTGGCAAACAGAATTACAGTTAATTGTGCAGCAAATTCAGGATATATACTTAGAAGGGCCGATTGTGAATGGTTGGTTAGAATCCAATCCTTGGGATGTAGAACAAGGAGGTACGGCAACACTCCGCCATGCAGAAGTTGAACGACTGATAGATTATGTCCAAGAAATTTGTGACCCTAATGGTACACCTCCTAACCCATCTCTACGTACTGGTTATCGCCTCTGTGGTGTAGATGAGTCTGGTAAACTTTGGTCACGCCCATGTCCACCGAATCAGCTAGCTACAGTCAGTTTAGCGATCGCTCGTTATCAAAAGTTACGCCAACTCTTGGGACGCAAGCAATACCTAGAAACTCGCCTCAGCCAACTAGCCGAAAGTCTGGTAGTTTTACACAGTCACATCCAGCAAGTATGAGGTAGGAGGTGATCACTAACAGTAGATATTTCCACTGTATTCTCTACTCCGGTGAGGGTTTAGCATTGCTAAACCCCTACATTCTAATTTCTATTCCCTAAATTAATATGTCAGAAATTAAAATATCTGCTATAATATGCACTCACAATCGGGATAATTATTTAGGTGCAGCGATAGATAGCCTGTTGGCGCAAGAATTTGCTGGTGAGTTTGAAGTTGTAGTAGTGGATAATGGGTCAAGCGATCGCACCCGTGAAGTAGCAGAACAAAGAGCTAGTAATTCCCGCTTCAAGTATGTATTTGAATCTACGCTGGGATTATCCGTAGCCCGGAACACAGGCGCAAGAGTGGCTCAAGCGGAAATCTTGGCATATTTAGATGATGATGCCGTGGCGACTCCCCACTGGCTACAAGTATTGTATGACACTTATCAAACTAATTCCCAGCTAGCGATCGCCGGTGGTAAAGTTACCCTCTTATGGCCAGCTGGTGTTGAACCTCCTCAATGGCTATCTCCTGCCTTAGCCGGGAATTTGGGAGCCTATGATTTAGGCGACAGCCTGACATACATCCAACAACCAGGCTTAACCCCCAGAGGCTTGAACTACTCCATCCGCCGCAGTTTTCTAGAAGACATAGGAGGTTTTGATCCTGCACTGGGTAGAGTCGGCAAAAACCTCCTGTCTAATGAAGAACTACAAATGACAGAATTAGCACTCAATCGTGGTTGGCAAGTTGCGTATATTCCCCAAGCCTTAGTAGCTCACAACGTCGCCCCAGAACGCATCAACCGCTCTTGGTTTTTCAACCGCAGTTGGTGGCAAGGTATCAGCGAATGCTACCGTGAGCAACTCGCAGGTAAAGCAGGGATTGGTCAATTTAAAATCGGTGGTGAGAGATTTATACGGGGCTTATATAAAGCAATGAAGTATTATAATAATCCAGCCCAAAGCTTTGATAACCTTGTTTATGCCTATGGTCAAGTAGGTTATTTAAACGCCGTTATTCAAAATCTCCTATTCACCAATAAGCGGAAGTAGGGGAGATGAGGGAGATGAGGGAGATGAGGGAGATGAGGGGGATGAGGGGGATGACTAATAACTAATAACTAATGACTAATAACTAATGACTAATAACTAATGACTAATGACCAATCCTTTGTAGATTTACGCAAATATGACCAATCTGGGTTTGATAGGGGGCGGCCTGGTTGGTATGTTTTACTATGGTGGTTTGTACAGGCGATCGCTTTTCCTTTGACTCTCCACCCGTTTAATAGTCTGCGTTGCTCGATATTACGATTATTTGGGGCGCGTATCGGCAAAGGCGTAGTCATTCGACCGACTGCACGTTTTACCTACCCCTGGAAAGTCACCATCGGCGATTATTGCTGGATTGGTGACGATGTAGTTTTCTACAGCTTAGATGAGATTTATATCGGTGAACACAGCGTAGTTTCTCAAAAAAGTTATTTATGCACTGGTAGCCATGATATTTATGATCCTGCCTTTGGCTTGAAAATAGCCAGCATCACCATTGGTAACGGCGTATGGTTAGCCACAGATTGCTTTGTCGGGCCTGGAGTGCAGATTGGTTCTAATGCCGTCATTGGCGCGCGTAGTAGTGTCTTTTCTGATCTACCTGCCGGACAAGTCTGTTGGGGTACTCCTTGCCGTCCCCAATATCCCAGGTTTAAATAATAGGGGACTGGGGATTGGGTACTGGGTACTGGGTACTGGGTACTAGGGATATATGTAGAGACGTTGCATGCAACGTCTCTACAAAACAATAGTTAGTTATCCCCATTTCCCAAGGATTCTTGAATTTTGAATTTTGAATTTTGAATTTTGAATTTTGAATTGATTTGTCCCCCTCATTCCCCTAATTAACTACCTGACTCCCATGACTACGGGGATCATCTTGGCTAGATGTGGGTGACACTGGTGCTGAGAATTGAGAAACTTTACCACTGGCTTGAGCATAGGGCAAAGATGAACCAGTCACCAAAGCTTCTAAATTACTGCCCATAATTGTATGAGGTTGATCACCTATAGCTTGAGCCACAGTTTCCCCTTCTTGATCTAAAAATACAAAGTGGGGAATACCATCAACTCGATATTTCAGCATCTCAGGCAACCACTTGGTATTATCTACGTTCAGCATGACAAAATTCACCTTGTCAGCATACTGTTGTTCTAATTCGGCAATATCAGGGGCCATTTTTTGACAGACAGTACACCAATTAGCATAAAACTCTACAAGTGAGGGTTTACCGTTGGTAGTCGCTACTTCTAAGGGTGTGGATGTTTCTTCTAAACTGGCAAGGGAAACAGAAGTTTTTTCAGCCCGCAGTCCTAAGAATAAGGCAACGCTGAGAGCGATCGCTACTATCACTATCAAAAAATTTCTCAATCTAGTCCCAACAGTAGTTTCCGGCTTCGCTGGTGAATTTGTAGTCATAACATTTTATTAAATGATATTAAGTAATTTCTCTTTTAGTTTAACTGAGGTGAGCCGAGGAAGCGGAATCACAACTAACTATTGACTTGTAGAGACTAAGCATGCTTAGTCTCTACATATATCCCCAATCCCCAGTCCCCAATCCCCAGTCCCCACCCTTGACTATCATTGAGATGAAAGTCTCTGCTGAAATCTGTGAAAAAACGAGTTACTCTCACCTTTCCCAAACGTGCAATCCAGATGCCAGTGACTTATGTGCTGGCTAAAGATTTCAATGTTGCTGCGAATATTATTCGCGCTCAAGTTGCGCCTAATCAAATTGGTAAGCTGGTCGTAGAATTATCAGGAGATATTGATCAGTTGGATGCAGCGATTGAGTGGATGCGATCGCGACATATCAACGTTTCCTTCAGCTTGGGGGAAATTGTCATTGATGAAGATTTGTGTGTTCACTGTGGCTTATGTACTGGGGTTTGTCCTACAGAAGCCCTGACTCTCCACCCAGAAACCTATAAACTGACATTCACGCGATCGCGTTGCATTGTCTGTGAGCAGTGTATTCCTACCTGTCCAGTACAAGCAATCTCAACTAACCTCTAACCCAACTGAAAAACATCAGCAATCACGCTGTCGTCACCCACTAGCCGATTCGGGGCGGGAGAGTCATAAACTACCAGTAGTGACGGTACTCCAGAGATATCCTCAAATAAAGTAATTCCTTCCGCCCGATCATTGCGATCGCCATGCGGAATTTCTTGCACCAACTCTGGAGTATTGAGAATATTTTCTTGCAACTTCACCCCATCTTTTAAACGATAAACTTGCACTACCCCATCTAAATCCATAGTTGGGCCAGCCAAAATTAACAAGTCTTCCCCATGCCAACATAAATCTCTAATACCCAAACCATTCAACCAAACAAAATGCTTTTTATACTCTTGTTTCCCCTCTCCTATTTCTTTTAGTTTCAATAAATCAGGCTGATAATTTTTTAATTCCAGTTCCAAAATTATCGCCCAACCCCGCAATACTGGGCCACGCAAACCTAAAAAAACTCGTCCTTGATAAACGGCTAAACCTTCGATATCTAAACCATTATCTTTTCCAGGAATCCCAGCTTTTATAAAACTTCCTAAATGTGGGTCATCTGCTAAAGCCGCCATCAGGATATTACTATCTTTAGTTAACTTTAATTTGGCTGCGCTTAACTGCTCTTTTGGTTTCTCAGGATGTGGACAAGACTTAATTAATTCTCCATCGACTAAGGGAATTTTGGCTAAAACATAGCGGTTGTGTTCTGATTCAATTTTAGCTAACCTCGCAATATTTTTGGCATCACTTTTATCAGGCTTAGGTTTTTTACGCTTGTAGCTATGAGAACCAACTAACCATAAATAATAATCGTCATAAGCTAAACCTTCAATATCAATTTCCTCATCCTCTGACGCAGGTAAATCAATAAATTCAGTTACACGAAATTGTTTATGGTTGGTAAATTGCTCACCATCAGCCACAGATAACCGCTCAATTGTTGCCGTCTCATCCGAACCCAACCATAAATACTGACTTTGAGTTAGTCTGACTGCGGAAAGGTCTTGTCTGTGTTCTTGAAAACTCGCGCTAAATCTCAGGACACATTGCTTGATTAAATTTGAGATTGCCATGTTGACTACTCTCTTTAATTCACAAATATTAATCCTACTATTTTAATTAGTTCATCACTATACAAAAAAGACTTAATCATATCTTAAATAACTAATAGTTCATAGCTATCACAGCAATTGCATATTTTTCTCAGCTACATAACTGTCCAGATTGATATCACTTCTTAATTGCGAGCATAATATAAAAAATAACTCTCAAAGGATAGATGGATTTTTCAACTAATGTTATTATGCAATAAACTAAGTAAATAATGACTAATATCTATGAATTTAGATACAAATCCTACAGTAAAAACTCTAGGAGAATACGCCTATCAGGCTATGAAAAAACACTTTAGTAAAATTATCAAATGGGAAAAACCTGTTAAGAAAGATGAAGACCCAGAAGCATTACACCAAATGCGGGTAGGAATGCGTCGTTTACGCACAGCTATTAGTAGATTTGAGATTGTACTAAACTTACCTAAGCCAGCCAGTGATAAAAATATAGGTAAAATTGCTCGTCGCCTCGGTAATCTGCGTGATTTAGACGTATTAAAGCAAAATTTAGAAACCCTTTATCAACCAAATTTACCTCCTAAAGAACAGAAATCTCTGCAAAAAGCTTTTAGTGCTTTAGCTAAACAGCGTGAAGATGCACTAACTAAAACCCTGACAACACTCAAGGATGATGCTTATAAGTCTTTCAAACAAACTTTAGAAGATTGGTTAGAAACACCAACTTATAAACCATTAGCATCTATCCCTATTCAGCAGGTACTACCAGACTTACTTTTACCTGAAGTCAGTAGTTTCTTGCTGCATCCAGGATTATTAGTAGGTACTCATCTCCTTGATTCTCAAGTGAAAATCTATACCGACTCCACACCAGAAGATATAGAAAAACAATTGACAACTCACGGCGAAATCATCCACGATTTACGAAAACAAGCCAAGCGGATGCGCTACCAAATGGAACTATTTACCGAGTTATATGGTGAGTCTTACTCAGCTTACATTGCAGATATCAAAAGTATTCAAGACATTTTGGGCAATATTCAAGATAGTGTAGTGATGGATGAGTGGCTGAGGGATGTATTCAAGTCAGAAATTCAAACTAAATTACCGACATTTGCGAGTTTGTTAGCCGCCAATCGTGTTCAGTGGTGGCAACAATGGCAACCCTTACAGCAACAGTATTTGCAAGCAGAAAATAGGCAGAATTTTCATTTAACAATCCTGCATCCTCTGGAATGTGAAATACTTAACCCAGTAGAGTAAGAGGCTATTTCTCAAAACCCCTATCAGATAGACACCTGACAGTGTGATATCAATTTACAAAGAAATTAACTATTAATTGTAAATTAGAATCACAGGGCGGTGGCAAGTCTTTGATTGTAATCTCAGCATCTTGTCTACTGTCAGCATCTTGTCTAGAGATATGATTTTTTTGTTTAGTAGATAGTCCCATTTGTTTGAGTAGACGACTGATGTGGCGTTCAGTAATTGCAATCCCCATTTCTTTGGCTAAATGTTTACTTAACCATTGTGCAGTCCAGTTTTGAAAGGGATAGCCATACTCACGGGGACTATGGTTTACCAAATCTTTCAAGCATTGGAGATATTCCTCATTAACACTTTTTGGTCTACCTATAGGTTGCTCCTGCCATTGGTGGGCTAAACCAGCTTTTGCTACACTAATCCAGTATCGTGCCATGTGGTAAGAACAACCCAATATTTTACAAATTTGGGTTTGAGATTTTCCCTGATCTGCCAACAACATAATTTCGATACGTCGGCGATATTTTGGTTGTAAATCAGTTTGTAATTTCTTCAGCAGTGATTTTCGTTGAAAAGGCGTTAACAATTTACCACTAGCAGATTCTGCATTTTCAGAATTGGGGAATTGATCAGTAGTGTGTGACATAACTCCTGTAATTTTTACTTAGTTGGTAAATCTTGATATATAATTGTTATGAAATACATCGCTTTCAATTTACCTAATATATTTTTGTCTCAGACATTAATACTTAGTAAATTAATTCTATATGATTTTATTTTGATTCTGTCTGGAGTTAGATTTATAATTTCAAGTAGGTTGGGAATTTATTCCTAATGGGTTACATCAAAAGATGGGCGTAGTAAAATTATCAAAGTTTGTTGAATTAAAAGCCTAAATTTTCTCAGGTAATCTGAAAAATCATTAATTTAATATATTCAAAATACAAAGTCTGAATAGAATGAATGCTTCACTTCATTCATCCTATCATTGGCAGGACTTACGCAAGTGTCACATTACAGATGTCTTGTAGGGTGCGTCAGACTGTTTAAATGCTGTCAATAAAAGTATTTTTGATATCTGACGCACCCTACTAATATGCCAGTTGCGTAAGTCCTGATGGGGTGAAATGTAATAGGATTCAGCGTTTAGTTGCTAAATCCTATTAAGCAACGAATTACAATCTATTACTCAGCACCACCATTACCGCCGGGAGCAGGAGCACCGCCATTACCGTTAGGAGCAGGAGCACCGCCATTACCGTTAGGAGCAGCTCCCATACCAACGGCACCAGTATATGTCTTGACGATAGATACAATATTATTGATTGCAAATCCGTTCAAGCCATACTCTAGAAACTTCTGACCGTAGTTAAGATATTGAGGGAATCCATCACCTTGTCCTCCTTGCACAGCCATAGCATTTTCATCATTTAGGTCTTGCAAAAAGTTTTCTGAATCGATAAACAGTTCAGAACCAACATTATGGGATTCAAAAACATTAATGTTCGCCATTGTTTTTTCCTCGAAAATACTTGAGTGAAAACATTACCATCTGTATGGATTAAGCTTGTATTGCTTAACTCATACTGCAATTATTAGCTAAAAAAAATTGTGGTTCAATAGTTTTAACCCAGTAACTTCGACTTAAACTGACTAATTATGTCTTTGAAGAAATACTTAGATTTAATATAAGAAATTAGGTGATTTATTGAAAGAATTTTTTTGCGGCTTGAATAACAATCCCAATGAAATCCTATGATTTTATACTGATTTCACACTCAAGTTAAAACATCTGCATTAGGAAAACTCAAACAGCTAAGGCGGTGAGAATAATTATGCAACCCTACCTATCATGAGATTGCACAATCTATCATCTGAGGCTGTATCTGAATTCTTCCCAAGCTGGCTTTTCTTATTCAGCTAGGGTGAGTTTGAGAGACAAAATTAGACTAATTTTGTCGGAAGTTTATCACCTGTTGATTAACCCTAACAGCAAGACACAAGACAGTCATGAGCCTGTGACAACCCAAAGGGTAGGGAAAGAAGATGTTGAACAAAGCTTGTAAACGCCTGTCTCCTGTCACTAACGAAGAGATAAAGTGATAGGAGCTTCTAGCGACAAAACATAAACGCTACTTTGGGGAATCTGCACAACACGGGTGTTTTCTGCGGAACGCAAACCTGAGAGCAAACCAACAGCACTACCTAACATCGCTCCCCGGTCAAACTGATCTGGATCACCGTTGCTGAAGAAACCCAAGGTACTACCGCCAATTCTACCCCAAATAGAACCATTTTCTACAGCTTTGTCATTAGCTCGCTTGTGGGTGATGGTAGTACCGGGGATGATTTGGCTAGATGCTTTAATGGCAACGATGCGGCCATTGATGACTATAGATTGAGCAACAATTTTGGCACCGCCTTCACTGGGTTTTAAGACAATGGTGACAGGAGTGTTTTCTGGTGCAATGGTATTTCCTTCAGCATCTTGAATGGCACTAGCTAAAGGAACAGTCAGAGGATAGTCTTTTTTCTGCCCGACATCTACAGTCACAGGTGCGGGGAATGAGACAATCAGGGCTGTATCTTGGGGAATGCTAATTTCTGGGCTGACTACCTGGGGTTGAGTTGGTTCAGTGGCAACTGGTTGAGCTGTAACGGGTAGTGTTAAAGAACCTAAAACAGAAAGAGAACAGGCGAGACTTAACAAGGTTTGGGTTTTCATGATCACATCTTCCTTTGATTGCAGTGTTTTGGGTGTTCACCCCTTCACTTAATCAATAGGTTGATGATTTTGGGTTTATGCAGCCTGTTGCTGGAAAAAATCAAAAATAGTTCACCTGAGTTTAACGTTGATGTCTCAACAGCCAGTCCCATCCTGAACCTTGGCGGGTTAACCAATCATCTTCAAAATCCGGGTTAGCTGGATAATGAGAATAGTCTAAGTAGTCTTGTGAGCGAATTCTGACATTACGACAACTGCCTTCTATTTCAATGGTGACAGTATTATTGCCTTGTCCGTTTGGTCTTAATAGACTATCCCTGATGATACTGCGCTTTCTGTCTTGTTCTTGTCGGAATTTGGAAACACAACGTACCCTCACCAATGAGCGATCGCGGGGATTCTCTAATAGATAGGGTAAAATTTGTGAGTCACGAATTGAGCGCGCAGGAGTTTCAGCACTGACTAAGGGTGTGATAGTCAATAATAAGGTTGTAGAGACGGCAATTATTCCACCTCCTATTCTGGTATTCATACTTTTCCTCAGATAAATAAAGCAATTGCCAGGGTACTAACCCCGGCGGCGTAACAATTCAAAATCCAAAATTTAACACTCTTAATTAATGGTTTCAGACTGGGAGGAATGGGAAATGAGACTTTACCCATTACCCCTAATTATTATTTATTTTCCAGTAATTGGTTAACCTGTTGTCCACGACGACCTGTTTTAATTTCATAGCGGCGGGTGAGGTTATCTTGATAGTTCATATCTCTGGCGGCGGCGGCGTTCACGAAAGCATCGCAATTTTTACCCTGCACTACTGTAGAAGAACTGCTACTAGCTTCTTCTGTGCTGTTGCGGCGGCTATTTCTAGATTCGCTGCGATTTCGGCTACCTTGACTACTACCATTACCACTAACGCCAATACCAAAGATGCTGACACCACCGCCACCGCCATCGTTATGACTGCGAGATGAACTAGAACGGCTGCTGGTAGAGGTAGCTAAGGCAATTTTGCTGGTGCTGGTGCGGGTGTTGTTTCCTAAACCAACATCACTACACAATGCACGGGGGTCTTTTGCTAAGGTATCGGGAGATACCCATGATTGATGGTCACCTAAACCTTGAATTTCACTGTTACCAACTGGGTTGCTTGTGGATGCTGGTGTCGCAGGTTTGACGTTACCAATTGCACCGGGGTTAACTTTCACGGGTTGGAAAATACCACTAGCTTTTACATCGAAAGGCCCTGCAAAAGCGGGAACTGTGCTGGTTAATAGTGCGGTAGCGGTGAGTAAAGAACCTGTTAAGTTACGGAATTTCATGGTCATGCTTCTCAAGTGTTAGTGTTGGTTTGTTTGTTGGGTTTCAACCCCTTCACTCACTCAATAGGTTGACCTTGATTTATTTATGCACCCTCTCACCAATTTGAGGAAAAGTTTTTTTCGTGAAGCTGTCAAAGCTTGATGACACAACTGAATTAGTTACTTATATCATGTCCGTTTGAATAGTTATCATATCTGTTGGGGTAGGGAACTCTTAACAGGGAATAGGGAACAGGGAATAGGGAACAGGGAACAAGAAAAGATCAGCATCGAAAACTTATCATAAGTAATTAGCCGGACATGATATTACGCAAGTGTCACATTACAAATGTCTTGTAGGGTACGTCAGACTGTTTAAATGCTTTAAGAGGGAACTTTTAACGGGCAACTCTTAACAGGGAAATCCCCATAATTAAAATTAGCTCCTATCTTGCACCTTTCTCAATAAGCGTCAGGTGATGCACACCCAATGACGTAAAACTAAGGCTTTCAGCAAGTTGCAAGCAATGCCCACCCTACAAAAATTATCATTGAGGAACAGGTGCAAGATGTGTGTTAACCGATCAATTTTCTCCAAGTCATTGGCCCAACAATTGCATCAGCAATTAAACCATTCTGTCTTTGAAATCTCTTAATTGCTGCTTCTGTTTGCGGCCCAAAAATCCCATCAACATCAGCACCTACTCGGTATTGTATATATCGGACTACTGGCCCACCGCCATGATTTCGTCTGATAATGCGTTTGGCTAAAATTAGATTAATAGCATTCCAGGTAGTTTCACCTGCTACACCAGTTTTTTCTACTCCTACTATACCTTGAAATTTTTCAATGGCAAATTTGGTTTCGGCATTGATTTGATTATTCTCCGCGAGAGCTTTACCATTTCTATCAGTAATTTTTAATCTATTTAAAGCTTTTTGCAGCCTTAATATACTGGTATCTATATTCTGTTCTTCATCTGGAATTACATTTACAGGTGTCGTAGGCAATTTACCTGTTAAACCTTTCACAATTGCATTAGCTGTTGCTTCTGCATCGAAAATATTCATATCTTTTTGAGAATCTATGAAGCAACATTCTACTAGAATTGCTGGCATATTTGTATTTCGGAGAACAAACAAGTGGGAACCACTCTTGACTCCACGATTAAAAAATCCTAATTTGACAATTTCATTTAAAACAGGTTGAGCAATTCTTCTGCCGGCTTCACTAGCGGCAAATACTTCTGTGCCATTAGCTCTTCCGTTAAAAGCATTAAAATGTATTGAAACAAAAACTTCTACTCTGGCTGCATTGGCTTTGTTACATCTTTGTGACAGAGAATCTCTGACTGAACTTGCTCTTTCTGGGTTACATGATATGACTTCATGTCCTAAAGCTCTTAATTTCGAGATAACTCTATTTCCTACATCTATGGTTAAAATGTCCTCAACTTTGATACCTCTTGCTCCGGTGTCTGGTGGGCAATTATGACCCATGTCAATGCCATACTTCATTATGTTATTCCTCAATTCAGTTTTTCAAGTTTGCTGGATACTGCTACTTGTTGATGTCAAGTTTGTTCAATTGCTATTGCAGCAAAATTGAACAATATATGGGTGTGAGATAATTTTATTTACTAAATTGCTATTGTAACAAAAAAAGTAATTATCAGGAAAAATATCCCAATAAACTTAACTATCTAAATACATTAACTTTTCGGGTGCGTTAACCTACTAATAACGCACCGTCAATTTAATCAACAAAATTAGGTCTTGCTTGTTGGGTTGACTGCAACTTTGCTGTTAAATCTGTCCAATTTTCTTGCTCAATTAAGTTGATGATTTCATCAAGCTGGTGGCGATATTGTTGTAATGAACTTAGCAGTGCTTGGCGGTTATACTGCGCCATCATTACGCCTAATTCTGGATTACCTCCACCAACTCGGCTAGTATCTCTAAACCCAGAACTAGCTAAGTTTTGCGCTAATTGTAATACTTCTGGGTCAGTTTCACTCAGACAAGTTGCTATTAGTGAGGCACTCACCATGACGGGTAAATGAGAAATCCAACTCACAGCGCGGTCATGTTGTTCTGGCTGACAATAATAGATATTAGCACCTAGCGATCGCACTATTTCCTCTACAACTGTGATCGCTCTTTTTGGTGTGGTATCATCTGGTGTTAACACATAAGGTCTATCCACAAATAAGTTCTTTTGCGCTGCTTCTATTCCACTGTCTGCTGTTCCCGCCATCGGATGCCCACCAATAAAATTTTCCCACGTCGGCGCAATGGCTTTGACTATCGGTGCTTTGACTGAACCGACATCAGTAACTATGGTATTGCTGGATAGGTGTTTAATTAATTGTGCCATTTGTGGGACGATGAGGCCGATGGGTGTACAAATAAATACAACTTCTGTGTCGGCTAACAGGCTAAGATTGATATTGGCTTCATCGACGCTACCCAATGTTACTGCTGTTTTACAGGTGGTTTGTTTGCGGCTGACTCCGACTACATGATGTCCTTGCGATCGCAAATCATAACCTAATGAGCCGCCAATTAGTCCTAGTCCTAAGATTCCTATTTTCATTTTTTTGTTATTTGTATTTTCCGCCTACTTTACCAGAGGGATGAGGTTTTTAAACGCGGAGGGGAGGCAGCGCGTTCGGTCGCCGGACTTGTAGCGACTGCCGTCGCGCAGAGGTAACGCAGAGGTACGCTGAGGTTTTGTTGTTTTATTCTTTGCGTCTTTGCACGCCAGTTGCTACAAGTCGGCGGAGCCGCCCAACGCACTGGCTCGCCTTTGCGCGAGGCTTATTCTTATTTTCGCTTACTTGTGTATTTTCCTCTGACTTTACCAGAGGGATGGGGTTTTTAAAGGCGGAGGGGCGCGAAGGTAAGGTAAATCCATACCAATTAATAATAGGTAATAGGCTTGTACCTATTACCTATTCACTATTACCTATTGGCTAAATATTGATACATCTGCCAACGTGCATCAACTTCAGCCTGCGCTTGTTCTAGCAGTTGTTGAGCTAGTTCTGGATGACTCTTGGTGAGCATTTTGAAGCGATTTTCTTGGTACATGGATGGCTCTACTGATTGGGTAGGCGATCGCATATCCAATTGTAAGGGATTCTTACCCTGTTGTTGCAACAATGGATTGTAACGATACAACAACCATCTCCCTGAGTCTACCAGGGCTTTTTGCTGGTTCATCCCGGTAGTCATGTTAATCCCGTGGGCGATACAATGGCTGTATGCTATAATTAAGGATGGCCCTTCAAAGGCTTCTGCTTCTAAAAAGGCTTTGAGTGTTTGGTCGTCTTTCGCGCCTAACGCTACACTCGCTACGTATACGTTACCGTAGTTCATCGCCATTAAGCCTAAGTCTTTTTTCGGCGCAGGTTTACCACTAGCGGCAAACTTCGCTACTGCGGCTCTTGGGGTGGCTTTGGATGATTGACCGCCTGTGTTAGAATAAACCTCTGTATCCATGACTAAGATATTGACGTTTCGACCACTGGCTAATACATGGTCTATCCCATGAAAGTCAATATCATAAGCCCAACCATCACCGCCAATAATCCAGACGCTTTTCTTCACTAGGTAGTCAGCGAGGGATTTTAGGGTTTCGATGGCTAGTTTACGCTGGGTGTCTTTTTCCTTAATCAGCAGTTTATCTAATTTCTGCCGTACCTGTTTCACCCTTTCCCGTTGTTCCCATATATCAGCTTCGGTTTTTTGTTCTGCCTTGAGGATGGAGTCAACGAGTTTATCTCCTAGTTCGCTGCTAAACTGTCTTAAGAGTTCTGCTGCGAATTCCGTTTGTTTATCTACTGAGAGACGATAGCCATAACCAAACTCAGCGTTATCTTCAAATAAACTATTCGACCAAGCGGGGCCTCTTCCTTCGGCGTTTTTCGTCCACGGGGTGGTGGGGAGGTTTCCGCCGTAAATGGATGAGCAACCTGTGGCGTTAGCTATGACGGCGCGATCGCCAAATAGTTGTGTCAATAGTTTAACATAAGGTGTCTCACCACAACCAGCACAAGCTCCAGAAAATTCAAATAATGGTTCTTGCAGTTGTTGTTGGCGAATTTGGTGGAGTTTTAGCTGTCTGCGGTCAGGATTGGGTAAATTTAAGAAGAAATCCCAATTTTCTCGCTCCTGTTCTCGCAAAGGTAGCTGTTCCGCCATGTTAATGGCTTTGCGTGAGGGTTCAGCTTTGTTTTTGGCTGGACATACATTCACACAAATAGCGCAACCTGTACAGTCTTCCGGTGCTACCTGAATAGTAAACTTTTGGTTAGCAAAGTCTTTGTCTTTGGCATTGGTTGACTTGAAGCTAGTCGGCGCATTCGCTAATTCACTCGGTTGATAAACTTTAGCGCGAATTGCACTGTGGGGACAAACCATCACACACTTACTGCACTGAACGCAGATATTCTCATCCCACACGGGAATTTCTAGAGCAACGTTGCGTTTTTCCCATTTCGCTGTGCCGGTGGGGAATGTTCCATCTGCTGGTAAAGCACTCACAGGTAAATCATCACCTTCCCACACCATGATTTTACCTAAAACTTTCTCGACAAATGCCGGGACGTTGTGAGGAAAGGGATTTTGGTTAGCTGCGTCTAGCCATTTACCTTTTTCATCGGGGACTTTGACTTGATGTAAATTATCTAGGGTTTGGTCTACGGCTTGCAAGTTCATGCGGACAACTTCCGCGCCTTTTTTACCGTAAGTTTTTTCAATCGCTTGTTTAATTTTAGCGATCGCCTCATCCTGTGGCAATACCCCAGCTAAAGCAAAGAAACACACTTGCATAATGGTATTGATTCTTCCACCCATACCACTATTGCGCGCCACCTGGTTGGCATTGATGACGTAAAGTTGCAATTGCTTATCTAAAATTTGCTGTTTTACCGGCGGGGGTAGATTTTCCCAAACTTCATCCGCATTGTATGGACTGTTGACTAAAAGAGTCGCACCCGTCGCCGCCGATTTTAACACATCGATGCGTTCTAAAAATCCCCAGTGGTGACAACCAATAAAGTTAGCTTGGTTAATGAGATAGGTAGAACGTATTGGTTGAGAACCGAAGCGCAGATGTGAAACCGTCATTGAACCTGATTTTTTGGAGTCGTAGACAAAATAGCCTTGAGCGTAGTTGTCTGTTCCTTCCCCAATAATCTTAATCGAGTTTTTGTTAGCTCCTACTGTACCATCAGAACCCAACCCGTAAAACATCGCCCGTACAACGTTATCCGCTTCGGTGGAGAAAGTCGGGTCATAGTCTAGGGATGTGTGGGTAACATCGTCATGAATCCCAATGGTAAAATGATTTTTAGGTGTAGTTTGGGCTAAGTTATCAAAGACAGCTTTGATCATCGCTGGGGTGAATTCTTTTGAGGATAACCCGTAACGCCCGGCGACAAGTTTGGGCTGCTTTTTCTTTCCCCAACCTTCATGAATAGCGGTGACTACATCTAAATATAAAGGTTCTCCGGCACTTCCTGGTTCTTTGCTGCGGTCGAGAACTGCGATCGCCTTGACATTCTTAGGTATAGCCTGGATAAATCTGCTAATATCAAAGGGGCGATACAGTCTAACTTTCAGAACCCCAACTTTTTCACCTTGGGCGTTCAGATAATCTACTGTTTCATGGACGGTTTCACAACCAGAACCCATGAGAATAATCACGCGCTCGGCATTCTTTGCGCCGTGATATTCATAAAGTTGGTAAAATCTGCCTGTGCGTTCCCCGAATTTATCCATGATTGCCTGTACAATCTCAGGACAGGCGTTGTAATAAGGGTTTGCACCTTCACGGGCTTGGAAGAAAACATCAGGGTTTTGGGCTGTACCCCGTAATAATGGTTTGTCTGGGGAAAGGGCGCGGGCGCGATGTGCAAAGATTTGGTCTTCGTTAATCAGCGATCGCAAATCATTATCTGATAATAACTCAATTTTCTGCACTTCGTGGGAGGTGCGGAAGCCATCAAAGAAGTGTAAGAAGGAAACCCGTGTTTCTAGAGTAGCCGCGTTAGCTATGACAGCAAAATCATAAGTTTCCTGCACCGAACCCGAACACAGCATAGCAAACCCAGTACCACGGGCTGCCATTACGTCACTATGATCACCGAAAATAGATAGTGCATGGGTAGCTAAAGCCCTAGCCGCAACGTGAACGACAGTGCTGGTTAATTCTCCCCCAATTTTGTAGAGGTTGGGAATCATTAACAAGAGTCCCTGAGAGGAGGTGAAAGTGGTACTTAAAGCACCTGTTTGTAATGCACCATGCACCGCCGCCGCCGCGCCGCCTTCACTTTGCATCTGCACTACACTGGGTATAGTTCCCCACAAATTCGGACGACTTTCCGCCGCCCAAGCATCTGCCCATTCTCCCATCGGTGATGAGGGGGTGATAGGATAAATGGCGATGACTTCGTTTAATTTGTACGCCACACGCGCGACAGCTTCATTGCCGTCAATAATAGCAAAGTTTTTACTCATTAATTTGTTTCCCTGTCTCAACTTCTATGGGTGGTTTATTGGATGCAGAGAACCCGGAAATAAAAACCTGATAAATAGCCAGAGCCAGGAAGTTTATTGTTATATTTATGCTGGGAATTATGCTGAGTTATAGCAATACCCATTCAAGTGAGGTAAAATCAGTCAGAATTGAACGCAGATAAACGCAGATAAACGCAGATAAGTTTTTACCTCGTTAGGTGAGAAAACGATATATATAGATATTGAATGTGGCTAATGGCTAGTACAATATTTCGCCTACTATTATCTCATCTGCCAATATATATTTCTTAACAAATATTAGGAATGTACTCAATATCTAGAAATACATATTCATCAGACTTTCAGCGTTGCAATGATTGAGTCTGGGGTAGAGGTGCGGGAGGAGTTACTACAGTGTATTTATCGTAACTTTTTCAGGTGTTGCGGGATTTATTAAATACTTTAGGTTCTAAATCTAAATACTTGTAGTGGACTGACACGACTAAAATGATGCACAAATATAATACAAG
>NZ_LUHJ01000014.1:76907-157802 GCF_001597745.1 Anabaena sp. 4-3 | reverse complement strand
TGCCTGCACAGGACGGTCAAGATGACCATCCCACAAGAGTTTCCTAATGCACTAAATTAGCTGTGTCAATCCAGTAGGGTGCGTTAGCATTTAGCGTAATGCACCAAACCATGAATACTGGTGCGTTACGCTGTCGCTGTTTCGTAAAAGCAGAATCTTAGGTATGAAAGCGAAAAAATGCAGAGCTTGTCAGATTTTGTAGAATCGGAAAATTACAGCGATCGCTAGTTTGCGAAAATTGAGATTGAGATAATGTAGTTACTTAAGTAGAAATTTGAGCATCAAAGCAAAATGATGGCAATGAATAAATTTATACGCGGTTTTATTACCATCGAAAAATCTCTTCAAGTTCTGGCTTTGCTAGGATTAATATTGTTTTTGGGATATCTAGGTTTTGAGCAATATCGCAGTGATTCTACACCTTCTGTTCCCATAAATTCACCCACAATACAAAAGTAAGAATTATTGCTAGTCATTAGTGATGTGTAGGGTGGGCATTGCTGGCAATTTGCTCAAAAATTTAGCTTCAAGTTGTTGGGTGTGCATCGCCTTATGCTGATTAGAAATAGTGCAAAATCTGAGCCTCTAACTAGCACAGTGACGCACTAGCGAAAACTAAAAGAAACAAGTTTAAAGTCATTAGTTATTAGTTATTAATTTCTTACTTTTCCTCATCCCCCTATACCCTTATACCCCTACACCCCTACACCCTTACACCCCAAAGTAAGCTACAATTCAAGCAGATTAAGCATTTCTTGCCCAACTAATACCCCATGCTGGAGAATCTGCAAACCCGACTATATCAACTAGAACAATTTGCCAACACCCTTGTCTCTCAACAACTAACACACTTGAGTTTGCTGAGTATTGGCATCATTTTTACAGCCGGTTTACTTACTAGCCTGACTCCTTGTATGCTTTCTATGCTGCCCATCACCATCGGTTACATTGGCGGTTATGAAGCTAAAAGCCGTCTGCAAGCAGCTGCTCAATCAACTTGGTTTGCTTTAGGATTAGCCACGACATTGGCAGGTTTAGGTATTATAGCTGCTTTGGTCGGCAAAGTCTACGGTCAAATAGGGCTGGGTTTGCCGATTATTGTGAGTATTATCGCCATTATCATGGGGTTGAATTTACTGGAAGCGTTACCTCTGCAACTCCCCTCTTTTGGTGATACTAATTGGATTTCTTCAGATTTACCGCCTGGGGTGCGTTCCTATGCTATTGGCTTAACTTTTGGTTTAGTCGCTTCCCCCTGTAGCACACCTGTTTTAGCCAGTCTGTTGGGTTGGGTGGCGAATACCCAAGACTTAGTTTTAGGTGCTGTGTTGTTAATTTCCTATACAGCCGGATATGTTGCACCTTTAATTGTAGCAGGTACTTTTACGGCTGCAATTAAAAGATTACTAGAATTGCGTCGCTGGTCTGGTTGGATAAATCCAGTTAGCGGCGCGCTTTTAGTCGGATTTGGCGTATTTTCTCTAATTTCTCGGATTCCCCTTGGCAGTTTGTAAGCAATGACTATAGATAATTCCGTGTCCACCCCTTCCCCTTGGTGGTCAGTACCAGGGCGATTTTTGCGGCGAGAGTTTTTACCTGTACTGACAGATTTACGACTGGCGATCGCTCTATTATTAATCATCGCCCTCTTTAGCATCACTGGTACTGTCATCGAGCAAGGTCAATCACCCGCATTCTATCAAGCTAACTACCCAGAACACCCGGCTTTATTCGGTTTCCTGACTTGGAAAGTGATTCAAGTCGTAGGCTTAGATCATGTTTACCGCACTTGGTGGTTTTTAGCTTTACTGGTTTTATTCGGGACTAGCTTAACTGCTTGTACTTTCACCCGTCAGTTACCAGCCTTAAAAGCAGCCCGTCGCTGGAAATATTACGAAGAACCACGACAATTTCAAAAACTCGCTTTAAGTGCAGAACTAGATACTGGTTCTTTAAATTCTTTAAGCCAAATTTTACAAAACCGTCGTTATAAAATCTTTCAAGAAAAGGATGATATTCTTTACGCCCGTAAAGGGATAATCGGACGCATCGGCCCAATTATTGTTCATATTGGTATTGTCGCCATTTTATTAGGGGCAATTTGGGGAGCAATGACCGGGTTTATTGCCCAAGAAATGATTCCCAGTGGTGAAACTTTTCAAGTTAAAAATATTATTGATGCTGGCCCTTTAGCATCTGCCCAAATCCCCAAAGATTGGTCTGTAAAAGTGAATCGTTTTTGGATTGATTACACTCCTAAAGGTGGCATTGACCAATTTTATTCTGATATGTCAGTCTTGAATAGTCAGGGAGAGGAAGTTGACCACAAAAAGATTTTTGTTAATCAACCTTTGCGTTATCATGGCGTAACTTTCTATCAAACTGATTGGGGAATTTCATCTGTAAGAATTCGGATTAACAAAAGTCCGATTTTTCAGCTACCAATGGCATTATTAAACACCAATGGTAAGGGACGAATTTGGGGGACTTGGATTCCTACCAAACCAGATATGAGTACAGGAGTCTCCCTATTAGCTAAAGACTTGCAGGGGATGGTGTTAATTTACGATGCTGAAGGTAAATTAGTTGATACTGTCCGCGCGGGAATGTCTACCCAAGTTAATGGTGTGACACTGAAAGTTTTAGATGTAGTTGGTAGCACTGGCTTACAAATTAAAGCTGACCCTGGTATTCCCATTGTTTATACAGGGTTTGCTGTGTTAATGTTGGGTACAGTGATGAGTTATTTTTCCCACTCCCAAATTTGGGCATTAAAAACAGGCGATCGCTTGTATATTGGTGGTAAAACTAATCGCGCTCAAGTAGCTTTTGAACAAGAAGTTTTAGAAATTTTAGACAGCTTAAGTTCCCAGTCTACTACAGTATAGGGACTGGGGACTGGGGACTGGGGACTGGGGACTGGGTAAAAAATTCTCCCTCATCTCCCTCATCTCCCACCCTGCGGGTTCGCGTTAGCGTCTCTGAAAGAGAAGCTAAAGCTACATCTCCCTCATCCCCTACCTAATTTACTTAATGTGACGCACTTCTACAAAAGTGTGAACATTACCACGAGGCGCAAAATCTGCTTTCACTGTCACTTCTAAAGGTTCACAAGCAGCGACAAAATCATCGAGAATTTGGTTAGCTGTTTCTTCGTGAGAAATATAGCGATCGCGGTAACTGTTAATATAAAGTTTTAAAGCCTTTAATTCTACAACTCGCTCATCAGGCACGTAGGTAATATGAATTGTCGCAAAATCAGGATAGCCGGAAAATGGACACTTACAAGTAAATTCCGGCAAACTAATATTAATGTCATAACGTCTACCCACACGCGGGTTAGGAAAGGTAATTAATTCTCCTTCCGCAATGTTACGCTCGCCATACTTCATTTCTTGGCTAGACTGAGATACTGTTTCAGGTGAGGAATTACTCATAAGTTACTGCGGTAGCTGTGTTAGCAATATAGAGAAACCAAACATTACTAACTTAACATTCCGCAATCACCACTCAACACTACTCTTTCTCCCAGTCTGGACAATTCCCATCATCCCAGCCATGTGGATGGATACCACAAACTAATAAATTACCACCATACACATGACCATGATAATTCTGACAGCCAATGCAAGCCGGATTTTGTTCGGCTGAGGGTTCAACTGAATAGGGAAAACCCGGATCAGCATCAATTATAATGTCTTCCAGTTCCTCATAAACGTCTAAAAACGGTTCAGTTATCTCCTGTAGATACTGGTCAACTTCAGTTGCAATGGAGTTCTGAACTTCCTCGACAATTTCTTCTGATAACTCAAAAAAAGCATCTACCATTTCACTCATTCCTAGGAAAAGACGCTCTACTTCATCAGCCACGGTTTCGACGATTTCCATTAAATCTTTTTGCCACTGTTCCATAAATTTAACGCCCATACTGACGGTCAACAGGACGCTTAGTGCTACTTGGCTTGAAGCACTAGAGTACACCCTAGGTATTATCTATTATAGATTCTTGTGGATGTGATTCAATACCGTTGCACGGTGCTAACTGCTGATGCAACAGCTAAAAAGTTGCTAATGACTAATCTTTTTGCAATCTCTTTAACTCTTCTTGCAGTTCTAGCACTTGTTCGCGGAGTTGATCCACATTTTCTGTTGATGCTTGTTTGACCGTCGGTTCTTCGTTGTCCTCTAAAATTTCGATGCGACGAGGCTCGGAAGCTGGCGGTTTTTCAGGAGTCTCAGCCGATGTTGGTGCTTGTTGGGCTTGCTTCATCATATCGTCCACAAACCGCCGGGCTTCTTCTGTGGTCATTTCGCCCTTAGCCACCATTTCATCCGCCAGTTTTTGGGCTTGCGATCGCAGTTCAGTTAGTTTTTCCCCGGCCTTCTCACCTGCGTAAGAAGCTAACCCGACACCAAGGTAAAAAGCTTTTTGAACCAAATTTCCAAAACCGGCCATTGCTGGTGATTGCTCCTAACAAATAGGGCGACCCGGAGACTACGCCTACCACAAGCATCCTGTGTTGCTGCTACCTTCCGGTCCTGACAAGGTTTAGGCGTTGCAGTCGCATAGATCCAGGTCTAAACATAATATAACACTAATTTCGGTAATTGTGTATTATTCAACAACAATTTTCCATTCATAAAGTTTGTAGTTGACACAGCCGTTTTTCACCAAGGGGTCATTAGCGACTATGGACTCGGCTTCCTCCATCGAGCCAGCCTCAAACAGCAACATCCCACCGCCATATCTTGCCCAATAACCTGATTTGGCTTGATGACCTTGGGCAATTAACTCTTGAACATAGGCTTTATGAGCAGGTATGTATTGGTCAAAGATGGATTTATCCACTTTCCCCTCCTCAATCTTGACGAACCACGGCATTTTCCTAGCAACCTTGATCACGAATATGTTCTAATATCTGTAAAGATTATCTGCTTTTATCTTGTTGTATTTTGAATTCCTCCAAAAGCCGATTTTTCATTGCGCTGCTACCACCCCAGCATATTCAAGATTACGCCAACGAAATCAAGCAGCACTTTGCTGATAACTATGCTAGTAAGCACGCGCAAAAGTCACCACCACACATTACTTTACAACCGCCCTTTGAATGGGTGAATGATGATTTATCAAGGATGGAAGCATCTTTGTTGGAGTTCGCCCAACAGCAGCAGCCATTATCTATGACTCTCAGTGGGTTTGCCGCCTTTGTGCCTCGCGTCATATATATAAATGTAGTCAGAAGTGCAGAACTGCTGAGTTTGCAATGTGACTTGATGCTGCATCTAGAAGCCAACTTAGAAATTATTGACAAAGTTGGCAAAAACCGCCCGTTTGCGCCGCATCTAACGGTAGCGTTTCGAGATTTAACCAAACAAAACTTTAAAGCTGCATGGCCAGAATTTGAACATCGTCAGCTACACTTTGAGTTTACAGCAGACAAGTTAACGCTGTTGATTCACGACGGTAGACGCTGGAATATTCAATCAGAATTTGCTTTTCTGTCTGGTAAGTAGCTCAAGATCACAGATAGATACCCGACTTATTTGAGAAGTCGGGTATCTGGGTATAACCTTCGCCAGTGTGACAAAAAAGACTAATTTTTTGTTTGTAGTAAGCGGCTCTAGCCCTTATCTTGAGGACTAAAGTCCTCACTACGAGCTAGGGTATGATACCAGTTACGTCAGTCCTCCTAATTTGTCCCATTCGGACGCTGAATAATCGTCTCCACAACCCGTCGCTTGGCTTTCGGATCAATCCCTACCAAGCGCACATACTCACCCCTATACTCTGCTAAACAAGATTCTAAAGTCGAGATGGCATCAGACTCAGCATCGACGTGAATTGTACCGCAGCTTTGCCAAGAACCTGTACGAAAACGGCGATTATCAACGTGTTCAAAGGTAATTTTATGACCTTGAGCCAAGATTTGCCGGATTTGTTCTTGTGTCTCTAGGCTGATATGGGGACTCGCACTCTGGGGTTGATTAACTCCATTCGGTGACGGCTGACTCGTTGCTATTTCGGCAACAGGTGATGCAGGTTGATAACTTCTACCTCGATTCAGACGATTGTATTCATCCACCAATTGAGAAGTTTCGATGCGTTTTTGTTCAGCCACCATGAAGTTAGCAGACTCAATCAAATGAGACAAGGTAAAATCAGGTTTTTTAAATGCTGGTGGCCCTTCTAAACTATTCACCACGCGCAACGAGACATTCTCATAACCCACTTGATGAATGAAGTCGCGGATTTGTTCGTCGTAAATTCGGGAACGTAAAGCACTAAAAAAGTCAATTGATTGATTGGGGAAACTGTCAACTAACTTTTCTACGTCACGTTGTGACAGTCCATCTTCTGCAAAAATTCCACCGACAATTCCCACCTTTTCATCGCGGTGAGGTTCCCAATAAAATTTTTCCATCCGCCCATCTCGAATTAACGGCGCGTAGAGGGTAGAAAAATCATTACCTGTGACAATAATTGGTACACGCCTTAGAGGTGTTGAATCGTAACTTCCCGGTAATTGTACATCTGTGGGATTATCAGCAATATTCATCAGTGTGGCATTCACCAACTGAGTGTTGACAGTATATTGAGTGCCTTCATCAAAGCGACCCGCACCTGCATCTAAATCATTAATCATCAGTACGCACATTTTACCACGTACTTTAATCAGTTCTGCGGTTTCCCGATAGCGCAACCGAATTAATCTTGCTGGATCTCCTGCATCGGGACTTTCCAACTCACCGCCAGAGATGAGTGTAACTTCCACACCCATTTTCTCGAAAGCTAACTCACATTGAAAAGTTTTTCCTTCCCCTTTGCGTCCGTGAATACCCAAAATCAAGGGAACGCGCACACCAGGAAGATTTAAAAAGTTTTTAGTGATGTGAACAGCTAGTTTATCCAAAAATCGCGGAGCAATGTAATAACTCATAAAATTATGATTATTTTCGCTTAGAAAACTATAGTAATTTTTTTGGTAACAATACTAAATTAAATACTCAGTTTATGTGTAATATCATGTCCGGCTAATTACTTATGATAAGTTTTCGATGCTGATATTTTCTTCTTCCCTGTTCCCTGTTCCCTACCCCAACAGATATGATAACTATTCAAACGGACATGATATAATGATTTAATTAGAGATTAAAGCGAGGAAATCTGTTGCATTCACAATTACAATCCCCTCATAACTACCCAAAGGTAACAAATGTTTTTTATCACCTGTAACAATATAACTTGCATTCACTAAAACAGCACATTCTAAAACTATATTATCGTCTGGATCAGTAGTGAGGAAATTTAAGGTATTGGTAATTGTTACTAATCTGAGAAAGCTGAGTATATCCGCTATTGTATCAACTACTTGAGTTTCTGGAAATTTCAACTTTTGTTGTAATTTGTTCGTTAGTTCTTCAAGTATTTCTAGACATATTACACCTTCTATTATGCCCCTACGTGCTAACTCAAGACAACGAAAAGGGTTGCTTCTCCAACCAATGCCGGACAGAAGAACATTTGTATCAAATACGACTATTGGGCGCACTGTCTATCCTCATGCACCAAATCATCTATAAATGATTCACGTTCATCTTCTGACATATTATCCCAATTTAAACCACGTTCAGCACACAAATTGCGTAGTTGTGCCTCAGCATAGTTTATGCGAGACTCTCGCTCATTTTCACTTGACTTAGCTAGTTCTAACAATACTAAGCGTTTACTTTCTGGGGGTAGCTGTTTAACTAATTCGATTACCTGTTGATCACTTAATGACAGATTTGGCATGATCATTACCTCCTCTTATATTTTACACTACTAGGGCGGCTGCTAAAATATGAGACATTGTCAGGTCAATTAATTGAATATCGGTCATAATTATTTGCTGTTTGACAAACTCAGTAAAACTCAAATTCTGCAATTTGAGTTTACCAATACTGTGTTTGATTGCTATTTCCCAAACGCTGACGATACTTAGAGCTTGTTTGAAAAGTCACAAGCATCACTAATAGTGTGTGGCTAAAAAAAGAGAGATAGAAAACTCTACCTCTCTTTGATGGATAAATTATTTAAACCAAATCAGCTTTTAGTATCTGCTGGGTTTGTGAACGATGAAGCTGAGGATTTGGCACTGCTTGATGTTGTCGAAACCTACAACACGGATGTAGTGGGTAGGATATTGAGAACGGCAAGCTTGAACTTCGCCCAATACTTCGCGGGTGCTTTGAGCATTGAACAAAGGCAGCTTCCACATTGTCCAGTAAAATTCGGTGGGTTCAGAGGTTTCGTTGAACTCAATTGCTGGAATGTAGCCTTGATTCAGAATGTACTGAACTTGCTTCTCAATTTGAGCATCGGTGAGGGGGGGTAGGTAAGAAAGGGTTTCGTAGCGACGCTCTTTTGGTAGGGTTTGCATAGCTAATAATAACGGTTTGCTATTGTGTGACGACTTGGAATTTTCCTAACTGGCTAAATTATCCCAGTCAGGATCGGAAAATTGCTGTTGTTCTGACTCAGGACTGGGATGGGATAAACTCACCTGCGTCATGCGTTCTAAATGCTGGCGGCGTTTTTCCATATTGGCTTGCTGAATACCAGTCAAAACCATTTCTGGTAGGAATTCAGCGATTTCTTCAGCTATATGTTCTCTGACTGTCATTATTCGCAATGCTAAGTCAGGCTTTTCGAGAAAAAGTTCTTCGATGTATTTTTCGCCATCCTGGACTTTTCCGGCAGAAAAGTTATGCAGCCAAAGTGCCAACGGTGGATTTGTTTCGCCTAGCTGTGCCAGCACAGTCCTTAGTGCCTGATAAGTCAGGTAGCTTTGGAGTGTTTTGGCTGTATCTTTCGCAATTTGCTTGAGGTTCATGCTTGACCCAGCCCTTCTAAAGGATGAAGTGTATCGTGTTTCAGGATGAAGTAATTTTTATTTAACCTTCATCCTTACACCTTCAGCCTTTATCAGACGGTATCAACAGTCTCAAACTCGAACTTAATTTCTTTCCACAGTTCGCAAGCAGCAGCCAATTCTGGAGACCACTTAGCAGCTTCGCGGATAATATCGTTACCTTCACGAGCTAGGCTACGACCTTCGTTACGAGCTTGGATACAAGCTTCCAGTGCAACACGGTTAGCGGTTGCACCAGGAGCGTTACCCCAGGGGTGTCCGAGTGTACCACCACCGAATTGTAGTACGGAGTCGTCACCGAAGATTTCTACCAGGGCGGGCATGTGCCATACGTGGATACCACCGGAAGCAACTGCCATTACACCAGGCATGGAAGCCCAATCTTGGGTAAAGTAGATACCACGAGATTTGTCTTGCTCAACGTAGTTTTCACGCAACAGGTCAACGAAGCCCATTGTGATGGCGCGATCGCCTTCCAATTTACCTACTACTGTACCGGTGTGGATGTGGTCACCACCAGACATCCGCAGAGCTTTCGCCAATACACGGAAGTGGATACCGTGGTTCTTTTGACGGTCGATTACAGCGTGCATCGCGCGGTGGATGTGCAGCAATAAACCGTTATCACGACACCAACGTGCCAAGGTGGTGTTAGCGGTGAAACCTGCGGTTAGGTAGTCGTGCATGATGATGGGCATGCCGAGTTCTTTAGCGTACTCAGCGCGCTTGAGCATTTCTTCGCAGGTAGGAGCGGTGACGTTCAGGTAGTGACCTTTGATTTCACCTGTTTCTGCTTGAGATTTGTGAATAGCATCAGCCACGAACAAGAAGCGATCGCGCCACCGTTGGAAAGGTGCAGAGTTGATGTTTTCGTCGTCTTTGGTGAAGTCCAAACCACCGCGCAAACATTCGTATACAGCACGACCGTAGTTTTTAGCAGACAGACCCAACTTGGGTTTAATGGTACATCCCAACAGAGGACGACCGTATTTGTTTAATTTGTCACGCTCAACTTGAATACCGTGGGGAGGGCCTTGGAATGTCTTGAGGTAAGCTACAGGAATCCGCAAGTCTTCCAAACGCAGGGCTTTCAAAGCTTTGAAACCGAATACGTTACCTACGATGGAGGTAAACATATTGGTAACAGAACCTTCTTCAAACAGATCCAGGGGATAAGCAACGTAGCAGATAAATTGGTTGTCTTCGCCTGGAACTGGTTCGATGTCGTAGCAACGACCTTTGTAACGATCTAGGTCGGTTAACAAGTCTGTCCACACAGTTGTCCAAGTACCGGTGGAAGACTCAGCCGCTACAGCCGCACCTGCTTCTTCGGGAGGTACTCCAGGCTGGGGTGTAACACGGAATGCCGCCAGAATATCTGTATCTTTTGGTGTGTAATCTGGTGTGTAATAAGTTAATCTGTAATCTTTAACCCCGGCTTGATACCCAGCTTTTGACTGAGTCTTCGTTTGAGCGTAAGACATATCTATCCTTCCAAGATGTCACTCTTTTTATTAATCAAATCACGTTCTGTGCAATTTTTCTCACAACCGCCCTATCTCCCCATCAGCAAGGAGAAAAACAGCAATAACTTTTTTTCGAGTTTTTTTTGGTAGAGGGTGGCGATTTTCTGCTTTTGACACTTAGTCTAAGTTGTTAGCTTCTTTACCAGTGTCTTTCCCATCTAGGATTGCATAACTTAACGCTTTTGCATTATCCCCCATGCCATCATTTAAAAATTCTCTTTTATCTGTTTTTCTCACTCCACTAAATTCCTCTATCCCCTCACTACCTTGGCTTTATGCCGAAAGTGTGATTATATTCCATAATCCCAGTGTAATTAGGGAATTGGTTTTCTTTTCATCAGTTTCCGCCTATACTTTCCTGATATCTTCCTGATTATCCAGAAACATTCAACAGGAGAGAGTTTACTTGGCGGAACACTTATGAGAGTGATCAGGGCCAGATCAAAAGTTGCACACCACGTAATTTGTAGCTTGTCTCACAATATATCAATAAATGGCATAAGTTAATCTTTGAAAGTTCTTAACTTATATATTTAATTTTTTTATTAAATAAATTTTTAAACATTTTGTAAAAAACACTTTACAAAAAAGCATGGTAATTGTAATGAGGACTGAGGCTGTTGATTGGGGACTGGGTACTGGGGATTAGATTTTTCCCCTCCGCTCCCCCTACTCCCTCATCTCCCCTTCTGGCTGTTTAAAAAATCCCAACAGGGGGAAAACTGAAGTTAACCTTTAGCTAATTTAGGCAATAGTTCTAGGTACTGTCTTTAAAGGAAATTTTGCTATGGTATTACTTCGCCAGCGTCTTAACTTACTAATTACTTCTATTTCTATATTGTTGGGCTTAATTGTGATGCCGAGCATTGCAGTCAAAGCCCAAAACCAAGATAGTAATCCGCCATCACCCAAAACTCCTGACATTAAACCATCCGAGTTAACTCCTTCTTATCCTGCATCTGCACCACCACCACGAGTAGACCCTTTACCTGATGAACGGGGGTTGCAAGAGCGAGCGATAGAAACTGATTATCGTGTAAGTAACTTGCTGGGAGATTATGCGGGTAATCTCTGGGTAGGTTCTTGGCGGGGTTTATCGCGGATTGACCCGAAAACAGGTAAAATTTTGGCGCGTGTTAGTCTACCCAATACGGCTATTGGGGCTTTAGCCCAAGATAAAGTAGGGCGTTTGTGGGTGGGAAGTTATGAAGGACTAATTCGGGTAGAACCCCGCACGAATGAAATCACAGCCCAAAATTTATTTTTGCCTTCCAAAAGGGTGTTGTCATTGCTGGTTGACAAGCGGGGCTATTTGTGGGCTGGGACTGATAGTGGTTTAGCTTTAATTAGTCCAGACCAAGGCTTAATTATGACCACACTCAAAAATTTGCCGGGTGTGAGTGCCAATACTATGACTTTAGATGCTGAGGGTCAATTGTGGGTTGGTACTTTGGATGGTATAGTCCGAGTAAATACCGCCAGTGCGTTGATTATGAAACGCATTAACGATTTACCCGGTACGACCGTACAAGCTTTAGCTATTAGTCCAGAAGGGTTAATTTGGGCAGGAATGCCGAATAATTTATTGGTGATTAACCCTAAAACTGGAATAGTATTGCGGTCTGTGACTCGTTTACGTGGCAGGAATGTCACAGCAGTTAGTTTTTCTGAAGATGGTAGTGTTTGGGTAGGGACTAACAATGGTTTGTTACGATTAAATCCAAACACAGGTGCTGTCTTAGATGAAGTAGCTGGGCTTCCTTCCAGTCGAGTGCTAACACTTGTACCCGACCTTGCTAATAAATTATGGGTGGGTACGAGTGAAGGTCTGGCTTGGTTAATGCCTAAAATGGATCGTGCAAAACCTCATCTAGCTTTCAGTCGTGCTGTGAAATGAGGGGCTGGGGACTGGGGACAAATCAATTCAAAATTCAAAATTCAAAATTCAAAATTCAAAATTCAAAATTCAAAATTCAAAATTCAAGAATTTTGAGAAATTAATCTCCTCTACTTCCTCTGCTCCCCTGTTCCCTCTGCTCCCCTACTCCCTACTCCCGATTTAAAAATGGCAGTTACTACCCAGCAATTAATTCAATGGAAACAACAGGGACGCGCAATAGTGGCGTTGACCGCATGGGATTATGCGATCGCTCACATTCTCGATGCGGCTGGTGTAGACTTAATCTTAGTCGGGGACTCGATGGCTGTAGTTTTGGGTTATCAAACCACGCTGCCCATTACCCTAGAAGAAATGCTACACCATGCTAAGGCTGTACGTCGGGGTGTAAAACGTGCCTTAGTTGTGGTAGACCTACCGTTTCTCACCTATCAAGAAAGCATCTCTCAAGCAATACATTCGGCTGGGCGAGTATTAAAGGAAACTGGAGCGCAAGCCGTGAAGTTAGAAGGTGGTTATCCGGCAATGGTGGAAACTGTAGCACGGTTGGTACAGGCGGGTATTCCGGTGATGGGTCATGTGGGTTTAACACCCCAGTCAATTCATCAATTGGGTTTGCGACAACAGGGAAAAACTGAGGAAACAGCCCAAAGAATTTTAAACGAAGCGATCGCCCTCGAACAAGCTGGTGTATTTTCCATTGTCTTAGAGCATATTCCCCCGGATTTGGCAAGTCAGATTACACAAAAACTCAGCATTCCCACCATTGGTATTGGTGCAGGTTCTCACTGTGATGGTCAAGTCTTAGTTACCTCTGATGTACTAGGTCTATCAGAAAAACAGCCACCTTTCGCCAAAGTTTATTCTAATCTGCGAGAAACAATTACCAAAGCTGTACAAGATTACGCTGTAGATGTGCGAGAGCGAAAATTTCCCTAATTTAAGGGTGTAGGGGAGAATAACTAATGACCAATGACCAATGACCAATGACTAATGACTAATGACTAATGACTATTCATGAACCGTACCATCAGGCATGATTGCCCCTTCTAATTCTACATTTGTGAGGATTGCTCCTGTTAAATCTGCCCCTTGCAGATTTGCTTGGCGAAGAATGGCACTATCTAAATTAGCGTAACTCAGGTCTGCACCTTGCAAACTAGCTCCAGTTAAATCCGCCGCTAAATTTCCCCATTGAATTGTTTTACCCAGATTTGCCCGACACAATTTTGCTTTATCTAAGTTGGCGTGATGTAGAGTAGCTGCTCTCAAGTCAGCGTAACTCAAATCTGCCCCAGTCAAAATGGCATATCCCAAATCTGTGCGCTGGTTGGAACTAGGACGCAAATCTGCTTGAAATAGCAAAGAACCAGAGAGATTTGCACCAGTTAAATTTGCCCCACATAAACTAGCTTTAATTAAGTTTACGGATTCCAAACGAGTTTGAATTAACTTTGCACCTGTCAAATCAGCTTCCCTGAGAATGGCATGATATAAGTCTGCCGCACTCAAATCTATTCCCCAAAGAATCGATTCACTCAAGTCGGCTGACTGTAGACAAGCATGGCTGAGGTTAGTTTTTCCCAAGCGCGTCTGACGCAAATCAGCATAACTAAAATCTGCACCTGTCAAGTTGACATTTGTTAATTCAGCTTCTTGTAAATTGACTCGCTGAAAATTCCGTTCTCCAGCAGCATACTGTTTGAGAATATTATCCAAATCCATCATTAAATTCAAAAAGATTAAAAGTTTAAGAACAGAAATTATAGCGGATTACAAACGAATAGAACACAGATTCATCTGCGTTCATCTGCGTTCATCTGCGTTTAATTATTTTCACAAAAATCTACACAAAGCAGAACCAAGAAAATCGTTTTTCCCTATTCCCCATTCCCTAATAACGACTAACGCAACGTTGAAAAGCCGGAAGATGGTTATTTTGAGAAACATGACGGAGTTGGGTGAAAGCATTTCGTAAATCTGCTTCTTGAACAAATTCTAAAAAGCGGTCATACATCTGAACATTGGCTATTTCTGATTCTACTCCCGCTTGACACGCAGTTTGTAGAGTATCGGGTGCTGGGACATTGCCCATAAATGTATCAGGAGGAATGGGCAGCCCGTATTTAGTAAATAGGTGATTCCACAAAGAAACGTGTCTATCTTCAGCGTGAACAATGTTACTAAACGGACGCACTGCACCAAATTTGTTAATTACTGCTGTGTAAAAAGCACGGGCGTAATATTCATCGTTGATAGCATCAATCATTGCCTGTTGGGTTTTGGCATTCAACTCCGTACTTGGATTATAAGCGGTAGTTGGGCTGGTAGTGCTAGTAGTGCTAGAGGCGATCGCCACAGCACACAAACCACTTATTTGATGATGTCTGCGGCGGTTTCTTTGACAATTCATAATTTCTTCCTCATTTTTTAGTCAGAGAAAATTTCATGCTGTATTTTTCTTCAAGAAATTTCTTGGCTGATGTTTCCACTACTCTGTACTTGAATAGGTTTCACTAACGATAATCCCAAGAATTTCAACCCTATCCTTTCAAACCAAGGTACAGCAGTCCCAAAACGCATTTTGGCTAAAAAATACTTCTCAAACGCACTTTTTGCCCAACTTACCCAAGCCCCACTCAAGGCTACAGCCCGCCGACGTTTGCCTGTGACTACATCAGGTAACACCGGGTTAGCAAGAAATAAAATTCCTGTGTTGCCAAAGTCAGCAAAGCAAATAGCATCAAGTGTTGGAGTTACTGGTTGGGCAGAAATTACCCCTAGTTCAATGGCAATATTATGTGCCACTGCCATGCCCATTGCTTCCGTCATCTGTCCAGTTTTTGGTACTCCTAATGGTATAGGTGTTTCCTCTGGCGGTTTTAGCTGTACAACTACACCTACCGCGTAAATTGAAGGATATTCAGGATGTCTGTATGTGGGCAATACGGGAATGAAACCATCCTGATTACCTAATCCTGGCACTTGGCGCACAAAATGCGGCCCTCGGAAGGGTGGTAATAGCATGGAGTAAGCAAAGGGCAATACTCGGCCATTTCCTAAATGAATCTGATTGGCTGCAATTGCCTTAATTTGGGCATTTTCAATAACTTCCACATCTCGTTCTGCCATGATTTTTTTCACCACCTCGGCAGAATTAGCCATACCACCAATACCCAAGTGTCCCGCATAGGGTTCTGGAGTCACAAAAGTAATTGATACCTGTTTTCGTAAACCCTGCTGGCGTAGAACGTAGTCTATTAACAGCGCAAATTCGTAGGCAGGGCCTAGACAACTCGTTTTCGGTAACGCCCCTACTACTATCGGCCCTGGTGCTTGCAGAAATTTCTGCCACGCTTTGAGTGCCATCAAAGCATGATGAGGATTACAAACTGATTGCGTATATCCATCGGGGCCAAGTCCAGGTAACGCATCCAGTGCTAGTTCTCCACCTGTGGCAATAATCAGATAATCGTAGACAATGGTTTGCTCACCACAGCATATCTGTTGTGTATCAGGATTTAATTGATCTACTCGCCCCTGTATCCAGTTAATACCCCTTTGTCTCAATCGGTGTTCCAGACTAATCTGAACAGAGTCCAGAGAAGTTAAACCCAGTGCTACCCAAGGCAATGAAGGAATAAATGTAAAGTTTGGTGACTCTGAAATTACAGTAAGTTGATGTTGCCTTGGAAGAATATGCCGTAATTCATAAGCGGTGGGTAAACCACCCAACCCTGCACCGATGATGACAATGTGAGCCATTGCAGGAAATCTCCAAATATTTGATTGTTTAACTGGTGAAAATAGGGGTGCTTAGGCTAGAGGCTAAGGAAGTGAACAGAAGATTTTTCATAGGGGATTTGGGTGTGCCGTATCATAGATTTATCTCTATTATTATCATTCGTCATTTCTCAGAAGTGATGTATTACTTTTAATTAAGATACTGACTTCAACAGAAAGTCATCAGTTGGTACTCGGTGCTGGTGACTGGGAAAAAGAAATTGTTTGAGTTGAGAAACTCCTTGAGAATTTATATAACTATATAGTAGTATAATAGTTGAAGATTAGTAAAGAGTGAAATAGTTTATGGACGATAGCTTAAGTCTACCCAATCCTTCTATGTCCAGGCGGCAACTGCTTAACTTCTTTACTGGAGCGATGGTTGCTGCTACAGCTAGTGCTGCCTTATATCCAGCGACTAAGTTTTTTATCCCTCCAGCCGAAAGCACTGATGCAGAGGGTAGCATCCTCGCTAAAGACAAAATGGGTCGTCCTATCCCAGCCAGCCAAATTTTAGCGGAAGCACCAGGAACAAGGGCTTTAATTGCTGGGCTGGCTGGTGAGCCTACTTATTTAACTCTGAAAGAGGATGGCACTCTTGATGAGGTGGGTATTGTTAATAACTGTACCCATTTGGGTTGTACTTTTCCTTGGAATTCTGTTGATGAACAGTTCCAATGTCCTTGTCATGGTTCACGCTATGATGCCCAAGGTTCTGTACAACGTGGCCCTGCTAATCGTCCTCTGAAGTTGGTTCATGTTGAGGTTAAGGAGAATTACATTTGGGTTTCGCCTTGGCGTGAGATTGACCCCCGCACTGGTGAAAAGCCTTGGTGGGTTTAAACGCTCCAGGTAGGCAAAGTAAGCGCAAAGAGAAGTCTGAGCGGCGGCTACCCTGCGGGAACGCCTTACGACGAACCGCCGTAGACGCGCAAGCGGCTTGTCGTAGACATCAGAACTTCTCCTAACGGAGACGCTGCGCGTAGCTTGCTTCCCCGTAGGGGTACGGTGGGTACGCGGAGAAGTTTTTACTGATTCCATAGGAAAGAAGTGAGGATATGCGATTATCAAAGGCTAATCTTTCGGAACGTGTTGACCATGTTTATGATGCCATTATCGTTGGTGGTGGTGCTGGGGGGCTTTCTGCGGGAATCTATCTACAAAGATATTTGCTTTCTAGTCTAGTTATTGACAAGGGAAAAGCGCGTTCTTTCTGGATGCAAGAGTTACATAACTATCTGGGGTTGCCTCCAGATACTCCTGGTCGTGTGTTGTTGCAACAGGGTAAAAAGCATTATGAATCTTTGGATGGAGATTTTTTAAATGCTTATGTTGACGAGGTGGTGGACGAGGGCGATACTTTTGCTGTGCGGGTAAAAGTCGGTCGTCAAAACAGTGTTTATTCTGTGTTGCGTTCTAAGTATCTGATTGCTGCTAGTGGTATTATTGACCATCTGCCTCCTTTGGAAAATATGCAGAATGTGTTTGAATACGCTGGCTATAATTTGCACGTTTGCATGGTTTGCGATGGCTATGAAATGGCTGATAAACAATGCGGGTTTTTTGCGGGGAGTGAAGCCAGTATTGAGGAAATGGTGTTTAATCTCAGTTGGTTTACTCCCTACATTACTATCTTCACTCATGGATTGTTTACGGTGAGCGCAGAATTGCGTTCTCAGTTACAGCAGCATGGTTATCGTTTGGTGGAAACTCCAATTAAGCAATTTTTGGGGAAAAACCATCAGATGACGGGTGTGGAATTGCTGGATGGTACTGTGGTTGAGTTGGAAACTGGTTTAATTTCTATGGGTTCGCGCTACCACAATACCTATTTAGAAGGTTTCAATTTGGAGAAAAAAGGGGGATATTTAATAACAGATCAGATGGGTCAAACTTCTCACCCGCGCATTTTTGCGATTGGTGACTTGAAGGTAGGCTTAAATCAAGTGGTGGTTGCTGCGGGTGATGGCGCATTGGCGGCAACGCAGATTTGGCGAAATATTCGCCGTGCTGTCGGTGCTAAACCTTGGCGGTCAAATCTGCCATCAGTTCAGCTACAGACATGATACGCTGATTTTGACTCACATTCGCACCAGAGAAAATTAAACCATTTTCTACGTCGCCACGGGCAGCTTGAGCTAGGGCGTTGAGTAGGCAATAGGTTTTACCTTTGTCTCTGAATAGACAGGTTTCTAAACAGTTGGCAATACATCGCCGTTCCGGTGATAATTCTGCCATGATTTGCTCTGCAAAGCTATTGCGTAAAGCTCTGCTGGGTTTTCCTACAGGACTGGGTACGGTGACGATATCTTCTGCTAGGGAATGTAGATGACGTTGTTTATAATTGTGATGGGCATCACATTCGATGGTGGTGATGAAGCGTGTACCCATCTGCACGCCGTCTGCTCCCATTGCTAATATTTGATCAATGTCGGTGCGATCGCTAATTCCTCCTGTGACAATCAAGGGTATTCTCACACCCATTGTCTCGGTTAAATAATCTCGTACTTGCGAAATTACCCAGCCAATAGAAAACCCTGGAACGTTTATCTGTTCACATTGGGTAAAATGTCCCCCGACTTTCTGGCAATTTTCCAAAATTAAGGCATCGGGTAGGCGGTTATATCGACTTTTCCAGGTTTGACAGATAAATTGCGCTGAGTCTACATTGGCTACAGTCGGGACAAGGGCAACATCGGGATTATCGCCGGTGTACTCTGGTAAAGCTAACGGTAATGCTCCCCCGGTAATAATCAGATTTGCTCCCTCGGCTGCTGCGGTTTTAGCTAATACGGGGTAATCTTTTGTACCTACGAGAATATTGACACCAATCACCCCATCTGGACTAATACTGCGGGCTTTGGACAATTCATCTATTAATGCCAGTCGATTGGCTGTAAAAAAACTACTCCGTTGACGTGGATTATAGTAGGGAGAATCTAACCCGATTCCCAGAGAGGCAATCATCCCCACTCCTCCAGCATTGGCGACTGCTCCAGCCAATTTCGCGCCAGATACCCGCACCGCCATTGCCGCTTGCACGATGGGATAACGGGCTATATGTTTACCAATCTGCAAGGGATGGAGGATCGGGGACATGACAGATTTGCTCATTTATTAACTAAATAACTGAGGAGTAATTTTATCATCTCGGTGTGATTTTTCATGCAGCCAGGATTAGGGTGCGTCAGAAAAGATCATTTCGCCCAAATGAACATATTTTCAACATCTGACGCACCCTACAAGGCTCTATACCAGCCAACTCAAAAAAAATTTTAATTTACTACTTGACAATTGTATTGCTATACAGTTATATAGTTTATATACGACGGATTCAACCAATTCCCTGACAGAAAGCTACAGATGCTTTCCTTGAAAACTCAGATTGCATCTGACTTTCTTACGTCAACGCTAGCCTTCCCGTACCCCTCCGGGAAAGCCAGCTACTTAATTACGAATTGGTTTTATTTCCTATAAAAATTTCACCATTCTATTCGCACTCATCACCAAATATGACAACACTTTTAGAACAGCGCAGTAGCGCGAACTTATGGGAGAGATTCTGTAATTGGATCACCAGTACGCAAAATCGGATGTATATTGGCTGGTTTGGCGTAATCCTGATTCCTACTGCTTTAACTGCGGCGATTGTCTTTATTCTGGCGTTTATTGCTGCGCCTCCCGTGGATGTAGACGGTATCCGTGAACCTGTTTCCGGTTCATTGCTTTACGGGAATAACCTGATTAGTGCTACTGTAGTCCCGACTTCGGCGGCTATTGGCTTGCACTTTTATCCGATCTGGGAAGCGGCTTCTTTGGATGAATGGCTGTACAATGGCGGCCCTTATCAAATGATTGTGTTCCACTTCCTGCTAGCTATCTATTCTTACATGGGTCGGCAATGGGAATTAAGCTACCGTTTAGGAATGCGTCCTTGGATTCCTGTGGCTTTTTCTGCTCCCGTTGCGGCTGCAACTGCTGTGTTGTTGATTTACCCGATTGGACAAGGTAGTTTTTCCGATGGCATGATGTTGGGTATTTCCGGCACATTCAACTTTATGATTGTGTTTTCACCAGAACACAATATCCTCATGCACCCGTTTCACATGATTGGTGTGGCTGGGGTGTTTGGTGGGGCTTTGTTCTCGGCAATGCACGGTTCTTTGGTGACTTCTACGCTGGTTAAGGAAACATCAGAAGTAGAATCAGCTAATGCTGGTTATAAGTTTGGTCAAGAAGAAGAAACCTACAATATCGTAGCGGCTCATGGTTACTTTGGACGGTTAATCTTTCAATATGCCAGCTTTAATAATTCTCGTTCTTTACACTTCTTTTTAGCTGCTTGGCCTGTAATTGGTATTTGGTTTGCAGCTTTGGGTGTCAGCACCATGTCCTTTAACTTGAATGGTTTCAACTTTAATAACTCGATTTTGGATCACCAAGGACGCACAATTGATACTTGGGCAGACTTGCTTAATCGAGCCAACCTGGGGATTGAAGTTATGCACGAGCGTAATGCTCACAACTTCCCTCTAGATTTAGCTTCTGGTGAAGTTCAACCTATTGCTTTGGCTGCTCCTGCCATTGCTAGCTAGTTGCTCTGTTCTTACTGCTTCATAGATTAGCACCCTAGAATTAGGGTGCTTTTTTTATGGGGTTAAAATATTGTTTTTGTGTTCTGCAAGGCTTTGAGATGTTCGGCTTGTTGTAGTATTCTTTCACTAATGCGATCGCACACCAGTTCACAAAGTTCAAAAATCATCGGATCAGAAATCTCATAAAAAGCACTCGTTCCTTTTGGCTGACGAGTGACTATTCCCGCTTGAGTTAAGGCTTTGAGATGCTTGGACAGATTTGCTTGTCCTAAACCAGTAGCTTCCGTTAGTTCCATCACATTCATCGGCCCTGATTTAAGACAAGCCAAAATTTGCAGCCGACTCGCCTCTGATAGCATTTTAAAATAGTCAGCAATTGCGGCAAATCTATCTGAATCAGCCTGAGATGGCTTATTTTTAGGCATAGGCAGATTCAAGAGTGAATAATAAGATAGTTTCATAACTCATTAGTATTATAAGCAATACATGACAAGAAGCAGAGGAGCTGAGGAGCTGAGGAGCTGAGGAGCAGGGTAAGCAGAAGTTATTTAATTTTGAATTTTGAATTTTGAATTTTGAATTCCCCGCAGGGGGCGACTAATGACTAAATTACACAAAAAGTTACTAATCTTATTGAGTGCAGGGTTAATTATTTTGGGGTTGATGGGTTGTGAACGCTTGTTTGGTGTCTCTGGCGAGTTGGTTGAGCGGGTTAGTGATGGTGATACTTTATTAATTAAGGATGGTGAGGGTAATAAATTTAGTGTGCGCTTTGCTTGTATGGATGCGCCGGAAATACCCCATACTCGGAAGGAGAAAGCTAGTAACAGAGTAAGCGATCGCAATCAATTTAATTGGGGTGCGAAAGCACAGCAAAGATTAGAGCAATTGGTCAAACAAAGTGGCGATCGCGTTATCTTGAGTATTACAGATAGCGATCGCTATGGGCGGAAAGTGGCTGAGGTACGGTTAAGAGATGGGACTTTTGTCCAACAAGTTTTGTTACAGGAAGGATTAGCTAAAGTTTATCGTCCTTATTTAAATAAGTGTCCTAGTAAAGATTTAGTACAGCAAGCAGAAGCTTTAGCACAACAACAAAAAATCGGAATTTGGGGTGATGCTAAATTTGTTAATCCTTGGGAATATCGGAGTTTTAACAAGCCAAAATAGCTTTTCATATCTCCATCTTGCTAGATAATTATAAATATATAACCCCGTTTTCTTAAAGAAAGCGGGGTTTTGTATTCAGAAATTCACTTAATTCAGCATAATATTCAAGCTGAATTTTTCTTCAAAAATGGAATTAGCATTGGTACACGTTGACGGTAAGTAGTGTAAGCTTCACCGTGAATGTCAATTAAATCCCTTTCTTCAAATTGAATTGCAACCAAGATATGAGCTAATGAGAATAACTAATAAAGAAAGCAGTTTAAAATCGGCACATAAAACAGTATTGATCAAACCGTAATCCATATCTTCATCTATTTATTCAGGAGTACACGAGAGTTTTATGCAGCAATAGAAATATATTTACATTTCTTTACATATTCACAACAATCATACCAATGTAAGACGCTGCTCAAATCAATTTTTGTTATGATTTAGCTTGGGTGTGTTACCTTGCCTAACTTTACCCGATTCAGTAAGATTCATCCAAGTTTCTAAGCGACTGAAAGCTTGAGAAGAAAGCAGAGTTAAACATAAGTAAACTATGGCGACTGCTGCATAAACTTCAAAGGGGCGATAGTTGGCAGCTACAATTAATTGTCCTTTGCGAAATAATTCCTCAACACCAATCACTGTTACTAAACTGGTATCTTTCAATAAACTAATAAACTCATTTCCTAAAGGTGGTAACATCCGCCGGAAGGCTTGGGGAAAAATCACTAAGCGCATGGTTAATATAGGATTTAAGCCTAATGATTTCGCTGCTTCTGTTTGCCCTGGTTCAATTGATTGAATTCCAGCCCGAACAATTTCGGCAATGTAAGCCGCACTATTTAAGCTTAAGGCAATTACCCCAGCCGCTAACCGATCAAATGTAAAAGTAAAATTAAGTTCTTGAACAATGGCGGGGATGCCAAAATAAATCATAAAAATCTGCACGAGTAATGGCGTACCGCGAAAGAAATCAATATAAACCCTTGCTAAGAAGCGCACAGAAGTAATAGGCGAGAGGCGCACAATACCAATGAATGAACCTGCTATTAAACCCAGCACTACGGAAATAATTGTCAGTTGCAGGGTAATTAATGCGCCTTGCAATAAAGTCGGTAACGCCTGGAAAATTACGCCTATTGAGCTAAATATTCCCGGTTTACCTGTGTTTGTTTGATTTTCATAGGGTGATTTTGCTGGTAATGGTGGCGGAGTGGCTTTAAACCATTTTTGATAGATTTGGGAATAAGTACCGTTTTTTAAAACTGTATCAAGTCCGTTATTGATGAGTGATAAATAGGGTGAATTTTTGGCGGTGGCAATGCCATAATATTCTTCTGTGAGCAATTGCTCGATAACTTTAATGCCTTTGAGATTACCTGTATTGATGGCATATAAAGTTACTGGTGCATCATTAATAACTGCATCTACGTTACCGTTGAGTAATTCTTGTAGGGCTAAGGGTGCAGCATCAAAACTGCGAATTTCTGCGCCTGGGATAGTTTTAGCTTTGTTTGCGCCTGTTGTACCAATTTGGACGGCGATTTTTTTATTTTTGAGACTGTCAAAATTTGTAATATCTGAATTGTTGTCACGGATGGCGATCGCTAATCCTGCTTTAAAATAAGGACGGGAGAAAGCGACAGTCTTGGCTCGTTCGGCGGTGATAGTCATCGAACTAATCGCCGCATCTACGGTTTTCGCTTGTAAAGCGGGGATAATGCCATCAAATGGCAGACTTTGATAGTTTACTTGAAAGTTAGCAGAGGAAGCGATCGCCCCAGGCGTGCTGGAAGCGATCGCATTCATCAAGTCAATGGAAAAACCCTGCAACTCTCCACCTTGCGCTTGAAACTCAAATGGTGGAAACACTGGTTCAGTCGCCACTTGTAAGGTTTTACCAGCACTCAGATTTGCATTGCAACCAGAGAGGAAAACACAACTCAAACATACAACCAGACACCAGCACAGCCAACGCCCAAAACTGAATCTCGTCATCTGATTTTGACCCCCTGAATGAGTGGTGAGTAGTGTATGCTGAATTGGCACGGGTTGCACACCGCTAATTTAACCTGAGTTCGACGAATTGAAAAACCCCTCTCCAAACCTCCGAACAGCAAGGAGAGAGGCTTTAAAAGCTTTATTTTTCGTCGAAACCTCAGCAGATTTTAGCCTCTCTGCTTCGGAGAGGGGTTAGGTAGAGGTTCATCGAATTCACGCTAATTGAACAACACTCATACAAGACTCAACATAAACGCGATGAATCGCGTTTCTACAAATATTCGCGTAGGAAATCAAAGGGGTCGTCTTCCCAACATGGTTCGGGTATCATTAACAGTAAATTATTGTTGATGTCAGCTTCAATATCGTCACTGTCTTGTCTATCAAACAGTTCTATGAGAACTTTCCAGTCTCTTTCTCGCAGAGAAGTAAACACTGGCGTGTAAGTCTGTGGATGGCTGGGATAAGTCACAGGCGAAATTTGAGTCAACTGATACAAAAAGTAGGATTTAAGACTTTTAAACCATCATATTTTAGCTTGCACAATGGAAATCACCAATATGCAACGATTTGCTTTTACTTGCCAGATATTTCTAGTTAGCAACACATCGCACTGATGACATTATCCCGGCCAAATCTACTCACAAAAACATAATTATTCAGCAATTGGGTGAATAAATTCCATCGCAAAAACTTCCGTAAAAGCTCGGATGACATGACACCGGACTTCTTCACAGGTAATTCCTGGTATCCATTCGGCTAAACTGCCTACAGGTTTATCAGCAATACCGCAGGGGACAATACGCCCAAAGCCTGTCATGTCGGGACAAACATTTAAGGCAAAACCGTGCATAGTAATCCAACGGCTCACTTTAATACCAATAGCTGCAACTTTACGTCCTTCTAACCATACCCCAGTGAAAGCGGGGATGCGATCGCCTTGCAAACCATAAACAGCTAATACGCGAATAATCACTGCTTCTAACTGTCGCAGGTACCAATGCAAATCTTGACGATAACGTTGCAAATTTAAAATTGGATACCCGACTAATTGGCCGGGACAGTGGTAAGTCACCTCGCCACCCCGTTCAGTTCTATACACCTCGAATTGATTTTGACTGATGTCGAATTTGAGAAATTCTGGATTACTGCCTTGTCCTAAAGTGTAGACAGGGGGATGTTCTAGCAAGATTAACACATCATCCAGATGGGGATTGTGAACACGCTCTGTGAGTAGCGATTTTTGCCACTCATGGGCTTCCCTGTATGGCATTAATCCTTGGTTATATAACAAACAGCGTTTTAACTGAGCTTCTTTACTATGAATCATGCCGAAAATCAACTGGGTTAATAACTAAATATATTTCAACTTACATACTCAGGGTCAACAATTGTCAAGCTATGCAAAGGATTTTAAAGGAACATCAACGGAATCAGCTATCGGGAAAACAAAGTGCTAATTTGAATATATAGACACAAAGGTGTTGGGAGGAATTCTCTACAATCAGCATCACGCCAAGATGAACACAGACATAAATGTACTGGCTGATGAATCTCATACATTGTTGACATTTGAAGAACTTGTGTACTCTACCAACAGTGAGCAAATCTCCTTGAACAAACCAGAAGTAACAACTAACCGTTATCTCAAGTTGGTTTTAATAAAGAAGGGAGTCAAAAGATTCATTACTCAGACGACCTTTGTTGAGAACATAGCGCGACTATCTAATTGTTTGGCAACCATTTAGAATCAGCGCAGAAATCAAGGAGCAAAATTAAGAGTATACATGAGAAGACTATCAAGTTGGCAAGGAATGAGAGAAAACAGACTAGCAGTACATGAAACCGCAAAAATGAGGCGTTGGTGCAGTGACATAACTTACCGCAATTTCTTTTCATAGAAAAACAACATCACATCAAATCAAATATTGAGCTATTGAGCGGGAGAGTTTACATGAAGCTTGTCATCCACGGCAAAAATATTGAAATTACCGATGCGATTCGAGAATATGTGCATCAAAAAATAGAAAAGGCAGTTAATCACTTTCAGAACATCACAAATGAAGTGGATGTCCATCTGAGCGTAGCTCGCAATCCCCGAATTAATCCCAGACAAGCGGCGGAAGTGACTATCTATGCAAATGGTAGCGTTATCCGCGCCGAGGAAAGCAGCGAAAACCTATATGCAAGCATTGACTTAGTAGCAGATAAAATTTCCCGACAACTGCGTAAATATAAAGAAAGAAGGCAAGATAAGAAAACTCAAGCTCAACCTACTAATGAAGTTATTGTAACCGAACCAGTAGTTACAGATTTAATTGGCGATCGCACTCCCGAACTCCCAGAACAAGTAGTACGTACTAAATATTTTTCCATGCCACCAATGACTGTTGCAGAGGCTTTAGAACAGCTGCAATTAGTTGGACATGATTTTTATATGTTCCGTAATGCCGAAACTGGAGAGATTAACGTTGTTTATGAACGCAATCACGGCGGTTATGGTGTGATTCAACCCCGCAATAATAACGGACACCATCATACCAACGGCAAAAACGGTAAAGTTGTCGTGAATCTGATGCCAGAAAAATCACACAGTCGATAAACATTTGATGTGGGAAAAAATAGGTAGGGTGTGTTAGGCGAGAGTACAGCATCCAAGCCAGAATCATGGTGTAGTCATCTTTGCTAATCCACCCCACAAGTACCTAATTTTATTCACAAATCAAGTAGGATTCCTATAAGTAGAGACGTTGCATGCAACGTCTCTACATTTACACTACAGAGGCTAAAACTAAGACACAGCGACAGTTGCCTTGAGGGCAAAAATTTTCTCAATGATATCTTCCACAACTTTATCAGGTGTAGAAGCACCGGAAGTAACACCGATGACAATTTCCCCTTTTGGTAGCCAGTTATCTGTGATTACTAAATCACCATTTAATTGGCGATGTTGAATAGAGGCGATAGATTTAATTCGCTCCACACAATCGATATGATATGAAGGCAATCCTTTTTCTTGAGCAATTTGTTGTAATTGCGTAGTATTTGAAGAATTAAACCCACCAATCACAATCATTAAATCTAATTTGTGTTCTACTAACTCTAACATGGCATCTTGCCGTTCTTGAGTAGCATCACAAATCGTGTTGAAGGTTTGGAAATGTTGATTTAATTCAGTGGGGCTATACTTTTGCATCATGGTGCGCTCAAACAGTTTGCCAATCTGCTCGGTTTCACTTTTGAGCATGGTAGTTTGGTTAGCAATCCCAACTCTTTCTAAGTCTTGATCTGGATCAAATCCTGGTGAACAAGCTTTGGCAAACTTTTGTAAAAATTCTTCACGGTTGCCACCATGTAGAATGTAATCAGCTACATATTGCGCTTCTTTTAAGTTGAGAACAATTAAATATTTGCCCGCAAAAGAACTGGTGGCGATGGTTTCTTCGTGTTTATATTTACCGTGAATAATTGAGGTGTATTCGCGTTTTTTGTGCTTTTCGACGGTATTCCAAACTTTAGATACCCAAGGGCAGGTAGTATCAACGATTTGGCAACCTTTATCATTAAGAATCTGCATTTCTTGGACGCTAGCACCAAAAGCAGGTAATATCACCACATCCTTGTTACCAACTACAGAAAAATCTTTTTTACCCGCTTCCACTGGGATAAATCCCACTTGCATTTCCTGCATTCTCTGATTTACAGAAGGATTATGGATAATTTCGTTAGTAATCCAGATGCGTTCTGTGGGGAAGTGCTTGCGGGTTTCGTAAGCTATAGCCACAGCACGCTCTACACCCCAGCAAAAACCAAAGGCTTGAGCCAAGCGGATAGTGACATCACCGCGTTTGAGGACGTAATTGCGATCGCGAATTTCTTGGATTAAGTTACTTTGATACTCAGATTTCAATTGGGTAGCCACTTCAGCCTGATGACCAAACCCCTTACGGTTATAATTCTCTGAATTTTGCAGTGAACGTTTAAAAGCTTTTGTATCCATCTGTTGTATTCGTTAGTATCTCCTGTTTATGATTTTCTCGTGCGATGACACGATTTACTTGACCAAATCGAGATATGCAGAAAAATTTTATCGTTTTCCACGGTGGAGGGGATGAGGAAGCAGGGGAGGCAGCCGCGTGGGCGGGTTTCCCGACTTGAGCGGACTGCCGTGAGCGGAGGAGCGGAGGAGCGGAGGCAGAAATTCTTCAATTTTGAATTTTGTAGGCTTGCCTTCCCGTAGGGTATTTTGAATTTTGAATTGATTTGTCCCCAGTCCCTATTCGCTGCTGATAAATCTGCAAGGCTGTGCGCCAAACTAGATATCCGGCGGGATTGAGATGTAAGCCGTCCGTAGTCAATTCCTGGCGGAGATTACCTTGTTGATTAACAAATAAAGAATACAAATCTAGATATTCAACACCTTGTTTAGCTGCTATGCTTTTTAACTGCTCATTTAACTGCTGAATGCGACTGTTAGGAATAGCTAGTAATTTTTCTCTACCTTCCCAAGTGGCTGTTTCTCCCCCATGTGGCAAAATTGACTGAACAAAGATTTTAGCTTGGGGATGGGTTCTTCGGAGGTAACTGAGGATTTGGCGTTGATTATCTAAAATCACCTGCTCACTGACTCCCCGAATCAGGTCATTAATCCCAATCATGACAAAAATCGTCTCTGGCTGGGTATTGTCGAATAAATTTAATCTTTTTAATAAACCATTGCTGGTTTCGCCAGAAATTCCCTGATTGAGCCAGTTTCTATCTTTTGGTAATAATTCTACGGGGAACCATAAACTTAAAGAATCCCCTGCTAGTATGGTTAATTTTGGCGGACGCTGATCAGCTGCTATTTTGGCTTCTTGCTCCAGAATCTCTAACCACTGTTGATAATTGAGTTGATGGCGAGGGCCTAACTCTGGTTTGACAGCTTGGGGTTGTTTCTCTGGAAGTTGAGACGGTGGATTACTAGAAAAAGCGGTCAATCTCTGCTGTTGCCAAAGCAGCAAGATCACCGCCAACATCAGTATGCCGTTGGTTGCCAGTAAGAAAAAAGCCCAAACAGGAAAGGTTTTTGCAGTAGTGGACACGACTAGCGAAATTTTGCAATGATTTGACTCAGATTTTAAATCGCTAGTGGGAGAATGGCACTATTTTACCCATTTATTTGGATACGATGCGATCGCTAAACTCGGAGTTATAACCTTCTTCTCCGTGTTCGCTGATATCCAATCCTTGATATTCGGCTTCTTCTTGGACTCGTAACCCTACGGTAGCGTCGATGATTTTGAGAATTATCCAAGTTCCAGCCGCCGCAATTACGTAAGCAATGATAATTGCTGCTAGTTCCACACCTAATTCTCCAAAATTACCCCGCAATACCCCATCTTTCCCGGCTGAGTTAACTTCAGCAGTGGCAAAGAAGGCTGTTAAAATTGCCCCTACTGTGCCACCAACACCATGTACAGGGTAGGTATCTAAGGCATCATCAACATTGAGCTTGTGTTTGAAACTCACAGCATAGAAACACACAGTAGCGGTGATCAAACCAATCAAAATTGCTGATAAGGGAACAACAAAGCCAGCCGCCGGGGTAATACCTACCAAACCCGCCACCGCACCTGTAGCCGCACCTACAGCAGTTGGTTTACCGCGTAAAGTCGCTTCTAAAATTAACCACATTAACGCCCCTGCTGCCGCAGAGGTGTTAGTCGCTACAAAGGCAGTTGTGGCGACGTTGGTGACTAAATTACCAGAAGTACCACTAGCGACAGATAAGGCACTCCCAGCATTGAAGCCAAACCAACCAAACCAGAGTAAACCAGCACCCAACAATATAAATGGTACGTTGTGGGGAGGGCTGAGACGGTCGGGGTGGGTTTTGCGTGGCCCTAGGACGATGGCGGCGACAAGTGCAGAAACACCAGAACTGATATGAACTACTGTGCCACCAGCAAAGTCAAGCGCACCTAAACCGCCGTATAATCCCAGTAAACCACCTTTAGCCCAAACCATGTGAGCTAGGGGGGTGTAAATGAAGGTTGACCAAAGTAAGACAAATAAACAATAGGCGCGAAAGCTCATTCGTTCGGCGATCGCTCCCGAAATCAATGCCGGGGTGATAATAGCAAACATGGCTTGATAAATCATGTATGCTTGATGGGGAATCGTCGCCGCATAAGTCACTACCTCTGCTGGGTTTGAACCTTGCAGATAATTAGTGGTTTCTAATCCCACACCATTTAAACCCAGCCATTGTAGACCGCCGATCAACGGCAACCCAGGGGCAAACGAAAGACTATAACCCCATAAAACCCAGGTGACACCCACAATCGCCATCAATACAAAGCTCATCATCAATGTATTCAGGATATTGCGCGATCGCACAAAACCACCGTAAAAAAAAGCTAACCCTGGTGTCATTAACAACACTAAAGCCGATGAAATCAGCATAAATGCCGTATCTCCCGGATCAGCAGCCGGAACATTTGCTGGAGTTTGAGCAAACGCATCACCCATCATCGGGACTGCCAAAAGTAATAGGGTAACAACCCCAAGCGTTAAAATTTTCTTGATCACGTCTTTTTGTCTTTTTCCCTTGCAGATCAAGTACCTTGTATACTTAATTACATTTGATTACTTTTGGCAGTAAATTTTTGTCGTGCAAGTTACTCGAAATTTATTTTTCGGGGAATCTTAACAAAAAAATCATCTTAACCACAGTTGACGTTCCCCGCATTTTGCTATCGCTACATACGGGGATTCTTGCTTCACTCAGCAATGCCATACTGTTGAACCTGCATATTCCACAGGGCAGTATACTCGCCTCCATGCTGCAAAAGTTCCTCATGTGTGCCATCTTCAATTAATCGACCAGCTTTGAGAACTAATATTCTGTGAGCCATTCGCACAGAAGCTAGTCGATGGGTAATCAAAATAGTAGTCTTACCCTTTGTTAATTCAACAAAGCGCAGATATAACTCATATTCGCTACGGGGGTCTAGTGCGGCTGTTGGTTCATCTAAGAGTAATATTTGCGCTTCCTGTCGGACAAAAGCACGAGCTAAAGCTAACTTTTGCCACTGACCTCCAGACAGTTCTGTACCACTAAATTGCTTACCTAGGGGCGTGTCTTCCCCTGTAGGAAACTTTTCTACTAATTTGACGATATCGGCTTTTTCTATGGCGTATCTGAGTAAGTCTCGATGCTCTAATGCTTTGAGGTTGCCTAAAGCGATATTTTCACCTAGAGTCAGGGAGTAGCGTCCAAAGTCCTGAAATACTCCAGCTATTTGCTGTCGCCACTGCTCTAAATTTAAATTTTTCAGGTCAATACCATCAACTAAAATGCGTCCTCTAGAGGGGTCATATAACCTCGCAAGTAGTTTGACAAGAGTGGTTTTACCTGCGCCATTTTCCCCTACAATAGCTACGGTTTCACCTGGGTGCAGGGTAAAAGAAACATTTTTGAGCGCCCATTTTCTAGTACCAGGGTAGCGAAAGTAAACTTTTTCAAAGGTGATACCGGAAAGAATGGGATTTGGTATCTTCTCTCCAGGTAAACTCAATCGCATGGGAGTTTTACTATCGATAAAAGTGAAAAATTGCTGCATAAACAGCGCATTTTCAAATATTTCCAACCAATTACCCACAAATCCTTCTAAATTTTGCTGAAAATAAGTTAAAGACTGCACGAATAACAACACGCTACCTGGACTCAACGCTCCTCGAAATGCTTGCTGCACTACCCAGTAAAAAGCAAAGCCATTTCCTAGGGTGCTTAAAATAGCTAAACTAGATGACCAAAAAGCCTGTTTACCGCGCAGATGGCTCATAGTCTGATATAAAGAGCGAAATGCTTGGAGATAACGCTCAATAAAAAATGAACCTAACTGAAATAGCCTAGTTTCTTTAGCATAGGTGTCAGTCAACATTACTGAAGTGTAATACTCCATCCTCCGCGCTTGGGGACTGTTTTCAAACAAAGTTAGCCAAATTGTTTTACCATACTGAGTAGAAACTACTACCTGTGGTATAGTGGCGATCGCAATTACTAAGGGAATCCAAAAGCCTAGGGGAATCAATAAGGCCACCATCACCACTACAGTCACCAAAGACCGCCCTAATTCCACCAAATTCTCTAAAAAGTTCAAGGGTTGATAGTTAACCCGTTCTTGCAACATCTGTAGCTCATCATAGAATCGTGAATCTTCAAAACGGCTCAGGTCTGGGAATGAATTGGCTTTACGCATCAACGCCAAACTCATCTGAGCCATCAATTTATCGTTGAGATTTCCTTGCAGTGCTGTTCTCCAAGGGTCAAGTAGCGTAGTTAACAGCAAAGCACCTACCCAACCCGCAACTAAGGGTAGCAAGATTGTCCAACCCAATTCTCTACCAGCCGTCAATGTTGTAGCTACGGTATCTACTACTAACTTAGTAATCCACACACTTAAAGCAGGTAAAAACCCTTGTAACAAAGTAGCAACAATCAGAATGGTGATTTCCCTGGGTGCTGCTGTCCATAACAAAGGCAGAGAACGAAATAAAGCTTTAGTATAGTCTTCAAACCAAACTCTTAAATCGCTCATTGACGTAAACCTAATTTTTGATTTGAGTTCAATATTTCTCAGATTGCAAACATATTCATGACTTTTCAGCAACAGCCATGTTTTTCAAACAGTAAGAGTTTATTTGTTCGAGAAATCTTTGTCTAATTCAACTATCTGACACTGTAATACTATCGAGAATAAAAATAATACTACTTAGGAAGTAACAAAATTACTATCAATACTAAAAACAATACTACTTAAGTAGGAACAAATACCAACATAAAAAGATAAAGTAGATATTATTGTAGGAGTTAAATAATCGCAAAACGAACTCCTGTATAACACCAGAGACAAAGAAAGTTTTTTGAAAGCCAGTATTTTGGGTAAAATCAAGTCCATGAGGGACATTACCATATTTACGACCAATTGATTTTGAACTTCAGTAAACTGTTGACATTTTAGCTATCAGCCTAAGTTTGTTTATTGAACTAGAGTTGTAAAAGCATAAAAATCGGTAATTAACAGTTGTCGTATTTTGCAGAATTTTCTCAAATTAACAGGCTCAAATACTACTTTAGGAATGTTTGATGCGAAAAAAAATCTATAACTGTGCAATAACTCTTAAACAGATTGAAACACAGGTATTGGTTTGCAGCTAAAAGGAGAAAGAATAATGCTTGCAGAAGAAAAACTGACCACCCAAACATTAGAAATGTATTTGGTAGACAGCGAAGATAAATTAGAACAAACGCTGCTGTCTAAAGAAGAAATCGCTGCTTTAGAAAAATTAGTTTTACCAGGAGTGTTGGATTCTGAAACTAGCCAAAGATGGGTTAGTCGATGCCGTAGATACTGCGGTGGATACTGCGGTGGATATTGTGGTGGATACTGCTGGAGTCGATGTCGTTACTGTGGGCGCAAATGTTATCGTCGCTGTGGTAGAAAATTTAGTAGTTTCAGTAGTTTGGAATCAGGATCAGATGTGATGGAAGAGAATTTAGACCTTGAATTTGGCAACTAATATTAATATTTTAAAACGAGTTTTTCTTGAGTTTTAATTAAATATTAATTCAAGAAAGACTCGTTTTTTTACTTATTAGAATTAGAAATTAGTTTTTCAAATAGAGACTATGAGCTAAATCAAATATAACTTCATATCCTATTGGGTGATTTGTCAGATGATATTTTAGCTTCAAGAGTTAGCTTTTTTGCAGTTTTACTCATATTTTATAAAACTAGGACAATCAAAGCAACCCTATGAAATTAAATGATAGTAAGCGATTGCGTCTGCTAGAACATCTTGTTATTCGCGTTATCCCCTCAGATGAACATGATGGGGAAAGTATGATATTTAATACAACGCGGCGAACATTAGAAGTTAAAGGTCAATCTCTGCACGATGTAGATAGAGTTGTTTTTCCTTTACTGGATGGCAGCCGAACCGTAGGAGAAATACGTCATGCTGTCCAAGAAAAAATCACAAATTCTTCATTAGATAAATGTTTAGAATTTTTAATTGACCATCGTTTAGTAGAAGATTTTGAGGAAGATGCAATTGATTTAGCTCGTCGCGCTCAATTGCTGCCTCAACTGAGTCTTTACCATGAGTTAGGTTTTGAGCAAAAGGACGCTCAGAAACAATTAGCCAATGCTCGAATAGCTGTATTTGGACTAGGAGGTTCAGGATTAGTAGCCGCAATGACATTAGCTGGTTCTGGAATTGGTTTTATGCGTCTGTGCGATGATGCTGATATAGTTCCCTCTGATGTGCTGATGATGTCGGGTAGGGACTTAAATCAAGTTGGTACTGAGCGAGTGGTGGAAGCTGCTCAACGAATTGAGGCGATGGCAGGAGTCACCGAAACTGAGAGTGTGACAGATCCTTTAAATAATGATGAAATAGTCAGTAAATCAATTCAAGACGTTGACTTGGTTGTTGTTGCCACCGATGCAGTATCAGTCAATTTAGCGTATCGTCTCAACAGACTATGTTTGCAGATGAAACGCCCATTGCTCCCAGGGGGAGCAGCTGGGGTGGAGGCAACTGTGGGGCCGTTAGTATTTTTTGAGGATGGCCCTTGTTATCTCTGCTATCGGCTGCGGTCTATGGCTTGCGCCAAGCTTCCAGAGGCAAAATTGGCACTTGAGCAGTTTCTCAACCGAGAACGGCGTTCTCAACCACGGCTCCGAGAAAACTTACCGATAGGTTATACCTTAGTTGGTAGTTACTTAGCCCTTGACGCATTAAAGATGTTGCTGGGTTTGCCAATCGCTACTGAAGGTAAATTACTGCATCTAGATTTAATCACTACACAGCTGACTCACAATGTTGTACTGAAGAAACCTGGTTGCCCTCATTGTTCCCAACGTCAGGAGAAAACACCGTGAATGCAGTAGTAGCTAGTCCGCGTTGGCGGGATTTGGTCAGCCCGCATACTGGTATCATCCGAGCAATGGAAAGAATCAGTAAGCCATATACAGAGTGTGAATTGCCAGTCTTATGGCAGGCTGAATTAGCCAATTACCAAATTCGCAAACAGCAAGTCGAAAATTTACGCTTCGGTGTAGGCAAGGGCGTGACTGATGAGCAGGCAATTTTAGGTGCTGTTGGTGAATCCTTGGAACGCTACTGTGGAGGGATTGTTGATCGTCGGCGAATAGTTGTTAGTAGCTACGCAGAGTTAGGCGATCGCGCCCTGCCTCCACCAACTTTTTACTCTTTTTCTGAGCGACAATACTCTGACTTGAATTTCCCTTTTCCGGCTTTTGATCCCACAGTGCAGACTTCATGGATTGCAGCTCAGGTACTTGGCAGCAACCGTCAAGTTTTCGTCCCCATGTCCTTAACTTATCTTGACTGGTGCGGTGAACAACCAGGAGATGATATTGTACCAGCTTCTTCTAATGGCATGGCTACAGGCTCTTGTTTAGAATCTGCGGCTTATGGTGGCTTGTGCGAGTTGATTGAGCGTGATGCTTTAATCGTTACTTGGTTAAATCGCTTACCTGCGCCAAGAATATATTTTGACCACCAACCAGGAATCATGTCAGAAATTGCACGTAATTATGCCAGATTTGAGATTGAGTTAATGGCATTCGATTTTACCACTGATGTAAAAGTGCCTGTGGTGGTAGCGATCGCCATTGATCATTCAGGTCAAGGGCCGGCTGTAGTTATCGGTTTGGGATGTCATCTTGATGGCCAAACGGCACTACGCAAAGCAATATTTGAAATTTGTCAAGCCCGCCCTGGTGATTTGGAACGGATGGCTAACGGTGCTGGTTCTCATCTCCACAAATATGATGATGTCCAAAGTATGGATGATCATAGTGCTTTTTTCTATACAACAGCACGGCTGGGTGAGTTAGACTTTCTCTTGAAACATGACCAATCGCTCAAAGTCGAAGATTTACCTACTGACACATCTCAATCAGAAGTTGAGAAGTTGCAAACAGTGGTGACAAAATTAAACTCAGTGGGTGTGGAAGCATATTTAGTTGATATTACCACCCCTGACATTGCATCGGTGGGTTTTCGAGTAGTCAGGACTTTAGCAACTGAATTAGTGCCGATATATTTTGGACTTGGGCAAGAGCCATTAGGCTCACGGCGTTTGTTTGAAGTTCCAGAACGGTTGGGTTATGGTGGTCGTCGTACTGAAGCTGACCTCAATCCCTGCCCCCATCCCATCGCGTAAAATTAGGAAATTGCAGCAATGTACAAAGCTAATGAGCCTCTGGAACTAACTCTTCTCTATCATTTAAATTCTCCACCACCAGGAGGTCATACCAAACAGGTTCCGGCTACGGAAATGCGGTATATGCCAGAGGCACCTATTCGGGAGTTGCCAGCAGTACCATCAGATAACTACCTCACCAATCTATTAAGAAAACGTCATTCGGTAAGGGATTTTCAAAATACCCAGATGCCATTGATTGATTTGGCTCAATTATTGGATGCAGCCTGTGGTATTAATGGGTTGCGTCAGGTAGAAGGCTATGCTTACGAAGGGCGAAATGCTCCGTCTGCTGGTGGACTGTTTCCGATTGAGCTATTTGTCTCTACACGGGCAGTGTCAGATTTATCTGATGGACTATACCACTATGAGCCGCGCCATCATGGGTTGCATTGGGTGAATGAGTCTACACCTCAAGATTTTGTTACGCCCTTATTACAACAGGATTATATTGCTAATGCCAATGCCCTGTTGATTCTGACTGGCGTTTTCATGCGATCGCTCTGCAAATATAGTACACGCGGCTATCGTTTTATTCTGCTGGAAGCCGGTCATCAAGCTGAGAATATCTGTCTGATGGCTGTGGAATTAGGGCTTGGTAGTCTTTGTATCGGTGGATTCCACGATATGAGCGTCAATCATATTTTAGGTATTGATGGTCAACGTCATGCTGCGCTTTACTGTCTGGCTGTTGGCAGTGAGGCTACTGCTATACCCTAATATACGTAATTCCTCGGTGGATTTGCTCAAGAAAAACCCGCCACCTCTAAAAACACCAAAAGTTGGAGGAGCGGGTTGTGATCACAAGCCAGATATACAAACTGTTCTACTCTGTTAAATTGTTTTGGACAAATCCTCACCTGATGAGTAGCCGCCAAATTTACCACCGTCTGCAAATCCGCCAGGGCTAGCTTCTTTGAGGAATCCACTGTAGGCTTCCATACCGTGTTCACCGATATCTAAACCTTCCAATTCTTCTTCTCTGGTGACTCTGATACCTAAAGTCGCCTTCAGCACTAACCAAAAGATACTGCTAATTAGCACAGTCATACCACCGACAGAAATCACGCCTAAAAACTGGATGCCTAACTGTTCTAAGCCACCACCAGCAAATAAGCCCTTAACAGGCCCAGCACCTTCACCATACCAGGAATAAACACCAGGCCCAACAGCCCATAAACCAACTGCCAGAGTCCCCCAAACACCACAAACCAGGTGAACGGAGGTAGCACCTACTGGATCATCAATACCAAGTTTGTCAAAGACTGTGACTGCAAAAACTACTAATACACCAGCAATCAAACCAATAATCACAGCACTAGGAATGCTGACATAAGCACAAGGGGCTGTAATCGCTACTAAACCTGCCAGAATACCGTTGATAATCATCGACAAGTCTGGTTTGCCTAAATACCACCAAGCTGTCGCAGTCGCAGCAATACCACCAACTGCACCAGCCATGTTAGTTGTTAAGGCGATGTGAGTAATGGCATTGGGATCAGCTGCCATTGTCGAACCGGGGTTAAAACCAAACCAACCTAACCACAGAATTAAACAGCCGAGAGTGGCAATACTCATATTGTGACCGGGTAGAGCCACAACTTTACCATCTTGATATTTACCGATACGGGGGCCAAGAAATGCTGCACCCATCAAAGCCGCCCAGCCACCGACTGAGTGAACTACTGTAGAACCCGCAAAATCCCAAAAGCCTTTGTCTGCTAACCAACCAGCCCCCCAAATCCAGTGTCCGGTAATCGGGTAAGCGATACCTACAAGTAAAATGCTGAAAATTAAGAAATCAACAAACTTGATTCTTTCTGCAACTGCACCAGAAACGATTGTGGCTGCTGTTCCCGCAAACACTAACTGAAATAAAAATTTGGCAGCTAGTGGTACACCAGCCCAACTTAATGCACTAAAGACACCTTGATAAGCATCTCCCGTGGTAGGACTGTTATCGGCTCCTGTTAGGAAAAAGCCGTTTAAACCAATAAAGTCATTGCCATCGCCAAACATGAAACCAAAACCAATTGCCCAAAAAGCCACGGTGGCGAGAGCAAAGACAATCAGGTTTTTGGCGAGGACGTTAACGGCGTTTTTCTGGCGACAGAAGCCGGTTTCTAACATTCCAAAACCAGCATTCATGAAGAATACCAAAAAGGCGGCGATCGCTACCCAAAGCGTGTCTAGGGCAACTTTCAATTCTGTTTTCAATTCTGCTGTGGTTTGCTCGGCTGCTGGACTTTGTGCAACCGCCGCATAACCCCATCCCAACACAATTAAACAAGCTATTGGTAAGCAAGCTTGCCAACTCGGAGAAAGTCGCTTAACTAAATTGAATAACTTACTTTTTGAGTTGAATTGAATGGTTTTAGCGGATTTTCTTGCGGAAATTCGCCTATTTTTTAATTTCGATTTTTGTTTGTACATCAGTAGGACTCCTCAGCTTCCGGCTATGTTTAACAGGAAGTACAATTTAATGAAAAAACCTAATTTCTACAGTTAAAAACTGTGTATTTGCATTATTTTTGATGAAATCACTTGTAGGCTGTTTGTACAGTATTACATCAATTAACATAAATAGAAGTTTAGAAAATTAATGGCACTTTTGTAAATATTTTTCGATGTTATTCTTCAAAAATTATTATGTATTTTTTTTACTTGTACATCTTCTTCATTGAATCTTTAATGAAGAAACCAATAACTATGCACAGGGAAATCACCTCAAATTGTCAATCTGATTTCGGTGAACAATTAGAGTCAAGATGAATAAAAAATTTGTGAAATACACTACTACTTTTTACTGACTTTTGTCAATTGATAAGTTTCACTGTTTTATTCCTTCTCTAAAGTATTAGTATCGGAAGTTTGAGGATGGTTTTTGTCTGCTGCAATCAAAGTTTCAATTGTATAAACATCAGGCCAGACTGATGCACCATGTTCATAGACATCAATCCCCAGGCGATCGCCTTCGGGATGGACACGCAAGCGTCCAAGGGCTTTGAGACTACCAAACATGACAAAGCTAAACACAACTGTAAACACGGCGATCGCTACCACACCTAAAAGCTGAATCCCCAATAATTCCATGCCACCGCCTAACAATAGCCCGGCTTTTTTGTTTAAGGTAAGTTCTGCTTGTCCTAAAAACCCCACAGACAAAGTACCCATCATGCCATTAATCCCATGTACGGAAAAAGCCCCTACCGGATCATCAATCTGTAATGATTCAATGACATCCATCCCCCACACTAATAAAATGCCACCTGTTAACCCAATCAACACCGCAGCCCAAGGCGCAACATAAGCGCAAGCTGCTGTAATCCCCACTAACCCAGCTAAAGAACCATTCAGACAATAGACTAAACTCCACTTACCAGTGCGGATGTATTGCCAAATCATCGCTGACAGTGCAGCAGCACCCGCCGCCAATGTGGTATTAATTGTCACTAGCCCTATTAAGCCGGGATTACCCACACCGAGGGTTGAACCAGGATTAAACCCATACCAACCCAACCACAAAATCATAGTTCCCAACGTCGCCAAGCTTAAATTATGGGCTGGGGGTGGTGTTCCCCAATCACAACGTCCAGAACGATGCCCTAACAAATAAGCACCTACTACCGCCGTCCAACCACCTACACAATGCACAATGGAACCACCAGCAAAGTCATGATAACCGAGTTTGGCTAACCAACCTTCAGCATTCCAAGCCCAATGGACGATGATTGGGTAGCTAATGGCTCCCATCACGGCGGTATAAATTAAGTTCCCAATAAAATCAGTTCTGCCAGCCATCGCACCTGTAGTAATTGTGCTGGCGGTGGCTGCAAAGGCAAACTGAAAAAAGAACAATGTATAGGTGTTAATCGCAGCTGTCGAACCAGGCGCACCCATTGGAAAGCTACCATCAGCCGCAGGCATCAGACTCAGAAAGAATGTATCTACACCTAACAACCCACCGGCACTACTACCAAACGCCACACCAAAACCCACCGCCCACCATACCAAGATTGTGACAGCCGCATCAACAAAGTTTTCTAGTAAAACGTTGACTACACTTGTTTGTTCCACAAAACCTGCTTCTAGCATGGCAAAGCCAGTTTGCATAAAAAAGACTAAAAACCCGGTGAGTAATACCCATGTAGTATCAATCGAAATTTGCAGTCTGATTGTAGTCTCTGATAAAGACTGCATATTTGGCGGTTCTGCTGCTTGCACAACCGCCGACACCGCAACTACAAATATCATTGAGCTAATCGCCACCGCCAATAAGCGTTGCCAAGTTTGAATACGCTTATTCAATGGTGATTTTTTCCAGATGGAAAAGCGATGACTGACAACGGGAGCAAACTTAACCACGGCGAAAAATTTTACCTAAACATCAGCACATTTCTGGTGTCAACAAATCCACAAATAAGTTGATTAATAGTCTATTTACTGAAGTTTTAATTCTGTAGGTTTTGATACAATTTACCAGAATTGAGCAATAATCATGAGGCTGTGAATAGTTAAATAAATTACTCACAGCCTTTGTCCTATCAGCATTTCATCTTGGCTAGATATGATTGCTCAGAAAATTATTAAGTTATATTAAGCTTATTAAATTTTTGTATGCTTCAGGCTGATTAAGGATCACATTTTCGTAGGGTGGGCATTGCTTGCCAGTTGGTAAAACTCATAACTTTACGTTTTGGCAATGCCCACCTTACATGTGTCTTGTAGAGTGCGTCAGACTGTTTCAATGCCGTCAATCAACGTATTTTTCATATCTGATATCATGTCCGGCTCATTACTTATGATAAGTTTTTGATGCTGATCTTTTCTTTTTCCCTGTTCCCTGTTCCCTACCCCAACAGATATGATAACTATTCAAACGGACATGATATGACGCACCCTACTAATATGCCAGTCGCATCAATCGTTTAAATATTGTTCATAGCCTAGTTGTTCGAGTTTTGCTTGCTTTGTCATCACTAATTCAGCTAGGCTTTGACGGTACTGTTGCACTTTCTCTAGTAATTCTGGCTGGTGAGTAGCCAGGATTTGTACTGCTAAAAGTCCGGCGTTTTTCGCATTACCGATAGCGACTGTAGCCACTGGGATACCTGCTGGCATCTGGACGATAGAATATAAAGAATCAACCCCTTGTAAATTGCGCGTAGCTACAGGAACACCAATCACAGGCAATGGTGTTAAAGACGCTACCATCCCCGGAAGATGAGCCGCACCACCAGCACCAGCAATGATTACCTTAATACCTCTTTGGTGAGCTTGTTGGGCATACTGCACCATGCGTTCTGGGGTACGATGGGCAGAGACGATCGCTACTTCGTTCTCTATGCCAAACTCATTGCAAACAGCGATCGCATCTTTCATAGTGGGCAGATCGGAATCACTACCCATAATAATGCCAACAACAGGAGCCATAACAATTCAAAATTCAAAATTCAAAATTTTTGCCCACACAGCAAGCTGAGGCTGTAATTATCATCTCATATTCTGCGGTGACTGGGGATTGGGGATGAGGGAGCGGAGGAGAAAAACTAATAACTAATGACTAATGACTAATGACTAATGACTAATGACTAATGACTAATGACTATACACAAACCGATAGACATTATTAATGCTAGAGTCCCAGGCTATCAAGATTTGCAAATGCTCTTAGTCAATCAACAGGGCATAATTGAGCAAATTCTACCAATGGGGACAGTATTCAAACGAGTTACACCACCAGACTTACAAATATTAGATGTGGGTGGAGATTGGATTTCTTTAGGAGGCATTGATTTACAGATTAACGGGGCTTTAGGGTTGGCTTTTCCTGATTTATCGAGGGAAAATGCTGATTTACTGCCGAAAATATCTCAGTTTCTCTGGGATGTGGGAGTAGATGGATATTTACCGACATTGGTAACAACTTCTGTAGAGAATATACAGCGATCGCTTGCTGTGATTGCAGATTTTATCTCGACTTCCAAAACAGGTGCTGAGATTTTAGGTGTACATCTGGAAGGGCCATTTTTAAATTATCACAAGCGTGGCGCACATCCGGCCGAGTATCTATTACCCCTCACCATTGAGGAAGTCAAGCGGGTTTTGGGTGATTATGCTGATGTTGTCAAAGTCATTACCTTAGCACCAGAGTTAGATACTACTGGCGAAGTTATCCCTTATTTACGTGATTTAGGTATTACCGTCAGTTTAGGACATTCTCAAGCGACAGCAGCACAAGCTCAACACGCCTTTGAACTTGGTGCAACAATGGTAACTCATGCTTTTAATGCTATGCCATCCCTACACCACCGCGAACCGGGATTATTAGGCGCAGCAATTACCCATCCAGGGGTGATGTGTGGTTTTATTGCCGATGGGCAACATATTACACCGACGATGTTGCAAATTCTCCTCCGTGCTAGCCAAGGCTTGTTTTTGGTTAGTGATGCGCTGTCACCTTTGGGGCTACCTGATGGGTTTTATCCTTGGGATAGTCGAGAGATAGAGGTAAAAAATGGTACAGCACGACTACCAGATGGGACTTTATCAGGTACGACTTTACCGTTGTTAGTGGGAGTAGAAAACTTGGTGAAGTGGGGAATTTGTGATGTCGAAACTGCGATCGCTTTAGCTACCGATGCACCCAGACAGGCGATTAGTTTACCAGGAATTGCACCCCAGCAAACAGCTAACTTATTGCGTTGGCATTGGGATGAGAAGACAAAATCACTTAACTGGGTGCGACTATCACCAGCGTTTGAATTTTCGGTTTTCCAGCCGGAGCGAGTCAACGGGTAACTTAATCGTAAAAATACTGCCTTGATCCAATTGACTCTGCACATCTATACTACCATGATGTGCTTGAACAATTGCTTGAGCGATCGCTAGTCCTAATCCAGAACCGCCAGTGCTACGAGAGCGATCGCTATTCACACGATAAAAGCGGTCAAAAATCCGCGATAATTCTAACTGAGGAATACCAATACCTGTGTCTTGAACTTGAATCACCGCATACTGTTCACTACGGTCTAAACTAACTATGACTTTACCACCTGATAAAGTGTATTGAATGGCATTGATAATTAAATTAGAAATCAATCGATAAATTTGGTCTTGATTACCGATAATATTTACAGGCTTTGTCACCATAAACTCAGATTTGAGGGTGATATTTGCTGCAATTGCTAAGGCGGCAAACTCCTCAATTAAATCGCTAATAATATCATTTAAACAACAAATATCATAACTGATTGTCACAGGTTGACGGTCTAAGCGAGACAGTAATAATAAATCAGCTACCAGATTAGTCAGACGTTGATTTTGGCGTTGTATAGTTTGTAAAAGCTCCCTTGCTTCTAATTCATCCAATTGTGACATCAAAAGTGCTGATTCTACAGTTGCTTGAGTTGCTGCTAAAGGCGTGCGTAACTCATGGGCTGCATCTGCTGTAAATTGTTGAATTTGTCTGTATGATTTATAAATTGGTTGCATTGCTAAACCTGCTAACCACCAACTAGCAAAACCCACTAAACCAATCACCATTGGCGAACCAAAGGCTAAAGTTAGTTTCACCGCATCTAAATAATTACTAAAATCTTCAATACTCCGCCCGACTTGAATATAACCCCAATCAAGATTATCTTGGGTATGCAATGTCCGAGAAATTTGGTGATAAATCTTCCCTTGACTATCTTTGAGAGTTTGCCATAATTCAGGGTTAAATTTTGATGATATTCCTTCTGGATAAGCTCCGGCTATAGCAAATAAACGTCCAGAATTATCATAAAAACGCACATAATAATGCTCTTGGTGAATCGCACTCAGAGTATGACGATGAGAATTTATTGGTTCAGAAATACAAGTTTTTCCTACTATGCAAATTTTGGGTAAAAGTCCATATATAACTGGTTCTAATTTACCGGGTTGTTGTAACTTTAATTCAATACTATCATGTAGTGTTCCTGCTACTGTTTCTATTTCCTGATCTAATGTCATCCAATGAGCATGAGACACAGCTTTATAAATCCCAATGCCACACAGAGTTAAAATCAGAGCCATCACCAGAGCATACCACACTGCCAAACGTAAACGGGTGCGCTGAAATAATCTATTTTGCTTCATGAGTGAGATTTAGCCTATATCCCATACCATGTAAAGTTTCAATGATATTTTCACAACCACTATTAGCTAATTTACGACGTAATAACCTGACTTGTGCTGCCACTACATTACTAACAGGCTCGGCGTTGACTTCCCATAGTTGGTTACGAAGTTGTTCAGAAGTAACGATGTGATTGGGATGTTTCATAAAATATTCTAACAGTTGAAACTCTTTATTAGTTAAGGAAATTTCTTGTTGATTTCCTGCCGCATCTTTACTGATAACTTTGCTATTGCTATAATCTAGAGTCAGATTTCCTAAAGTTAATTCTTGAGGCTGAAATTGTGGCGATCGCCTTTGCAAAGCTCGCAATCTTGCTAATAATTCCGCCATGCCAAAGGGTTTGACTAAATAATCATCAGCACCCGCATCTAAACCCGTAACTTTATCTTCCATACTGTCTTTAGCTGTCAGCATCAACACAGGCAAATGATTATGACGATAACGCAATTTTTTACATAATTCCACACCAGAAAGCCCCGGAATCATCCAATCAAATATAGCTAACGTGTATTGTGTCCAACTACTTTCTAAATATTCCCAAGCCTCATTACCATTCATCACCCAATCAACCACGTATTTATGTTGGGTAATAGTTCGTTTAATAGCATTACCTAAATCTGGTTCATCCTCGACTAATAACACTCGCATAAAATTATTTTTCCCATCTAGTAATACTAATATCTTGCACCATGCTCAACAATCCTAGGGTGGGCAATGCTATCAAAGTAAACATCGAAGTTTAAACACAGTTTCCGCATTGCCCACCACACTGTAATTGTCATAAAGCAACTGATGGAAGATTTAATAATATCCTTTCGTCACCTGATTAAAGTTCAGTTAAGGCTAAGTTCGTAGTAAGGACTTTAGTCCTTATTTTCTCAGGACTTTAGTCCTGACTACAAACCTGAGTGTGAACGGCGTTGAAGTGCGAAACCCAGCACAATAATTTCACTAATCACACCCGCAAGCATTCCATAAGCTGCTGAAGTCGCGCCGCCATGTCTGGTAAAAATCAGACTTCCACATACTACTAATGTAAAACTTGCAGCAACGACTGTTGCTATATTAATAAACCAGTTCTTACCCTTGTGAATAAGTAAGCCTTGAAAAGTATTTTGCAAAGCCACCAACAGAGGGAAACATGAGAGTATTTGTATAACTGGACGAGATGCTTCTACAAGCGCGGGATTATTTCCCAAAAACTGACGCAGTAAAAATAAACCTTGCTCTGTAAACCCCAGAAAAAACGGTATCAAAGTAAAAGTAAACCCGACAATAATCACAAAAGTCCCAAGTGTTCGCTTGTTCGTTTCTTCGTAAGCAGAAATTACCACTTGTTGAATCATGCGCGTACCGTTAGCAATGGAAAGCAGTAACCCCCAAGCCGCAGGCCATACAGCAAGTGCAATGTTACCATCGAATGAGCGAGCAATCAGACTTAAAAGTATAGCTCTTGCACCCCAAACTAAAAGCATGGTTGAGGCTAAAGGAAAATAATAAAAGCTGACTCCGGCAAAGGTTTGAGGTAGTTTCTTAGTTTCTGAATGTACTTGTTGGTTCAGAATAGAAATTGCACCAAGACGCAGACAAAACCATGTAACGAGTACCGCCTCAATGAGTATTGCTCCCATCATGGTGATACCTGCTAGCAATGCTCCATCTAACCTCAAACTTACTCCCACAGCCAACGCCACAATTACCCAAGTCAATCGTGCTATACTTGCCCAACCTACAGCTATGCTCTTTTTAGCGCGGATGAGTAAACCTTGAAAAAATCGCCGCCAAGCAATCACAAAAGGCCAGAGGAACATTAATAAAAAAGTAGTTCTTCCTCGTGCAGCAATTGATGAGCTTACGCCGAAGACATCAAGCAGTAGCCAGTTATACAAAGGTTGCCAAGTGAGTACAAGAAAGATAGCACTGAGAGTTAGTCCCGCTATCAGTGTAAACTGCCAAAGTGCGCGGCGAGATTTGGCTTGCCCTCCTAGTGCGGTTGAAGCATGAAGAATCATGATAATGGGGCTTTCCAGAAATACCGCCACCCCTTTGACAACCCCGACTCCGGCTAATGTTTCTTGAGGAAAGGGTAGACGACTGAGTGCAGATGTCTGAAGTGGATCTCCGAGAGTCATGGCCACATCAGACAGGGAAAGTGGGATAAACTGTGTGAGTAGTGTGAGGAGCGATCGCTCGGAATTTATTTTATGACCTTCCTGTTGTTGGGGTGAGGTGTTCATGATATTTTTTAGCACTACTCAAAATACATCACAATTCAAAATTCAAAATTCAGACTTGTGCTTGATTCGGGTAAATTGGTATGAGCGAACTGATAGCATCATCAAGATGTTCCCCTTGCTTGAGGGTAAATCCATGACGCTCAAGCCAATCGGAATCATACACTGTCTCAAGGTATCTATCGCCTCTATCGGGATTAATCATTAAAATCCGCGCACCTGCACCCAGTTCACGCGCCAGATGTAACCCACCTGCTACAATTGCCCCTGTTGAAGCACCTAGAAGCAAGCCCTCACGACGCGCCAGAACGTGACAAACTGAGTAAGCTAAATCTTCAGGGACTACGTAAGCTCTATCCAGCAGTGACAAATCCAAATTTGGGGGAAAGAAAGATAAGCCGATACCCGTCATTTTATATGCTTTGGCTGGTGTTCCCATAATCACTGAACCCAGTACATCAACGCCCACAATGCGTATTTTGGGGAATTGCGAACGTAAATAACGAGCTATTCCCATTATCTGTCCGGCAGTGCTAACACCAACCACCACAGCATCAAGATCAGAACCAAAATGCGCTGCAATCTCACGGGCGGTGTAATATGAATGTGCCTCAGTATTCAAAGGATTTAGGTGTTGACACGGATACCAAGAATTAGGTATAGTTGCTGCCAGTTCCTTGGCTTTTTTCATTCGTGCCTTTTGCATAGAGCCTGACTCATCAGCCTCATGCAGTGGTACATCCACAAGTTCAGCACCATAAGCTTTCAGCATTCGTCTAAACGGTGGCGGAGTTTTAGCATCGACAACAATCATCACTCGATAACCTCTGACTGCTCCCACCATCGCCAACCCAACGCCAAAATTTCCTGAGCTTGACTCTATAATCGTACCACCAGGTACAAGCAGCCCTTCCTCCTCGGCGCGTGTCACCAGGTAAACTGCATTTTTCTCTTTAATCGAACCGCCAGGATTACAACTTTCCAACTTTAATAAACATTCCGAGACACGACAGACAGGAGAAATATGCTTGAGTTTGACAATCGGTACATTTCCTATCGCCTCGGTAACATCATCAGCAGTAGTTTTTTGCCATTGACTATGATTTGGACTGGGAAAAACATTCTCTAAGGGTGAATATTTTGTAAGTTGTTTCATATTAACCTTGTGAAAACATGAAAAATCAATGGAACTACTCTGTTTTCCTTAAATTGCTTCTGTAATCAGGTTGTATTGCTCTGCATAGTTTGATTGTCGATACAAATTACATGGACGAATTTATGTAAAAATTATGACAATCAACTTTTTTAAATGTGTCCCAATAGTAAATGTCCATCAGGTTGCATCAATAGCAAACTGATAAGTTTTTTGAGTATTACCCATAAGATGGAATCTATGATGAAATCAAGCTATTTTTTATGTTGGAGGTTAAAAATGAAATTAAGATGAATTTTTAAATTTTCTCTTCAGATTTAAAGAGTTAATGTAAATAATTATACTTATTAAATATTTTGCATTTATTTATAAGTTCCCTATCTCCAAGGGATAGGGAACAGGTAACATTCAACAGTGGGGGAAAGCAAATTAAAACGCACTGTCTTAGAGGATGTTTGTCAAGTCGTGAAGAATACTAAAAACCCCTCTCCAAACGTCCGAACAGCAAATGTAGAGACTAGCCATGCTTAGTCTCTACATTATTTTTTGATGAGAGTTGGTGGTTCTGCTCTCAGTTTCTGCTAATACGGGGAATGTGTTCAATCACACCCCCTTATTTTTTTCTTTGAACTCGGCTATTTAGTCTAAACTCCTGTGTGGCATATAAAGTGAGAAAGAGCGGTCGCTTGTCGAAGACTAAAAAATAGTGTATATATACAGTAAGAGATGTTAAAAATTTGCCAAAACCTGTCTAGTTAATATAATCATTGGAGGCTGCTGGCCTGCCTTGATTACTAGGCTTATCAATCCTTTGGGATTAGTTACATCTCATCAAAAACCTATTTCAGTCACTTATTTAATTCAAAAGAACAAGTTACAATGAACCAGTCAAACAACAAGTCTGCTCAAAAGCCCTCTGTTTGCTACCCAGAGCTTAATGACCAAGAGCTAGAAGTCATCTGTGGTGGTGGTTATATATTCCCGGAAAGTGAGCGTTATGAGATTAGCTGTACTGGAAACAGTTGCAAACTAGTAAGTCCAGATGATAAACGTCCTAGTTGGCTGCAAAAATAGCTACCGAGCCAAAGTATAACCATTTAAAATGGTTTGAAGAGATAAATTCTAGTGTGGGTTGGTAGGGACGTAACCCTGGAAAGTCCTTTCTTGGTAAACATTTCACCCAGTCCAACCCTACCTATACAAGTGCTTAAGTTAACTGCACCAGATGTATTATCATTGTGTATAACTTTTCTGAATTAAACGGTGAAAATGCGTCTCAGTACACTCACCTAACTTATCCAAGTTACGTCAAATTTCTTGAAAATTTAACGGGTGACTCTTCTACAGTTGCCATAGGTGCAGAGTTAGATACAAGCCCTGTAGGATTAATACTTGCTTATTATGTTAGTAGCTCTGACAACTCTGATCAAGCTTACGGACAAATCCTATCTCTTTTTGTAGTTCCTGAACATCGCCATCAAGGGTTAGGGAAAGAGCTACTTAGGCGTATGGAAACAGCACTCAAGATGAAACGATGTGCTGAAGTGGAATTAAGGTATCTTTCTAGTCCCAGTACAATCGCACTGGAGGAAGTTCTTGCACAACAAAATTGGTCATCTCCAAAAACAACGGCTTTAATATGTTACGGTTCTAAAATAAATGTTGACCAAACTAAATCTCGACATTTAGTCAAATATATTGACAAACTTACTGCAAAGTTACCTCAAGATTACGAAATTTTCTTTTGGAAGGACTTACGCCTTCGAGAGCGTCAAATCATTGAAGCTCAGATGGAAACTGATTCCTTGGTAAGAAGGTTCAATCCTTTTGTGGAGGAAAATGAGTTAGAACCGAGTAACAGTTTAGGTTTACGCTATCGAGATAGAGTTGTCGGCTGGGTAATAACCCATCGCATTGCTCCTGATACCATTCGCTACACTCAAATGTTTGTCCATCCAGAGAACCAGCCTTTAAGCAGAAGCACTTTGTTATTAGCAAAAGCAATCCATTTTCAATATCAGGGAGCAACGACAAAAGCCACGTTCCGAGTGGCAATTGACAACGAACCTATGGTGAAATTCGTCCATCGTCGATTGGCTCCTTATTTATACGAAATCCGCGAAGCCCGATTGGTCACTAAGCTTCTCGATACTAATCATTAAGAGCGAAACTTAATCATGAAGTATCAATGGGTAAAACAACATAGTGGTGAAGATTGTGCAGCAGCAAGTCTGGCGATTGTTGCTCAACATTATGGACGTAAACTGAGAATCAATCGTATCCGTGAGCTAGTTGGAACCAACGAGGGTGGAACCACCATGTTGGGGTTAAAATATGGCGCACAAGCCCTGGGTTTTGCTGCTCAAGCGATTAAAGCCTCTCCAGAAATTCTAGACGAACTTGATCAGTTTACCCTACCTGCGATTATCTTTTGGAAAGGCTATCATTTCGTCGTCTTATATGGAAAAAAAAACAATAAGTACATTATTTCTGACCCCGCAATGGGGATTTGCCATCTTTCCCGTCAAGAATTGCTCGCGGACTGGCAAGGACAAATAATGCTTTTGCTAGAGCCAGAGGAGCGTTTTTTTGCCACAGAGGATGAAGAAGATGTCGTTAATCCTCTAGATAGTTTATTGCAGAGGCTCTGGCAGCAACGACAACTCCTCTGGAAAGTAATTCCTCTCAATTTAGTGATCGGGCTTTTGGCATTGGCGAACCCGTTACTGTTGCAGTTTTTAACTGACACTATTTTAGTAGAAGGCGATCGCCAAAAATTAACCGCAGTCGCTTTGGGGGTAATGGGACTGATATTTGCCAATGGTTTTTTATCCTGGTTGCAATCCAATCTGGTGCTGTCCTTTGCCGAAAGACTGCAACAAGGACTAAAATTAGAATTCGCACAACAGGTTTTACATTTGCCTGTGTCCTATCACGAAGCTCGTCGTAGTGGCACTGCTGTCCGTCGTCTGGCGGATATTCAACAAATTCAGATAGTTGTTTCTCGCTTAATTATCCAGTTACCGATTCAAATATTTATCGGTTTAGTGGCAGCAGCAGTCATCTTTTATTATAGTCCCAAACTGGCTTTATTAACCTTGGCGGTGGGTGGGGTGATGGCGGCATTTACCCTGACTTTTAAACCCCTCGTTAGACAAACTACTTTTCGGTCTTTTGCTGTAGCTGGAAAAAACTCTGGCGTTTTAGCTGAAATGTTTAGGGGAGCTTTAACCATTAAAACTACAGTTGCTGCACCCCAGTTATGGCAAGAAATCCAACAAAGATTTGACCACGAATACAAGTTGAATTTGCATACCGCTCGGATAAAAGTTGCTAACAATATCATCTCAAGCTTATTAGCTGGAATTGGTACTGTTAGTATCCTTTGGTACGGCAGCTATCTGGTTTTTCAAGCAGAATTAACGATTGGGCAATTGCTTGCTATTTATGGTTTAAAGTTCAGTTTCTGGCAATTGGTGACTAGCCTCATGCAGACGGTAATTGAATGGACTGAAATTAGAGCCATCACCCAACTTTTAGCAGAGTTATTTGAATTTGAACCAGAAAATCGCCACGACAGTAGTAAAGTTCCTGTGAAACTGAAGGATGATGCCAGCATAAGATGTGAAGAACTCAATTTCTATTATCCAGGTCGGATAAAACTCCTAGAGAATTTATCCCTAACAATTCCAGGCGGAAAAGTTATTGCACTTATTGGGAGGTCTGGTTGCGGTAAAAGTACCCTAGCTAAATTACTAACTGGACTGTATCCCCTGCAATCAGGTAAAATTTATATCGGCGATCACTGCATTCAAGACTTACCCCTCGATTGTTTGCGCCAGCAAGTGATACATATACCCCAAGAGACTTTTTTCTTACATCGCTCCATTGCCGATAACTTTCGCTTAGGGTCGCCTGATGCAACTTTAGACGAGATTATCGCCGCTTGTAAAGTTTCTCATGCCCACGAGTTTGTCAGTAAATTCCCAGAAAAATATGATACCGTTTTGGGGGCAGTTGCTGCTAATATTTCCGGTGGACAAAAGCAAAGACTAGCGATCGCTAGAGCCATTCTTAACCACCCTCCCGTAATGATTCTAGACGAATCTACTTCTAATCTTGATCCCATTAGCGAAAGAGAGGTATTAGAAAATTTACTTACCCATCGCCAGGGAAAAACCACAATCTTAATTAGCCATCGCCCTAAAGTTATCGAGCGAGCCGATTGGATCGTTTTACTAGAAGAAGGAAAACTGAAATATAACTGTTCTAGAGAAAATTTCCTGAAGCAAGCTACAGAAGACTTGGATTTTATTAATCCTTAAGCCATCTTTAAAAGAATACGCGAATATACTTGTCTTGTCCAGAGTCCAATATTCTAAATAAATAAGTAAATTGACTGTTTGAATCTCAAAACATAGCCCTATTTTAGCCATTATTAATTTTAAGAAAACTTTTAAGTTGAGCTACCATGTTGTAAATGCCCTGGTTGATGCTCAGAATGCTGTTCATTTTCGTGATGTTCATGAATTGGACGTGTAGCTGTTTTCCTATTACTTTTTGTCATAATTATTAGCACTCATCATTATTTTTTTGGCATCTCACCACCAGTTCCCATCATTTGATTCATCTGTTCCATCATTTGATTCATCTGCTGCATATTTCTCATCGTTTCTTGCATTTGTCTCATCATTTTTTGATGGTGCTGTTCTCTTTGCTGTGGAGTCATCCTCTGCATCATTTGCTGCATCTTTTCTGGTGTCATCTGAGACATTCTCTGGTGCATTCGACCCATATTCATTTGCATTTGTCCCATCATTTGCTGCATCTGCCCCATCTGTAACATCATTTCTCGATGATGCTGCTTCATCTGTTGCAAGTTGATTTCTGAGCTTTGCTGATCAGGGTTAGTTTGAGCAATTGACGGGACAGCACCTAATCCTAAGATAGTAATAACAATGGCAAAATATTGAGCAACAGTTGTATTTTTTAGTGTCATTTTTTTGCTCACTTTTTCAATTCTATAATTTAACTTCAATCTAGCTCAACCAATAATGCACTATTCTACAAACCAAACTCCTGCTTGAGTTGAGTAACCCAAGTTTTGATTCGTTCCTCTGTCAAATCAGATTGATTATCCTCATCCAGAGCAAGTCCGACAAATTTACCATCACGGAGAGCCTTAGACTCAGTAAACTCATAGTTATCTGTAGGCCAATAACCAACAGTTTCACCACCTAGTTCTGCAATCTTTTCTTCCAAAATGCCCATTGCATCTTGAAATGTATCAGGATAACCAACCTGATCTCCCGCACCAAAATATGCAACTTTTTTCCCAGAAAAATCAACATTATCTAGTTCATCATAAAAAACTTCCCAGTCGCTTTGTAGTTCTCCAATATTCCAGGTAGGGCAACCAATAATAATATAACTGTAGTCATTAAAATCACTAGGCTCTACTTGGGAAACATCATGTAATTCCACCGTATTTTCCCCACCTAACTCTTTTTGAATAATTTCTGATTCAGTTTGAGTGTTGCCTGTTTGAGTACCAAAAAATAACCCTATCTTAGCCATAATTACTACTTGTGAAATACGGTGTTACTCATTCAAATTTAGAGATAGCGGTAACGTTGGCATAATCACATAAAACAGGTGTTAGGTAACTAGCAAAATTTTCAACCAACATCTGGGGATAACTGGCTCACTTCTTGAAGTTTCAAGTTACCTTACCTCTAGGCTCTAAGTTAAAAATTTCCTATTGGTTTCACATCTTCCAAATGAGATAAAAAAATTTATGTCTGATGTCAGAGTCTAAATTTCATCTGATTTTCATTTTTGGATGTTTAGCTAAAACTTAGGCAATATTTTTTGATTACATAGTAAATACTTTTTTACTTCTCAAAACTAGACAGTTGACTCTCCAGTTAGATGGAGAGTATAAACTAACAGGAATATGTTCAACATCTCAATCCCAAAAAACGCTTATAAGGTGTGAACAATGAACAAACGCTTTTCCGCTTGGATTAATCAATGGTCTCGTTATTTATTAGCAGTGATTGTTACCACTGGAGTTGTCGCAACTGCTTCTGTAACATTCAATGTATTGAGCAAAGAAGAGAGTGTTACAGCTAGCAATCATCCACAAGTATTAGCGAATAATTCTACTGCACTGCTTAACGTCAGTGTTTGGGATAAGCAAACAGAATCCTATTCAGGAGTGCGAGATATTACAGTTTATCGAAGTCCCTCTTGTGGTTGCTGTGGTGCTTGGATGGAACATATACAAAAGCACGGGTTTAACATCAAAGCAGATATCAAAACCGATGACATGGAGGCAATTAAACAAAAGTACAACTTGCCTCAAGAGTTAGCATCTTGTCACACAGCAATTATTGATGGCTATGTCATGGAAGGGCATATTCCCGCCGATGATATCAAGCGTTTTCTTAAACAAAAACCTGAAGTTGCAGGTTTAGCTGTTCCAGGGATGCCTTTAGGAACTCCAGGGATGGAATCAGGAGATAGAAAACAGCCATTTACAATCATGACATTTGATCAATCCGGTGCAGTTGCAGCGTTTAAAGAGTATCAATCTTAATGAAGTACCAACACTTCCGCAAGCGGTAAGTGTTGGCTTCCTGTCTCGTTTGCCACTGCTCTTTCCTGATGAAGATGCACTTTATTCTGCACTGTAGAGACGTTCCATGCAACGTCTCTACATGATTTATTTGATGCAACTTCATAGATAATTGGTATAAGTCGCAAATAGGAGTGAGGAGTTAAACAACCAGATTCATGAAAAATTACGATGATGAAAAAGTTGAATCGCCGTCAATTCATTACCTTAACTGCGGCTAGTGCTGGCACAGCTTTGGCTGCTAGTTGGGGATGGCAAAAATTTAATTCTGCTCAAATTTCAGTGCAGCCAGCAATTGAACTACCCAAGTGGCACAAAAGCACTGATGGTTTATTGGAAATTAACCTCGAAGCTAGTAACCGTGCTGTGAAATTGGGTGATCAACAAGCATATCTATTAACTTATAACGGACAAATACCTGCGCCTCGCTTGGAAGCTAAACCAGGGGACACTGTTCGCATCCGTTTTATTAATAACCTTGCTCAACCAACTAACCTGCATTACCACGGGCTACACATTCCACCTACAGGTAATGCTGATAATGTTTTTCTCAGTATTGACCCAGGAGAGAGTTTTAATTATGAGTTTACTATACCTGCTAATCATCCGGCTGGTACGTTTTGGTATCATCCCCATCTTCATGGTTTGGTAGCAGAACAGTTATTTGGGGGTTTGGCTGGTTTGTTTGTGGTGCGGGGTGAGTTAGATGAAATTCCCGAAATTAAAGCCGCTAAAGAGGAATTTTTGGTATTGCAAGATTTTGCTTTTGATGGTGAGGGAAGGCTGATGTCTTCAGCACGGATGTCAATTATGACAGGACGGGAAGGGGATGTGATTACAGTGAATGGTGAGTCTAACCCCTCTTTGTCACTTCCGGCTGAGGGTTTAGTCAGATGGCGGATTCTGAATGCTTCTACTTCTCGCTTTTATCGGCTGGCGTTGGAAAAACACCCTTTTTACCTGATTGCTACTGAGGGAGGTGCATTAGAACAACCTGTAGAAGTTAGTGAGTTATTACTGACACCAGGGCAAAGGGTAGAAGTGTTAGTGAAAGGCGATCGCCAACCCGGACAATATCGCTTGCTCAATCTGCCGTACAATCGAGGTGCAATAGGTATGGGGATGATGGGCAGTCGGGGTATGATGGGAGGAAATCGCAACACACCAACAGTTTTAGCCACCGTTAACTATGACTCACCTGTAAAACCTGCTGCTTTACCTAAAAAACTCGCTGCCATACCAGCTTTACCAACACCTCAACAAGTACGTCGCTTGGAATTGAATCACGGAATGGCTGCTGGTATGGGTATGGTATTTCTGATTAATGGTCAGCCTTTTGAACACCAGCGCATTGATACACAAGTTAAATTAGATACAGTAGAAGACTGGGAGATTGTGAATACAGGAATGATGGATCATCCGTTTCATCTCCACGTTAATCATTTTCAAGTTATTAGTCGCAATGATCAACCCGAACCCTATCGCGCCTGGAAAGATACAGTTTTAGTTCCTAGAGGCGAAACAGTTCGCATTCGTATTCCTTTTAGAGATTTCCCAGGTAAGACAGTTTATCATTGCCATATTCTCGATCATGAAGACTTAGGCATGATGGGAAATTTGCTGATTCAAACTTAGATTTGCTCAAGTTTTGTAACGCTATAATCTAAACTTTTTTATTTCAATTGAAAATTAGTTAATCCCACATATCACAATACAGTTCAGTTAAGGCGAAAAGCTTTAAGTTGTGAAGTAATAATCAGTTCGTAGTCAGGACTTTAGTCCTGATTTTCTGAGACATAAAATGCTGACTACAAACCAGCCTTACCAATACTATATTTTCTTAACTGAAGCGTATTTAATTATGAATGAGGTGCGCCCAGCAAGACAATTGAGCAAGTCAATTCTTTAATGACTTGGGTTGTCACTTGGCTCACAGCCAATCCGCCGGTTGTGCGATAACGAACAGCACGTAAAACTGCTAAATCAAAACCAGGGGCTTCGCGAATAATTACCTTAGCAACATCATCATTTCTAATTGTTTGAATCTCTGTATTCACCTGCAATTTACTATTATTAATAATCTCAGATAATTGCCCGGTAAATTGTTCCACCATAGGTGTTGGTGTATTAGGGTCACACACATGTAATAACACTATTTCCCCCTGATTATGATAAGCCAAAATTTGAGCAAATCTTAAAGCCCCTATAGTTTGCGGCATCAAATCACCAACTGGTAACAAAATTCGGCGGATTGTGCTGGGGCTATTTAAGAGGCGTGTTACTGCTACCGGACAATGAGATGACCAAAAAACGCTATCAATTACACTACCAAATAACCGGGCGCGTAAACCTGTTGTCTTAGACCAACCCATCACCACTAAACTAGCGTTTTGTTCTCGACTGGTGCGGCTAATTCCTAAAGCCACATCATCATCAATCCGAATGGCAGTTTGCACTTCTACATCAAATTCTTGACTGATATCTTTAGCTAATTTCAATCTTTGCTGACTTTGTTCTAGGGCAATTCCTAACTGGGGGTCATCCATGTGTACATGAGATTTAGCAATAGCTAAAGTCACTATTCTCCCTGATTCATGCTGCGCCAGCAGTGCCGCCATTTCTATGAGATATCGCTGGGTTTGTGGGTTATATATTGGTACTAATACCGTGAAAGGATAGTGGTTTTCTTCTAGCAGTTTTTCCTCAGTATTCCCCCACCACATTGATAGACTATCTGTGTCTAGTTCTGCTTGGGAAACCTGTAATGTAGTAGCAAACCTAGCTGTGGTGATTGGCCCCAAAATTGCAGTCACCAACATCAAAACAATCACACTATTTAAGACACCTTCACTAATTAACCTTTCGCCAGCAGAGTTGACAGTTTGATAGGCAACTAATGTTGCTGCTAATGTAGCCGCTACTTGTGGAAGGGATAATGACCACATTGTTAGCAGTTCCGCAGTGTTATAGCGGTAAAGCAATTTGGTGAAGAAGGCTGCTAAAAATTTACTACCAATCAAAGCTACAATAATCAACAATGTCAGCCAAAATGAAGAAAGGGTTTTGAGAAAGGCAGGAATGTTAATCAACAATCCCATGTCTACAAAAAAACAAGGGATAAATAACACACTACCAATAAACTCAATTTTCTCTTTAACAGGGCTACGTCCTAAAACATCATTGACAGCTAAACCAGCTAGAAACGCACCAACAATTTTTTCAACTCCAATGACCTGCGCCCCTACAGATGCTAAAAATAAGGCTAGTAAAATAAACAAAAACTGATTACTTTGTTCATCCCCAGAACGGCGGAAAAATTCTTTACCTAACCAGTCAAAACCAAACAGAACTGCAATTGAGTAGATGATTAATCCGCCTAATAAAGTTAACAGACTTAAAGTTGTAAATTCTCCGCTATGAATTCCTACACAAATTGCTAATACTAACAAAGCACCTGTATCAGTAAAAATGGTCGCGCCAATTGTTACTGTTACCGCTTCATTCATCACTACTCCCAGGCGACTTACAATCGGATATGCCAAGAGGGTATGAGAAGCTAATAAAGAACCAATTAATACTGATGAATTCCAGCCGAAATTAAAAAAACGTCCGACTAAAATCCCGGCAAGCATGGGGAAGATAAATGTTAAAAAGCCAAATCCAATTGAACGATTTTTGGTTTTGCGAAACTGGTCTAGGTCAATCTCTAATCCGGCGACAAACATTAAATAAACTTTACCGATATCTGAAAGTAGTTTGACGGTTTCGGAATCAGAATCTAAAAGTTTTAAGCCATTTTGTCCTAAGATTACGCCGGCTAACAGTAATCCTACCAGTCCGGGTAATCTTAAGCGTTCAAAGATTGGTGGTACAGTAAATATTACTGTCAGAAGGATTGTAAAGGCAATAATAGGAGAATCGGTGAGGAACTCTGAAGCCATATATTAATACGATTGTGTAGATGTTTACAATCTGTCTCAACAAAGATTTTTTACCAGAAGTTGGTTACTATACTCCTAATAAAGTTGCAATAATTAAAACATGAACAGGCTAATAATAACAAACTTATTCACTTTTGATGAGTAAATTTTTGAATGTATAATTTATTGGCATTGCTGACTATTTCCAGATGCGATCGCCATCATCGAGATTAAACATACCTATTGATATTAATCCCGTGAAAATTACCTCAAAATCCACATTTATAGACGCGATTATTCGCGTCTATACAGAGGAATTTTTACACCCATAGCCCCTAGATAAACCATATTGATTGATAGCATTGACAGACTCAATAACTAATTAGTAACGTAAGTCTAAATTACTACTCAAATTAATTTGGTGTAGATATACTCAAGTATTCTCACTCATCAGTCATTACAGAGGCTAGTACCGCTATGCGTAAGTCAAAAGTCAGAGATGCTTTCATTGACTACCTGGCGTATCCGCCAAAAGACTGATATAATAGGCTGTTTAACTGTTTGGAATGGTCAGTTTATAGGAAATCATTGCAGAAAAATTGATCAGGGTGTTCTTGATCTTGGCTAGAAATGATAATTTTAAGGATTGGGAAGCCTTAAAAATCGAGATTTATGAACGCAGCCGACGATAAAACCATTGTTCGCGAATATTTCAATTCCACGGGATTTGATCGATGGAGACGGATTTATGGCGATGGCGAAGTCAACAAAGTCCAGCTAGACATCCGCAACGGCCACCAGCAAACTGTGGATACAGTGATCGACTGGCTGAAAAATGATGGCAATTTAGCAGAGTTATCAATCTGCGATGCTGGGTGTGGTGTGGGTAGTCTCAGCATTCCCCTAGCAACAGCAGGTGCTAAGGTTTATGCCAGCGATATTTCTGAAAAAATGGTGGAAGAAGGCAAACAAAGAGCCTTAGCAGCTTTGGGTAATGCTGACAATCCTACCTTTGCTGTACAGGATTTAGAATCTTTGAGCGGCAGTTATCACACTGTTATTTGCTTGGATGTCCTGATTCACTATCCCCAAGACAAAGCCGATGAGATGATTTCTCACCTCTGTTCTTTGGCGCAGTCGAGAATTATTTTGAGTTTTGCGCCTAAAACCTGCGCCTTGGCTTTACTCAAGAAAATTGGCAGTTTCTTTCCTGGGCCTAGTAAAACTACTCGCGCCTATCTGCATCGTGAGGCTGATGTAGTTAAAATTTTAGAAAAGAATGGCTTTGCTATCCAAAGACAGGCTTTTACTAAAACTCGCTTTTACTTCTCCCGTATTTTGGAAGCTACTCGTCAACAATAAAAAGATATTAGAGGTACAGAAATACTATTTACCAGTAATCTCAACGCTGGTTAATAACGTTATCTGCTTCTAAATCAGTAATGAGTAATGGGTAAGTGGTAATTGCCCATTACTCATAGATATTTACAGCTATATATCTTGCACTATTCTCAATAAGCGTTATGTGGGCATTGCCAACAACTTAAAACTAAGGGTTTGAGCAAGTTACCAGCAATGCCCACCCTACAAAAATTGTCATTAAGTAACAAGTGCAAGATGTGTGTTAACTATCCCGAACATTGGATTTCTAAAATATCAAATTTTTTACTACATTTTAAAATCAACTAAAATGAATAATTTTGAATTTGCATTTTCACCTGTATCAAGTTGAAAAATTCATCTAGCTAGTAGGGTGCGTCATAACGAATAATTTCTTGTTAATGCCAAGTGTTATCTGACAGTATTGAATATTTGTTACTCTGAAAGTCCTGGAAAACTCAAATTTAAAGCCGGAAAACCGTACATAGATTGCCGCGCAATTGCTACCTGATAAATCTAGATTTAAATAGCTACGATAAAGGTGTGGCTTAAGTAATGCTGTTGTGTAGAAAAGCTGAAAAATCAAGACAGCATTAGCAGGAGAGTGAAAATATGGGCAATCAATTTAAAACTCTGGCTTTGTTAGCTGCCCTTAGTGGCTTATTGATAGCTATTAGTTACTGGGTAATTGGTGGTACTAGCGGCTTGATTATCGGTATTGGTTTAGCCGCAGTAACTAATCTGTTTTCTTGGTATCAGTCTGATAAAATTGCTCTGGCTGTTTACCACGCCCAGCCTGTAAGTGAAAGTGAAGCACCAGGACTTTATCGGATGGTGCAGCGATTATCGCAACGCGCTAATATTCCTATGCCGGGAGTTTATATTGTTCCCAGCCAAACTGCTAATGCCTTTGCTACAGGACGCGATCCAGAACACGCGGCTGTGGCTGTTACTGAAGGTATTTTGAATATTTTGCCAGAAGATGAGTTAGAAGGTGTCATCGCTCACGAACTGACTCATATTATTAATCGTGACACCCTCACACAAGCCGTAGCTGCTACCGTTGCCGGTGCTATTTCTTTCTTAGCACAAATGCTGAGTTATAGCTTATGGTTTGGCGGTGTCGGTGGACGAGATAACGAAAGAGGCGGAAATCCTTTAGGAGTTTTGCTAACAGTTATTCTTGCGCCTATAGCTGCCACTATTATCCAGTTAGCTATTTCACGCACAAGGGAATTTTCGGCTGATGCTGGTGCGGCTAAATTAACTAAAAATCCCCGTGCTTTAGCGCGTGCATTGCAAAGATTAGAAGCCACAGCGCGACAACTACCTTTAAATGCTAATCCCGCTTTTGAACCGCTATTAATTATCAATCCTATCTCTGGGCAATTTCTCGGTAACTTGTTCTCTAGTCACCCGGCTACGGAAGCACGAGTTGAACAATTACTGAAGTTAGAGCAACAGTTTGTAGGGAAATAGGCAGTAGGGAGTAGGGAAGCGGAGGAGCGGAGCAGAAAAACTAAACTAATGACCAATAACTAATGACCAATGACTAAAAGGATGTATCAACTATGAATACTAATGATTTTGAAATCGTCGAATCGATAACAGTGATAGAAATTAGCCCTCAAACTCATGAAATTGTGGAGAAAGAAATGGCTGGCGAAAGTGATGAAGTGAAGCGGGAAACTAAAGCACTGATTGAAGCACTCAGAAACCGTGCTAAAACTGAAGCAGAATCAGCCGGAACTTTCACCCGTGAAACTTATCTCAATGCAGTACGCAAGGCACGGGCAGCAATTGAAGGGGGTAGGATTTTTCAGCGCGATGCCTACGACGGGCGAAGCGATCGCCTAGAATATTTCTGGATGGTATTTCAAGAAGAACTAGAAAAAAACTGGCACTTAATGATGAAAGAGTTTGTAGATTTCTCTAGCCGGCTCCAAAATGCTATCAAAGTCGGTTGGGAAGCCTTCAACACTCCACGTCATCAAGGTTAAACTGCTTATTCCTGAATGTAGAGACGTTATATATAACGTCTCTACATAATTTATAATTTCGCCATGTCAGTAGGTTCTACCTGATGGGATGTTTGCACCAACTCATAGAGTTTAGTTTCAAATTTTTCCATACAAGCTGACCAATCATACTGCACAATGGAAGGACGAGCTTGTTCAGCCATAGCTGCTTTCAGTTCCGGCTGAGAAAGAATTTCTATCACTTTTTGAGCAAAGTCTGTTGGGTTGTTGGGTTGAGCTAAAAAGCCGTTTTTACCAGGAGTTACTTGTTCAGTAGTGGATGGTGCTAAGGCTGCAACTACAGGAGTACCAGAAGCCAAGGCTTCGTTTGTGGTGGTGCAGAAGTTTTCTGTGACGGAGGGATTGACAAATACATCCGCACGCGCAAACCAACCTAATAATTCTGTACCGTGAGACTCACCCCAGATTGTAATACCTGAGCCGAATTTTTCCGCACGTTTGCGAATTTCGGCATCTAAGGGGCCACTACCGACAATGACTAAATGCACATTGGGAATTTGAGCCGCAATTAAGGGATAGGCATCGATTAATTGGGGTACATTCTTCTCAGCAGTGATACGTCCCACAAACAGAATAGTTGGTCTATTGTCATCGGGGATGGGGTTGTAACAGATATTGCGAGGATGGAATTTTTCGCAATCAATCCCCTGATAGGGGACATATTCACTAGGATGACATCCTAAATTTTGGTATTTAACCAGTTGTTCACGAGAAGAAAAGATATTGAGATTGTAGTCTTGACTAAACTGCTTCACCATGTAAGGAATGATGGGACGCAGCAAGTTAAACAATACATCGCCTAAATAATATCTGATATAAGCAACGATGTCTGTGTGGAAGACTGAGATAATTGGGGTTTGAGTGCGTTGGGCATATTCTACACCTACAGGACGACCATACCCTTGAATTAAGGCTGAGTATATACCTCGCATTTGGGCGGCTTCTTCCACTACGATGATATCAGGTTGAAAGTCAGCCAATAATTGGGTGTCGCTCCAATGGCGATAACTCAAAGGTTGGGGTAGAGATTTGTAGAATATGAGTGGTTTTGTGGGGAATGAGTAGGCAGAGAAATTAGGATAAGATTTTAACTCATCTAACCCAGGCATGGGGCGATCGCCTACTTTTTTAGGATACTGCTGATTAAATTGGGGATGGACTAAAAATACCTCATGTCCTTGTTGTAGCAACCAACGCACCCTCTGATGCACTGCCACGGAAACCCCAGTTAAAAAAGGAGCATATAAGCCTGTAAACAAAGCGATACGAAGCTTTGACTGGTGCATAATTTTAGTGAATTTGTGTATTGTTTAGAAAAACTGGTTTTTGAAAGCTGAAGCACCCAAAGTTAGGATTTACGCCTAGTTAACGCTAGCTGAAACAGGACTTACGCAACTGATATATTAGTAGGGTGCGTCAGATATCAGAAAGACGTTTATTGACAGCATTTAAACAGTCTGACGCACCCTACAAGACATCTGGAATGTGACACTTGCGTAAGTCCTATTAAAGAGAAATTTGGCGATCGCTTGGTTGATTTTCTACCAGATAAGGGCGATATTCTTTGAGGCGAATTTTCCAAGCCCCTTTGACTTCATACGTCACACCACGCCAATGTACTGTCGGCATATTCAAAGAGCGCAACATAGCGATAGCATAAATCCATTGTGTGAAAGGCATTCCCACAATCATCTTCAATATTAACTGCCAAGATAATTGTGTGACTGGCTTACCCTGAGAACGAATTACCGGTTGTATGCCCATCTCCAAAAACAACATGAGCATCACTAACGCCAGCATATAAATGAGATACCAAATTAAGGCGATCGCTGCTGTATTTCCTTCTCCCACTAACCCAGCCAGCACAAACACCACAATTAACAGATGCGGCATCACAATAGTAAACACTGTGTCAATCACTACCGCCGGCCACAAAGGATGATAAAGTCGAGAAGCCATTAATTGACGTTGCAGCCAATACCTTAAACTTGGCAAATCTGTTTCTTCCTGATTCAGCATCATCAAAGAAGGCACAAACTTCACCCGTAGGTTATGTTTACTCAACACACTGCGAATCATCGTGTCTTCGCCCAAGGCTTGCCCCCACTTCTCTAAAAGTCCCGTTTGCTGTATTACCTCTGTTTTCACAGCCAAAGTTCCACCCCAAGGAATCCCATATAGGTACATCTGCACAATCGCCGACACATTCCAGATATAACGGACTAACGAACCCCAATATTTACCCGTCGGGACATACCAACGATTTCCGGTAGTTGCTCCCACCTTGGGATGAGTTAAAGGAGAGACTAATTCCCGCAACCAATTAGGGTGAACAATTGTATCAGCATCTACCAAAGCGACAACCTTGTAAGACTCGTCTAATTCTGAAACAGCTTGGATTAAGGAACTGCATTTGAGACTACAAGTTGGGCGAACTGTCCGCAAATGACTAATTTGAAAATTAGTTGCACGTAACTCATTGATGGTATCGCTGACAACTTGCCAAGCTGGGTCTTGTTCACTATCAATGAGCAACTTTAAATCATACTGTGGATAGTTTTGCTTGAGGAGCGATCGCAAACAATCACTTAGAAAAGGATCAGCACCCCGTAAACACAACAAAACTGCTGTTTTGGGTAACTGTTCATCCGGTAAATTTTGAGGACGAGAATTCAGACACCATAAAAATAGTAATACCGAACACACTTGAATTACTAACCAACCCACCAAAAACTTTGATATCAATATCGCCAAATCATTCATTATTTATGACCTATACACAACAATCTTTCACAGAACTAATGTGAGATTTTTGTAGGGTGGGCATTGCTTACAAGTTGCTACTAAACTCATTTTTCGATTGTTGACAATGCCCACATATACTGATTGATTATGCTGAAATATATGAAAATAATTTCCTCATTTTCCCAACAATTAAATTTTGGATATACTCAGAATTAATCGGTAACAAAAAACTGTGTTTTTTAAAGCAATATCCGATTTTTTTTTGTCGAGACGCGATTTATCGCATCAAATACACCAAACCATCTTCAAAAATTAATCTGGCAACCAACCACAATCTCAAAGAGATATTTTGCTATCCACAGGCTGATCCAAAAAATCGTAGGGATGGTATTCAACTAAACGAACATTCCAACGCCCTTGAATACGATACAAAACCCCCCGCCATTTCACCGTTGATATCCACACAGAAGACAGCATCGCTAACCCATATATCCACTGTGTTAACGGAATCGCCAGCAACATTCTACCCATCATTGCCAATGATAATCTCGTCCCTGGTTTACCTTGAGCGCGAATCACTGGTTGCAATTGCATCTCCACAAACAGCATCAAAGATAGTAAACCCAGAGTATAGATACTGTAAGATTTAAACAATAAATCTGCCACTTCCCACTGAGCATCACCCAACGAAAATAAAAACAATAAAATTACTAAAGTGGGAAACAGAATGCTAGAAACAGCCTCACTAACGATAGCTAACCACCGGGGATGATACAAACGCGAATAAAGAATCAGACGTTGCAGATATTCAATTATCCCCAACAAATCGCACTCTTCACGATTCACCATAATCAGCGAAGGTACAAACTTCACCTTTAAACCATGTTGTTTGAGGATATTAGGCATCATCAAATCTTCACCGAAAGCTTGCGCCCATTGTTCAACAATTCCCGTTTGGCGCAGTACCTCTGTTTTCATTGCCAGACTTCCACCCCAGGGAATACCAAATAGAAACATCTGCACAACTGCGGCGATATTCCCTGTGTAACGTACCAAAGAACCCCAATATTTGCTAGTAGGTAGATACCAACGATGACCTGTAGTAACTCCAACTTGAGGATCATCTAAAGGACTAACTAATTCCCTTAACCAATGAGAATGTACTATGGTATCAGCATCAACTAAAGCCACCACTTCGTAAGAATCATCTAAATCAGAAATAGCTTGAATTAAAGAACTACATTTGAGACTACAATTGTGGCGAATAATCCTCAAATGAGCGATATGGGCATTAGTTACCCCTAATTCGTTGATAGTATCATTAGCAATCTCCCAAGCTGGATCAGCTTCATTGTCAATAATTAGCTTTAAATCGTAGTTGGGGTAATTCTGCTGTAACAGTGCTTCAATACAATTGGGTAAAAACGGATCAGCCCCCCGCAAGCAAAGAATGACCGCCGCTTTGGGTAAATGTTCATCAGGTAAAATTTTTGTCCGCGATAATCGCACATACAACAAAAAAATCAGAGACAGAAACACCTGAATACCCAACCATCCCAGCAAAGACTGAAACAAAAATGCTGCCAATTCTCTGATCACATCTATGAGTCTCCGGCAAATTGCGCCATCAATAGTTGAGAGGTAATGTTTAATTCAATTTCGTAGTAAGGACTTTAGTCCTGATTTTTCAGCACTAAAGTTCTTACTACCAACCCGCAAAAATTTTGCAATTTCTAGGGGTCAAGTGAGTATTTCAAACTAATATTGATGGTTGTATTTTTGTAGACAAAAAAACTTGACTTACTAAACTTAGGCGTACCTGTTTGAATAGATACTGTAGGATTATTAGAAATCCCAAAACCTTCCTTGGGGATACCAAAAAAATCAGAATCAAGTTTTTGATTGCCATTCTGATCATCTACGATGGCTACAGCATAAGTCCCAGGCTTCAAGCCATAGAAATGTTTAGTAACCGACTTACCTGTAATTCGGGTACAGCCACTTTGCACTTCACTGGTATCACTCATAGGAAATCCTTTGGCACTATCGTAAACTCTAAAGCAAATTTGCCCTTTTTGATGCCGGATACCGTTGACTACAACAGACAATTTAGCTGTCGGTTCTGCATGCAATGGTTTAATACAAGTGAAGCTCAATAAAGTAGCCAAAAAAACATGATGCAAATGAGCAATTTTCAACATATTGTATTTCTCCTGAAAAGGTCATTTGTAACTCCCTAATCCTGTACAGACGCTATTAGTCGCGTCTCTACTTCCTGGTTTGTTAATGGTTTGTCATGCCAACGTTGCCAAATTTTTTGTCCTGCTATCAGCACATCTTGAAGTAATAAAGACTCATTGCCGTTTAATTGCTGGTGTAAACTGATAGCGCAACGTATTTGGTCATATAAATTCAGTCGCAACAGGTGTATAGAAGCGATATACTCCCATAACATTCGCCAATGAGGGAACAATATTTTTCCCTGTTTGGATGAATCAAACCACACTGTATAGGCGTGATAATCTGGTAACTTATCTAATGAGTATTGCGGATTGTTGTTAGTAAACAACAAATAATCAGGGAAAAACATACTCATTGATTGTTGCGGATGGCTGCGGGCAAAAAATAAGTATTCGGGTATTTCATAAAATCGCCCGACTAGACCCAGCCTTAATAAAAAAATGCCGTCCGCATTACCATAACTACCCATTGGTGGGATTTTTCTCAGGGCATCAGAGCGAATTACACCATAAATGGGATAGCAAAGATGCTTAGTCAGCAATTCATGAAAACGCTGATAATTTTTAGGTGAATCTGCCTTCAGTTGAATGTCGTAGTTTTGCAAAAATTCACCCTGTTCATCAATGAAATATACATGAGAGTGGCATAAGATAACTGTAGGGTCTTTATCTAATACCTCAATACATTTCATGATAAAATCATGTGCGTGTAAATCATCATGAGCAGCCCATTTAAAATACTCACCTGTCGCTAATTCAAAGACGCGGTTAAAATTGCGGGCGCAACCAATATTTTCGTTATTCCTGTAGTAGCGGATGCGGTTATCTTTAGCAGCGTAGGCTCGACAAATTTCTTCAGTATTATCTGTAGATGCGTTATCTGAAATAATTAATTCAAAATCAGTAAATGTTTGAGCCAACAAAGAATCTAGGGCTGCTGGAATAAATTTATCGCCATTATATACAGGTAAACCAATACTCAATCTTGGCGAAGTTTTGATCATAATAGTGGGAATGGGGCATTAATCAATTCAAAATTCAAAATTCAAAATTCAAAATAGCCTGCGGCATCGCGTAGCGTCCCGTAGGGAAGGCTTGCGCCTACAAAATTCAAAATTCAAAATTCAAACTTGAATAACTTCTGCCCCTTTGCATTTTTATTTCAGTAGCTTTTGGATGTCAGTCTTGTCTATCCATTGTTTGGTATGGCGCAACCCTGTTTCTAAATCAATTTTGGGTTTGTAATCTAATAAACTTTGAGCTTTAGCAATTGAACAGGGATATGGACGAGTCATAAAATCTACCGATTCTGGCAGAATATCGGCTTTTTTACGAAAGAGTTTTTGTCCCTGTAGACGCACTTTTAAAAACAGCTTCATTTCATCTTTAGGTACAGACATCGGAGCAGGTAAACCTTCCATTGCTGCTAGGCGCATAAAATATTCTTTCCAGGAAGTTGCTTCTCCGTCGGTGATATTGAAGATTTCACCGTAGGTCTGTTTTTCTATTGCCAAAAAGATGGCATCAATCAGGTTGTCTACATAGAGATGGTTAATAACTCCTTGCCCATCATTGGGGTAGGCAAATAACTTTTGGCGCATGAAGTGAATGGGTTTGGCTACCCAAGGTAGACTTCCAGGCCCGTAAACATCGCCAGCACGAATGATAATCAAGCCAAAATCTGGGGGAGAATTGAGGGGTAACAGTTCGGCTTCGGCGGCGATTTTGGTTTGACAGTAGGGGTTATTGCTACCGGAGAGTTGTCCAGATTCAGTGATGCGATCGCTATAATCAAATCCATACACCAAAATACTAGAAAGATGCACAAAAGTCTTCACACCAGAACTTTTGGCAGCTTTAGCTATATTCACAGCACCGTCAACATTCACTTCCTGAAACTGTTTGATAGGGCCAGCTTCTTCGGTAATTTGGGCAGTATGTAAAACAATGTCTACCCCCTGACAAGCTTTTTTGGCAACAGCCGCATCAGTAATACTACCAACAATCACCTCAGCCCCCAACTTTTGGGCAGCATCGGAATTCTTAGAACTTTGCAGTCCACGCACCTTCAAGCCCTGTGCTATAGCTAACTCGGCTGCACGCAACCCGATAAATTCATCAATTCCAGTAATCAGCAGCGTCTTATTTTGCAAGTTCATAGTACAGCCTTTATATTCTTACTAAAGTTTTCCAAACCTAGGGGAGGCAGGAGGGACAAATCAATTCAAAATTCAAAATACTCCTAGGTCGAAGCAAGCTACAAAATTCAAAATTAAGTTAATTTTTCCTAGAATTCTTGACTTTTGAATTGTTTGATGGACTCTTCCCTATTCCCCATTCCCTAAAAAATATCAGCCGGGTCTGCGGAACGAAGTTTGTTAATCGCAAGTGCGCCAGAAGTGATACACATTAACACTGCGGATATCAGAACAATCATGGCATTATTCGCAGTCATGACAATCGGTAATTTTGTGGCTTCCATTGCAAAATCATACAGTGCTACAGACACTATAAATCCGGGAATATAAGCAAAGAATGCCAGAATTAAAGCTTGTTGAAATACCACATTTAAAAGATAAGAATTGGGATAACCAATAGCTTTTAATGTGGCATAGGCAACAAATTGTGTAGCAATGTTACTGTAGAGAATTTGATAGACAATCACCACACCGACAACCGAAGCCATTGTCAGCATCAGGTTGAGAATAAAACCTATTGGCGTTCTAGCAGACCAATATTGTTTTTCAAAATCAATAAAACCTTGACGAGTAAAAAGCCTGACATCATTAGGTAAATTAGCTCGCAAATTTGCTAAAACCTGTTCTTGATCAGCATCAGGGCTGAGGGTGAGGATACCTATATCTATTCTCTCGGATGGGCGAGTATTGGGATTGATGCGAAGAAAAGTTGAGTCACTGACAATTAAGTTACCATCCACACCAAAGGAAGGGCCTAAGCTGAATAAACCACCGACTCGGACTTTGTAGCCTTTAGGGCCATCAAAGGGAAAGATTTCAATTGTCTGTTCGGTATCTCCTTTCTCAAAATTCGCAGCGATGGGGCCAAATTCTGGTCGGGAATCTCTATCAAATAACATGATATCGGGAATTTTGAGCTTATCTAAATTATGCTCAACTCCAGGAATATTTAATACAGATTGACCAGGGTCGAAACCCATCACATATATTGAATATTTCTCACCAGTGGCCGGGTTTTTCAATTTGGCAAATTGCAAATACAAGGCGTTAACTGATTCTACGCCATCAAACCCTAAAGTTTGGTACAAACGAGTGCGAGAAAAGCTCTGATTTGAGGTCAAAGATTTATATTGAGAACTGACTAAAAATAAGTCACCTCTAAGACTCTGGTGTACGGCGGTTGCACTAGAATAAAGTGCGTCTTGGAAACCAAGTTGCACAAACATCAGCAAGACAATGAAGGCTATCCCGGCGACAGCAACCAAAAACCTGAGTTTTTGTTGGACTAGCTGTAGCCATGCCAAAGGAATCTTAAAATTCATGGCTTTTTTACTAGGGAATAGATAGGAGTAGGGGAGAAACCCTAATGACTAATAACTCATGACTAATAATTCATGACTAATGACCAATGACTAAATCTGAATAGCCACATCCACCTGTAAATTAGTTAACCGAGACACCCGTTGATTTTCTGCGGGGTCATCAATAGAGATTTTGACTTCAATGATTCTGCGGTCTGTATCCGAGGCGGGGTTAATACTAAAAATGCTTTGTTTGTCTACTTGCAGACCAATTTCCCTAACTGTGCCGTGCAATTTCCCACTAAATGCCGGGCTAGTGATGATCGCTTTTTGACCTAAACGGACTTTTTGAATATCGGTTTGATACACTTCTGCAATCACATACATTTGAGATGTCTGACCGATATCCGCAAATCCATTAGTGGCGATCGCTTCCCCACTTTTAGCATGAATTTTCAAGATTTTGCCGTCCATAGGAGCTTTAATATAAGTTAACTCCTGGTCTGCTTTCGCTTGTTTGACGGCTGTTACAGCACTTTTCACTTCATTTTGTGCTAACTCTACATCTACAGTCCGTACTTCTCGAATACTGTTGAGTCTAGCTTTGGCTTCTTTGATTTGGTCGGCGAGGGTGTTTTGAGTGCGGCTGAGATTGGCTTTGGCTTCTGTGAGTTGTTGCTGTATTGTCTTAACTTGTAAAGCTTTAGAATCCGCTATGGAAGCAGGAACAGCACCTTCTTTGAATAATTTTTGATAACGATTGTTCTCGGTTTGAGCATTGTTGAGTTCGGCCTGAATACGGTTGATTGTTGCTTGTTGTGCCGCGACTTCTCCTTTTAATTGCGACTCTAAACGAGCTATGGTAGCTTTTTGGGCTTCAATGTCTCCAGGTTTAGCTCCAGCTTTTACCTGTGCTAGTTGGGATTTGGCTATTTGCAGTTTATTTAATGCTTGTTCTAAGGCTGCTGTAGCACGGTTATAATCTTCCAGATATGCCAATACTTGCCCGGCTTTTACCTCGTTTCCTTCTTTGACGAGCAGTTTTTCTACTCTGATACCGTTGGTGGAACTAGGTGCAGACAAAGTGGTGACTTCGCCTTCTGGTTGTAATCTTCCCAAGGCTGTAACCGCAACTTTGACTGGTGCAGCCTTGGGAGGGTTAGCGGTGGGAGTCTGTTCTGGAGTACGAAGCTTTGGCGGCAAAAAACTGTAGAAAGCAACTAAGCCAGTAGCTAAAGTAATTGATGCTGCTAAAATTAACCGCCACCGACCTTGGGGTTTTATGAATAACTGGCGCAGCCGTTCCTTATTTACTTCCATATTTTCATTTCCAATTTGAGGTGTGATCAGCCAGTAATATCTAAAACATCTTTATGAATCAACTGCTCAATATTTATCTGCAAACTAACTGGAAAAAGACAGGTAACACGTAGCAGAAGGAAAGAGAAGTTTTTTCTGCGGTTGGTATACGCAGTTTGTAACGGCTAGTATGAGTAATTTTTCCCTGTATTTATATCAATGAGCAAGCAGTTCTAATTAAGTTTATCTGACTGGTTTGATAGCTTGGCTACTCTCGCACAGTAACCATCTGATTGCAACATTAATGATGGTTAATTAACTACAAATCTTTCTTCAGTTCTACCTTAATTAGAATTCGTATCCAGTAGCGAAAAATACGTTTGCTTTTTTAAAAAACTTCAATCCCAATTAATCCGAAGTGACGAGTGGAAATTCAGGGCATAATTTTTTAGTAGACGTGTTCAATCATTGCAAAAAAATGTGATTTTGTCAATTGATGGGGGATTAATCATTAGTCATTGGTCATTGGTCATTAGTTATGAGCTTTTCTTTGCCGCTCCCTCATCCCCCTAATCCTTTTGTGATGTGTCTCTGAGATTATCGAGGAATGGCGATCGCAACAGTTGTTGATCAGACATTCTCTGTGATTATGTGAGTAAAATCATCATTTCTAGACATTGCTCAAACATATTCGGTATATCTTAGTCGTAATTGTTGGTATTTTGACTAAAGGCTTGATGTCTTAGTAATTTTGCCTGATTTTTGGTGTTAAATACTCAGACATAATTAACTCACATAGTCGGCTGGCAGTAGTCTGTAGGGGTTTAGCATTGCTAAACCCCTACAGCAATAGGAAATCAGCTTTTAGATTAGTCTTGAATTTGTTCAACAATCAAATAAGATCATACATTCTTTGCCTATTCCCTATTTTGTTTAAACTGCACAATATATCAAAGAAATTTTTGCTTAATAAATACTCTTTCAGCCCCATAAGTCATTTATATTAAAAATTCATCAAAAAACAAACCTTGATTATGATGTAGTGCTGAGAAATAAATTATCAATGCTATGTAATCTGATTTGTGTATGCAGGGAATGTTTACGGGCTGGAAAATCAACTGATGCTGTCATATCTTTCTAGATAAAGTGAACTTTATAGCCGACATCAAGCTACTTACTAGCCAAGAATTATGAGTTTTCAATTATACTTGTGTATTATGCAAAAATTGAGAGTTTCATCAACTAACACCCGGCTTTTTTATAAAATTCATTTAAACCAATGATTTAGTTTCTATGAATTGTGCTATTCTTTGTATTAATTCAATACTTAAAAGCAGCGAGGAAAATTAGTTATTTATGTGCGCGTGGAACAGTAAATAATGACTAAACCTAGCTGCATGGTTATCACCTTTAAATGGTTGCTGGTTCGTGTAAATAACTGTGTAATTCCGAGTCAAGGTGATGTTTCTTCTGTAACGAACTTGTCAACTTTTCTGGGTTAAATCCCATAACATATATTATCCTGGACGCTGAAACTGGCTATGGCATTCATCAAGATACAGAACGTTGTCATTAATACCAACTATGTGGCTGCGGTGAAGCTAGATAATCAAACGAGTTTGGGAGAAAAAAGCGTTTCAGTTCTCATAGCTACACCTAAATTGCCATTGTCCAATTTGGATACAACTACTCACAATTTCTACCATTACGAATGGATTGAATTTACTGGTCAAGCAGCTACCGCGCTTCAAGATTATTTTACCAGCGTCAATAACGTCATCGACCTGTTACCACAATATCAAGAGTCGAGCGTGAGATAACATGATTTTGCAATAGCCTAGAAACGCCAACAGCGTCCATTCATCAGGGTGAAGTGGGAGGAGAGGCTAGGAAGAGGCAGGGGGGCAGGGGAAGCTAGGGAAGCAGGGGAGGAAAATCCAATGCCCTGTGCATCAATGCCCAATGCCCTATTCCCAATGCCCATTTGCTAACAAGAAAGAACACTTCTCAGGGTAAGCAACAGAAATTACTGTAGCTACAAAATCCACAGTACCCCAGAAGAGAATATTTACTATGTCTGCTAATTCAATTGATGCTGCCTTGGCGGAGTTAGAAAGCCAAATTAGTAACTGCGAAAAGGCTTTGTTGCGGTGTATTGAGGACAAAAAGATGAACTTGGAACAACCAATGTCAATTAACAAAATTAACAGACAACTACAACAAAATCCTATAGCCATTATTGGCATGGCTTCTCTAGTTCCTCAAGCTAGAAACTTGCGGGAATATTGGCAAAATATCATTAATAAAGTTGATTGCATTACCGATATTCCTGCCACCCATTGGAGTGTAGAAGATTATTACGACCCCAACCCCAGAACACCCGAAGATAAAACCTACTGTAAACGTGGCGGGTTTATTCCAGAGGTGGATTTTAACCCGATGGAATTCGGTATTCCTCCCAGCATTTTAGAAGTTACCGATGTTTCGCAACTATTAAGTCTTGTAGTTGCAAAAGAAGCAATGGAAGATGCTGGTTATGGCGAATCTCGTGACTTTAACCGCGAGATGGTAGGCGTAATTTTAGGGGTAGCAATGGCGAAGCAATTGGGGATGCCCCTGTCTGCGCGTTTAGAATATCCTATTTGGAAAAAAGTCCTCAAAAGCAGTGGACTCTCCGACGAAGACACCGACAAAATCGTTGAAAAAATTAAAAGTGCTTACGTCAAATGGGATGAAAACGCTTTCCCAGGGATGTTAGCTAACGTCGTTGCTGGACGCATTGCCAACCGCTTGAACTTTGGTGCAATGAACTGTGTTGTTGATGCAGCTTGTGCTAGTTCCTTCGGTGCGTTGAAAATGGCAATTAGCGAACTGGTAGAATATCGGGCTGACATGATGCTGACTGGTGGTGTAGACACCGACAACACCATCATGGCTTACATCTCCTTTAGCAAAACCCCAGCCGTTTCCCCCAGCGAAAACGTTAAACCCTTCGATGCTAAATCTGATGGGATGATGCTAGGTGAAGGTGTTTGTATGCTGGTGTTGAAGCGTCTGGAAGATGCAGTCCGCGACGACGATAGAATCTATGCAGTCATCAAAGGTATAGGTACTTCCAGCGATGGACGCTACAAGAGTATTTATGCACCCCGCAAAGAAGGTCAAATCAACGCCTTACGTCGTGCTTACGAAGATGCTGGTTTCTCTCCTGCTACCGTTGGTTTAATTGAAGCCCACGGTACGGGAACAATGGCTGGCGACCCCACCGAATTCGGTTCTTTAAGAGACTTTTTCGCTGAACACGACAACAAAAAGCAACATATCGCTTTGGGTAGTGTGAAATCTCAAATCGGACACACCAAAGCAGCAGCAGGTGCAGTCAGTTTAGTTAAAACTGCCTTGGCATTGCATCACAAAATCTTACCACCGACAATTAACATCACTGAGCCGAATCCCAAGCTCAATATTAACAACTCCTCATTTTATCTCAACACTGATACTCGTCCTTGGATTCGGGCGGAAGGTGAAGCACCAAGACGTGCGGGTGTAAGTTCCTTCGGTTTTGGTGGAACAAACTACCACGTAGTTTTGGAAGAATACGACAGCGAACAAAATCGCCCCTACCGTCTGCACAGCACCCCCCGCGAAATCCTGCTGTTTGCTGCTACCCCGGCGGAATTGCTGAAAAACTGTGAACAAGTTTTGAATAACTTGCAGTCAGAAGCAGGTGATAGACACTTCGCCCAATTAGCGCAAGATTGTCAGTCTCTAGAAATTCCCCAGAATGCAGCTAGAGTTGGTTTTGTCGCGGAAAATCTGCAAGAAGCTTGCAAGTTGATGCAAATTAGCATTGACTGGTTGAAACACAAAGGTACTGTTACTAATTGGGAACATCCCCAAGGAATTTATTACCGTGCTTCTGGGATGGAGTTAGGCGGTAAAGTAGTGGCGTTGTTCTCCGGTCAAGGTTCTCAATACCTGGAAATGGGTAAAGAACTGGTGATGAACTTCCCCACCTTCCGCCGTCTCTACGGTTATATGGATGGGTTGTTGCTGCAAGATAACTTGCGTCCCCTCTCAGAAATTGTGTTCCCTCATCCGGTGTTTGATGAGGCTGAGAAAAAGGCTCAAATGGCTGCACTGCAACGCACAGAATACGCACAACCAGCGATAGGTGCATTTAGTGCGGGGTTATATTCCATCCTCAAACAAGCTGGGTTTAAGTCTGACTTTGTAGCTGGACACAGTTTTGGGGAAATCACCGCTTTATGGGCTGCGGGGGTGTTGAGTGACCAAGATTATATGTACCTAGTCAAAGCTAGGGGTCAAGCAATGGCTGCACCAAAAGACCCTGATCATGATGCGGGTACGATGTTGGCGGTGAAAGAAGATATTAATAAAATTGAACCGATTCTCAAGCAGTTTCCACAGGTAACGATCGCTAATTATAATTCTCCTACTCAGTTTGTTTTGGCAGGGTCAACCGCCGAAATTGCGAAAGTCCGTCAGGTTTTACAAGATAAAGGTTATGCAGCCATACCTTTACCAGTATCCGCCGCTTTCCACACCTCACTGATTGCTTTCGCTCAGAAATCCTTTGCGATCGCTACCAAATCAGTTACATTTAATCAACCTAAGCTGCCCGTATTCAGCAACGTTACAGGTAAGCAATATCCCACAGAATCCCCAGCCATTCAAAAAATCCTAGAAACTCACCTCGCTAACTCGGTGCTGTTCAAACAGGAAATTGAAAATATTTATGCTGCTGGTGGTTATTGCTTCGTGGAATTCGGGCCGAAGAGAATACTGACTAACTTAGTCAAAGAAATTTTAGGCGATCGCCCCCATGTTACCGTAGCTTTGAACCCCAGCGCCCAGAAAAACAGCGATCGCTCTCTGCGAGAAGCCGTAGTACAAATGCGCGTCCTGGGTATGCAGTTGAAAAACCTCGACCCATACCAAACCCAGCCAACCCTACCCCCAACCAATACCAAAAAAGGTCTGAGTGTTAAGTTAAACGGTATCAACTACGTGTCCGAAAAAACCAAAAACGCCTTCGTGCAAGCGTTGAATAATGGACACAAAATATCCTTAACACCTGCACCCACAGTCAATGTTACCGCTACCCCAGTGCAAGAAACACCCGCCATCTCTGCACCTGCGGCTACCGTCACCCCCCAACCAATGACACCCGCCATCTTTGCACCAGTCAAAGAAACCAACGGTAACGGTAACGGACGCGCCCCCAAAATTACCAATAACTCTACTATCACCACCGAAGCAAAACCCGAAATGAACTCTGCGATCCTTGCACCTCAACTAGCCGAAGAAAAGAAGATGCAAACACCAGAAACACTGGAAAACTTCCAGCGAGTGCTAGAAAGCCTAGAGTACCTAATGACTCAATTCCAGCAAAACCAAGCTGAGAACCTGCAAGTACATGGTACTTACCTCAACCATCAGATGGAATACACTAAAGCCTTCTTCCAACTGATGCAACAGCAAAATGCTTTGTTTGCTAACGCCAAGACTTCCCAAGAAGCAGCCCAGCTTAAGCTAGTAGTGACGGAAAGCTTGGAACGCAGCATGACACAGTTTCACTCTCAACAAAGTGAAACCCTCCGCATTCATGAAAAATATCTTCAGGAACAAGTAGCTTACGCGAAAAACTTCTTCGACCTGATTCAACAACAATATTCCTTAGTTCTTTCCAGTGGCGTAACTGCACCAGCCACCGAAACACCAGTAAAAGAAGAAGTTACCAAACCCATCCCCGCTTTCAGCATTGACAACCCCGTTGTTGAAGCACCCGCACCTGTCACCGCCAAAGTAGAACCCCAGCCTCAGCCTGTAGTTGAGCCTGTAGCTAAACCCGAATTCACCATTGCTGATGCACCTGTTGCACCTGCACCCACAGCTTGGCAAATTCAGCCTGAACCTGTAGTTGAGACACCCGTTGCAGCACCCGCACCTGTGGCTCAAGTCATCGCGCCCCCAGTCCCAGAAGTTGAAGTAACTCCTGCACCTGCACCTGTAGCTGCACCCGTCGTAGATGTGGCTGAGTTGGGTAACAACCTACTAGCAATTATCAGTGATAAGACTGGCTACCCAGTTGAAATGCTGGAATTGGAAATGGACATGGAGGCAGACTTAGGAATTGACTCCATCAAACGGGTAGAAATCTTAGGCGGATTACAAGAATTGTATCCTGATTTACCCAAGCCAAACTTAGAAGAACTAGCAGAAAAACGCACCATTGGGCAAATTATCGAGTTTCTTCAAGGCAATGCAGCTAGCGGTCAAACTGTAGCAGTTGTAACACAGCCTGTAGAACAAGTAGTAGAAGTACCTGCACCTGCACCCGTAGTTGCTCCCCCTGCACCTGAGCCAGTGGCAGTTGTAGAAACCATTGCAGAGACGGCAGTTGCAGACACCACAGATTACGCAGACATCGGTCAAAACCTGATTAACATTATCAGTGATAAGACTGGCTACCCAGTGGAAATGCTGGAATTAGAAATGGATATGGAGGCTGACTTAGGGATTGACTCCATCAAACGGGTAGAAATCTTAGGCGGATTACAGGAATTGTATCCCAACCTGCCTAAACCCAACGTCGAAGAATTAGGCGAATTGCGTACAATCGGTCAAATTGTTGACTACCTCCAGAAGTTGGTGGGAGGTGAAAAAAAAAAGCCTCAGCCTGAGTTTGACTGGGAAGCAGTAAAAATCATTGACGGTGTACAACGCCGTCCAGCCAAACTCAAATACCTGCCAGCACCGGATAGTTTAGAGTTCACATTACCAGAGGGACACATCTGTTTAATTACTGATGATGGCTCTCTGACTACCTCCCAAGTAGCGCAAGCCTTAACAGAACGGGGTTGGAAAGTGGTAGTTTTGAGCTTCCCCCAATCGATTGTACCCCAGCGTTCGCCTTTACCCGCAGGTGTAAATCAAGTCACCCTTGCAGATATGAGTGAAGAACTACTACAAGAAAAATTATCTGCGATCGCTACCCACTACGGCACGATTGGGGCTTTCCTCCACCTCCACCCAGCATTTCAGGTAGATAACACCGGGAAAATTCCCTTCCTCCCAGCAGAAAAAGCCATTGTAAAGCACGTTTTCTTTATGGCGAAGCACCTGAAAAAATCCTTGACGGAAGCCGGACGGTATCAACGTAGTTGCTTCTTTACTGTAACTCGCTTAGATGGCAGTTTTGGGTTGGAGCATAATGTGAACTTTGGCGCAGTTGGTGCTGGGTTATTCGGGTTAGTTAAGACTCTGAGATGGGAATGGTCGAATGTGTTTACTAGAGGTATTGACCTCAGTCCGAGTTTAAATCCGCAAACTTCAGCACAACATATTGTTGATGAGTTGCATGATTCTAATCTTTGCATCTCTGAGGTTGCTTATGGTTCTCAGGGGCGTGTTACTTTGATTAGTTCTTTCGAGTAGAGGGTTTGGGGATTGAGGAGGAGTTTAAAAACGCAGAGGGGCGCATATTCGCGTAGCGTCTCGCTCCAGAAGGTAAACGCAGAGGTACGCGGAGAGAATTTACCTAGTCCCCAGTCCCCAGTCCCTAGTCCCTAATCCCTATTTATTCAAAGCTAAGATTTTTAATAAGATGACTACACTGACTCAGGTTCGTTCTTCTTCGGTTTTTGTTGTTAGTGGTGGTGCTAAGGGAATTACGGCGCAATGTGTGACTCGATTAGCGCAGCACCAGCCTTGTCAGTTTATTCTGCTGGGGCGTTCGCAGGTGATGGAAAATGAGCCTGATTTCGCTCAGGATTGTTTTGAAGAGGCTGTGTTAAAAAAACGGATTATGCAGCATCTTATCTCCCAAGGGGAGAAGCCTACACCGATGAGTGTACAGAAAGTTTATAACAAAATTGTTTCTAGTCGGGAGATTAAAACAACTCTGGCGGAAATTCACAAGGCTGGCGCAAAGGCTGAATATATCAGTGTTGATGTCACTAATGTGGCGGAGTTACAGCAAAAATTAGCGGCTGTGTCGGCACGAGTGGGGAAAATTACAGGGATTATTCACGGTGCGGGTAACTTAGCTGATAAGTTGATTGAGAAGAAGACAGACCAAGATTTTGAGAAGGTTTACACAGCTAAGGTACAAGGCTTGGAAAATCTGCTGTCTTGTGTGGATGCTAAAGAATTAGAACATTTAGTGTTGTTTTCTTCCGTGGCGGGATTTTATGGGAATATTGGACAATCCGATTATGCGATCGCTAATGAAATTCTCAATAAGTCAGCCCACTTGATTAAGCAATACAACCCTAACTGTCACGTTGTCGCTATCAACTGGGGCGGTTGGGATAGCGGTATGGTGACACCAGAACTCAAAAAAGCTTTCGCAGAAAGAGGAATTGATATCATTCCTGTGGATGTCGGAACACAAATGCTAGTCAATGAACTCCATCCCAGCCATCGTGACTCTACACAAGTAGTCATTGGTAGCCCCATTATCCCCCCAGCCGGCACACTAGACCCCCAACTCCGCAGCTATCGCATCCGTCGCCGCCTAAGTGTAGATGCAAATCCCTTTTTAATGGATCATGTCATTGCTGGGACTCCCGTACTACCAGCCACCTGTGCCATGTCTTGGATGATTCATGCTTGTGAAGAATGCTATCCAGGTTATCGCTATTTAAGATGTAAAGACTTCAAAGTTTTAAAGGGGATTACCTTCAATCAAACATCAAAAGAATACATTCTCGAAATTCAAGAACTCGCTAAAAATGGTGCTGAATCAATCGAATTTCAGACCACAATTTTGAGTAAAACCCCCGAAGGAAAAACCCATTATCATTTCCGCGCTAACATTACAACTGTGCGGCAAACACCAGAAGCACCGATATATGAATCTGTAAATTTGACAGAAGATAATATCATCACCACAACTGGTAAAGACTTCTATCAAAATGGAGATTGCTCCCTCTTTCATGGTGCAGCATTCCAACAAATTACCAGAGTTATCAACATCAGCCCAGAGAAAATTACTGTTGAATGTTTCTGGTCAGAAATCTCACCAGAAACCCAAGGACAATTTCCCATCAGATGGTATAACCCTTACGCCACAGACTTAAGTACCCAACCCTTATGGTTATGGTTAAGCCATTATCACCAAGAAGTATGCTTACCCGGACAACTAACAAATTCAGAACAATTTAGACCCATTCCATGTAACGCCCCCTTCTACGTTTCTTGTGAAATCATCAGCAAAACCGCAACCGGCTTAACCGCCAACTTCATGCTTCACGACACCGAAGGAAAACTATACTCCCGCATCCTGGGAGCAAAAGCCATAATTGCACCCATGAACCTACACAAACCGAAGTAGGAGCGACTGGTGATTGGGGACTGGGTATTAAGAATAAATTCCCCCTCATCCCCTCCCTCCCTC
>NZ_LUHJ01000014.1:0-76897 GCF_001597745.1 Anabaena sp. 4-3 | reverse complement strand
GCGACGGACACTTTGCTCAAGTCGGCAAAGCCGCCCACGCAAGTGTCCTCCTCTGCGCCTCTGCGTGAGACCAATCTTAACTTAAAACCCCTCAAAACATCCTAAATGAACTAGGATGGCAATAGTAAACCATTTATTAATCTCAAGTTCGGGAATAGCGTAAATCCTTGCGAGTTTAGAAAACAGTTTAAATACTGTCAAATTCAGGAAGCGAAAACCTTACCTGAAACTGCTCTTATCGCTTAATACCCAAACGAGGAATAAACAGTGGAAAAAATCGCCATCATCGGATTATCATGCCTCTTTCCTGATGCTAACAATCCCGATCAATTTTGGCAGAATCTCACTGAGCAGAAAGATTCGACATCATCAATTACAGTCGAAGAAATGGGCTTAGACCCCACAATATTTTACGAACCAGTAAAAGGCAAGCCGGAAAAATTTTACTTCCTCAAAGGTGGATTTATCCGCAATTTTAAATTTGATGCCAGTGAATACAATCTGCCATCGGAATTTGTGGAAAGCTTAGATAACACCTTCAAATGGTCACTATACGCAGCCAAACAAGCAATACAAAATAGTGGTTATTGGGGAAATAAACAAGTCCTATCTAAATGTGGCGTAATTTTAGGAACACTTTCCTTACCCACAAAACTTTCTAATCAACTAATTGCACCAATTTATCGGCAAACCATCGAGCCAGCGATCGCAGAACTTTTACAAAATCAAGATTTCCATCTAGCGGCTATCCCTACAACTACTAAAGCCGCTACGCAAAACGCGATGATTTCCGGTTTACCGGCTGCATTAATTGCTAAAGCTTTCTCTCTTTCAGCTACTCATTTTTGTATAGATGCAGCTTGTTCTTCCTCCTTCTATGCCATCAAATTAGCATCCCATTACTTACAGTCAGGCAAAGCTGATGTCATGCTAGCCGGAGCTATCAGTTCCTCAGATCCTCTATTCTTAAGGATGCTATTCTCCGGTATTCAAGCCTATCCAGAAAACGGCATTAGCGCACCTCTAGATCAAGCTTCACGAGGCTTAATTACCTCTGAAGGTATCGGCATGGTAATGTTAAAACGCTACAGTGATGCTGTCAGAGATAGAGATAAAATCCTAGCAACGGTTTGCGGTAATGGACTTTCTAACGATGGCAAAGGTAAGCATTTAGTCAGCCCCAATACCAAAGGACAAATCCTAGCCTTTGAGAGAGCCTATCAAGAAGCTCGACTTAACCCCAAAGCTATTGATTATATGGAGTGTCACGCTACCGGCACATTACTCGGAGACACCACCGAACTCACCTCTATAGAATCCTTTTTTGGACAACATCAAGCAAAACCTTTAGTTGGTTCAGCCAAAGCTAACGTCGGTCACTTATTAGTAGCTGCTGGGATGGTAAGTTTAACGAAAGCAATTTATAGCCTAAATCAAGGTGTAATTCCACCCACCATCAACATCAACAACCCGATCAAATCAGAAAACAAAGTCATTCCCTCCAACAACATCGTCCGAACTCCCACACCTTGGCCGCAAACCAACCCAACTAAACACATAGCCTTAAGTGCCTTTGGCTTCGGTGGTACAAACTCCCACCTGATTCTAGAGAAATAAGAAATTTGGCGTTGCGGAGAAAGATATGATTATGTCTCACGCAAAGTCGCAAAGACGCAAAGTTACAAAGAAAAAAAAGGTAATTTCGACGTTTCATATTCTGATTCAGCAACACCAAAACCCTTCACTAAACCTATTGCAACAATTTGCGCTCTTACCTTTGCGCCTTTGCGCGAACCTCTAAAAAAATTATTCAGCAACACCAAAGTATTGATGCAAGAAATCCAATAAATTCAACATTGACAATACTAAAGAGATGTCAGAACAAAAAATCGCTATTGTAGGCATGGATGCCTTCTTCGGTGAATGCAACACCTTAGACGCATTTGAACGCAGTATCTACGACGGTAAACAGCACTTCATCCCCTTACCGCCCAAGAGATGGTACGGTATCGAAGCACAAAAAGAACTACTACAAAAGTACGGCTTAGTAGAAGGTAAAGCCCCCGTAGGCGCATATATCAAAGAGTTTGATATTGATACCCTCACTTATAAGATTCCTCCCAACGAAGTCGAAAAACTCAACCCCCAACAACTGCTACTACTGACAGTAGCCGATCGCGCCCTCAAAGATGCGAAAATTCCAGAAGGTGGCAATGTAGCTGTCATTATCGCCACAGAAACAGAGTTATCTGTCCATCAACTACAACAACGCTGGGATTCGTCTTGGCAAGTCAAAGACGGTCTGAATGCGGCAGAAATTACGCTACCATCAGAAAAAATTGCCCAACTAGAAACCATTGTTAAAGATAGCGTTCACCATCAAGTCGAGATTGGTGAGTATTTAAGCTACATCGGCAACATTATGGCGAGTCGGGTTTCTTCGCTGTGGAATTTTACCGGGCCTTCTTTCACTCTCACGGCTGTAGAAACTTCCGCATTCAAGGCGTTGGAAGTGGCACAAATGCTACTGTTGACTGAAGAAGTTGATGCTGTGGTTGTTGGTGCGGTCGATTTAGCTGGCGGTGTGGAAAACGTATTATTACGCAGTCAATCAGCTAATATTAATACTGGTGTTAACACCTTGAGCTATGACCAAAAAGCCAACGGTTGGACACCGGGAGAAGGTGCGGGGGTTGTAGTTCTCAAGCGTCATGACCAAGCACTCGAAAATGGCGATCGCATTTATGCCGTAATTGATGCCGTTAGTATCGGTCAAACCTACTCAAATCTAGACGGCGCAAGCATTAACCAAGCTTGTCAGCAAGCCCTACAAACCGCAGGTATTCAACCCGACCAAGTTAACTATGTCGAGGTTTGCGGTAGTGGAATTCCCCAAGAAGACGAAGCGGAAATTGCTGGTTTAGTCCAAGCCTATCCGCCTGTAGGTAATGGTTTACACTGTGCTATTGGCAGCGTCAAAGCTAATATCGGTCATACCTGTGTCGCCTCTGGAATCGCTAGCTTAATTAAAACGGCTTTATGTCTGTATTACAGATACATCCCAGCTACCCCTAACTGGTCTGGTGTCAAAACACCGGAAGCTTTTGAAGGTAGTCCTTTTTATGTGGCGACAGAATCCCGTCCTTGGTTTCTCAGCAAGAACGCCCCGCGACGTATCGCCGCCGTTAATGGTATGGGTTCTGATGGGAGTTACGCCCATGTAATTTTGTCGGAAGAAGTCAATCAACCAGAACGTCCGAATAGATATTTACAGCAAACGCCTTTCTATCTGTTCCCCATAGCGGCTGATGACCGTTCTAGTTTGATGACGGCTTTGGATAGTCTACAAAAGAGTATTGAAGAGAGTGATTCTCTATCTGAGACTGCTAGCCAAGCGTTTAATAGATATCAGCAACAAACCACCGCACAGTACGCTGTATCAATTACCGGACGCAATAAAAAAGAGCTTCTTCGAGAACTGGAATCAGCCCGCAAAGGTATTAATGCAGCCTTTGATAAAGGAACAGATTGGCAAACACCCACAGGTAGTTACTTTACAGCCAACCCCTTGGGTAAAAAAGGCGAGGTGGCTTATGTGTATCCGGCGGCGGTAAATTCTTATATAGGTATTGGTCGTAATCTGTTCCGCCTCTTCCCCAAACTGCATGACAACCCCTTCGTCAAGAGTATCTACAAACGGGCTGCTGATGTGGAACGTCGGGTATTTCCGCGTAGTTTGAGCAAGTTAACTACCAGACAACTAGAAAAGCTAGAGAGGGAATTGTTAGATGATTCTCTAGCCATGTTTGAGGCGGAAATGTTCTGCACCAGACTGCTAACCACCGTGATTCGGGATGATTTTCAAGTCAAACCGAAATATGTGTTTGGCTATAGCTTGGGTGAAACCAGTATGATGGTTGCTCAGGGGGTGTGGAGCAATTTTTATGAAGGTAGTAGTTCTTTCAACTCATCAGCATTATTTGGCGATCGCTTATCAGGCCCAAAAAATGCTGTGCGTGAGTATTGGGGATTACCAAAATCTACCACAACTTCAGAGGATAATTTATGGGGTAATTATGTGTTAATGGCGAGTCCTGTACAAGTACGGGATGCCATTAGAAACGAACCCCATGTTTATTTGACACAGATTAATACCCCCGAAGAAGTATTAATTGCAGGTGAACCAGCAGCTTGTCAAAGGGTAATTAAAACCATTGGTTGTAATGCTTTCCCTGCTCCCTTCGATCATGTGATTCATTGTCAAGCCATGCGATCGGAGTTTGATGAGCTAGTCAAATTAAACACACTACCAAGTCAGGAAATACCCGGTATTGTATTTTATTCGGCGGCTGAGTATCAAACCATCAAATTAGAAAGTGAGATAATTGCTCATAGCATCGCCACAGGGTTATCTCAAGAATTAGACTTTCCCAAATTAGTTAACCGCATCTACGACGACGGAACAAAAATCTTTATAGAAGCTGGTGCTGGTAGTGTTTGTTCTCGCTGGATAGACAAAATCCTCGAAGACAAAGAACACATCACAGTATCCCTGAACCGTCGCGGGATGGATGATCACAGTTCCATTGTCAAAGCGTTAGGTAAACTCGTTAGTCATCGGGTGAATTTAGACTTATCACCACTTTACAGCCCAGTTACAACCAGCAAGCAAAATAAAGCCATGCTGCGGACTGTCACAGTTGGTGGTGACTCAATTACTAGCAAAATTTTAACGGAAGAAAACCGTAAACTCTTCCAAGAGATAGCAGAAAAACGACAGCCAAAACAACCAGTATTTGGTGATTACCTGAGTATAAATTCCCTGAACTTATCTCAGGATGTTACTAATAGTGAAAACCCGACTGTAGAAATTCCTACTCCCACAGTTGACTCAGAAAAAGATTCCATGAAAGATATCATGGAACACAATTTTAAAATAGAAGAACCAGTAGAATTTTCTGAGTCAAATACTTCTGACTCTGCAACGCCTCAGAGAGTTTTAAATTCACCTGAAACCGACGACGAATTTGCCACCATCATCAATATGTTGGAACTAAACAAAGTTCAGTATCAAAAACTGAACGCAAACAACGCACGCATAACTAAAAATCACACAGACTTCTTAAAAGCCAGACAAGATTTTAGTAAACAACTGAGCGAAATCATTCAATTACAAATGGTTTGCGCCGCAGATTTATTAAATGAAGAGGCGAAGTAATTCAAGTTTGTAGTAAGGACTTTAGTCCTTAGAAAAGAAGGACTGAAGTCCTTACTACGAACATTAATAATTTATTGCATATCGTGCGAGGAAACGACTGTGACGACTGTGGATACGCTTATAAATAAATCTGATAATGGTCTGGGCTTTCCCAACCACACCAACAATCACAATCTAGTTTGGAAAGGTAATTTAGATTGTGTAGCTTTTGAAAAAACAGCTATCAAAAATAAATTACTGGCTGTAGATAAACCTTGTTACTTTGTCAAAGTAGCAGAACAAGTTGGCGTAACTAATGATGGTTTTTTAACTACTGCTGATAGTGCTACAGTCGGACAATTAGAACTATTAACATCAATTGCACCCATCACCAGCCAACAACTAGGCGACTCCAGTTTTCTCTCATGTTATGGTGTGAAATATGCCTATATGACTGGTGCAATGGCTGGCGGTATTGCTTCCGAAGAAATGGTTATTGCATTGGGTAGAGAAAAGATTTTAAGTTCTTTTGGTGCAGGTGGTTTAACTCCTGAGAGACTAGAAGCAGCTATTCAAAAAATTCAACAAGCTTTACCTCATCATCCCTACGCTTTTAATTTAATTCACAGCCCTAATGATATGGCAGTTGAACGCCGGGCTGTGGATTTATATTTAAAATATGGTGTGCGAATTGTTGAAGCTTCCGCATTTTTAGATTTAACACCTAACATTGTTTATTACCGAGTTGCGGGGCTAAGTTTAAATGATGCGAATCAAATTGAAATCAAAAATAAAGTAATTGCCAAAATTTCTCGCCGAGAAGTAGCGAGTAAATTTATGCAGCCAGCACCACCAAGAATTCTCCAAGAATTGTTGCAACAAGGTTTAATTACTGAGTTGCAAGCTAAACTTGCTGCTCAAGTTCCAATCGCTGATGATATTACTGTAGAAGCTGATTCTGGGGGACATACTGATAATCGTCCCTTGGTTTGTTTGCTTTCTTCTATCATTGCTTTGAGGGATGAAATTCAAGCTCAATATCATTATTCTCAACCGATTAGAGTCGGTGCGGCTGGGGGAATTGCTACCCCAGAATCAGCTTTAGCAGCTTTTATGATGGGTGCTGCTTATGTAGTTACTGGTTCAGTGAATCAAGCTTGTGTTGAATCTGGTGCTTGTGAACATACCAAAAAATTATTAGCACAAGCGGAAATGGCTGATGTGACTATGGCCCCCGCCGGTGATATGTTTGAAATGGGGGTAAAAGTACAGGTTCTAAAACGGGGTACTATGTTCCCCATGCGGGCGCAAAAACTATATGAATTGTATCGCAGTTATAACTCTATTGAAGAAATTCCTGCGGCGGAAAGGGAGAAGTTAGAAAAACAAGTTTTTCGGAAAACTATTGCTGAGGTTTGGGAAGGAACGGCTGCTTATTTATCACAAAAAAATCCTGAAAAGTTAGGTAAGGCTGTTAATAATCCTAAGTTGAAAATGGCTTTAATTTTCCGGTGGTATTTAGGATTATCTTCTCGTTGGTCTACTGCTGCTGAAAAAGGTCGAGAAGTTGATTATCAAATTTGGTGCGGCCCAGCAATGGGAAGTTTTAATGACTGGGTGCGGGGTTCTTATTTAGCAGATGCAAATAATCGTCATGTTGTTGATGTTGCTAATCACATTATGACGGGCGCAGCGTTTTTATATCGCGTTCAAAGTTTGAAAATTCAAGGAATGCAAATCCCTGATTATTACCTGCAATATCGCCCAGTTCGTTAGGAAATTGCTGACTGTTGAGTTTTAACCGTGAGTTCGGTAAATATTTGGAGTTTTCAAAATGAATCTAACACAATCTTATAGTGCGGCAGATATTCAAGCTTGGATGGTGTCTCACCTAGCTGAATTACTGAGTGTAGATGCTGATGAAATTGACCCCAGTGTGAATTTAGAAAGTTATGGTTTGGACTCTGCCCAAGCGATGACTATGGTGAGTCAATTAGAGAAGTTGTTAGGCTTTCAACCATCGCCTTTGTTGTTATGGCATTATCCCACAATTGAATCATTATCTCAGCGTTTGGCTGAAGAATTAGAGGAGAAAGCAGAGGTAAAAGATACTGGTGCTGTACGTCCAACAAATACTTCTAGTGTCAACACTGATACCCCTATTTTGGATTTACAAGCTGAAGCTGTTCTTGATCCCACTATTCACCCTGGTGGTGCTATTCCTGTTGCTTTACCTATCACTCAACCGAAAAAGGTATTTGTAACTGGTGGTACTGGTTTTTTAGGTGCTTTTATTATTCGGGAATTGCTCAAGCAAACTCAGGCTGATATCTATTGTTTGGTGCGTGCTGCTAACTTGGAAGAAGGTAAAAGCAAGCTGCAAAAGAATTTAGCTGGTTATGCTATTTGGCAGGATGAGTATGAATCTCGTATTATCCCTGTTCTTGGTGATTTATCTGAACCATTGTTAGGTCTAAGTTCTACTCAGTTTCAAACTTTAGCCGCAGAAGTTGACACTATTTATCATAGTGCTGCTTTGTTAAATTATGTGTTCCCTTATTCGGCACTGAAAGCGGCTAATGTTTTAGGAACTCAAGAGGTTTTGCGTTTGGCTTGTCAAGTGAAAGTTAAGCCTCTGCATTATGTTTCTAGTGTGGCGGTGTTTGAATCTCCTTTTTATGCTGGTAAAGTGGTAAAAGAGGATGATAATTTTAGCCACTGGGAAGGTATTTATTTGGGTTACTCCCAAACTAAATGGGTAGCAGAAAAGTTAGTGAAGATTGCACGCGATCGCGGTCTGCCTGTTACTATTCATAGACCCCCTTTAATCTCCGGTGACAGTCAAACAGGTATCGGTAACACCCACGACTTTATCAATTTGATGGTTAAGGGTTGTCTGCAAATGGGCTATTTCCCGGCAGTAGAATATATGTTGGATATGTCTCCTGTAGATTATGTCAGCAAAGCGATCGTTTATCTCTCGATGCAACAAGCATCTCTAGGTAAGGCTTTTAACTTACAACATCCCCAACCAGTTGCTTTAAGTGTTTTAGTTGATTGGGTGCGCTCTTTTGGTTATGAAGTTAACATTATACCCTATGAAGAATGGCAAGCTAAGTTAATTGAAAGTGCCACTTCTACTGATAATCCTTTATACACTTTGCGTCCTTTCCTCCTTGAACGTTGGTCTGATGAACAACTCACTATTCCTGATTTGTATCTCAAGGCTAAAAGACCTCACATCAGTTGTGAAGCTACTGTTAAGGCTCTGGCTGGTAGTGGTGTGACTTGTGCGCCAATTGATGCCAAGTTGTTTATGACTTATACAGCTTACTTGATTCAAAGTGGTTTTTTGAGTTTGGGTTAGAAGGGTTTAAACGCAGAGGTACGCGGAGGAAGCGCGGAGGTACGCGGAGAGTTTAACAAGGTTTGGCTTTATGCGTCCAATTCACCCAGTTTCTTTGAGAAGCTGGGTCTTTCTTGTGATAGTTCCTGACATTTCTCTTTCCCAGTCCCCAGTCCCCAGTCTCCATACATTAAATTAGGTTTACTATTAACACTAGCTTCATACAATCAATGCTATAAATGAAGTTGACGTAAAGTCGAACCTCTCTGAACAAATCCTTGACTTCATGCCTGTTCTGCAACGGAAGGCGATTAACGCTTTTATGAGTCATTTTTCCTAATTTTGTTTCAACCAGTGCAGTCTACTGCTTAATTTATGTAAGCAAGTGTGTAATGTAGCTGTCTTTATCGCATTGAGTTGCGGATAGGTGGGTAGTTTGATGGTTTGAACTGTCTGGGGTCTGAATTAGGCTACACAGAGTTTACCAACTGTATGATGCGTGAATCCTGCCGTTCAGAATACAGGTATTAGCAGGTTACAATGAGAACTCTCACAGATAAGACAGTGCTGTTGACCGGTGCCTCACGCGGTCTAGGTGTATACATTGCTCGTGCTTTAGCTAAAGAGCAAGCAACTATCGTATGTGTTTCGCGTTCCCGTTCAGGATTAGAGCAAACTTGTCATGCAATTACAGCAGCAGGTGGTAGAGCTGTCGCTATTCCTTTCGATATCGCTAATGTAGCGCAATTATCGGCTCTCACTGAGCAGGTTCACGCAACTGTCGGCCCCGTTGATGTTTTAATCAACAATGCTGGCATCGAAATTAATAGTGCGTTTGCCAATTACTCTCTCGCGGAAATTCAATCTGTCTTCAACACTAACTTATTGGCTGCTATGGAATTAACTCGTTTACTCCTCCCCAACATGATGGAACGAGGTAGTGGCCGCATTGTTAACATTGCTTCTCTGGCTGGTAAAAAGGGTATTGCTTTTAATAGCATTTATTCCGCCAGTAAAGCAGGTTTGATTATGTGGACTGATGCCGTCCGTCAAGAATTAGCTGGTAGTAATGTCAATATTTCGGTGGTTTGTCCGGGATATGTCTCTAACACTGGCATGACTGTCGATCCTCGTTTACCTGCACCTAAATTAGCAGGTATGACTACACCTAAAGGTATCACCAACGCTGTGATGCGTGCTATTAAAGGTAACAAAGCCGAAATCATTGTCAATCAAAATCCAATTACGGAAGGTTTGACAAAATTTATGTTGGCTATGGGACAATTTTCTCCCACTTCGGTTGATTCTCTGTATCGCTGGTTAGGAATAGTCAATTTCAACCACAGACGCTCGGAAAATAGAGCCAATCTCAAGGATGCAGCTGTTGGACGCTATTACTAATAATAGTCGGCTGATTTGGGGATGCGGCTTAGATGGTTAATACTGCCAACATTTTAACTGCCAGCCACAACCCGCTACGGCAAGAGCAGCAACATAGTTATGATCAGGCACTAACTCTAAAAGACTCCAATCGGGTAATGTTTTTAACCTAGCGGGTTCTGTGGGAGTTAGTGCTATTTCAATTTGTTCTAACTGAGATATGCCATCACCAGTTGCTTTTAAATACGCTTCTTTACAAGTCCAGTAGCGAGAGAAAGTTTTTTGTTTTTGGTTTTCAGGAAGCGATCGCACTACATCATATTCTTGTGGTAAAAAAAACCTTTTAGCAAGGGCTTCTACATCAGAAATATCACGCAAATATTCCAAGTCTACCCCAATCAGCCGATGATAATTCACCGCACACAAAGCTAAATTTTGCGAGTGCGACAAGTTAAACAATAACCCACTGTGCTGTAAACCCTCTGCTAATACTGGTTTCCCACGGGGTTGATAATCAAATTTGACTTGTTGCGCTCCAATCCCCAAGTAGCCGCATAATATACTCCTAAGACTACCACGACCCGCAATAAAACGCTTTCGGTGTTCTGGAAAATAAAATCTGTTAGCGCGAGTCAGTTCATCACTAGATAAAGTTGCGGCAAATTCTTCTAATTGTGATTCTGTTATCTCCAGGTGAATTCGCCAAACATGAACCTCATCTGGTAATAAGCTTAAATCTGTAGGTGCAGGTAGCCAATTCACGTCGCTGCGCTCCGAATTCAAAATTCAAAATTCAAAATTCAAAATTCAAGAATGCTTGGGAAATGAGGAAGGAGCGGAGGGAGGATAACTTTTACCCATTCCCCAGTCAACCGTCAACCGTCAACCATCAACAATTAGGCATTTTGGCACACTCGAATTGAAAAGTATAGCTATCCTATGGAAGTGGGATATTTTTCGTGTGAAAAATAATAAAAACGTTTTAGTCTCTCAGTTCACTGCTGAGGGATTTTTATTGTTGACTACCCTACCCGCTTCTTCACCAACCAATTAAGAATACACAAAGCAAGGAAGAACCAGTTCGTAGTAAGGACTAAAGTCCTTACTACAAACCAGCAAAAGCTAATATATATCCTCAGATATTGGCAAAAATGCGGTTTTAATGTATTGTTTGCCTACTTTACTCTCCTAGATGGAATAGTACAAGGGAAAGGATTTGGCATCCTTTGGTTTTACATATACTTTTTGCTGTGCTTCTAACTGCAACTCATTGAAGCGATCGCGGGTTAAATGAGCAGTCACAACTTGCCCATCATCTAAGGTTAATTCTACCTGAATCTCCCAACCTAAATGTATTAATCTGGTGACTGTCGCCGGCGCAGTAGTACCGTTTGCTTGTTTTTCTATCTGCACATCCTGGGGTCGTAAAAATACCTCTGGGTGTGCTGAATCAAAGCCAGCACTTTGGAAAATCTTGGAGGTGCTAGGTAAGACATTCACCGGGCCGATGAAGCTCATTACAAAAGCCGTGGCAGGATTATCATAAATTTCTGCTGGTGTCCCCACCTGCTCAACCCGTCCTTGATTCATCACCACCACTTCATCGGAAACTTCCATTGCTTCTTCTTGGTCATGGGTGACGAAAACGGTAGTCACATGAACTTCATCATGTAAACGACGTAACCAAGCTCGTAAGTCTTTGCGGACTTTGGCATCTAACGCGCCAAAGGGTTCATCTAATAGTAAGACGCTGGGTTCTACTGCTAAGGCTCTAGCTAAAGCTACCCGTTGTCTTTGTCCACCAGAGAGTTGTGAGGGATAGCGATCGCCTAATCCACTCAATTGCACCAATTCTAGCAACTGTTCTACCCGACCCTTAATTTTTTTCGCGGGTGCTTTGCGGATTTCTAAACCAAATGCAATATTTTGTCTGACTGTCAGATGCTTAAACAGGGCATAGTGTTGAAATACAAAGCCTATATTTCGTTCTTGTACGCTTTGATGGGTGGCATCTTTACCTGTCAGTAAGATTTTGCCACTATCCGGCATTTCTAAACCAGCAATTAGACGCAGTAAGGTAGACTTTCCAGAACCAGAAGGCCCCAATAAAGCGACTAATGACCCACTTTTGATTTCTAAGCTGACTTGATCAACAGCTTTAAAACTTCCGAACTGCTTGGATACATTTTCAACTACTATGCCCACAAGTTCTGCACCTCTGCAACTCTAACTACGGCTAATTGCTAGGATTACCGTAATTTTTATATATACCATATCTCGTGACAATTAAATTAAATTAATCTGAAAAATCTTCCGACAATATACATTTAGTTCGCCCAATCCCCAATCCCCAATCCCCAGTCCCCAATCCCCAATCCCCAATCCCCAATCCCCAATCCCCAATCCCCAATCCCCAATCCCAACCTTAATCCCCAATCCCAACCTTAATCTTTTGTAACGAAATGTTAAGGATTGTTGCATTTATGTCAAAACCGGACGCAAGAGCGCGAAATCAGCTAAAAGACCGTGGTACGATGCTTTCGGTAAACGGTAAATGTGAAGATTGGGAGAAAACCTTTGACACTACGGGTTGCTGTTGTTGGCTCAGGCCCAGCTGGTTCCTCTGCTGCTGAAATCCTAGCAAAAGCTGGGATTGAAACCTATCTATTCGAGCGTAAGCTAGACAATGCCAAGCCCTGTGGGGGTGCAATTCCTCTGTGTATGGTCAGTGAATTTGACTTACCACCAGAGATTATTGATCGCCAGGTGCGGAAGATGAAGATGATTTCACCTTCCAATCGTGAGGTTGATATCAATCTAATAAAAGAAGAAGAATATATAGGAATGTGCCGCCGCGAAGTGCTAGATGGCTTCTTGCGGAATCGCGCGGCAAAACTAGGGGCAAATTTAATTAATGCCACAGTTCATAAAGTAGATATACCATCAAATAACACCGATCCATATACTATTCACTATATTGATCATAGTGAAGGCGGTGTACAAGGTGTTACCAAAACCCTGAAAGTAGATTTAATTATCGGGGCGGATGGGGCTAATTCCCGGATTGCCAAAGAAATGGATGCTGGGGATTATAATTATGCGATCGCTTTCCAAGAGCGAATTCGCTTACCCGAAGATAAACTGGCGTACTACCACGACCTAGCGGAAATGTATGTAGGAAATGACGTTTCTACAGACTTCTACGCTTGGGTGTTCCCCAAATATGACCACGTAGCGGTCGGTACTGGCACAATGCACGTCAATAAAGCCAGCATCAAACAGTTACAGGCTGGAATTCGCGCCCGTGCAGCCAAAAAGCTAGAAGGCGGCAAAATCATCAAAATCGAAGCTCACCCCATTCCTGAACACCCCCGTCCCCGTCGTGTGGTTGGACGTATCGCCTTAGTTGGAGATGCGGCTGGCTACGTTACCAAATCTTCCGGTGAAGGTATTTACTTTGCGGCGAAATCTGGACGGATGTGTGCAGAAACCATTGTGGAAGTTTCCCAAAATGGTAGCCGCATTCCTACAGAAAACGAAATCAAGCTTTATCTCAAGCGTTGGGATAAAAAATACGGACTCACTTATAAAGTTCTGGACATCCTGCAAACCGTATTCTATCGCTCTGATGCTACCCGCGAAGCATTTGTAGAGATGTGTGCAGACTTGGATGTGCAGAAGCTGACTTTTGACAGCTATCTTTATAAGACAGTTGTTCCCGCTAACCCCATCACTCAGTTAAAAATTACTGCTAAGACAATTGGTAGTCTGTTGCGTGGTAACGCCTTAGCACCCTAATTTAGACTGTTAACTGTTAACTGTTAACTGTTAACTGATTTAATTGGCACTCCCTAGATTCTGCTAGCAGGGAGTGCCAATTAATTTGAGAAAAGTTTGGCTTTAATGTGTAGCGGCGTATCTGTCAAGTTATAGGCAAGGCTTCCCTGTAGGGTAATTAGCGAAGCGAAATCTAAACAGGCATAACGCAAGCTATTGAAGAGTAGAATTTCCTGTGATCCTCACCCTACTTTGTGAACTGCCTCCTTTTGAGCATGATGCTACTGTTACTAATTCATGAAATCCATTACTAAGTTCACTTCTGTTAAGGAATTGAGTAAGATTTCATTCAACTACTGATGTAGTCGCACCCTCACTAGATGGTGGCACGCTGGGCAATTCCAGGCAATATCCCGCACCATAAACGGTTTTGATATAGCGAGGATGGCGGGGATCAGGTTCTAACTTGGTTCGCAAGTGCCGGATATGCACGCGAATAGTTTCAATGTCATCATCAGGATCGTAACCCCAAACTTCCCTCAAGATTTCGCTAGGGGAAACAGTTTGTCCATGACGTTGCAGCAAACAGTGCAGCAGTTCAAATTCTAAATGAGTGAGTTTCACCGTTTGATGAAACCATATAGCCTCAAATCGCTCTGGAACGAGTGTTAAAGGGCCATAATTCAAAATTTCGCTGTGCTTTGCTGCTTGGGGTATGCGATCAGTGCGCCGTAATAACGCCCGTACTCTGGCCAACATCTCTTCTACCTCAAAGGGCTTGGTGAGGTAGTCGTCTGCGCCAGCATTGAAGCCTTCTACCTTATCTTGGGTTTGACTGAGGGCAGTCAACATCAGAACGGGAATCTCGGCTGTACGCTCATCTCGCCGCAAACGCTGGCAAACTGTAAATCCATCCACTCTCGGCAACATCAAATCCAGCATGATCAAGTCTGGTTGTAGCTGGAGAGCTAAGGCTTGACCTTTGATGCCATCTTCGGCTTGACTAACATCGTAGCCAGCCATCTCTAGGTTGACAGCAACCAGTTCTGAAATTGCTGGGTCATCGTCTATGACAAGAATCCTTGGCATTCTTAAAAAATTATTACTACTTATTAAGGATAAATAAGAACCTTTGGTAGATACAAAGATTTCTGTCTTGATTATAAAAAAGATTTTAAATCTAACATAAACCTTAAAAATATTACAATTTCCAAATCAGCATTAAGTTACATGAAATTTTCGCAATGATGTGTTACTTTCCCTACAAACCAGCTTGGTTTTTAGAAAATGGTGCGATCGCAACAGTCTATACTGCTTTATGGGGTCAACGTTACTGGCAAAACACAATTCCTCATCCAGAGCCACTTTATAAAAAAACAGTGCTGATGGGCGGGCAGAATGTGCCGATTCATACCTGGATTGCCATCCCTGAAAATGCACATAGTACGATTGTAGGCACTTATGGGATTACAGGCGAGCTAGATAGTAATTGGTTGCTCAGAAGTCTGGCCACTAAAGCTTATGCCCAAGGATTTGCTGTCGTGTTATTTGATTGGCGCGGTCATGGTAAAACGGCTGAATTGTCACCTACATTAATGTCTGATGGCTTATTTGAGGGTGAAGATTTTGTCAGGATGGCGGCGGCGACTGCTGCTATGGGATGTCCGAGGAAATTTTGGTTTACAGGTTTCTCTCTAGGGGGACAATTGGCACTGTGGGGGTTAAAAAAGGCTGCTGACTTGACCAAAGACAATGAATATTTTGGTCTGAGATACAGCGATATTGCAGGTGGGGTAGTGCTTTGTCCTAATTTAGATAAGATGCGATCGCTCAAATATCTAGTCAGCTATCCCTTTGGTAGATACTTAGATTCTGTAATTGTTAAATCACTCAAAAAACTGGCCTGGCAAATACATGATACCCACTCCGGTAGCTTAGATCCCGCAGCTATTCAACGGGTAAATAGCATTTGGGATTTTGACGCTGAACTGGTAATTCCAAAACTCGGTTTTCCTTCAGTAGAAGCATATTATAAAGCCAGCAATGCTTTACAACTGTTACCAGAGATATCAAAACCAACTTTGATCATCTATGCTGCTGATGACCCATTTTTTCCCCCAGACATCATACCAGACTTACAAGCGGCTTGTGGTAGCAATCCGATGCTCGATTTGATTCTCACCCGTCATGGTGGTCATCTTGCCTATATGAGTAGCAAAAAAAATCAGCAGCAAGCCCAAGACCCCGATCCTTGGTGGGCTTGGAATCGAGTCTTACAATGGTTGAAGTACATGATTTCTCTCAATTAAGACCGACTGATTGGCGGTAACATCTCTAAAATCCCAATCTGTAAGTCGGGAAACTCCAACGGTGTAATAGTCCCATCTTCCGCCAAAATAACTTGGTTTTGATAACCGTCAATAGTCGGTTCTCGGAAAACGTGCAATTGACGTTTAACTACATCTAACACCCAATAATCTCGAATTCCCGCTTGGGAATAAGCTTGAGCTTTAGTTTCACAATCCAGCTTCAGGCTACTATCTGCTACTTCTATAATTAGATAAACTTCAGCAGGTGTAGGATGGTGGTCTGCATAGTCTAAAGGATCTAATTTCACAACAGCAATATCCGGTTCTGGTTCAGACCGTTCATTTAACTTTACAGGGTCTTGAACACATATCAAAGCTAGATCCATTAAACTATTTTGCAGCAATCTATCTATTCTACCCACTGCTGATCGATGGGCTGTGCCTTTGGCAATCATCCAGATAATGTTTCCTTCTAAAAGTTCAACTCGTTCCTCTGCACCAAAAATACCAGCCTCAGCCATTCGGTGATATTCTTCAACTGTCCACTGGCGAAGTTGTAATGTGGTTTCTGTGTTTTGCATGACTTGTTGCCCACTAGCAGAAATAAATATATTAGTATCTTTATATTGACAGATAAACAATAATATGATATTTAATTTTTCTATTTAATCCTGATGTACAGCAGCAAAAATTTGCGCTACTTTGAGATTTAGCTGATTAAATTGTGGAGAAACGATTAAATCATCACCAGAAAAGTTACCAATCTCGCTGTAAGTATTATCAGGGAGTTCTAACACCAATACAGTTTGGTTTTCGGGGTCAACAATCCAATATTCAGGAATCCCGCAATCTTGATACTGCACACGCTTGGCAATAAAATCTCTATGTCGTTGTAATTCTCCGGGACTCACCACTTCTACCACCAATAGCGGAGGTAGCATCGATAGGCGAATAGTATTACGCTGTGCTAACTGCTGAATATGCTCTTCCCTAATAATAGTCAGATCAGGATAACGGTTTCTGGGTTCTCCTCTGACTTCCAGTTCTAAACCATGCCCCCGTACTCTTCTATAACCTAATAGTGAGGCAAATTGAATTAATAAGAAGGTGGCAATCTGAACATTAATCCCTGATTCTGGTGGCATCTCGATTAACTCCCCATTAAACAACTCATAAAGCTTATCTGTGCCATCATCATAGGACAGGTATTCTTCAAAGCTTTGAAATCGATGTTTAACTGATAGCATCAGAGGTTCTCCATGAAGAGTCTTAATGCCAGTTTAGTTTAACTGGGGAATGGAGAGTAGGAAGTGCGGATACTTGAATCGATTTTAGTCTTGTAGGGTGCGTCAGACTGTTTAAATGCTGTCAATAAATGTATTTTTGATATCTGACGCACCCTACTAATATGCCAGTTGCGTAAGTTCTGAATTTTCTAAAAGTTGAATTTCATCTAGTCTGTTAATCACCACATCCGCACCTTGGACATTATTGGATTGATTTACCCAAGTAATACCGATACAACCTGCGGCTTTGGCATTTCGCGCCATTTGCATATCACCGACGGAATCACCTACCATTAATGTAGCTTCGGGTTCTACACCTAGGACTTGACAAGCTTGTAGAAATAGTGCCGGATCTGGTTTACTCAGTCCATCATCTACGCCTATTTCAGCTTGGATGTAATCACTTAATTGATATCGTGCTACAAAATCTTTAACTTCTGCTGTTGTCGCGGCGGAAAGGATACCAAGTTTGATTTCTGCGGCTGAGAGGGTTTGTAAAACTGTTAAAACGCCAGGAAAGAGAGGTGCAGGAGTTGATTTAACGGCTTTTTCCGCTTCATCTAAGGCTTGACGCGCGATTTTTAAACATTCAAACCATCCTTTCCCGGTTTCGGCAATATAGGCGGCGGTGGCTATTTCTGTGTCTCGGCGGCTAGCGACTGCCATGATGCCAGCATGATCTAGGATATCGCCGTTAATCCCAAATGCCATTAATAAGGGTTCGCCAATCCCAGGGAATTGAGCATCGATTAACCGGGCTGCTTTTTGTCCAAGCGATCGCAAATAAATTTCTGAGTCTTCTAAAGTACCATTTTTGTCGAAAAAAATCGCCTGAACATTCGGAAAATTTACGTTTCTACATTGAATAGTTGTCAAAATATTACTCCACAAAATAATCAGGGACTTCCAGAGCAAAAAATCTCCAAAATGTAGGGTGCATCAGTATGAACATTTTCTTGGTATAGCTAGAGTTTCTCGTACTGACGCACCCTACTAAGAGTCGATTTGGATAATTGATTTTTTGGTGTTCCCTAAAAATTGATCAACCCATAAAAAAAGAGGGAATTTCCCTCTTTTAAAATTGTTTTAATGCTTTTCACTACAGTTTAACTGTATTATTCTTCAATAGCTGCGGGTGTTTCTGCTTCTGCTGCTGCTTCAATTGCTGTATCAGCTTCAGCTTCAGCTTCAGCTTCAGTAGCTGAAGGAATTTCTTCTTCATCAACCGCAGTGGTAACTTCTACTTCTTCAGTTGGTAAAGTAATACCTTGCTGTTTAGCTAGCAGCTGTTCTCGATACTTAGCAGCCATTTCTTCGGCCTTATCATAAACCAGATCACGGTTTTTAATCATGTCACCGGGTTCTGGTTCTAGCTGTTTGGTAGACAGAGAAATTCTGCCTCTTTCTGCATCCAAGTCAATGATCATCACTTTCACTTCATCATTGACATTAAATACACTGTGGGGTGTATCAATATGCTCGTGAGAAATTTCAGAGATGTGCAACAAACCACTCACACCACCGATATCGATGAAAGCACCGTAGGGTTTGATACCGCGTACTGTACCAATGACGACTTCGCCCACTTCTAGGCGGTTCATCTTACGTTCAACTAATGCCCGACGGTGAGATAGAACTAGGCGGTTCCGTTCTTCGTCTACTTCTAAGAATTTTAATGGTAGTTCTTCGCCGACCAATTCTTCTTTAGGTTTGCGGGTGCTGATGTGAGAACCGGGGATAAAACCACGCAATCCTTCGATTCTAACCAACGCTCCACCACGGTTGGTAGCAAATACACCAGAGCGCACGGTAGCATCTTCTGCTTGTAGCTGCCGTACACGCTCCCAAGCACGCATATATTCGATACGACGGATGGAAAGAGTTAGCTGTCCATCTTCATTTTCATCGGTGAGGATGAAAAATTCTCTTGTTTCGTTTGATTGTAAAACTTCTTCCGGGGCATCAACCCGGTTTATAGACATTTCTTGTATAGGTATGTATGCTGCTGTCTTAGCACCGATGTCAATCAGAGCGCCACGCGGTTCTATACTAAAAACTGTGCCTGGTACGATATCTCCGGGGCTGAAATGATAATCGTACTTATCAAGTAGGGCGGCGAAATCTTCGTGAGTAAATCCTATTTCTGTAGCGGTTAAGTTCTGATTGACCATGCTGATTTGTTCCTGGTTCGAGTCTCCGTAAAGGTTATGCCATAATAGCGATATGTATGCAACTGCCTAAATGGTAGTGTACACCGACTTTTTTTAATCCTAGCCTAGAAAAGCTAGTATTAACACATATCAACTTCCAGATAGATAATTATATCATAACTATCTGAACAAGATTTATTCACAAATTTATTAACCAAGTTCTGCTTTTAGGAGTTATGCCCCCGTTGCTCATGGAAAACTATTAGTTAACTATAACTATTTTAGCTACATTGCTCAAAAAGCAAAACCGGAAAATATCCGTTGTTCCTGAGTGTAGAAACAACGGATACAAATTTGATCTGAGTGTCAATGTTTGGTGTCAATGACCTACTTATCTTCTTTTTTCTCGATGCGAGGGGGTTCGCGGAATGCGATCGCAAAGAAGAGAACACCAATTGCCAGGGTCAAAATTAAGATGTACGCAACGCTTTCCATGTTAAAAGCTCCTGCCTATCCAGCTAGTAATTAAAGTATTGAGGATTGGGTGATGAGAAAAATTTTCTTCTCCCCATCGCCCATCCCTGGAAATTAAAGAGCTTCCTTCCGGCGGGTTGTTTTGTCACCCACTTTCTGGAATAGACCCCATTCCACTTGCTCTTCTAGATCCGCTTCCACACCAGCAAATACGTCTCGGTAGATTGTCCGAGAACCGTGCCAGATATGGCCAAAGAAGAAGAATAGAGCAAATATAGCGTGACCAAAGGTAAACCAACCTCTAGGAGATGTACGGAATACACCGTCAGAGTTTAAGGTTTCGCGGTCAAATTCAAAGATTTCTCCACCTTGAGCTTTCCGGGCATATTTCTTCACATCGACGGGATCGGTAAAGGTTTTACCATCCAAATCGCCACCGTAGAAGCTAACAGTTACGCCTGTTTGCTCAAAGCTATACTTAGATTCTGCCCGACGGAAGGGGATGTCAGCGCGGACAATACCATCAGCATCGGTCAGGATAACTGGGAATGTTTCAAAGAAGTTGGGTAGACGACGTACAGTTAATTCTCTACCTTCAGCATCTGTGAATACGGCGTGACCTTGCCAAGATTGGGCAATACCATCACCTTTCACCATTGGCCCTGTACGGAATAAACCACCTTTAGCGGGGCTATTACCAACGTAATCGTAGAAAGCCAATTTTTCAGGAATTTGTGACCACGCTTCAGAAAGGCTTGCACCTTGAGCTACGCTAGATTGCACACGACGCTCGATTTCTTGGCGGAAGTAGCCTTGATCCCATTGGTAACGGGTAGGCCCAAACAGTTCAATGGGGGTGGTAGCACTACCGTACCACATTGTTCCAGCAACTACGAAAGCCGCAAAGAATACTGCTGCAATACTGCTAGAGAGTACGGTTTCAATGTTACCCATCCGCAGGGCTTTGTAGAGCCTTTCGGGTGGTCTAACTGTCAGGTGGAATAAACCAGCAATAATACCAACAACACCAGCAGCGATGTGGTGAGCCACTACACCACCGGGGTTATACGGGTTAAAACCGGCTGGCCCCCATTCTGGTGCTACTGGTTGCACGCTACCAGTAATACCATAGGCATCAGAAATCCACATTCCAGGGCCAAATAGACCTGTGAGGTGGAAAGCACCAAAACCAAAACAAAGTAAACCAGATAAGAACAGGTGAATGCCAAACATTTTTGGCAAGTCTAGAGCAGGTTCGCCAGTGCGGGGATCTCTGAAGAGTTCCAAATCCCAGTAAACCCAGTGCCAAACGGCAGCTAAGAATAATAAACCAGACAGAACGATGTGAGCTGCGGCAACGCCTTCAAATGACCAGAAACCAGGATCAACTGCTGAAGCTCCAGTCACACTCCAACCGCCCCAAGATTGGGTAACGCCTAACCGCGCCATGAAGGGCAGCACAAACATTCCTTGCCGCCACATGGGGTTGAGAACTGGGTCGCTGGGGTCATAAATAGCTAATTCGTATAAAGCCATTGAACCAGCCCAGCCTGCCACTAAGGCTGTGTGCATCAAGTGTACAGAAATCAGTCGGCCTGGGTCATTCAGAACGACTGTATGTACTCGGTACCAGGGTAGTCCCATCGACTACGCTCCTCCTCGATGAGTTATGTTTACAAAACAATTTTCTTACTTAAGGTGCCAAGGTTGGAAGCCTCACCTCGGACTTCTCTGATTTTTTTACTGCCAGAGCCTGAGCTTTGCCATCATCCAGCTTTGTCAGCTAGATATGGCCGCCTTAGCAATGCTGACACATTTCGGAGAAATTATCCCAGATGCTAGCGATCGCTAAGTAAAAATGAGAATTATTTAAAAAAGTGTAACTATTGATGGAACTGTTTGCAAGCGTGTAAATAGATGCGCTCAGATGGTCTGTAAGATTTATCTTGCCATGAATCGCCGTTAATATATATTTTGCGTATTTTTATAAATCTTTACATTTTGGGATTGGAAGGGACTGGGGACTGGGGACTGGGTATTGGGGACTGGGTAAAAGTTTTTCTTCCTCCGCTCCCTCATCCCCCTCATCCCCTAAACGACTAATTGGATATTTTGCAAATGACACTTGGCTTGAGCAGTTCCTAGTCGCTCAATTACTTGTTCAGCCGTCAGCAAGCGTTTTATTACAACTTGACCAATAGTTTGATTTACAAATTCTGATGTGCTTGGTTTCACTTCTACGGTTAACACATTATCTTCAATGCGGTACAGCCACATTAATTCATTTTTTTCTACTAAACAAATATTTAGGCGTTGAATATCTGGTTGTCGTCGCCATGCGGTTATCTGCCATAGTCCATCAGATGCCCACACTCTGCCTACAGTCCATCCTTCAGCAAGAAAGAAATATTTCACGGTTTTAGTCTCACTATTGTAACTTTATAATCTGCTGTTTACAGTCTCGCCACCATCGCATTAGATGATGTATAAACATGAGATTTGTTAGTTAAGCCATCATGGTGACTTTGGAGTGTTGTAGTAATTAATTACTCCTTAGTCTACCTAATTCCACAAGATAACCCTGAGATACTAAAAAAACGATTTCTCTGAGGTTAGATTTTAGTAGCAATTGTCTGTGCAGGCTACAACCAAGTAACAATAACTCAATTTTTATTATTAATTAATGTTAAAGATTGTTCCTGCTTGAGACGCTTAACAAACCTCATTCTTTGGTAATCGTGAATTTATGACAATTTTAGTCAATGTTTGAGATTTTGACTAAATAATGTCGGTGTTTTTTATAAAAATGATTTGGTTATTCTTCTTAAGAAAAACTTAATGATATTCGGTGGCAATACTAATACCAAAAATTGCTGCTCAACACCGAAATTATTCATGAGACTCTGCATGTTGGCATAGCCTCTGATCAAGAAAAATATTTTCGCCACTCTCTAGAAGTTAGGAAACCGCAAAAGCCCGGTGGGTGGTTCTGTTTGTTCGAGTCGCCAAGAATGAAATTTTGCCCAACTAGAATCTACATCTGATCTGTTCGCTCCCCCGAAGCCCTAAGTGTGGCACAATAAAGAACTGTAATAAGAAAAATATTGTTAAGGTAATTTAGTGACTCCAACTGCTCAATCCACGGCAAGTGCGCGTCGCGTGGTATTTCCATTTACGGCAATTGTGGGCCAGGAAGAAATGAAACTGGCACTGCTGTTAAACGTGATTGATCCCAAAATTGGTGGTGTAATGATTATGGGCGATCGCGGTACCGGCAAATCCACAACTATCCGGGCGCTGGCTGACCTATTACCAGAAATTCCTGTGGTTGCCAATGACCCCTTCAACAGCCACCCCAGCGACCCCGACCTGATGAGTGATGAAGTCCGCCAAAAGGTTGACCAAGGGGCAGAAGTTGCCTTAGAACTGAAAAAAGTTCAAATGGTAGACCTACCCCTCGGTGCTACGGAAGACCGGGTATGTGGCACTATCGACATTGAAAAAGCTTTATCTGAAGGTGTGAAAGCTTTTGAACCAGGTCTGCTGGCTAAAGCAAATCGGGGTATCCTCTACGTGGATGAGGTCAACTTGTTAGATGACCACCTAGTAGACGTACTCCTCGACTCTGCTGCTAGTGGCTGGAACACTGTAGAACGGGAAGGTATTTCTATCCGTCACCCGGCAAGATTTGTCTTGGTCGGTTCTGGAAACCCAGAAGAAGGTGAATTACGTCCTCAGCTACTTGACCGCTTTGGGATGCACGCAGAAATTCACACGGTTAAAGAACCAGCTTTGCGGGTGCAAATTGTCGAACAACGGTCAGAATTTGACCAAAATCCGCCCTCATTTCTGGAAAAACACAAAACTGACCAAGAAGCACTCCAACAAAAAATAGTCAACGCGCAAAAGCTTTTACCAGAAGTTAAGCTTGACTATGACCTGCGGGTGAAAATTTCTGAGGTTTGTTCAGAATTAGATGTAGACGGTTTACGTGGTGATATCGTGACTAACCGCGCCGCCAAAGCTTTAACAGCTTTTGAGGGACGTACAGAAGTCACAGTTGATGATATTCGCCGTGTAATTACTTTATGTTTACGTCACCGTCTGCGGAAAGACCCCTTAGAATCAATTGATTCTGGTTATAAAGTCGAAAAAGTTTTTGCCCGTGTTTTTGGTGTAGAACTACCAGAAGATGATGCGGCACAGAAAAACGGTGCTGGTCAAATGAAGACAGGTGTCCGGTAATTATCGTCAGTGAACAGTAATCATGATTAACTGTTCACTGAGAACTCATCACTCAGCACTCATGAGAGTTTGGCAATTTTGGTTAAACAGCTTGATTTTAGCTAGCCAATACAATCCGCCTCGGTTTGTAGAGTTAGTGATGTTGATGCTAGCGATCGCCATGTTAGCTGTAGCGACGATTTTACCAGAACTACCCTATTTAGTCTTGGGCTTAAGCTTGGTGATTGGTGCATCTATTTCTATTTTAGTGCGAGAGGCGATCGCACCCTCACCCCAAACCAGACTTACCCAACTCACAGCAGTATTATTATGTCTTATCAGTTTCTACGGTTTCGCCGACTTAATCAAAACTCTTGACTAATGGCTATCGTAAAGTCAGTTAGTAGGGTGCGTCAGTACGAATCATTTCTGGGAATATCAAGGGTTTCTCTGACTGACGCACCCTACATATTGTTATTCCCAATGCCCAAGAATTCTTTAATTTTGAATTTTGTAGCTTGCTTCCCGTAGGGTATTTTGAATTTTGAATTAATTACCACCCTTCCATTTCCACTAATTCCATACACAAATCATTAATTTGCTCTAAATCTGGTTGATGAGGTAAACTTGAATTTTCATAGACAGATTCCATTTGAGCAACTAAATCATCTGCCATTTTCATCACCTCTTCATAAGAATACGCACCCTTGAGAATAGCTCTTAAATCCTCCACATCACCCGCTATTCTTCTATCTACAATTATTTGTCCTGTCTGCAATATTTCTAAACCACTGCGTAGTAATCTAATGCAGTGCATCCCATGTTTCAAGTCAAAACCTGACTTTCTTTCCATTTCCGCCCTAGCGGGATTGCGGTTTTCTTGCCATGATATATAAGCTTGCCATTCTCTTAACGCTATTTGGTAATTTTGGCTTTTCTGTAATAGGCGAATAAAATCCTTACGGCTATTAGTTAACTTTTGGGTATATTCCAAAGCCTCATCAGGTAAAGTGTATTGTTTTAGTAACCCTTTAAAATCAATATCAGCCGTTAGCAATTTATATAATTGTTCAGCTTCTTCTAAAAATTCTATTTTCCCTCTAATTAAAATATACAAATACTCTAAAAAAGCATTTAATTCATCTTTAATCAAAGGCTGTTCATTTTCCATGCCAAAATCAGATGGTAGTGGTTTCTTTTGCGGGGGATTCAACAACCACTTCCGATGAGTTTCCATCTTTTTGATTTGAGCAAAAGCATAGCCAGAGTAAGTATGTTTAACTTTCTTACTTAAAAATAATTTTCTGTGTTTAATTAAATGCTGTCCGACTGAAGTTAAAACCGGGTAATTAGGTAACCACAGCAATTCTAAAACATTGGGATTAGCACCTGCTAATAACTGAAGGACTTTTTTTAGTTCATAGATAACTGTATCTTTATTACCATCAATAAACGAAAAAATTCCTGTTTCATCCCAACCAGTATCTTTTTGTTCGATGCGATCAAATCCTAAATAATATCTTTTAGGCGCGATAAACACACCTCGGAAATCAAAATCAGAATCAGGGCGGTTTAGCCCATAGCCATGACTACCTGCTAAACCAATTAAAATAGTTCTTTTTTCAACTTCTATTCTTTTCATAGCAATAATTTAAGATATCAAAATTCATCAGGTAAAGGCTCATTAAAATCATCACTCATCCAAATTTCACCTTGATTTAAACCTAGTACCTTTTCTCAGGCATTTGTTCAGGTTGATAATATTTTTGTGCTAAAAATTCTACAAAATCTAAAACCTGCTGTTGCTGTTCCGGTGCGAGGGTTTGCAGTTTAGCAATTAATTCTGAGGTGATATCGACAGCTTGAGCAGTCATCTCAGCTTCTCCTTAGTAGAGTCTAATTTTATGTTACTTGTTTATGTTAGGCGATCGCCTAATTTATCACTCTACAAATCGAAGCTGGCTCTAAAGGGAAAATCTGAGCAAACATATCCGGTAGTTGCTCAGATTTATTGGTGCTGTTCTGTGTCGCTATTGACTACATCAACGACTTTCAAAATTTCGTAAACTCATGTCGAAATTATTGATAAATTTTCCTCTGCTCAATACTTCTAAATCCCTAGTCATAACCTATGGCTACTGACTTGACTTAACACTATTGGATGGTATATGATTTTAGATTGTCTGTCTAATTCCTGCTCGGATCAGGTAGACATCCTACAAAAGCTGACATCTACAACAGATAAAGTCCAGCTACCTGTACGGCAACCTCAAGGACAATTACATGACCTACGCAATTATTGAAACTGGCGGCAAACAATTAAGAGTAGAGCCAGGTCGTTTTTATGATATTGAACTGCTCGCTGCTGAACCAGATGCAACAGTTACAATAGATTCTGTATTACTGGTGCAGCATGACGGTGAAGTTACCATTGGACAGCCGTTAGTCTCAGGGGCAACAGTAGAAGGAACAGTGATGCGCCATCTGAGAGGGCGCAAAGTCCTGGTTTATAAAATGAAGCCCAAAAAGAAAACCCGCAAAAAACGGGGGCATCGCCAGGAAATCACTAGACTAATGATTAATTCCATCACCCTTAACGGTACTGTATTCACCGCACCCGCAGACGCAACTGCTGAGGCTGGTGTTGCTAGTACCCCAGGTGCGGAAACTGCTGAATAATAGTAAAGAAGAAGCGATAAAAACAGGAAATTATGGCTCATAAGAAAGGAACAGGTAGTACACGTAACGGTCGTGACTCTAATGCCCAGCGTCTAGGTGTGAAGCGTTTTGGTGGGCAAGCTGTACGCGCGGGTAATATTCTTGTGCGTCAACGGGGAACCAAATTTCACCCTGGTAACAACGTCGGTATCGGCAAAGATGACACTTTGTTTGCTTTGGTTGATGGTGTAGTTACCTTTGAAAGAAAAGGTAAATCCCGCAAAAAAGTCAGTGTTTATCCAGCAGTTGCAGCAGAAGCAGTAGCTAGCTAGATAATTCTCAGGGTGGGTAATGCCCACCCTAAAATTTAGGTTTTAGTAGGATGCCAGAAATAACCAGCGATTACCACAGTAATAATCGCTGCATAAATATCATATTTATCAGCGCGCCTAATCCTACGCCAGCAATGGAGAAAATAGACGTAATTATAAATGCTTGTCCTTCTTTAAAACCAGCTGATTGAAAATCAATTCTCGCTAGTATAGCAGCAGAAATAATCAGCAATGTATCAAGAAATACGCGAAACCAGGCAAGCATGATGAAAAATAAAAATGCTCCGAATACGGTAGCAATGAAACTCTTAGTATTTGAGCCAAAGAAAACACCGAAGTATTTTGCTATTGTTGCATAGGGAGCGGTTAAAATTCCTACCAACAGTAATAATGTTAGTACCAGGGCGAGCCACACAAACCAAGGGGCTTTTGCCTCAGATAATACCCAACCCAAGGTACTGTAGCTAAGTAGTAATAGCGTTAAGGCTATCCAGGGAATTTTGTTGACAATTAGCATGGGTTGGTGTATTAATAGCTAGTCTAGTTATGGGATGAACTAGAGATTAAATCAGTTATCTGAATGTATTGTGGCAGCAATAGCTTAGACTATAAGTTTATCATCATATTTTTTGTAGATGTAATTCACAGATTGTTATGCTGTGACAAGCAAGTTCAACAAATTTTCGCAGAGATTAGGGTAAAAAATAGTTAAATTTTTTCGTAAATATTTGTAAACTGTTAGCAGCAGAGTAGCGAATTATCACATTGTGTTTAAGGAATTATGATCAAACAGCTTGTTATCGTTGAGCGCGTCAGCCTCATCGGTCATATTGTGTCAATGGTATTTGGATTGGTAGGTATACTACTGGTTATACCTAATGCCGAAGTGATTTTACACTTATCCGAGATTGGACAGACTGCCATGCAGTGGAGTATGGCTGGTGGTGGTGTGGTCTATATGATCTTGGGTGCAGCAGCTGTATTTTTGTATGGCTTGCGGACATTAGGTTTAGGTCGTATTTTGGGGTTTATGCTGCCTGCGGTCTTGATTTCCTTAACCAGTGAACTTTTAGGAACTAGCACAGGTTTTCCTTTTGGACACTACAGTTACTTAAGTGGCTTGGGGTATAAAATCGCAGGTTTAGTACCATTTACCATTCCTTTGTCATGGTTCTATGTGGGATGTTCTGCCTATCTGTTGGGGCGTGCTGGTTTAGAAGTTGACAAAAAACCCAGTTTGTTGCGTCATGTAGGTGCGATTGGCTTGGGTGCATTGTTGCTGACTTCCTGGGATTTTGTACTTGATCCGGCAATGAGCCAAACTTCCCTACCCTTCTGGTATTGGCAACAACCAGGGGCGTTCTTTGGGATGCCTTATCAAAACTTTGCTGGCTGGTTGGGTACTGGTGCGGTATTTATGACTGTGGCGGCATTGTTGTGGAGAAATCAGCCAATCAAATTTGAGCGATCGCAGCTAAATGTACCACTAGCTATTTATCTCGGCAACTTTGGTTTTGCTACTGTGATGAGCTTGGCTGCTGGGTTTTCCATTCCTGTATTATTGGGCTTGGTCTTAGGTGTAGCTCCTGCTTTGGCGTTATGGTGGAACAGTTCAGCTTCTCCCGCCCAAATTGCCGTCGAACCAGCCAATGAAGTCTCTGTGGCTAGCGTTAAAGTTGCTTTGAAGTAAACGTGTTTAGGGAATGGGGACAAATCAATTCAAAATTCAAAATTCAAAATTCAAAATTAAAGAATTGTTGAGTAATCGGAAATGGCATTGTAGGGGCTTCCGTGAGCTTTAACCGCAGGGTGTAGGGGAGATTTTTTCCCACAATTCTTGACTTTTGTCTTTTGAATGTGTGACTTTTGACTTGTTTATGCCCAATCCCCAATCCCCAATTCGCTAAAAAATACATCTTAGTTATAGTAAAGATTCCCATTGCAGAATATTTTTACCGTGGATAACGCTGTCACAGTAGTCAGCATCCTCTCATTACTACTGTTAGTTTTGCAATTACCTGCAACAGCAATACTGCTTTCTCGTCTGTTCAAGGGGCCAAGACGTAACCCCCCTATCCAACCGCAACAGCCCACACCAGAGATGTTCGGTAGTGTCAGCGTTGTAGTGCCTACGCTAAATGAAGCACTTCGCATTAGCCCATTGTTAGCAGGTTTGAGTCGGCAAAGTTACGAAGTGCGAGAAATTATTGTTGTAGATAGCAAATCTCAAGATGGGACTCCCGACTTAGTAAAAGCGACACAGCAACAAGACCCGCGCTTTCGCTTGATGAATGATGACCCTTTACCCCCTGGTTGGGTTGGTCGTCCTTGGGCTTTGCATAATGGCTTTTTGTTTAGCGCAGAAGATAGTCAATGGTTTTTAGGGATGGATGCTGATACACAGCCTCATCCTGGGTTAGTGGCTAGCTTAGTGAAAACCGCAACAGTACAGGGTTATGATTTGGTTTCCCTGTCTCCTCAGTTTATCCTCAAGTATCCTGGGGAATGTTGGCTGCAACCTGCATTGTTGATGACTCTACTTTACCGCTTTGACCCGGCAGGGATTACTACAGACCAACCACAAAGAGTCATGGCTAATGGTCAATGCTTTTTGTGTCGGCGTTCTGTGTTGGCGGCTGTGGGTGGTTATAGTAGTGCGAGTAGTTCTTTTTGTGATGATGTCACTTTAGCACGTTATATTGCTGCCCAAGGATTTAAGGTAGGCTTTTTAGACGGTGCAAAGGTGCTGAAGGTACGAATGTATGAGGGTGCGAGAGAAACTTGGAAAGAATGGGGGCGTAGTCTCGACCTCAAAGACGCATCACCGCAAGCGCAGGTTTGGGGAGATTTATGGTTATTGTCGGCAGTGCAAGGTTTACCCATCCTGATTTTACTAAGTTATTTGTTAGTTTCGTTACTGCTGCCCTTGCCTGCGGTGTTGCCTTTACAGGGTTTATTGGGATTGAATGTATTTTTATTGGTGATTCGCTTTGCTATGCTATTAGCGATCGCTCCTTCCTATGACAGAAAAAATGCTCAAGGTGGTTGGCTGTTCTGGTTGTCTCCTTTGGCTGACCCTTTGGCAGTGTTGCGTATCTTTTTATCTGCATTTCGTCAGCCCAAGGAGTGGCGAGGTAGAAAATATAGTCAACAGTAAAAATGCTTAGAGACGCGATAAATCGCGTCTCTAGAATCACTCAGCACTCAATTAATCTTCTTCACCTCCCAGGCGATCGCCTCGTTCTAATTCCCAGAGAATTTGATTACCTTCGCGTCTCACCCGTGACACTATCCAATTTCGCCAACGCCATTGGTCTCCGCGACTGGTGACAGCACTGGCGTGAACATCCATCAAATCTGCTAACTCAGAACTGGTGATCAGGTAGCCTTTAGCGGCTATTTCGTCAGCAATACGTAGAGTTTCGATTAAGTTACGCAGTTGGTCAACCCGATGTTCGGGTAGCTTGTCTTCGATTGTAGCCGCCGCTTGTGCGGTAGGTGGTTCCATAGTGGTTGTGTTTGTTACAGAAGTACCGACTTCTTGTGTTTTTTTATTAACTATTGTAGAGTTTGTAACATAATTAGGTACTTTTGTTACAGTATTTGCGTTGGGATTAGGTAAAGATTTGTAAGGAAAAGATGCAGATAATTGCTGTAAAGATGGGACTTTGCCAGTAGCAAAACTGCGAGCAATCACATCACAGCGTTCATTACCGACGTTACCAGAATGACCACGTACATGATGCCAATTGACTTGCATAGTATTCAGTTCGTCTAAAATTTCGAGTAAGTCTTGATTTTGTACGGGGTTGCCGTCGGCTTTTTTCCAGCCTTTGCGCTTCCAGCCTTTTACCCACTTGGTAACGCAGTTAATCAAGTATTCGCTATCAGTGTAGAGGGTGATAGGTTGAGTTTGTCCAGAAGCGTGGAAAAATTTTAAAGCGGCGATCGCAGCTTGCATTTCCATTTTATTATTCGTGGTATGGCTGGCAGCCTCGCCCATTTCATGAATTGAGCCATCATTGAAATAGACAACCACACCCCAACCCCCAGGGCCAGGATTACCGGTGCAAGCACCATCTGTGTATATACTTTCGATTATCGGTTGAGTAGACATAGTAAAAATATTAAACCGCATTGGTACGCAACGACTTTAGCGGCACAAGATAGGAAGCAATATATAAGTTTACACAGTTAAGTTGATTTGTTGAGAGTAAGGACTGAAGTCCTTACTACAAACTTTAGGCAATGGATTTTGAGCCGTTAGCAACATCTTCAATCAATTGCAAATGCTGAGGTAATAATCTGGCTAAATCATAACGCTCTAGGGCAGTTTTCCGGGCATTGGCTCGAAGTTCTGCCATGCGGGTAGGATGATCTAGTACCTCATCAATGCGGTCTGCAATTTTTTGGGGTGAGAAAAAATCCACCAACAAACCATTCTCACCGTCTTTAATCACTTCTCTCACAGGTGCGGTATCAGAACCAATTACTAAACATCCCGTCGCCATAGACTCAATCATCGACCAAGACAGAACAAACGGTCTAGTGAGATAAATATGGGCTGATGATGCTTGAATTACTTGTAAGTATAGATGATAGGGCAATGACCCAGTAAAGTGAACCCGTGATAAATCTAGCGGTACTTTTTTCAGCATCAATTCTTTGTAGGTCATACCATCTGGTAAAGACTTGCCATAACAAACTCTATCTGACCCTACAATGACTATATGACAGTTCGGCCTGCGTTCCTGTACATAGGCCAAGGTTTCGATAAATTGCGGAAACCCACGATAAGGCTCCATTCCTCGCCCTACATAGGTGATAATTTCATCAACACCGGATAAGTCTAGATTAGGTAATACTAATTTCGCGCCTGGGTTGGGTTTAAAGAATTCCGTATCGACTCCATCATGCAGCACAGAAATCTTGGGATGGAATTCTTTGGGGAACTGAGCTTTTTGCCAATATGTTGGCGATAAACCCCAATCACAGGTATATAAATCAATTAAAATTGGTGCATTTTTGACACGGATACGTGCTATATCATCAACTGTTAGCGGGTCTGTTGGGTCAAAATCTGCATCTGAACCAACGGCATTATAAAACCACTCAAAATAACACATTAGAGGTGTGTTTGGGAAAGCATCTTTCATAAACAAAGTCGGCCCCCAACCAGAATGACCATAAATCACATCAGGTACAAAGCCCTGTTTTTTTAGTTGTTCAGCTAACTTAAATACTGCTTGACCATGTAAAACCGCATTTTCTAGGGGTCTGACGTAGTGATGGGTTGTAGGGTGCGCTTCCCGGCTAGGTGCAAATATTGCTTTGTTGATACCAGGAAGGGTGACATCTTGATTTTTGGTGGCAAAAACTATCTGATTTTTGGGGTCTTTCGCCAAGGCTTGGGCTACATGACGATACTGCGCCGGAAAGTTGGAATGGAGAAAGAGAACTCGCATGAATTATTAAGAGGGTTTAATTAAGGCTTGCTGATTTCAATATATCTGCTGTATTTTCTTGAATTCTGCACTATAAAGAAAATCTATACAGTAAAGGCGCACAATGAAGAGTGCGCCTGTGTCTACTTTGGTTTTTTAAACGCGGAGGGGCGCGGAGGTTTGTTTTGAGGTGGTGGGTTAGGGGAGAGTCAATTTTTAGTAGCGAATGCGTGGGTCAACATAGGCGTTGAGTATGTCAATTAGTATGCTGGCACTGACGACGATCGCTCCAAAGAAGACTAGCACGCCTTGAACTGTGGGATAATCGCGATCGGCGATGGCTTGATATAGTCTATTTGCTAGCCCCGGCCAAGAAAATGTCACTTCGGTTAAAATCGCACCGCCTAATAGGGAGGCAAAGGTTAAACCTAAGACGGTTATTACGGGGATTAAGGCATTTTTTAAGGCATGGGAGACTAAAATTTTGTTTTCAGTGATTCCTCTGGCTCTAGCGGCTTCTACGTAGTCGGCTCGCAGGGTCTGTTTGAGGTTAACTCTAACAATTCTTTCAAAAATTCCACTCAGCAAAATTCCTAGTGTGAGGCTGGGAAGGGCTAAATGATGTAAAGCTGCAAAAAACTGAGTAAAGTTAGCTCTGAGTAAGCTATCAATGGTATATAGTCCTGTAATTGTTATGGGAGGGTCTAAATTGGGTGGAAAGCGGTTGGAGTTAGGAAACCAACCGAGTTGGACTGAGAAAATTAATTGTAATAGCATTCCTGCCCAAAACATTGGTAGTGCGTAAGTGATAATTCCAAATAATCTTCCGCCAATATCAAAGGATGTTCCAGGGCGAGATGCTGATAGTATCCCAACGATAACGCCAACAATCAGCGCAACTAGCATACTAGATATTGCTAACTCTACGGTTGCGGGAAAATGTTGTGCAATAATATTCCAAACTTGCTGTCCTCGGCTGGTTAATGATGTTCCTAAGTCAAACCGAAGTACATTACCTAAGTAATTGAGATATTGCAGCCACAAGGGTAAATTTAATCCTAATTGTTTTCGTAATTCTTCTTTAGCTGCTTCTGGCGCACGTCCACCCAAAATCGCATCGGCTGGGTCGCCTGGTGTGGCTCTTAGTAATAAAAATACTATGGTAATAATGGTTAATAACTGGAGTGGTGCTAGCAGCAACCTGGATAAAATGTAATATTGTAAAGCTTTAGAACGAGACATAATAATTCAAAATTCAAAATTCAAAATTAATACAGCGTTTTCTAATCTACTAAGCTACAGATTTATCTGCGTTTACACCGTTCGCGCAGCGTCTCCGTTAGGAGAAGTTCTGATGTCTACGACAAGCCGCTTGCGCGTCTACGGCGGAAGCCGCCGCTCAGACTTCTCTCTGCGTTTATCTGCGTTCCCTTCTGACTGTACCTCACTTGAAGGGTAATTCATAATTAGACATTACGAATTACCCAATTATTATTTCTTGATGGTGCGATAAATTAAGTTTTGGGTGGGGTCTAGTTTGACGTTACTTACACCTTTTTGGGCAAATACATAATCTTTGTTTTGCCATAGGGGAACGTAAGGAACATCATTCACTACTTGTGTTTGAATTTGCTCAAAAATCTTCTGTCTGGCTGCGGGATTTTGTTCTTGACGTTGGTCGTCAATTAATTTATTCATGGTTTCGCTATAGTAAAACGACCCCTGAGTTTGACTTCCACCGTCTTCACAACCTTTAGTTTCTGAGCCTTTTTGGCAATATAAGAATGGTTGCACGTAGTTATCTGGATCGAGAAAGTCTGGATACCAATCTAGTAATGCGGCGGGATATAAACCTTTGGAAATGTCTTTAAAAAATGTCGCGCCTTCTACTGTGTTGACTTCTAATTGTACTATGCCTTCCATTCTGGTATCGGCAAGGGATTTTAATGTTTGTGCTGCTAAACTGCGCGTGGGTGAACTGGAAGGATACCAAACGGGAATTTTGACTGGATTTTCTTTGGAGTAACCAGCAGCAGTTAACAATTGTTTTGCTTTTTCAAAGTTACCATCGCCATATTTATCTTTAAATAATGGTTGGGAAACATTGAATGTGGTGGGAATCATGCTATAAAGCGGGTCGGCTTGACTGTATAAGACTCGCTCATTTAATAAGGGTCGTTCAATTATAGCAGCGATCGCCTGTCTCACTTCTGGTTGATCTAATGGTTGTTGATTGCGATTCAACACTAAATAACTAACTACACTACCTTGCGCCGTAATCGCTTGCCAATCTCCTTTTTTCGCACCTTCTTCTAAGCTACGAATTTGATCAGGTTGTAGTGACAAGTACGCTACATCTACCGCATTGGTACGGAAAGCATTAAACAAGTTGACTGGGCTAGTTTGAATTTGTAAATTAATTCCGTTATTTGCTGGTTTTTCTCCCCAATATTTATCAAACACATCTAGACGCAAGGAGTCTGTACCATACTGCGCCAATTTATAAGCCCCTGTTCCCACAAAAATATCTGGTTTAAATTTCCCTGCGCCCAGTTCATACGCTGTGGGTGAAACAGCACACACGCCAGAAAAGGCTAGGAGGGAAGGAAAAGCTGCAAAAGGTTTTTTCAGCTTAATTGTTAGTTCATAATCGCCTGTGGCGGTTACTGAGTCTACTGTGTCGGCTAGTAAGAAGGACGGTTTACCCTTGTTTTCAATGAATCGCTTGATGCTAAATTCCATTGCTTTGGCGTTGAAGGGTGTGCCATCATGAAATACGACTTCTTGACGCAGAGGAATTGTGTAAGTTAAGCCGTCTGCGCTGACTTTTGGTAATGCTGTTGCTAGTTGTGGTTTAATTTCTGTGCTTCCTGGTTCGTAAGTATAGAGGCGATCGCTCATATTAAATACTAAACCCAAGGACGCTAATTCATAAGCATCGGCTGGATCTAAAGTTCTCGGTTTGGATGTTGTCCCTATAGTAATCCGTCCATCACCCGCAGCTGTACTTCCTGAACTAGAAGATACATTAGTTGTTTGTGGTTGCTGTCCGCAACTGATAACTAACAATAAACATAGAGAGAACAAAGACAGAAATTTTGTTACCCGTCCCCATCTTCTCCCTGATAAGGAAAACCAAGTCATGGCACTGTGATTTGTAAAATTAGCCAGTAATCATACTACATGAGTGCCAATCATAACGAATTTTTTAGGGTTAATGTAGATTTATTTTATCTTAAACTTCGCCGACGTTGACGGGGATTCTTTTCCTGGGGTCTTATTAAGGGTACTACCTCCGCTTCGCTACTTTCCCGCGCGACTCTAATTAGCAATGCTGCACCGATTAAACTAGCAATCATGGAGTTACCACCATAACTAAACATGGGTAAGGGTAAGCCTGTAGTTGGTAATGCTCCTGTGGCTACTGCAATGTGTAACAGTGATTGTCCTACCATGACAATAGTAATCCCTATCGCTACTAATCGATGTATGGGATTTTTCGCCTTTAATGCCACAATTAACCCTAAAGTCGCAAATGTGGCTAACATCAGCAACAGTACAATACTGCCAATAAAACCAAATTCTTCGGCGAAGACGGCAAAAATAAAATCTGTATCCTGAATTGGTAAGTAAAACAGCTTTTGTTGCGACATTCCAAAGCCAGCACCCCAAATTTTACCAGAACCAATGGCTAAAAGGCTTTGTACCAATTGATAGCCATCTCCTGTTGCATCCGCCCAAGGGTTGAGAAATGACATTACCCGTCTACGTTGATATTCTTTAATACTGATACTGAGTAATCCTAATAAGAACCCACCAATTGCTGTTCCTCCTAGGTATTTGTAAGGTAAACCAGCAGCTAGCGCAATTAGCCATATAGTCATACCACACAGCGATGCTGTACTCAAGTTAGGTTGGGCGAGAATTCCTAAAATTACTAAGCCAAAAATCCCCAGCCAAGTAAATCGCACTCGCCAAGGTATTCTTTCCCATTGACCAAATAGACGCGCACTTTGCAATACTAAAAATGGTTTAATTAGTTCTGAGGGTTGCACTGGAATCGGCCCTATTGCTATCCAACGGGCTGCATCAAAGGCTTTTTTGCCTAATCCTGGCACGAGAGTTAAAAAAATTAACAATAAAAATAACCCTAACCACCAATGAGATACATTGATGATTTTTTGCAAGGGTTGATTCACAATCAGATTAAATCCTACTAGGGCGGCTAATCCCCAAACGACTTGGCGTTTAAAGTAGTATAAACCATCATCTTGACGCACATCGGCTACTACATAGGATGCGGAAAATAAAATAATTAATCCGACAAATAGCCAAGTAAATGTTAACCAGCGCAGTAACCGCGCTTCTAATCCCCATTCGGTGACGGAATTATCAAAAATTGGAATCAGGTTGCGTAGATTCACGATTCAGTATAGGTAAATTAGTTAAAATTGAACGCAGATGGACGCAGAGAGAAGTCTGAGCGGCGGCTTCCGCCGTAGACGCGCAAGCGGCTTGTCGTAGACATCAGAACTTCTCCTAACGGAGACGCTGCGCGAACGGTGTAAACGCAGATAAGAATAGAAAAGGCTAGATAGATGAGAAATTACACTTGTAATTTATAACTCATAATTGATGATGTGATGCAAGGCAGCGATCGCACCATTAGTATAAGTTGGGATAGCTGGTTTATTTGCTGGTTCTCTGGTTTGTAGAAGTTGGTTGACGGTGGTTAGCACCTCCTGAATGTTTTTGACTGCATAACTTCTGCTGACTCTTTTGTGTTGGCGATCGTACAATCGCGCTAATGGTAATGCTACCAACGGTACACCCACAGCTGCACATTCGTAAACTGTGTTATAACCTGCACCACCTACAATTACATCGGCTGCGGCTAAACATTCTATCCCTGGATGATGAAATACCCATAAATCTTTAAGCTCATCTTGGGGAGAATGGGGTGTTAAAATTCTCACGGCACATTCTGGAAAGGTTTGATGTAGTTTCAGGGTGAGTTGACTAAATAACGCTAACTCGGATGCTTGTCCTGCTGCACACACTAGGATAATTTTCTGAGTATCATCAACTCTGAGGATATGCGATCGCACGGTTTTTTTATCCAGTAGTTCCCCAGCATTCCGCACTAACCACGGTGCTGTATGTATCACTCCCGGTAAGTCACCCAAGGGTAAATCTTTTCCTTCCCCCGGTACAATCACCGCCTGAAAATTTTTTACCACAAATGAACGCAAGTCTTTCTCAATCACATAGCGGGGATTAATATCTCGATGAATCAGAATCCGAGGTATACTATGCAGTCGCGGTAAAATATCCACCAATTCACCCCCCAATCCTCTCGGAAAGGTGTCAACAATCAAGCAATCATAGTCAGTATTTAATAAAATTTCTTGTACTTGTAGACAAGTTGCAGCAAAACCTGTATGATATGGAATGCTATGTAATAAGCACCCTTGATTATGGATGTGCTTTGCATAAGGGCTATTTGTAATAATTTCGACTTTTCTTTGGTTAACTGCAATTCTCCCCAAAGATAAAGCCCGGTTTAAATGTCCCCAACCGCCACCAAGGGCGTAAATTAACCAAGTTTTAGTCAAAAGTCATTAGTTATTAGTCATTAGTAAAGATTGTCTGGCTTTGGGATTTTAAATTAACTTGCTCCCATGTAGCGTTCAAAATCGCTATCTCTTTCAGTTTCTAAACTGATAGCATCGGCTTCTGTAAAGTCTATATTACCAGTTTCAGGGTCATAGTTATAGCGATCGCGGTTATAGTAGTAGTCACTACTCCAAGACTGATAGCGATAATCACCATAGTTAGAATAATAGGCGTAGTCTTCTTCGTAAGTCTGTTGACAGTAAGGACAACCTGTGGTATCAGTGCGTCCACAAGCACGTTTAAACAAAAATCCTACCATGCGATCGCACACCCAAGCCGTCGCTGTATAGTTGATGATAATTTCACAGTTACCAATTTGGATGCGATCGCCATCTTTCAAGTTAGCAGTGGTTAACTGTACACCATTGATTTTAATGCCATTACTTGTATTTTGGTCAAGAATAATTAACTCTTGATTTTCCCAAGTTATTAAAGCATGATAAGCTGCAACTAAGTCATCTTGAATGACAATTCTAGAAACTTGTTGATGATTAATTTCTGGTGGCATAGCTGCGAATTCTTTGCCAATTGCCACGGGTATCTGTAATAATGGTTGTCTGCGATCGCCTGTATTCGGATCTATCCAATTTAGCTGAATCTGCACAATTTATTTACCTCCTGTTAAATTTACAGCATAAGCTAAAGCTGCTTGTTGTTCGCGGGTGAGTGCATCTAAACCAAAGCAAGCAACCGCAATGGGAGACATACTTGATTTTGTCGAGAAAATTGTTCTTCCCGATGGATTTCTTAAAGACATTTTCCCATCTTTAATTTTTACTTGATAAACTAACTTTTTATCAGGTGTTGCAATTTCTAAACTATTCTGACTGCTTTGAATTCTATAGACTAATTTTTTATTTGCATCTTCTAATTGATAGTCACTATCACTCTGACGTTTGAAAGTAAATAAATCTTGATTTTGTTCGGGATTTTTTAATATCCAAGCACCTGGCGCACTAACTACATAGCCTAAAACTTTTTCTTGAGCATTTTTAATTTTAATCTTTCCCGATTTATCAGCTTTAATTCTGGCAATTTCCTGATTATTGCCATCAACTAACTTTGAACCATCAGCTTGTTGTTTCAGAGAAAATAAATCTGTATCACCTGCGGTTTTAAACTTAATTTTCTCTGTAGTTTCAGCAACGCTAGCTACAGTTGTTGTTGCTTGGTTATTGCTACTAGATGTCGTATTATTAACTTGATTGTTAGTACAGCTAAAAATCGATGTTAGCAAGAAGCAACAAATGATAAATTTGACAAGTTGTTTTGTCATATTATTTAGATAGCATTTTAGCTAAATTAAGTACCTGATAAACACTCAAAAACATTGATGTAATTGTTTGGTAAACTTTCTCTTTATTTTCAGCAAACTCAGGCGGAATTCTGACGAGAAGATATATTACCTTATCTGTAACTTTTATTCTTCTCAGCGTTGATGCTGCTGGTAGCTTTATAGCTTTAATTACATCATTTTTTAAACCTTTAACTGCACCGTAGCGACGCTGAGGATAAGTTAAACTTAAATTTACTTCTAAACCATAAGATTTAACTTTCGACTTGTATTTACTCTTGCCACTCCGGCTACGCTTATAGCCATATTGTTTTTTACAAACTTCATTAGTATTTAAGAAAAATCGAGTCTTATCTAAAAAACTACCTTTAATTTTTAACCATTCATTTTCATAAATATCTATTTTAAATCCAAATTTGTAAGGGTGTGGTATTGTATTGTTTTTATTATCATCTCTCTCAGTTTTCTTGAAACTTAGCCTGACATATATGGAAGCTGTTTCATCCATATCTCTCGCTAGCATCTGCAAAAGACTTTTAGTTAAATCATATCGATAATTACTAAGATTCAATTTCTTATATTTATTACTCATGTTCAAGTAATAAATCCAAGCAATACCCAAACCAATGCAGCCCGTAATTAATACAACAACAGCTATATTAATAAATGCTTTTTCGATGCCAAAACTAAATACAATAAAAGTCAGAACACTTAAGGTTAATAACCCTAAAAAATAGTAAAGTGCTGTTGAACCATACTTCTGTTGTTTTAACTCTGCCAGTTTATCAAGGGCTGACAAATCATCCAAATCAGTGGTAATCACTGTAATTGGTGCAGTCTCTTCATAAATTAATTCTTTGCGAAATTTCTCTAATTCAATGGGCATATTATCTTAAGTCCATTAACTCAATTGCTTAATTTTTTGCAACAATGCTGATTTTTGTAACAATATTTTTGACATCAAAACGGTATAAAACGCCGCCAGTATACCAAACAAAAAATTAAGTGTCAACGAGATTAAACTTTTATGAATCAATCAAAAATAGCGTATATTTCCTTTGATACCGTACCCGCACCAAAGGGTGCTGCTATCCATATTGAGGCTTTTTCTCAAGCTTTAGCAGCAGCTTTTGGTGATATACATTTATTAACAGTTTCTCCTACAGCCGAACTAATAAATTATCACCACATTCATCCACAAGTTATGCAAACCATGTTGCCAGCTTTGGGTGAAAATTTAATTCAGCGAGTTTTGTACTTTCGTCGTCTGTTGCGTGGATGGTTGGAAGGAAAGCGATTTGATGCTATACATATTCGCTCAATTTACGAAGGCTTAGTCATTGCCCTTAACAAAAAGCAATATTGTGACAAGTTAATTTTTGAAGTCAATGGTTTACCTTCCATCGAGTTAAAGTATCGTTATCCTGCGGTTGTGGATGACAGAGAACTTTTACATAAATTACATTCCCAAGAACAAGTTTGTTTAACAGCAGCAGATTTAATCGTCACGCCTAGTGGAGTAACTGCTGAGTATTTGCACCAAATCAGAAACATTCCCACAGATAAAATTAGAGTGATTCCTAATGGTGTGGATTTAGATGTATTTAGTTATGAATTAAGTAAGCGTAATATTGTCAATGTACCTTTACAAATGTTATATTTTGGTACACTTTCATCCTGGCAGGGTGTAAAATTAGCTATTGAAGCTTTAGGGTTGATAAATCGAGATTTTCCGGCTAATTTAACAGTAATTGGGCAAGCCAGAGAGTATCAGATTAAAAATTTAAAACAACTGGCGTTAAAGTTAGGAGTGGCAGAAAATCTGACTGTTTTAGAACCAATTTCACAAAAACAATTGGTGACATATATTCATAACTCAGATGTGATTTTAGCCCCTCTCACAGCAAGCGATCGCAATTTAATTCAAGGTTGTTGTCCTTTGAAGATTTTAGAAGGTATGGCAACAGGAACACCAGTAATTGCTAGTGATTTACAGGTGGTGAGGGAGTTAGGAGAAGATGGAGTTGATTTTTTATTAGTTAAACCCGGTTCAGCTAAAGCAATTAAAGATGCCGTGTTACGCTTGCAAAATCAGAGGGAATTAGCAACTCAATTAGCCATTAATGCCCGTCAGCGAATTGAAGAGTATTATACTTGGCGACGGGCTGGTGAGGCTTTAGTTGCTGCTTATCAAGAGTTAGGGATTAAGCGGTCGATGACAGTTTGAAGTTGTTGTAGTTCTTGAGTGATAGAATGGGCAGTTAAGATGCGATCGCGTGCTGCTTCCTGAATTCTCCTTTTTTCCCCTAACGGCATTGCCAAACATTCCAAAACAGCCTCACCCAACTTATGTAGATGGGAACGAGACAACAAAAACCCGTTTTCACCGTGAGAAATCATCTCAGGAATCCCACCCGCATCACTAGCAATACAACAACAACCACAAGCCATCGCCTCTAATAGTGCATTAGGCATACCCTCCCACAGAGAAGGCTGAAGATAAACATCACACAACCGCAGATGGGCAGCAACTTTTTCAGAATTAGATAGATGCCCAGTAACAATAACTCGCTGGGCATCTTCTGGCTGATGAGTTGCATACAATTGCAACAAAGATTCTTGAGAAGTCCTAACTTCGCCAATAATTAACAGACAAGCTGGTTGTTGCTGGCGAACTCTTGTTAAAGCATTCAGTAAAAACTGCTGCCCTTTCTTTTCCCGCAATTCCCCACAAAACCCCAGCACCACTTCCTCAGAAGCAATTCCCAAACTATCCCGCAGATTATCCCCTGTCAACTCCTCCTCGCTAGCAGAAACAGGCGTGAGTTTCTGGGAAGTTTGATTTTCAGGGGAAAAGATTTCTGTATCAACCGTGTTTTTTAAAACTAACACATCATCACGCCCACACAGTAGCCGCATCTTCCGCGCCATATCACCACTAACGGCTGTAATCACATTGGCGTGTTGTAGCGTCCATTGTAACCGGGCAAAATCTCCAGGCGGAAACATTTCCCTGTCAACATCATTACCACGCGCACTAACAGTGCTAGCTATTCCCTGAAGTTTTGCGAACCAAGTCGCCAAAAAACCACTAGGAAACAGATAATGTCCCCACACAGCATCATAATTATAAGTTTGATGCAGCCACTCTAAAAAATTTAAAGTATGGGGCATAGTCATATCCCAATGGCGATATAAACCCACACGATAAACACGAGGCTGAATATCTAAAGACTCTGGCGGTAAAACCTCACCCGGTTGTAAATAACGACTCCAAGTAATAACATCAGTTTCTATACCCAATTGACATAATGTTCTCACCAGTCGCGTGGCACTACTAGCCACTCCCCCCAAATCTGGCGCAAATCTTTCTGTAATTAATAAAAGACGTTTCATCGTAATTTCAAAATTTCACTTGATTCATGGGAAAATTTCCACATTCGCCGTCACGCACCAAAATTCATAGCAGATTGCACCTATTCCTTGATGATAATTTTTGTAGGGTGGGCATTGCCTGGAAATTTCTCAAAGCTGTAGTTTTACGTTGTGGGCAGTGCATCGCCTGTTCTGATTAATACCAATTCTCTACGAAGTTGCATCAAATCAATGATGTAGAGACGTTGCATGCAAAGTCTCTACAACGCTACGCCACGCAAGCTACATCAAGAAACGGTATAAGAATAGTGCAAAATAAAACATAAATTCATCTGCGTTCATCTGCGTTTATCTGCGTTTAATAACAAAAAAACAAAGAGGTCTAAATCAGACCTCTTTGTATAGCTTTCTATAATAATTTTCAACTCATAGCAATTACAGCAAACCAGCATTAAGCCCTTGCTTACCAGTTGCCAATTCCACTTTAACGATTTTGCCGCCCATTTTTTGAATTCTTTGTTGTTCGCGGAACCAGTTTTCGTAGGGAACCAGCTTAGTAAAGTAGGTGTTTTGTAATTCGCGTTGGGTACGAATGCGGGTTTGGCTAGGAACGCAAGCTGTAACTTTAAATAACCGCGCCATTAGTTGAATCTCCTATGATAAATGGAAAAACTTTTTTATTTCAAAAAAAAACGGGAGTTATGTATTTTACCCAGATATTTAATAATCTCTCCCAGTCTGGAAATCAAACATCAATACTAGACACCTAACACTCATAACTAAATTTTAGTTTGATAAGCCACTAGACGTTCTAGCACTCACGGTTGATTTCCAGACCTTAATAAAGCCGCACCTAACAACTTAAGTGCAATTAGCTCTTAGCTCAAGCCAGAGGAGATGTAGTCGAAGTAAACACCCATTTCTTTACCAGCGTCGGGGCCTACCAAGCTAGCGGTTACTTCTTTCATTGCTTGGATAGCTTGAACGGTAGCACCGATGGGTACACCCAAGGAGTTGTAGGTTTCTTTCAAACCATTGAGTACGCGCTCATCCAGGATGGAAGGATCGCCAGCTAGCATAGCGTAGGTAGCGTAACGGAGGTAGTAATCCAAGTCACGGATACAAGCAGCGTAGCGGCGGGTGGTGTACATGTTACCACCGGGACGGGTGATATCAGAGTACAACAAGGATTTAGCTACAGCTTCTTTAACGATCGCAGCTGCGTTAGCACTGATGGTGGTAGCAGCACGTACACGCAGTTCGCCTGTAGCGAAGTAGCCTTTGAGTTTTTCTAAAGCTGCGGTGTCAAGGTACTTACCTTGAACGTCAGAGGAGTTAATTACAGAGGTAATAGCGTCTTGCATGTTGTTATTTCCTTATGTCCAACCTTATTGCAATAGATTTCAGTTCGTGCCGTGGAAACAGCTTCGACCTACTGCATTGCACCAACAACGTAGTCGAAGTAAGCACCAGCTTCAGATGCGTCTTCAGCAGACAGCATGCCAGCAGCAACGTTCTTCATAGCAGCAACGCCACCAGCTACTGCATCGATGGGAGTACCGAGGGATTTGTACATTTCGCGAACGCCAACGATACCGATTTCTTCGATGGGGGTAACGTCACCAGCAACGATTCCGTAGGTGATCAGGCGGAGGTAGTAGTCTAGGTCACGCAGGCAGGTAGCGGTCATTTCTTTACCGTAAGCGTTTCCACCAGGAGAAACAACGTCAGGACGTTTTTGGAACAGTTGGTCGCCAGCTTGCTTAACGATGCGCTCGCGGTTGTCGGTCAAAACTTGAGCGATGCGTAGGCGTTGTTGACCACCAGCAACAAAGCTCTTGATCCGATCTAATTCGCCAGGGCTGAGGTAGCGGGCTTCTGCATCAGCATTCACGATGGACTTCGTGACGATACTCATTAATGGATTCCTCCAGTACGAAATAAAACCAGGTTTTGATTAAACTGGTGCGACTTTAAATTGGTTGCTGAGATTATTCTCTCGCGTTTTTGACACAACAGTTCACTGAAGTAACTGCTATTGTCATCAGCATACAAGTAGGCGTTAGTTCACACAACTAAACAAGCCTTTAAACTCAGCTACCTTACGCAAAATATTCTCCGGCATTCTGTTGAGCATTTATGACTGCTCTTAATACTTTGTAACATTCGTTTCAGTTTAACCGTGATTCCCACAGTTGTCACGGCAAAACTGGGGATTTGGTACTGGGTCTTGGGGATGGGTTACTGGGTAAGTTTCCCAGTCCCTAGTCCCTAGTCCCTAGTTCCTAGTCCCCTATCTCGGAACTCAAGGAATTTAGCGATCGCCTGCTCTACCAGTGAGAGTAGAAGGTGACAAGCTAGACCAAGATTGTTTCACCAAATCAGCAGCAGCTTGCACACTACCCAAGTAGTTACCTGCGGGTAGAGATGGGAAGCGTGGATATGGAACTACATCCTCGCCATAGTAGCGGCTGTATTCTGCGCTGTTAACAATTGCTTCCACAGCAGCCCGTAAACCGTTATCAGCCAATAACTTGTTATATTGACGGATTTCGCCTTGGGTAGCTGGCGCACGTCCCAACAGGTGACGGAACAAGAATTCAATTACCTTGGTGTTGGGATAAGGTGTGTAGAAGCGTTTGCGATAGATTTCTGAACTAGCTAGTTCCCGCACAAACTCACGCACGGAAATTTCACCGTTCCGCAATTTACTGTCTAAGTCAGAACGGCGGAGGTAGTCAGGAACTTGTCCGCTAAATACATCCATTACCTGACGGTAAATCGCGTTAATTACCACCTGTGTTTCTGTTGAGTTTGTACCATCAGTCAGGCGGTAAATACGAATCGGTTTACGGCGAGTTGTACCAACACCCACTTCTACAGACTGTCCGCGGCCATCGTTGAAGGAACGACCCAATTCAATGAACAAGGGTTTACTCTTGTCCATTTGTCTGGCTTGGGCGGCTAAATCTGCGATCGCCTTCGCCAAAATCGGTGTCTTATCCGACTCCATCCGCGCTTTCACAGGCTTAAAGCTAGGTACAACCAAATCATCGTTTTGCTTGGTCAGTTGATTGTATAGCTTCTCGGTATTGGGGAAGTTAGCCGCAGGTAAAGTTGGGAAGCGACGATAAGGAACAGTATCCTCACCAAACACCTGGCTGTACTCCTGGCTATTTACCAAAGCACCAATAAACGCCCGTAGACCTTGAGTAGCCAAAATTTGGTTATACTTGCGGATTTCAGCTTGATCAATCGGTGCGCGTCCTAAGAAGTGCTTAGTACCCAACTCAATTACTTTAGTGTTGGGGTAAGGTGTGTAAAATTCCTTCAGGTAGAGGTTAGAGTAACCCAAACCTTCAATGAATTCCTTAACGGTGATTTCGCCGTTACTTAACTTGCTTTCTAAAGTTGTAAATTCGTTCTTAACGATGTAAGGAGCAATATCACGCTCGAAAATCTGACGGTAAGCCGCACTGATCAAAGTTTTTACAGCAACTTTATCAACAGTGTTAGCTACCAGCTTAAAGACTTTCGTTTGTTCCCGTTGCTTCGTAACACCTTGGTTAATGCGGAAGTTTACATCTGGTGCGGTGCGGGTTTCTGCAACAGTACCCAATTCAACAAAGCGTGGTGTTTCTTGTTTTTCAACTTTCGCACCCACATCTTCACGGATGCTACCAACACGCAATTTTCTCATTGCTACACCCGCAGGAGTCAGATAGCGTTCGTAAGGAACAGTATCTTCACCAAAAGCTTCGCTGTACTCTACGCTGTCAAGAATCGCATCAACAACAGCATAGAAGCCTTTCTTAGAAGCGATGTCAAAATACTTGTTGTTTTCTTGACGACCATAGGTAGGACGACCCAACAAGCGGCGATGAATGTACTCAATCGCTTTACAGACATAAAGCGGAGTCCAGTACAGCTTGCGGAATAAATCCGACTTAGCCAAAGCGCGAACAAATTCCCGTACCGAAATTTCGCCGTTTTCCAGCTTAATTTCCTGCACTTTCAGCCGTTGACCTTCGTAAACGTCACGACCAAACACTTGTAAGTAGGTCGCTCTGATTACCGCTTGGGTAGAGCTTTCAGAGAATTTAACGCTAGCTCCCTTACCAGTGTTTCTGCTCAGGGTAGCCGGAATTTGATCTAACTTGAACACTTTCGGGCCTAGAGTACCAGGAGCTACACCTCTTGCTTTCGGGTTGCTCAATTGGTTATTAATACCAGGGCCTTGGTTAATCAAGATGCGTCTGGTGTCCTTACCAAAAGGTGCAGGACTGGTGCTGGGGTTGCGGGTTTCTTTCGGGAAAATCGCCCCAAACTGAATTTCTAAGGGGTCATTACCAGAACCGTAGGGGTGTTGATCTGGTAGTGGTTGTTCATAAGCCGCAAATGTGGTAATAAACTGAGGTACTTTACGGAAAGGCGCACTGTAATTAAACAGGTCTTGCTGTGGCCCCCAGTTACGACATTCTTGAGCTTCTTGACCCAAACCACGCAGGTAAGGTACAGTTTCTTCCCCAAAGTAGTCGCTGTATTCTTGAGAATCTACCAAAGCATCTACTAAAGCTGGTAGACCGCCGCTAGACACAATTGAGAAATATTTTTGTACTTCTTCGCGGCTACTTGGCCCCCGTCCCAAAATGTGACGGAAAGCTAACTCAATCACGCGGCTGTTAATAAAAGGTTGGTAAAACTGTTTTTGGTAAAGAGGAGATTTTGCCAAACGACGCACAAACTCCTTCATGGAGATGTCGCCATTTTTCACTTTGGATTCTAAGTCAGAGATTGACAAGCTGTAAGCACGGGTAATATCGCGCTCAAAGATTTGCCGATAGGCTGCTTTCACTACCTCTATTTTTTCACTAGCTGATAACCCAGGCTTCATGACAAACTTAGGTCTTCTTTCAGCCGAGTTGAAATAAATTTGTGGTAGCTGTAAACCTTGTTGGTCGCCAGAAGGACGTTGACGCAGTTTGGTAGAGGGTGTGGGTGCTTTGAACTCGGTCAGCAACACATCCATGTACTGAGTCACAATGTCTGTGGCTTCAGCATCTTTACGGAAATAAGACAGGGATGCTGCTTTAATTTCTTGTAAAGCTACTAGAGTTGCTTCACCAGAGCAAGCATTTTCAATAATTTCCCGCAAGCCCCGTGTATTAACTGCGATGATGTTGGGGTCGCCAGCGACGATCGCATAAGTAGCATAGCGCAAGAACCAGGATAAATCCCGCAAGCTCTTGGACATATTGCTAGGGCCGTAACGGGCAATGTTAATTGGTCTAAAGCCTGGAGGAGTTGGGCCGCCAGCAGATGTGTTGAAAATGGAGCGTAAATTTTCAAAGAACCCACCACGAGTTTCAACGTAGGTGACAGTTCCGAGTTTCATTCCTTCTCTCATCTCACCGCCAGCAGCAACAGCAGCACCAGCCATTGCCATTTCGGGTTCTTTGGGCTTTTCTAAGAAAGCCATTGGCGAACCACCCACGAAAATCCGGTTAGCAGCGCGGGATACGATAATCTCAGAATTATCAGTGAGGATTTGAGCAATTTCTAGACGTTTTGCACCAGATGCAAAATAGCTTGCTAATTCCTTTAACTCACCACTTCCCAAAAAGCGGTCTTGTTGTTCCGCTTGAGAAATGGTTGCTACAGCTAGGGTTTGATATAGTTGCGGGCGCGCAACTGAGCTTCCACCACTCGCCTTAACACTCATCGGATTTTTAAAACTCCCATCATAATTATTTATGTGTTAAGTCTGGGTTGCTTGAGGCTTGACACATAGTTGTTTTTATGTATCGCGATTACTGCCTACAAAACTGCCAGTAAATTTAACCCAGTCAGCTTTTAGATTAGAACGTTTTGCGTTTGCACTGTTCATTTATTAAGAACTATGTAGATTTTTTGGTCTTGAACTGTCTATTTCCACAAGTACCCACTCTTTGGCGGCTGAGAAAAAATTTAATTTTTGTAAATTTTCTTTACAAACTGCCCCAAATATTTTATTTTGCTTTCCCTTGTGAAATTTTCTCAGCAAATCCGTACTGGGTACTTTAAATGCTAAATTTGTGCTTCTCAGTGGTGGTTTGAGTAGCAAATGCTACATGATATCAGCATTCTAGACTAAAATGATGCAAAAATATAGTTCTTGTGGTGTGGGCATCTTGCCCGCACCAGACAGGCTAGAGAGCTTATCCCACAAATGTTAACAGTTATAATTAAATATAAAATTAACAGGAATAATTGAAGCACCAAGTGATTGGTCAATTCAACATAATCACTATTTGTATGGAACGCCTAAAAATCCCGATGAGATAATAGAATGAATCAAGAAAGATAGAATTGACCAACATTTTTATTTATGTTTATAGAATTATTACCCTTCCCAATCTTCAATTCTTAACCCTGTAACTCGACTAAATTCCCTGACATTGTGAGTCACTAAAATCAAATTGTTCACCAAAGCAATAGAAGCTATTTGTATATCATTTGAACTAATAGGAGTGCCAGCATTTGTTAAATCAGCCCGAATATTGCCATAAAATTCAGCACAGTAATCATCAAAAGGTAAAGAAACAAACTGTTCTATAAACATTTTTTGTACGGTTATAGCCTTTTGAGGATTATTACTACGCATAGAACCATAGAATAACTCAGCCTTGACTACAGAACACACCGCAATTTTTTCAGGTTCTAACTTATCAAGATGATGATTAATGCTAGGAGATTTACCCTTGAGATACATGATACAAACATTAGTATCTAGTAAATAGATTAAAGTATTATTCTTCATTAAAAACCCCAATTAAATCATCATCTGTATCAGGAGAAATCCCTAGTTCATCCGTTGCAAAATCAATATCAGCACAAGCACCATATAAATTAAGTAAACCTGCCGAATGCAGAATATTTTTTTGTTTCAAAAATTCCTTGAGTTCAGCATCAGAAGTAAAATTTAGTAAATCTTTTAATTCATCAAAATTAATTAACCCTTCTCGAAATGCTTCCAACACAAGATTATTGAGGATTGTTTGCGGTAAATCAACCCATTTATTGAGAACTTTCTCTGTTAACTTATCTGGTAAATCAATTGTTACTTGCATATTTTTTAAAACTCCTGAATCTAGGTTTTACGTATCTTATCTCAAATAAAGGGTTCTAAATATAAAATATTATTTATTTTTGATGCTTAATGAGCTTTCTTTAGCTTTAAGTTGGTTTACAATACTTTCTTCCAAAAGATGGTAGAGAAAATGAGGAGTTTTTAAATTAGCTGAGTGTAATAGATTTTGATAAACTTGACACGCCGAATCATCATTTAAAATTCGGTGGTGAATCATTCTTGTCCATTCAGGAGCAGTTATCATTAATTGAGGAACAACATTAATAAATGCTGTAATTTGTTTTTCCATATCAAAAGATTCCAGAAAATGAATTAAGCTAAACATCACTTCTGGCTGTTGACATTGGTCGTCTAAAATTAGATGATATGCAGATAAATTATTTTCATCAGCATTTTCAGCTAGTTCGGCTAAAGCATTTTCAAAATTGGTAACTTGTTCTTCTGTTTGCATTAAGTGATTTTCTTGCAAAGTTGCCAATAAATTATTTTGATTCATTTTTTTTACCTTATTTATCAAAAATACATGGACAAGTACCTTTATTCCATCTGATTAATGTTTGCAAACTTTCCCTGATTACTCTATTATACAAACCTTGACAAAAACAGATTTTATAAAAAATTGTATTTGGTACACACGATTTACGCATTGCTGCAATTGCAGAATCAGTTGATGGGATTTTAGTAACCCTCAATTGGAAGGATTTTGAAAAAGTGCCTGATTTGTGTTTAGAAGATTGGACTGGTAATTTGCCTAAATAAAAAATGTCTTAATCAGGATTTACAGGATTAAATGATTTATAGGATAAGAAAATAGATAATAGGTGAAAAGTGAAATTACCTATTTGTTAATAACTAAAAATTTGAAAGAAATATTATTAGCTTCCCAGTATTCTTTAGCTGAATTGAAAATATCCAATGCTATTTGGTACTGTGTCGGGTCAGCTTGAGCAAAGATATCAGCATGATCATATAAAATGACATATCTTTCAGCAGGACACCATGTTAAATCGGTGATACATTCATCAAAAGCATCCCAGTTAGCACCAAAGTATGTAGGAAAGTCCATTGCTTCAGCAGCTTGTTTTAAAAATGTTTCTTTGCTATTAATTTTTTTACCATCAAAATAAAAAACTTTTGTTCCTGGTTCTGCGGCTATTTGTTCCACTGCTTCACGGATGTTTTGTTTAATATCTATTGGTAAAACATTAAGAAATTCATTCATAATATTGCTCGTAACTTATCACAGCTAATAGATGACTTCTTGAAAGCTATTGTAGTGATCAGCAGTATAGTAAACTTCGCCATTTTGCCCAGTAATTAAGCGGCGGCTACCTCTGTCTGTTGCTCCGGGAGTTGGTACTGTGTATTCTTTATAATATCCTCGCGTTTGTGGTGGCAATAACCCTTCAACGTTTTTGAACACAATGCCATCTTTGCTATAAGGGTAAGGGCCACCTATGGAAATAAGATTGATAGTAGTTTGAACTTCTGGAGGTAATTGAGTAACTTCAACTTGTGGTATTCCACTCATTATAAATACTTTATTTGATTTTATCTACCCTTAGCTGATTGTATAGAAGCACAGCAGCTTTTTATGGGATGTTATTTTTGTAATATTAGTACAATTAATGATTATAACGAAAAAATTTGTTAAATTGGATACCATTTACTTCACCGTATCCGCCATATATTGATAGTCTTGTTCCCACTCCCACTGGCTAAGGTTAGGCCATCGGGGCTGTATGTTACAGAATAAACCCAGCTAGAATGACCAGTGGTGTTGAAATTTTGTATAAAATTGTTACATAAATCTTGCGTACTAGCGTGTAAAAGTATATTAATGTATAGCCAAACAAAAAAGAAGATATTAATACTTAGCTTTAGGTAAACAAAGAGTAATAACAAGATGATAAATAAAAAAAGTATAGAAATCTATAACCTCTCACCTGAAAGAGAAAATAAGTTATGGCAAGATTGCATTTTTGTTTTTGATACATCGGCGTTGCTAGAATTTTATTTTTATTCAGAAAGAGAGTGGGATTCTATAGCTGAAAGTATTTTTTCAAAACTTATTGGTCGTTTGTGGATTCCTCAACAAGTAGAATATGAATACTTAAAAGGACGAGAAAATGTTATTAGAAAACCTATCCAGTCTTACAATAATTTAATAAATGACGAGCGAAAGAATAATGATAGCGGTCATTTAAACAAAATCTCAACAAGTATTAATAAGATAGATAAGTCACTCAACACAGAAATCACTACAATATTAGGCCATTTCAAAACTCTACAAGAAAAAACTACAAGACAGGATAAACATCCTTATTTTGAAGATGAAAAATTGATTGAATCAGTCGAATGTTTGGGAACTGCGATTGAAGATTTAAAAACCTCATTGGGAAATCAGTTAAAGAATTTTAAAGAACAGCTTCAAGATTTGGAAAATCGGATAAAAGGTGAAATATCTAATAAAGAGGCTAAAATAAATTTACTTGCTCAAAATGATACAGTATTTGAGATATTCAATCAATATTTGGAAGTGGGTGAAGGATACAGCTTTAGCGAACTGATGGAAATTGTCAAAGAGGGTGAATTACGCTATCGTTCAAAAATTCCTCCTGGATATGAAGATCAAAGCGATAAAAAAGGTATAAGTATCTATGGCGATTTAATCATTTGGAAACAAATTATAGATTATGCTAATAACGTGAAAAAGCCCATAATTTTAATAATTAATGACATTAAGGAAGATTGGTGTTACAAAAACGAGAAAAAAATTGAAAAACCTCGTGAAGACTTGATTAATGAGTTGTATAATCTTACTGGCATGGAATTATGGATGTATACTTTTTCCGACTTTGTTTATCATGCTGGTAAATTATTAAATACAAACGTAGATAATAAAGTATTAGAAAATATTCAAGAAATTGAAAAAGAACTCTTAGAAAAAAGGGAAAATGAATCCGTTAAAATTACATCCCAAATTGGGAACATCGGTAATGATAATGTTATGGCTGTAAATCAGCTTATCAACATATTGCGTCATGGAGACAATAGCTTTTATTCGTTAGCCAGATTAGAAAAGGATAATATAATGATGCCATCATATCATCATCCACAAGAGCAAGATTATTGGCAAGAAGAGGTAGAAGTAGAAAACTCTATTGGACTGCGACTAACTATAAGAACTAATTTGTTGCGAGTTTATCCTGAAACCTTTAACAACTGTGATGCTTACATGGATATTCCCATGTCAATTAATCCAGATATCCAAAAGGTTATATCACCAAGTTTTGATAAAACATGGAGAGTAATTACAAAACCTACAGAGTCACCAATTAACGGTTACTTTCGCGGTGATTATACATATAATAATCCACCAGCTTGGGTATTTGGGCTTCGTTTGATTCAGGAAGAACTTTCCTAAGATTTCACGGTGCAGAATAAGCACAATAAATGATATGTTTGCCTGTTTTAATGGTTGTTGAATATCGTGATATTTGAATTTTTTAAGCTATTTAAATTTTGATTGCAAAAATCTTGAGATGTGTTTTAAGTTTAGTAGTAATGCAGTAATGTCATCCCTGTATTCAATTAACTTTAAGCACCCAGAACTATCTGGGTTATAGACAGAGCAAATGCGATCGCTTCCCTTACCTGTAATCACCTTTGCCCTAATTACCCCTATCCGCTAAACTCAGAAATGCTGCGTTAGTCCTGCTCATGTCCGATTCTCAAGCTGTCAGTAGTGCTGTTGCGAAACTCTACGATACTTACCCCTTCCCGCCAGAACCGATACTAGATGAACCACCCCCCGGTTACAATTGGCGTTGGAATTGGTTGGCTGCTTACAACTTCTGCACAGGAAGGAAACCACAAAAGCAAGATATCCGCATCTTAGATGCTGGTTGTGGTTCGGGAGTCGGAACGGAATATTTAGTACATCTCAACCCCCAAGCGCAGGTAGTCGGTATTGATTTAAGTTCCGGTACATTGGAAGTAGCAAAAGCACGTTGTAAAAGTTCTGGTGCTGACCGTGTTGAATTTCATCACCTGAGTTTGTATGATGTGGCTCAGTTACCGGGTGAGTTTGATTTAATTAATTGTGTGGGTGTGTTGCATCACTTACCCGACCCCATACGTGGTATACAAGCTTTAGCGCAAAAGTTAGCCCCTGGTGGGTTGATGCACATTTTTGTCTACGGGGAGTTGGGACGCTGGGAAATTCAATTGATGCAAAAAGCGATCGCTCTCCTGCAAAATGAAAAACAAGGCGATTATCGCGACGGTGTACAAGTCGGTCGCCAAATCTTCGCCTCATTACCAGAAAATAACCGTCTTGTCAAGCGGGAAAAAGAACGCTGGGCTATGGAAAACCAACGGGATGAATGCTTCGCTGATATGTATGTTCATCCCCAAGAGGTTGACTACAATATTGATACTCTGTTTGAATTAATTGATGCTTCAGGTTTAGAGTTTATCGGGTTCTCAAATCCGAGTTTTTGGAATTTAGACAGACTTTTGGGGAAAGCACCAGAGTTAATTGCACGGGCGCAAAAGTTGAGCGATCGCCAACGTTACCGTTTAATAGAATTACTCAACCCAGAAGTCACACATTACGAATTCTTCCTTGGTCGTCCACCCATCAGCAAAACCGACTGGTCAGATGATCAGATTCTACTCTCAGCAATTCCCGAACTCAACCCCTGTATTGACGGATTTCCTAGTCAGTGTTTATTTAATTACGACTACCAAATTGTTAACCTGTCAGCAGCCGAGTTTGAGTTTTTACAAAAGTGTGATGGTAATTCCACTGTGGCTGAGATTTTGACAACTGTACAACTAGGGTTAGATACAGTTAGAACATTGATGCAACAGCAGTTACTCATATTAACACCTGCTTAATTTTGTTGTAGTAAAAATAAACGCTGAAACGATAATCTAAAAAAAGTGTGTAGGAGTCTAGAACAACAAAACTCTTACACCCTATCAGGTGATGGGCGATCGCCTACAACCGTTTTCAGGAAAACTCATGTAAAGTAGAAGAGTGACCAGCAGTAGCTCAATATCTGATGATGATCACTCCGTAAGTCAGAGTTTCTTGAAATTCAGCAGTGAAGTGATTGCGCCTCAAACACTAGCTGAGTTGAAGAAACCCGACTGCATCACCACAACACAGAACTGACTGGACACTCAAAAAACCAGATTGGAGGATAGAAGTTTACTCAAATCAAGTGAAATTCTGAATTTTCAACCAGGAACGTGGCTAGATGACTGCATACCAGACTTTCCTCTTCGATGCTGGAAAGTAATCTTTTGCTGTTTTTGGGAGTGTAACAAGAAGTTAATTGTTTTTTTCTAAAGTATTGTTACCGGATCGTGATATGATTCAGCTGACTGAATGTGCAGTCACCATAATTAGCTGTACTGGTTTCAAGTCCCGTGAGCTTGTCAGACGAATCAATTGCACCCACTCAGACAACGCGACAAGATACTCAGCCTGGTTTTGAGGACACAGAACCAGTAAACTCTTCTATGCAGGAGTTCTATCAACTCTATCAGGAGTTGTTGCTAATCACACTTGTCTTAACAGGGATTATTTTTGTCTCTGTCTGGTTCTTCTACTCCTTAAACGTTGCCCTGAATTATTTGTTGGGAGCGTGTACAGGTGTGGTTTACTTGAGAATGTTGGCGAAAGATGTCGAGCGTTTAGGTACAGAGAAACAGCAGCTGAGTAAAACTCGGTTAGCCCTGTTAGTAGCTCTGATTTTGCTAGCATCGCGGTGGAATCAACTACAAATCATGCCCATATTTTTGGGATTTCTCACCTATAAAGCCACGCTCATCATCTATGTAGTTAGGGTGGCGTTTATCTCTGACTCGCCAAAGCTCCGGCAACCTTAAAAGGCTCCGCTTCTCCGGTTAACCTGAGAGAAGAATTTGAAATGGAAAGAAAATGCTGAATTTTCTGAACTTCTACTCTGTTCCACTTGCCGAATTGGAAGTGGGAAAACATCTGTACTGGCAAATAGGTAACTTAAAATTGCATGGTCAGGTGTTTCTCACATCCTGGTTTGTTATTGGCGTGCTAGTGCTTGTTTCTGTAGCAGCAAGCAGCAGCGTTAAACGGATTCCTAGTGGCATACAGAACTTAATGGAGTATGCCCTAGAATTCATTCGGGATTTGGCGAAAAACCAGATTGGCGAAAAAGAATATCGCCCTTGGGTGCCTTTCGTTGGCACTTTGTTTTTGTTCATTTTTGTGTCAAATTGGTCTGGGGCCCTAGTTCCTTTCAAGCTGATTCATTTGCCAGAAGGGGAATTAGCAGCACCTACAAGTGACATCAACACAACGGTTGCCTTAGCTTTGTTGACATCTTTAGCATATTTTTATGCCGGATTCAGCAAAAAAGGTTTGGGGTACTTTGGCAACTACGTGCAACCTGTATCCTTCATGTTGCCGTTTAAGATTATTGAAGACTTCACCAAGCCCCTATCCCTAAGCTTCCGTTTATTCGGTAACATCTTAGCTGATGAACTTGTAGTTGGTGTATTGGTATTATTAGTTCCCTTATTTGTACCTTTGCCAGTCATGGCTTTGGGACTATTTACCAGTGCCATCCAGGCATTAATTTTTGCCACATTGGCCGCGGCTTACATCGGTGAAGCGATGGAAGACCATCATGGCGAAGAGCATGAGGGACACCACTAAAAATCCCTCAGACGACAGATAATCATTGGTCAGTAAAGACGTGATGAATCGCGCCTATACAAAAGTCATGAAATAATGACAAAAGACCATTGATGCAACACAACATCAAAACCCACTCGACTCAGTAAAGTAAGGAAAGAATATCATGGATCCATTGATTTCTGCTGCTTCCGTTTTAGCTGCTGCTTTAGCTGTTGGTTTGGCTGCTATCGGCCCTGGTATTGGTCAAGGTAATGCAGCAGGACAAGCTGTAGAAGGTATTGCTCGTCAGCCAGAAGCAGAAGGTAAAATTCGCGGTACATTGCTACTCAGCTTGGCGTTCATGGAAGCGTTAACCATCTACGGTCTAGTAGTTGCTCTCGTACTACTATTTGCTAACCCCTTCGCATAATTCAGTACAGCGTACTGAGTGCTGAGGACTGAGTACACAAGAGTTAAGAGTTACGAGTTTATCTCCTAACTCTATAACTCACGACTCAGGACTCAGGACTAAGCATAGTAGATAGGAATAAGCAACCATGACACATTGGATCACCTTATTGGCTGTGGAAGAGGTTGCTAAAGAAGGGGGGCTGTTTGATTTAGACGCTACCCTACCTTTAATGGCAATCCAGTTTTTAGTGTTAGCCTTGTTATTGAATGCCACCCTTTACAAACCACTAGGCAACGCGATTGATGGACGGAATGAATATATCCGTAACAATCAATTAGATGCTCAAGAGCGTTTGTCCAAAGCGGAAAAGTTGGCAGAGCAATATGAGCAAGAGTTAGCAGGAGCTAGACGACAAGCCCAAACAACTATTGCGGAAGCTCAAGCAGAAGCACAAAAAATTGCTGCCCAAAAAATAGCCGCAGCACAACAAGAAGCTCAAGTGCAAAGAGAAAAAGCTGCTAGTGAAATTGAGCAGCAAAAACAGCAAGCTCTGGCTTCTTTAGAGCAACAAGTCGATGCCCTAAGTCGCCAAATTCTAGAAAAGCTGTTAGGAGCTGATCTAGCAAACCAGCGTTAACTCAACAAATTCGTGATCAGTCATGAGTCATTGTGTTTGAGTCATTCAGCCACAATCAAGCAGAAATGACACAGGACAAATGACAAACCTTTGACAGCGCAGTTGTGGATGAAGAATCATGGGGACTTTTTTACTGTTGATGGCGGAAGCCACCGCCGTTGGAGGTGAATTGGCAGAGGGTGCGGCGGAAGGTGGTTTTAGTCTAAATACCAATATTCTAGAAACCAACCTGATTAACCTAGCCATTATTATTACTGTGCTGTTGGTTTTTGGGCGGAAAGTGCTAGGTAATACCCTCAAAACTCGCCGCGAGAACATTGAGACAGCAATTAAGAATGCAGAACAACGTGCCGCAAATGCCGCCAAGCAATTGCAAGAGGCACAACAAAAGCTAACGCAAGCACAAGCAGAAGCTGAAAGAATCAAAGCAGCTGCTCAAGAAAACGCCCAAGCCGCAAGTCAAGCAATTATCGACCAAGCTGCTGTAGATATTGAACGCTTGCAAGCTGCCGGCACAGCAGACTTAAATGCAGAACTAGATAAAGCGATCGCGCAGTTGCGGCAGCGAGTAGTAGCTTTGGCGTTGCAAAAGGTCGAAACAGAACTTAAAGGCGGCATTGCTGATGACGCTCAAAAAGCTTTAATTGACCGCAGCATTGCACAACTGGGAGGCTAGGTATGACAAGTAAAGTAGCAAACACTGAAATAGCCCAGCCTTACGCACAGGCCCTGTTGTCCATCGCTCAATCGCAAAATTTGACGGAAGAGTTCGGCACAGATGCGCGGACTTTGCTGAGTCTGCTTTCCGAGAACCAGCAGCTAAAAACTTTTATCGACAACCCTTTTATTTCTGCCGAGAACAAAAAGGCTGCGATTAAACAAATTTTGGGCGCAGATGCCAACCCATATTTACGCAATTTCTTACTGCTGCTAGTAGATAAACGCCGGATTTTCTTCTTGGCGGAAATTCTCCAGCAGTATCTAGCACTATTGCGGCAACTCAATCAAACCGTATTGGCAGAAGTTACTTCTGCTGTGCCACTGACAGAAGAACAGCTGGAAGCTGTAAAAGAAAAGGTACTCGCCATCAGTAAAGCTCGTCAGGTAGAACTAGAAACTAAAGTAGATAGTGACCTGATTGGTGGTGTGATTATCAAAATAGGCTCTCAGGTAATTGACTCCAGTATCCGGGGTCAACTGCGTCGCCTCTCCTTGCGTTTAAGCAGTAGCTGAAAAGTTAGAAGGTAAAGTTAAGAGGCAAAGCAATTAAAACTTAACTCTTAACTCCTCAAGCTAAATGCAGACGCGATACTTCTCGCGTCTATTCCATATCTTCCGTCTCGCAAGAAAAAAAAGATACACAGATGAGCATTTCAATTAGACCTGACGAAATCAGCAGTATTATTCAGCAGCAAATCGAGCAGTACGACCAAGAAGTTAAAGTAGCTAACGTTGGTACTGTACTGCAAGTGGGTGACGGTATCGCCCGGATTTATGGTCTAGAAAAGGCCATGGCTGGAGAACTTTTAGAATTTGAAGACGGCACAGTTGGTATCGCCCAAAACTTGGAAGAAGACAACGTTGGTGCGGTATTAATGGGTGAAGGTCGCGACATCCAAGAAGGTAGCACCGTTACCGCCACCGGCAGAATTGCTCAGGTAGCTGTAGGTGAAGCTCTAATTGGTCGTGTTGTAGACGCTTTGGGTCGTGCTATCGACGGTAAAGGCGACATCAAAACCACCGAAAGCCGTTTGATTGAATCTCCCGCGCCTGGTATTATTGCCCGTCGGTCTGTACATGAACCGATGCAAACAGGTATTACCGCGATTGACTCCATGATTCCCATCGGTCGTGGTCAACGGGAATTGATCATTGGCGACCGTCAAACAGGTAAGACTGCGATCGCGATCGACACCATCATCAACCAAAAAGGTGAAGATGTAGTTTGTGTTTACGTTGCCGTTGGTCAAAAAGCTTCCACCGTTGCTAACGTAGTCCAAACCCTGCAAGAAAAAGGCGCAATGGACTACACCGTAGTTGTAGCTGCTAACGCCAGTGACCCTGCTACCCTGCAATTCCTCGCACCCTACACCGGTGCTACCATTGCTGAGTATTTCATGTACAAAGGCAAAGCTACCCTGGTAGTTTACGACGACTTGTCTAAGCAAGCACAAGCTTATCGCCAAATGTCCTTGCTGCTGCGTCGTCCACCCGGACGGGAAGCTTACCCCGGAGACGTATTCTACATTCACTCTCGCTTATTGGAACGCGCTGCTAAACTCAGCGACGAATTGGGTAAAGGTAGCATGACCGCCCTACCCATCATCGAAACCCAAGCTGGTGACGTTTCCGCTTACATTCCTACCAACGTAATTTCTATTACCGACGGTCAGATTTTCTTGTCTTCTGACTTGTTCAACGCTGGTGTACGTCCGGCTGTAAACCCCGGTATCTCCGTATCCCGTGTAGGTTCTGCGGCGCAAACCAAAGCGATGAAAAAAGTTGCTGGTAAGATTAAACTCGAACTAGCACAGTTTGACGACTTGCAAGCTTTCGCGCAATTTGCTTCTGACTTAGATAAAGCTACCCAAGACCAATTGGCACGGGGTCAACGTTTGCGGGAACTGTTGAAACAGCCCCAAAACCAACCCTTGTCCGTAGCTGAACAAGTGGCAATTCTTTACGCTGGTATTAACGGTTACTTAGATGATATCCCTGTTGATAAAGTAACCACCTTCACCAAAGGTTTCAGAGATTACTTGAAATCTGGTGTTAACCCTTACTACCAAGACGTACAGTCTAAGAAGGTACTGGGTGACGATGAAGAAAAAGCATTGAAGGCTGCTTTAGACGAATACAAAAAGACCTTCAAAGCTACAGCGTAGTTAGTCAATAGTCATTAGTCATTAGTCATTAGTAAATACATTAATGGCTATTGGCTGCTGACTGTTGGCTATTGACTAAGGACTCAGAACTTAAGAATATGCCTAACCTTAAAGCAATACGCGATCGCATTCAGTCGGTCAAAAACACCAAAAAAATCACAGAAGCTATGCGGCTAGTGGCTGCGGCTAGAGTACGTCGCGCCCAAGAGCAAGTAATCGCCACCCGTCCCTTTGCTGACCGTTTAGCACAAGTTTTGTATGGCTTACAAACCCGGTTGCGGTTTGAAGACGTAGACCTACCCCTACTGAAAAAACGCGAAGTTAAATCAGTCGGTTTGCTGGTAATTTCCGGTGACAGAGGTCTGTGTGGTGGTTACAACACCAACGTCATCCGTCGCGCCGAAAACCGTGCTAAGGAACTGAAAGCCGAAGGTTTAGATTACACCTTCGTCATTGTTGGACGTAAAGCGACTCAATACTTCCAACGCCGTGATCAGCCGATTGATGCTACCTACAGTGGTTTAGAACAAATCCCCACCGCCGAAGAAGCAACAAAGATTGCTGATGAATTGCTGTCTTTGTTCCTCTCAGAGAAAGTAGACCGCATCGAGTTAGTTTATACTCGCTTCGTCTCCTTGGTAAGTTCTCGTCCTGTAGTGCAAACTTTGCTACCTCTTGACCCCCAAGGTTTAGAAGCAGCCGATGACGAAATTTTCCGCTTAACAACCCGTGGCGGTCAATTTGAAGTTGAACGGCAGACAGTTACTAACCAAGTTCGGCCTTTGCCCCGTGATATGATTTTTGAGCAAGACCCAGTACAAATTCTGGATTCCTTGCTGCCATTGTATTTGAGTAACCAACTCTTGCGGGCATTGCAAGAATCTGCGGCTAGTGAACTAGCAGCGCGGATGACAGCGATGAGCAACGCCAGCGACAACGCCGGTGAATTAATTAAGTCCCTATCATTGTCTTACAACAAAGCCCGCCAAGCCGCAATTACCCAGGAACTCCTAGAGGTTGTTGGTGGTGCAGAAGCATTAGGTTAGGGAATAGACAATTGCTAGCTGTAACAAAATAGCTAATTGCTGGTGAGTTTAAAACTAGCGATTAGCTATTTGTGTTTTCGGTGATTAGATTTTAGTTTTGGTTTGCTTAGGAGTCAGTATATTGAACTATCACGACATTGGAGTGAAAGCAGCTATGGTAAAGCATTCAGCCACCGATTAGTCTAAATCCCAATCAGTTCTTTGCACAAGAAACAGTGAAACTACAAGTCAAAAATTGCAGATCCAACTATCCTGTTCACACTAGAAGCTTTCTGGAAATATTTTAAATATTGATTTCTACGTGACTTAACTTCGGATTTTGAGCCAATAGCAGAACACCAAGATAACCATGTTGAAGATCCATCTCTCAAAACTTTTTCTCTAAGTTCAGGCAATCCATAGCGTCCGCTTTGTATTTCAAGTATTTTAGCGCGTGATATGTCAGTTGCGGAACGATGCTCATACAGGGTATGTAAAAGCTCTCCAATAAATCGTGTTTCTATTAAGAAGTCCTCGCACATTTTAGCCATCCAAAACAATTGATATTCTGTTAAATGTTCACCTGTTCGGACTCTATCTAAAATAATCTGAGTTACACTATTTTTATCGTCAACATATTGAAAAAAATTATAGGCACTTTTTGCTAAGTTTGGATATTCAAACGCTATATTAGCAACTTTATCCAAAGCATATTCCCAACTGTCGCGCATCAATATAAGCACAAGTTCAACATCTTCTTCTTCAATATGATCGTTATTCAAAATTTCTAAAAGAAAATCTCTTTGTTCTTCAGTAAGCGCAACATCATGAATTTGATCATCTTGTTCTATATCATCATAATCTTGTAATAACTTCTCACGAATCGTTAGGAGATCAATTTTTACATTATCAATATCTATGTAATTAGAATTATCTACTTCAACAGGAAGTTTTAGTTTTGCCTCACTAATTGATAAACCCTTATTTCCCAATAAAATTTGGATTTTATATAAATCTTCATAAAGAACAGATTGATTGTTGTCAAACAACACAAAATCATCCATAAATCTTAAATAACGTTGAGAGCGTAAACTACTATTAACGTCAATATATTGTAAATAAGAGTTTCCTATCATTTTGCATGGATATATCCCTTGTGGTAAACAGTCTATAGAACGACCTGAATTGATTTCACGCAAGAACTGGCCAAGCACCTCAGCATCATCATTGTCAATTTCTAATCTTGTAAACCAGTGGTGAAGATCATGATGATAAATACTGTTAAAATAATTAACAATATCCAATTGCATCGAGTATCTAAACTGATCTCGGCAATTGTAATATTCCCTCTTAAAATTCCTATAAGATTCTCTACCTGGCGTTGGATTACCATCTTTAAAAGTATAACCATAAACACTTACACGATCTGTTGTGAATTGTCGAAATTTTCTTCTATATTTGTACACAATAGAATATATATACCACTCGGCAATTGGATCTAGCTTTAAAGTCCGTCTAATAGTTCTATTAGGCTTGTCTGCATAAACTCTAGTCTGCGGATTAAAATTTTCTTCCTTTGCATAAATTTTTTGAATATACTCTTCAAGTCCTCTCTGAGCATATTGAGCAATAAATGTAGTAATGTTCAATGGAAATAATGTTCTTCTTACATCATTAAGAATAAAGTTGGTTAACGGGCTATTGGTGTTGGTCATTATTTTTTAGGCAAAATGTTATTTCTATTTAATAGAATACCAAGTTCTTCTCAAAAAAATTGATTTACGCCAGAATTGCCGTCCGTACTTCCCCATAAGCGAATATGCTAATGAAGCACTTCGGTTGCTCATGCAAATTTCCCAAAGGCAGAAGCATAACAATGGTCGGACGCAACCCGTAAAATTTAAGGATTGAAAACTATCAGGTTAGCTACACTATAGCTATCCAAAATATATTCAGCAAGCCGTAATTTTACTTCTGACCCAATTTCTAAATTCTTGAATTAAATCTAAATAATCCTTTTCTCCAACCTGCGATAAAAAGTTAGATATCTCGGTCAAAGGTAAATTTGGAAAAGCTAAACTTTCATCAACAACCTTATATTGACCATTTTCTAAAATATTGATAGTAAATAATTGACCATTGTATCGCCAAATTTCCGGCACACCCATTTCTGCATAAATAGTCAAGCGGTCTTTGGAACTGCTAGTAATATCAACTTCTATAACTAAGTCAGGTGGTGGATCTTGTTGTAAATTAATTCTTTTTTTACCTTTGATGAAATTGATATTTTTACAATAAAAGGATTCATCTGGTTCTGCACCACTCAGTTCTGGTTGTTTGAAAGTAGTAGAACCAAGCGGTTTAATTCTCACTTCTAATTCTTCAGCTAAAGTTTCCACAAATCGACCTAAGACTTTTTTGTAACTTTCGTGTTCAGGTGAAGGAAGCATAATTTCTAAATTACCCCGGTAATAAGTCAGACGCAAACGGCGGCTGGTACTGAGTTCATTTAGCAAACTCTCATAGGTATGCCAACTGATACCTGATAAATGAACTATTTCTTCCGGTTGAATCAGAGTCTGGCTAGTCATGGCTATAGCACCAGGCTATACAATATTTTTCCTATCCCTAATTTATGCCAAAAATTTATTTGCTTGCATCTTAAAAGATGTTTGGAAAGATATGAAAGTAGAGACGTTGCATGCAACGTCTCTACATTTACAGCTTGATTTCTGTAATACTCGTTTTTCCTTTTCCCTCTCCTCGTAGGAGAGGGTTAGGGAGAGGTTTGAAAGAATTTGGTGTTAATAGCAATATTTTTCCAAAATTCTCTTAGATTACAATTAAATTAAGGTGGGCAATCCTAAAAATCCGCTAAAGCCCTAATTTTTACCTTGGGGCAATGCCCAGCCTACGGTGAAGGTGGGCATTGCTAAAAATTCGCTCAAACCCTCATTTTGACATTGGTGGCAGTGCATCGCCCTACGGGGGTTGAGAATGGTGCAAGATATAAATTCACATAACTATACTTTTTGGTTGTCAACTTCCAAAACGGCACACTATAATAAAACTATGAAGCACATGGGTCCGTAACGGTTTCGACAGGTTGGCGAACGCTGCTCTGTGATTCAGGTCGAGAGTGAGTCATCTCTCGCAAATCCAAGGCTCAAAAAAAAGTAAATGCGAATAACATCGTAAAATTTGCTCGTAAGCCTGCTACTGTAGCAGTTGCCTAATAATCTCTCACAGATTCGAGCGTCTTTAGTCTGACTCCGTTAAGGATTAAAGACCAACCCCCAACGGATGCCCTAGCAAGTATTCTCTGGTTGACTTGCTAGCTAAGACTTAATCAGAGTATCCTACGTTCGGGATAATGAACGATTCCCGCCTTGAGGGTCAGAAAGGCTAAACCTGTGAATGAGCGGGGGGTCAATACCCAATTTGGACAGCAGTTCGACTCTGCTCGGATCCACTAAATATACTTAACAAGTCCACCTAATTTTAGGTGGATTTTGTTTTGGTTAGTCATTAGTCATTAGTCATTAGTCATTTTTTTATACTTATAAATCGGTTGTAATATATGCGTTTTGTAACGAAAAAGTGCCTAATTATAAGAAGTTATGTATGATATGTGATGGATGTAAAAATATGCGAACAAATATCAATATTTAAAATTTGATACGTTTATATTTACCAATAAATTCCGAGAGTTTTAGGGTTAAAAAAGACTCCAAAAAATAGCAATAATTGTTACAAGTTGAATTTGGGGAAATATCGTTTTTATTACAACTTGAAATGACAGTTGGCGGCACAATGGGGGGCAGAGAAACAATACTGTTTATTTGCACTCGGAGACTAAAAAAATAATGGCAGCGATGTCTACGACCGGCTACGCCCAAGCAGAAAATGTTCAGCATCGGCTAACTGTCCAAACTGTAGAAATTGCCCCTAATACTACGGCGATTCGCTGTCTAGACTGGGATCGCGATCGCTTCGATATTGAATTCGGACTACAAAACGGTACGACTTATAATTCCTATCTCATTCGGGGCGAACAAACTGTTTTAGTCGATACTTCCCACCAGAAGTTTAGCCAACTTTATTTAGATACACTAAAAAGTCTCGTAAACCCCAAGACTATTGATTACATTATTGTCAGTCATACAGAACCAGACCATAGCGGTTTGGTGGAAGATGTGCTGCAATTAGCACCAAGAGCGACTGTTTTAGCTTCTAAAATTGCCTTGCAATTTTTAGAAGGTTTGGTACACGAGCCATTTTCTAAACGGATTGTCAAAAGTGGCGATCGCATCGATATTGGTAAAGGTCATGTCATCGAATTCGTCAGTGCTCCTAACCTCCACTGGCCTGATACCATCTTTAGTTATGACCGCAAAACCCAAACCCTCTATACCTGTGATGCGTTTGGGATGCACTTCTGCGACGATCGCACCTTTGACGAAGACTTAGAAGCGATTGAAGCTGATTTTAGATTTTACTACGACTGCCTCATGGGGCCTAACGCTCGTTCTCTGCTCAACGCCATGAAGCGCATGAGTGAACTGGGCAAAATTAACATTATTGCCAATGGTCACGGGCCCTTATTATACCATCACCTAGACGTATTAACTGAGTGCTACCAAAATTGGAGTCAAAGACAAGCCAAAACAGAAACCACTGTAGGCATATTCTACGCCTCCGATTATGGATATAGCGATCGCCTCGGTCAAGCCATTGCCGAAGGTATCCAAAAAACCGGGGTGGGTACAGAATTTATCGACCTCAGCACCGCCGAAATTCAAGAAATTCAAGAACTAGCAGGTAGAGCATCTGGTTTAATTATCGGTATGCCTCCTACTACTTCCGTTGCGGCTCAAGCTGGGATTAGTTCACTATTAGCAGTTGCTAAAGATAAGCAAGTAGTAGGCTTGTTTGAGTGCTTCGGTGGCGACGACGAACCTATTGATACACTGCGCCGCAAATTTATTGACCTGGGTGTAAAAGAAGCCTTCCCAGCCATTCGCATTAAAGATGTACCAGCCCCTTCCACCTACCAAATGTGTACAGAAGCTGGTATCGACTTAGGTCAATTGTTAACACGGCAACGCAACATTAAGCAACTCAAGACTCTCGATGTCAACATGGAAAAGGCATTGGGACGAATTAGCAACGGCTTGTACATTGTCACCGCCAAAAAAGGCGATGTCAGCAGTGCAATGTTAGCTTCTTGGGTAGCACAGGCGAGTTTGCAACCATTAGGATTCACCATTGCAGTCGCCAAAGACCGCGCCATTGATAGCTTCATGCAAATAGGCGATCGCTTCGTTCTCAACGTCCTCGAAGAAGGCAACTACCAAGAACTCAAAAAACACTTCCTCAAGCGTTTGCTGCCCGGTGCTGACCGCTTTGCCGGAGTCAGAACCCAAACCGCCAAAAATGGCTCTCCTATCCTTACAGACGCTTTAGCATACATGGAATGCGAAGTTCAAAGCAGTATGGAATGTAGCGACCACTGGCTGTTATACTGCACCGTCCAAGATGGTCGAGTTTCCAAACCCGATGGACTCACCGCAGTACGTCACCGCAAGGTAGGTAATTACTACTAAAAGGGGAGTAGGGGGATGAGGGAGTAGGGGGATGAGGGAGATGAGGGAGAAATTCTTTCCCAGTCCCCATTCCCCAGTCCCCAGTCCCCATTCCCCAGTCCCCATTCCGGCAATTTTTTTACAAACCTGAAAAAACATATTATGAGCGATTCCAAGCCCCGTGACGTACAAATTCTTCCCATTGGTACAAATACCAAAGTTCTCAGAGCGCGTAGTTGGTCACGTTTGCGGTTTGAAATTGAATATGCTTTAGAAAGAGGTACTACCGCTAACTCCTATGTAATCACAGGTGATAAAACGGCAATTATTGACCCACCTGGTGAAACCTTCGCTGCTATTTATCTGCAAGCGTTGCAGCAGACGGTCAATTTGAAAAACTTGGATTATGTCATCCTGGGTCATTTTAGCCCTAACCGTGTAGCTACCCTGAAAGCGTTACTAGAACTGTGTCCACAAATTACCTTTGTATGTTCCGTTCTAAGTGCGGCGAATTTACGCCAAGCTTTCCCAGATGACAATTTAAATATCTTGGTGATGCGGGGGAAAGAAACCTTAGATTTAGGTAAGGGTCATTTGTTGAAGTTCCTACCTATTCCTAGTCCCCGTTGGCCGGAAGCACTTTGTACCTACGACCAAGAAACCCAAATTCTCTACACAGATAAGCTATTTGGCGCACATATCTGCGGTGCGGAAGTATTTGATGATCATTGGGAATCATTCAAAGAAGACCAACGTTACTACTACAATTGTTTGATGGCTCCCCATGTTGTTCATGTAGAAGCAGCATTGGAAAAAATCTCCGACTTACAGGTGAGAATGTATGCTGTAGGTCACGGGCCTTTGGTACGTACCAGATTAATCGAACTCACCCAATTCTATGCTGAGTGGAGTTTAGCCCAGAAAAACCGAGAAATTTCTGTGGCTTTACTTTATGCGTCAGCTTATGGTAACACTGCTACTTTAGCACAGGCGATCGCTCTCGGATTAACTAAAGGTGGTGTAGCCGTCAAATCGATTAACTGCGAATTCGCCACCCCGGAAGAAATTCAATCTACAATCGAACAAGCAGACGGTTTCCTCATCGGTTCACCTACAATTGGTGGTCATGCACCTACCCCCATTCACACAGCTTTGGGTATTGTCCTCAAAGTTGGTGACAACAACAAACTCGCTGGGGTGTTTGGTTCTTATGGCTGGAGTGGTGAAGCGGTAGAAATGATTGAAGGTAAACTGAGAGACGCAGGATACCGCTTTGGCTTTGAAACCCTGAAAGTCAAATTTAAACCCGACGACGTTACCCTCAAGTATTGCGAAGAACTGGGGACAGACTTTGCTCAAACCTTAAAGAAAGCCAAGAAAGTCCGCGTACCTCAACAAGCAGCTACACCTGTAGAACAAGCTGTAGGTAGAATTGTCGGCTCAGTTTGTGTAATTACAGCCAAGCACGGCGAAGTATCTACAGGAATGCTTGGTACTTGGGTTTCTCAAGCTACCTTCAATCCTCCAGGTTTGACAGTGGCGATCGCTAAAGAACGAGCTATCGAATCCCTGATGTATCCCGGTGGTAAATTCGTCCTCAATATTCTACCAGAAGGCGAGCATTCCGAATACATGAAGCACTTCCGCAAGAATTTCCAACCCGGAGAAGACCGTTTTACTAACTTCAGCACCACACAAACACAAAACGGTTGTGCCGTTCTCAACGATGCTTTAGCTTATGTAGAATGTTCAGTTAACCAACGTCTGGAATGTGGCGACCACTGGGTAGTCTATGCCACAGTTGACGACGGTAAACTCGTCAAACCAGATGATATAACCGCTATCAACCACCGCAAAACAGGTACTCATTACTAAAGACTGAAGGACTAAAGTCCTTACTACGAACTTCAAACAATAAGAGACGTTGCCATGCAACGTCTCTTATTGTTTGTCAATTCCCGCAACTATCACATTTGTGTGTGTAGTGTAATCCTTATCTGCGTTCATCTGCGTCCATCTGCGTTCAATTATTTTTCTTCTCACTCTCATTGAGAACCCCAGATTACTTGTTTAGCTGAGGAATTTGTAAAGATTATACAGCAAATAGCTGCAAATACCATTGAAGATGGGAAACATTTAGATTGATAAGCAATACAATGAATGTTTAATTTGTCAATCCAAATTTTTCAATCAAAATTATGGAGCAGAATCAGCGAGAACAACGCCGTGAGGCTGAACAAGAGTTTCAAGCATCTCTCGAACAGTTAGAGGATATCTTACAAGAAAATTCGACTGATAATCAGGAAATACCAGATATCCCTACTGAAAATACCAATACAGTTGCACAGAGTCAGGATGCTACCGACACTAATTTAGCAGCTTGGGAAGACGCGGTTGCTGATATTGAACATTATTTAGAAGAGAGAACAAAATTGAGAAAACGTAACTAATTCTTAGCTTTCCTGGTGCTGTTGATTAAACTTAGCCTTTAAGCCCCTCATAAATCAATTGTCGTTGGGCTTCGTATAACATTAAAGCTGAGGCGATCGCCACATTTAAAGATTCTACACCCGGACTCAGGGGAATTTTCACTTGTGTATCTGCCATTGCGGCTAAATCCGCCGACAAACCAGCACCTTCATTTCCCAGTAAAATTAAACTCGGTTTTCGCCAGTCTACTTCCCAGTACGTTAACTTAGCAGTTGGTAACGTAGCTATTACCTGCATTCCTGCTTGCTGACAATTCCGCACCGTCGCTGTTAAATCTTCACTCACCGCCGTTGCTAGCCGGAACCATTGTCCAGCCGAAGCACGCAACACTTTAGGATTATCTAAATCTACGCTATCTTGATTTAACCATAACCCCGACGCACCCGCCGCCGCCGCCGTGCGAATTATCGTCCCTAAATTACCAGGATCTTGGATGGTTTCCAAAGCTAACACAATCCCAGTGTAGGGGACTGGTTGTTGCTGTTGACTACGTTTTGCTGTGGCTACTACCCCATCTGGTTGTACAGTAGTAGCGATCGCACCTAAAACTTCCTCGCTGACAATTTCCGCGCGATCGCATCGACTACAAGCTAACTCCCATAACGCTGGATGATTTGCTTGCCATTCTGGCGTACAACACACCGCTACTAAAGGATAATTCACCGCACAAGCTTCTTCTAACAAGTGCGTTCCTTCCAATAAGAACAACTCTTGCTTATGTCGTTCCTTGGTAGAGTGCAACTTGCGAATTTGCTTAACTAAAGAATTTTGTAAACTTGTTAACACTACGCCGGCTGACAATCAACAGTTAAATGTTTTTTCGCCCTGAGATATGCGGAACCCGGGACTTGAACCCGGAAGCCTTGCGGCACTAGAACCTGAATCTAGCGCGTCTGCCAATTCCGCCAGTTCCGCTAGCATATCGCCAATTTCTTATTATTACCGAAAACTTTTAATCTGTCAAGTCTCATCAAAAATTATTTTATTCTCACCGCCATAAACCAACAAAACTCGGCAATTACTCATCTAAAATGACTAATCTTAGCTATCAAGCTAATATCGTATTATTTTACTGAGTATATACTTTGACTTTCATAAATATTATTTTCCAGACAAAAAATAATACTTTAAAATCTACAAAACCTTACCTATACTTGTTTTGCAAGAGCCAAAGAGAATTCAGAGGTAAGATAACAACACAAGACATAGCAACAAAATGTAGACAAATCAATTCTTTACTGTAGAATCAAAACCAACTTCTAACTGATAAAATTACGTATTTAATTTGGAGGTAGGCTTATTAATCCTTCTAGCAGCTTACCAGATGCCAAACCGGCTGTTGCAGTAGACTCCTCAGTCTTGCAGATATGCGGTGGGCATCCGTTGCAAGGTCATGTAAAAATTAGCGGCGCGAAAAATTCAGCCTTGGTGATCATGGCTGGAGCTTTGCTATGTTCTGGCGATTGCCGTATTCGTAACGTTCCCCTATTAGCGGACGTAGAACGGATGGGTGAAGTTATATCAGCATTAGGTGTACGATTAAAAAGAGAAGGCGATATTTTAGATATCAATGCCAGCGAGATTGCCACCTCAAAAGCTCCCTATGAATTAGTTACTCAATTGCGTGCTAGCTTTTTTGCCATAGGGTCAATTTTGGCTAGACTAGGAGTAGCGCAAATGCCATTACCCGGAGGGTGTGCCATTGGAGCTAGACCAGTTGATCTGCACGTGAGAGGACTGCAAGCAATGGGGGCAGAAGTGCAGATAGAGCATGGCATTTGTAACGCCTATGTTCCTGGTAGCAATGGCAGATTAAAAGGAGCGAAAATTTACCTAGATACTCCTAGCGTCGGAGCGACGGAAACCTTGATGATGGCTGCCACTTTAGCAGATGGCGAAACCATCATTGAAAACGCCGCACGAGAACCAGAAGTAGTAGATTTAGCTAACTTCTGTAACGCAATGGGGGCAAAAATTCAAGGTGCTGGTAGCAGCACAATTACCATTGTTGGTGTACCCAAACTGCATTCTGTGGATTACAGCATTATTCCCGATCGCATAGAAGCAGGTACATTTTTAGTAGCCGCAGCTATCACCCGTTCCGAACTGACACTATCCCCAGTCCTATCAGACCATTTAATCCCAGTGATTGCCAAACTCCGGGATATGGGTGTGACAATCATTGAAGAAGGCGCAGATTGCTTACGCATTCTACCAGCCGAAGTCCTCAAAGCAACCGATATCAAAACCTTACCCCATCCCGGCTTTCCCACAGATATGCAAGCTCCATTTATGGCCTTGCTCACCTTAGCGGAAGGCGACAGCATTATCAACGAATCTGTGTTTGAAAATCGCTTGCGCCATGCGTCCGAACTAAATCGTTTGGGAGCAGACATTCGCGTTAAAGGTAACACAGCCTTTGTGCGGGGGGTATCGATGCTGTCCGGTGCGCCAGTCATTGGTACTGACTTAAGAGCATCAGCAGCATTAGTCATCGCAGGACTAGCAGCCCAAGGTAAAACCACAATCCAAGGTTTGCATCACCTAGATCGGGGCTACGATCAAATAGACATGAAACTGCAAAAATTAGGCGCGCGCATCCTGCGGCTAGGCGAAGCACCAGCAGATACGGAAGTAGCCCCCACTAACAATTAAACAGCCTCAATTTCCACCTAAACATAGGTAACAGGGGAGGCAGCCGCGTGGGCGGGTTTCCCGACTTGAGCGGACTGCCGTGAGCAGAGGAAGCAGAGGAAGCAGAGGAAGCAGGGGAGAAAATCTCCCCAAAATCCTTTAATTTTAAATTTTGAATTTTGTAGCTTGCTTCTCTTTCCCTACGGGACGCTCCGCGTAGCTTGCTTCCCCGTAGGGGTACAGAGACGCTACGCGAACCCGTAGGGTATTTTGAATTTATATGCCCAGTCCCCAGTCCCCAATCCCTAAATCGTTATACTAACGATGGGAGGCTGTTGATTATTGTTTGTGACAGTTGTCTGCGTCATGTCATTGTTAAAATCCTCACTCATCGGTTTAAAAGCTGACTCGTTTCGTCATCCCTTAGACCTGGAAGCTACCCAAGCTCTGAAGCAGCTCCCAGGCTTAGATATGATAGTGCGAAATTTGCTCGGCCCAATGGCAGAGCAGATTTTTTATGTGGAAAACATAGCTTCTAGTGTTTTAGTAGGTGAAACACAACTACCGAATTTACACAAGCTGTTATTAGAAGCCTGTAAAGTTCTAGATATGGAGCCTCCCCAATTATACGTGAGGCAACATCCTGCGCCTAACGCCTACACCTTTGCCATGCGGGGTAAGCAACCTTTCATCGTGTTGCACACCTCCCTCATTGATATGCTCACCCCAGAGGAAACCCAAGCGGTAATTGCCCATGAATTAGGGCATCTTAAATGTGACCATAGCGTTTATTTAACACCAGTAAATTTATTAGTATTAGCAGCAGCAGTAGTACCAAACATAGGTGCTTTTCTTGCCCAAACCATACAGACACAACTTTTAGAATGGGTACGCTGTGCTGAGTTTACCTGCGATCGCGCCGCCTTACTAGCCACCCAAGACCCCAAAGTTGTCATGTCCGTATTAATGAAACTAGCAGGTGGTTCACCCACCCTAGCACCACAACTTAACCTGGATGCCTTCATTGCCCAAGCCCGTGCTTACGACGACATCAGTAAAACCGAACTCGGCGAAATGGTAAAATCAGCCCGGACAGCCCAACTCACCCACCCCGTACCAGTCCTACGAGCCAGAGAAATCGACCGTTGGGCAAGTAGTCAACAATATCAATCATTATTACAAAACCACCAACACAAACACCCCACTCAAACCCCCCCCAAAGGCGGCTGGCGCAACTGGTAAACTCCAAAATTCTCTTTGCACGCCAGTTGCTACAAGTCGGCAAAGCCGCCCACGCAAGTGTCCTCCTCTGCGCCTCTGCGCCTCTGCGTGAGATAAAAAAACCCAATAACTCAAATCGCCAGTATGACAGATGCCCCCCATCCCATCAACCTCTTTGAATACGAACAACTAGCAAAAACGCATCTGTCAAAAATGGCATTTGACTACTACAGCAGTGGCGCATGGGATGAAATCACCCTGCAAGAGAACCGCACCGCCTTTGAGCGCATCAAACTGCGGCCGAAGATGCTAGTAGATGTCAGCCACATCAACCTCAAGACCACCATTTTAGGGCAACCCCTGGAATTTCCCCTATTAATTGCCCCAATGGCGTTTCAATGTCTGGCGCACCCAGAAGGCGAAACAGCCACAGCCAAAGCTGCCGCATCAGCAGGTGTGGGTATGGTATTGAGTACCCTATCCACCACCAGCTTAGAAGCAGTCGCCGAGGTTGGGAGTCAATTTCCTGATTCCCAGCAATGGTTTCAGTTATACATTCACAAAGATAGAGGATTAACTCGCGCCTTAGTGGAAAGAGCTTATGCAGCAGGTTACAAAGCTTTGTGTCTGACCGTAGATGCACCCGTATTAGGACAAAGAGAAAGAGATAGACGCAACGAGTTTGTCTTACCATCAGGGTTACATCTAGCTAATCTTGCCACCATGTCAGGGCTAGAAATTCCCTATCAACCAGGGGAGTCGGGCTTGTTTAGTTATTTTGCCCAACAACTCAACCCGGCTTTGACTTGGCAGGATTTAGAATGGTTACAGTCGTTATCACCTCTACCTTTGGTACTTAAAGGCATTTTGCGAGGAGATGATGCGGTGCGTGCTGTCGAGTATGGAGCTAAAGCAATTGTAGTGTCTAATCATGGAGGCAGACAATTGGATGGTGCGATCGCCTCCTTAGATGCCCTACCTGAAATAGTCACAGCCGTTAATGGTAGAGTAGAAATCTTAGTTGATGGAGGTATCCGCCGAGGTACAGACATTCTCAAAGCTTTAGCCATAGGCGCAAACGCCGTTTTGATTGGCAGACCTATACTATGGGGATTAGCCGTAGCAGGACAATCAGGTGTATCTCATGTCCTTTCGTTGCTGCAAAATGAATTAAACTTGGCTATGGCTCTGAGTGGCTGTAGCCAGCTACAAGATATTGACTCCAGTCTACTCAGGTTCTAGTTAATCAACAGCTTTTCTTTTGGTCGATAATTTTCTGTCACGCTACAATCTAAGTAGCAAGAAAAAATTTTGATTAATTACTTGCATGAAACTCTTGGGATGCGCTATATTAATGTAGTTGCCTCCGAGGGCGGGTGGCGAAACTGGTAGACGCACCACACTCAAAATGTGGCGACCTTGCGGTCATAGGAGTTCGATTCTCCTCCTGCCCACTGTTAATAAACTAAAAACAAGTCAGACAATGAGACTAAAAAGATGGGAGTCTCCCCGTCGTGAAGGGAGAAACGATAAAGGTAGAGGCGGTTCTGCCAGACAGCGACAACTCAAAAAACAACGTCAGATGTTACGTAAAAAACTGAAAGAGACTAACAATCAGGACAGTCAACGAAATAGTAAAAACAGGGAAGATTTTTTCTTCCCTGTTTTTTTATGTTGTTTGATAGGTATGCGTAAAATACTACGCGAACACAAATCTTATCGTCAGCTTTATTTATGAACTTTCATGAAGTTTTCATGTAAATCTGTATAAATATTAAGTATTAATTATTAGTTATTATTTACACATTTATTTTAACCGACTAATTAATTTCCTCCCCTGATATCGGGTAATTGTAAAACACCAAAAACTTTAGGGATTAAGCAGACAAAGCATCACTTTTGCGGCATGGAATATTAAAGTTTATAGGTAGTAAAGCGAACAAGAGATAACCAAGATAACACTATATAACAACGTATAGTAAATGTAAATCTATTTCTAAAGATAGAGTGTATGACTCATCAAGCACTGCGTAAAATCATCTCAACCAAATATTCGGAAATTTAGTCGGCAATAAATATGCAAACTTTACAGTCTTATTCTGACTATTCCTCGAACAGTTTACGGTCTTTCGCAAAACAAAAACTGAGCAAGGTTTCACATCAAAGTATTCTTTATAAAAGTAGTGTTTTCATCTGGAGAATTATCCAAAATGTGTTGTTAATATACAATTACTATTATGATTATAATCGGTTGATAAAATGGTCATCAGCTACCAGTGGATTTAACACCAAGAGTAAACTTCACGCATCAATCACGAAGAATTATCATAGTATTGAAAAGGGACTAGCTTTACGACAGCCAAAAGTAGGCTTTGGCAAAGATACCATTAAAAGACTTGTATCTAATTTAGAGGAACTTCAGAATAAGTATGGTATCGATACTATTGGACAAATAGCACTTAATACTCTGTCTGCTTATTATCAATTTAATTTAGAGCATGGGCTAGTAGATGAAGACCTTTTTCAAAAGATTACGAAGCTCAAAAACTATATTCATGATTCCCAAAATACTACAAATCAAGGAGGCATCCTTGAGATAAGCAGAAAAACTATTGTTGAAGCAGCCCAGATGGATCTTCAAGCTTTTTTTAAATCTCGGCATAGTATTCGACAGTTTGATTCAGAAGATGTGGATATGAGCCTCATAGAAAAAGCAGTGACTATGGCTCAGAAAACTCCATCAGTTTGTAATCGACAATCATGTAAGGTGTACGTTTTCAGTAGCTATGAAGATAAAATAAAAGTTCTGAGCTACCAAAATGGCAATCGTGGTTTTGGTGATCAAGCCAACAAAATTTTAATCGTTGTATCAGACTTAGAAAATTTTACCTCCATAGGAGAGCGAAATCAATGTTGGATTGACGGAGGAATGTATGCTATGTCTCTTGTCTATGCTCTTCATTCCTTGGGTTTGGGTACTTGTTGTCTAAATTGGAGTGTTGAGTATAAAGTAGACCAAGCACTTAAGCAAACTACAGGCATTAAAGATTCAGAATCAATAATCATGATGATTGCAGTTGGGCATATACCTGAAAAATTAAATGTTGCTCAATCTGCCAGAAAAAAGGTAGATGAAGTATTGGTGATGAAATAGCCATTACTGAATGTTGCATGCTTTACCCGACTCAAACATTGGTAGGCTACTTGAAGGAACTCAGTGAACTACCTACATCGCCCTAGCGGGTCGATGTAGGCTTCTGGCACATTTTTAATGTTTCCAGAAC
>NZ_LUHJ01000013.1:240432-290072 GCF_001597745.1 Anabaena sp. 4-3 | reverse complement strand
AGTTCTGGAAACATTAAAAATGTGCCAGAAGCCTACATCGACCCGCTAGGGCGATGTAGGTAGTTCACGAAACTTGTAGATTACTACAGTCTCAATAAATTCTATAACTTGTTGTTGGGTGAGTGAGTCGGTTAACTGCTGTTGGGTTTGCTCAATTAACTGTCTAGCTTTTGTGGTTGTTCTATTTTCGCTTTCGACAATCAGCTGTACAATCCCAACTCCTATTGAAGTATTTTCGGTTTCAGTTAATTCATTTAAATATACACAGTCCCTGTTCCCCGTTCCCTGTTCCCTGTTCCCTTTTACCTTGCCCTAGAAGGGGCGATCGCGTCAAAATAAGAATTATCATGGCTTAATTTCTCTTAACAATGGCGATAACGCAGCTTAATCAAACTATTTCCCCGCAAGCATCACCGCCACAATTGCGGAAATATGATTATGATTTAGTAATTGTCGGTGGTGGAATTGTCGGTTTAACTCTCGCCGCAGCTTTAAAAGATTCGGGCTTGAGTATACTATTAATTGAGGCGAAAGTTACATCAGCCGCAGTTGCTAAAGGACAAGCCTACGCAGTCCATATCCTCTCAGCCCTAATTTACCAAGGTATTGGCATCTGGGACAAAATTTTACCTCAGATTGCTAAATACCGCCAAGTCCGGTTGTCTGATGCAGATTATCCTGATGTGGTGGAGTTTAAAACCAACGATTTAGGGACAGCAGAGTTGGGTTATGTGGCGGAACACCAAGCTTTGTTGCAACCTTTACAGGAATTTGTGCAGAATTGCCCAAATGTAACTTATCTTTGTCCGGCGCAAGTGGTAAGTACACAGTATCAGCAGGATCAAGTAGTCATAGAAGTCAAGATTGCCGAGCAAATCAACGTAGTTCGGAGTAAATTAATTGTAGCTGCTGATGGTTCGCGATCGCCTATTCGGCAAGCGGCGGGAATTAAAACTCATGGCTGGAAATATTGGCAGTCTTGCATTGTGGCTTTTGTCAAACCAGAAAAACCCCACAATGACACAGCATACGAAAAATTTTGGCCAAGTGGCCCCTTTGCGATTTTACCTTTACCGGGGAATCGTTGCCGCATCGTGTGGACAGCCCCCCATGAAGAAGCCAAAGCTTTGTGTGCTTTAAGTGATGAGGAATTTTTACAAGAACTCACTCGCCGCTATGGTGAGCAAATGGGTAAGTTAGAATTGCTAGGCGATCGCTTTATTTTTCAGGTACAGTTAATGCAGAGCGATCGTTATGCCCTACACCGCTTGGCATTATTGGGAGATGCGGCACATAATTGTCATCCTGTGGGTGGACAAGGTTTAAATTTAGGTATTCGAGACGCAGCAGCCTTAGCGCAAATCATCCAAACCGCCCATCAAGCAGGTGAAGATATTGGTAAACTCCAGATACTCAAACGTTATGAACGTTGGCGCAAGCGCGAAAACCTGACGATTTTAGGGTTTACAGACTTGTTAGATCGGATGTTTTCTAATAAATTCTTGCCTGTGGTGGTAGTTCGTCGCTTGGGTTTATGGTTTTTAGGGCGTGTACCCCTGCTAAAAGTCTTCATGCTCAAATTGATGATTGGGTTAAAGGGACGAACACCAGAACTAGCAAAACGTTAAAGCAATTCGCAATTAGTAGCAGATTTAAGAGCGATCGCATTTCACCGCTTGGTAGAAGTGCGATCGCTCATATTTTCCTAACGATATATTTCTCAACACGCCTGATACCAATTCTCTATCTCATATCTTGCACCATTCTCAATAACCGTAGGGCGATGCACAGCCAACAACGTAAAAATCTATCTTTTGAGCGAATTTTTAGGAGTGCATCGCCGCCCTGTAATCGCAATAAAGCAACTGGTGCAAGATGTCAGCTATGAAGTTGCACCAAATAAATGATGTAGAGACGTTGCATGCAACGTCTCTACAGTGCTTGATCAAGAAACGGTATGAGTCAATAACAAAATTATGTCTTCTTGATGTTGAAGATTTGAGGACTGCCAGAGTAGGTTCAAAGTGATTTGTTAATTGCAGTCACAGGTAACATTACTATGGCTTTAGTTCTAGAGCAAATAAACGTCGAAGGGTTAGCACACTTATCCTACCTTGTTGGAGATGATAAGGCAGGTTTAGCAGCCGTGATTGATCCGCGCCGTGACGTAGAGATTTATCTGCAAAAAGCGCGGGATTTGGGCGTGAGAATTACCCACATTATCGAAACTCACATTCATGCAGATTTTGTCTCTGGTACTCACGAACTCCAGGCGCGGACGGGTGCGCCGATTTACGGAGGTAAGAGTGATGCTTATCAATTCGAGTTGCGACAGTTGAATGAAGGCGACAAATTAAAAATTGGCAGTGTGACTTTACAGGCATTGCACACACCCGGACATACGTTGGAACACCTTTGTTTCTTGATTTTTGATAGCAAGCAAGGTGATCAACCATTTGGGATATTTACTGGCGACACTTTATTTAATTTAGATGTTGGTAGACCAGATTTAGTAGGTGGTGGTACTGAGAAAAAACAGGCAACACAACTTTATCATTCAATTTTCGACAAACTTGTACCATTAGGCGATCGCCTAGAAATTTATCCCTGTCATGGTGCTGGTTCATCCTGTGGTAAATCCATAGGCGATCGCAGACAAAGTACCATCGGTAACGAGAAAGTTTTTAACCCCGCATTACAACAACGCAGCGAAACCGAGTTTGTCGAGTGGATATTGAAAGGAATGCCCGAACCACCCAAATTTTATTCTCGTCTGAAACAACTTAACGCTCAAGGTGCAGAAGTGATGGGATGCGTACCAACTCTGCAACCCCTATCACCCCAAGAATTTCAGCAGATGATGCAGGATGAAAACACCATCATCATTGATACCCGTTCCATTCTCGCCTTTGGTGGCGGACATATTCCAGGGGCTATTAACATTGCTTTACGCCCTGAGTTTCCTAACTGGGTAGGTTGGATGATTGAGTCAGACAAGAAACTTTTACTGGTAATAGAAAGTCAACGGGATGTCAAATTAGTCACAGAGCAGTTATTCCGCCTTGGTTACGACAACTTAGGAGGATACCTACATAATGGCATGACCAGTTGGCAGAATGCCGGCTTACCACTACAGCAGGTGGGTGAGTGGACAGTTCAGGAATTAAACGCCCATAAACAAGACCCAAATGTTACCGTTTTAGATGTACGTAGCGATGATGAATTTCAACATGGTCAAGTGCCTGGTGCTAAACATATCTATGTACCCCATCTAGAAGAACATCTAGATGAACTGGATAAAAATCAAGCGATCGCCACCTACTGCGGTAGTGGCTACCGTGCCTCAATTGCTGCCAGCCTCCTGCAAAAACACGGTTTTGAGAAAGTGATCAACATTCCCGGCTCATGGATGGCTTGGAAAGCTGCCGGGCTACCAGTGGCAGGTTAGTGTGCTTGAAGCAGGGGGGCAGGGAAGCCGAGAGAAAAAGGGAAAGTCTTCTCCCCCTTGCCCCTTGCCCCTGCCCACATTCCGCTTCGTTGCCCCATGCCCAATTCTTAAGCCACAGGTGCAAACTCAGCTTTAACTGTGGCGTATGCCCAATCTAACCAAGGAAGTAAGGCTTCCGTATCTGTAGATTCTACCGTCGCGCCTCCCCAAATCCGCAGTCCGGGAGGTGCAGCCCGATAAGGAGCAATATCATAAGCTACCTGTTGTTTTTCCAACAGTTTCGCTATCTTCTTGGCGAATTTCGCTTGGTCTTCTGCACTCAAGCTAGTAAAATCAGCATCGACAATTTTTAAGCAAATGGAAGTACAAGAGCGAGTTTCTGGTTTTTCTGCCAAAAATTCAGCCCAACTGCTTTGCTCAACCCATTTGGTAATCGCCGCTAGGTTAGCTTCACTGCGGCTAATTAAGCCAGGAAGCCCACCAATACTTTCTGCCCAAATTAACGCATCTAAGGCATCTTCTACACACAACATTGATGGGGTGTTGATGGTATCTCCCTTAAAAACGCCTTCAATCAGCTTACCTTTTTGGGTGAGGCGGAAGATTTTGGGTATAGGCCAAGCTGGTTTATAGCTTTCCAAACGTTCCACAGCGCGGGGTGACAGAACAATTACACCATGCTGTGCTTCTCCACCTAAAACTTTTTGCCAAGAATAGGTAAGGACATCGATTTTTTCCCAAGGAATATCCATTGCAAACACGGCTGATGTAGCATCACAGATAGTCAATCCTTGGCGATCGTCTTTAATCCAGTCACCATTGGGGACTCTCACACCGGATGTAGTACCATTCCACAAAAACACTACATCATGGCTAAAATCAACTTCTTCTAAGTTAGGCAAACTGCCATAAGGTGCTTTCATCAACCGCACATCAGGCAATTTTAATTCATCTACGACATCTTTAACCCATTCTTGACCAAAACTTTCCCAGGCTAAAATATCTAGGGGTCTTTGTCCCAGCAGTGACCATAATGCCATTTCTACAGCACCAGTATCAGAAGCGGGAACAATACCTAAACGATAGTCATCAGGAAGACCAAGAATTTTTTTAGAGCGTTCAATAACTTCTGATAGTTTAGCTTTGCCATCTTCAGAACGATGGGAACGACCTAAACAGGCGTTTTGCAAATTGGAAACAGACCAGCCTGGGTGTTTTGCACAAGGGCCGGAAGAAAAATGAGGAACGTGAGGCTTATTAGTTGGGGGTGTAAGATGCTCTGACATTGTTCCAGCTAGTAGGCTTAAATAATAAATAGTAGTGTAGATACTACATTACAGGATATGTGGGGCATAGTTGCAAGAATGGGGACTGGGGACTGGGGACTGGGAATCAAATAGATTTTTTCTCTCCCTTGTCTACCTTGTCCCGTTTGTCTCCTCAACTCCAGCCTCTAGCCCCTAGCCTCTTTCCCGTCTTCATCATAATTTTATAATTAACCCGTATTTTCCGCAGTTACACAAAGTTTTTATCAATATATTTACTTACGTGTCCACAAGATGAGGATTTTAGTTTAGTAGTTGGGTATGTGGCTATAGATGTTAGAGCTACCCAACCCTATGAAGCGATCGCACTTATTAGTCAAATTTACCATGATAGTTTTCTGCTCTCTAGGCAGCGTTGGTATTGTTATCGGCAGTTACTTTCTCAAAAAAGCTGTTATCAACAGCCAGCCCCAAATAGTTACTGACATCTCCCGCTATCAAGACATTCGTTATCAACTCTGGTCTAATCAGAAAACAATTCAGCATTTTCCCTCTGGTATTTCTACTGACAGTGAGATAGTGCGGATTGCTTACTCTCCAGGGGTAATGCAAGCAGGTAGTTTCTTTCAAGCTAGGGTGAGAAAATCCCCAGAACAAATTCAAAAACTACTGACACAATATAGAAAAGTCGCACAACGCCAATACCGAGGCGGTGATACTAACGACCATGCTAATTTACCCAATGGTGTACCGACAACTTTTTTCTATACCAGTAACTCGGAAGATGCGGCAGCTTTTCCCAATTCCTATGAAATATTAGTATTGAATGCCGAAGATCAAGGTCAACCTGGCTTTAACTGGAATAACGGAAATAGTTACGGCGTAGCCATTGACACTTCAGCCTCGGAAGTTGTCTATTGGGCTGAAACATGGTAGTCACGTCGCTGCGCTGCGAATTCAAAATTCAAAATTCAAAATTCAAAATTAAGAGGATGTCTCTTAAGTATCAAGTTTTAATCTGATCCCCCCTTACCCCCTTTTTTAAGGGGGGAAATTTTTCTCAATTATTCAATATTTATCGTTCACCATCAAATTTACACCACCATTAGGCGCGAAAACTATACCACGACGCACAGGTTTAAGAGGAACTTTATCTAGCAATTCCAAGGAGTAATTTGAGAGAATGGTTGCTAAGACTAACTTCATTTCAAACAGAGCAAACGCCATGCCTAAACAGCGACGATTTCCCCCACCAAAGGGTAAAAATTCATAGGGAGAAAACTGACGTTCTAAAAAGCGTTCTGGTTTAAACTTTTCTGGCTCAGGATAAATATCTGGGCGATGATGAGTTAAATAAATACAAGGTGAAATTCTCATACCTTGGGATAAATCATAACCCATTAATTTCATCGGTGCTTTGAGAATCCGGGTAAAAGTAAAGAAAGCTACCGGATAAATTCTTAAGGTTTCTGAGCAAACAGCATTTAAATAAGGTAATTGGGTAATTGTTGTGGGTTCTGCATTGGCTATATCAATAGAGTTGAGTTCTTGCAGTAATTTTTCGCGGACTTCTGGGACAGAATGAACCCAATATAATGCCCAAGATAAGGCGATCGCTGTAGTTTCATGACCAGCAAATAGCATAGTCATTAACTCGTCGCGTAACTCAACATCTGTCATGGGTTGCCCATTTTCGTCACGCGCAGACAATAACAAACTCAAAATATCTTCGCCTTGAGTCTCAACTTGAGTACGACGTTCATTAATTTCCTGATAAAGTAATTGATCAAGTTGCTTTCTGCGGCGTACAAATCTCCCCCAAGGTGTCCAAGAACCTAAGTCCCGTTGCAAAGATTTGAAAAATAAGAAAACCACACTCAAAGGGTTGTTAAAAGTATCCAACATCTCCACTAAAACGTGCTTGATTTGCTGGTAACGTTCACCTTCCTTTAACCCAAACACAGACTTTAAAATCACTTGCAGAGAAATATCCTGCATACTGGAACGGGCGACAAATGGCTGTTTAAGATGCCATTTGCTGGTGACTTGCTGAGTAATTTCACGGATTAATTCACCATAAGCCCGCATCCGTTCACCGTGGAAAGGGGGCATTAATAGTTTACGCTGTTTGAGATGGCGATCGCCATCCAATAAAATCAACGAGTTAGCCCCTACTAACGGTTGAATTACATCATTACCTGTACCTGAATCAAATAGTTGAGCATCAGCAGTAAATAGTTCTTGAATTGCTTGGGGATTACTAATAATTATTTGTGCAGGAAAACTACTAAACTCCGAGATAAATATATCCCCATAATCCTGGTATAATTTTTCGAGGTAATATAACGGATTAATAATACCTCTCCAAGTTTGCAGCCATCGAGGTATCGCTGCTTTAACTGGTAATTTAGGGATATTTTGATGAGTGGGATTTTCTTCAACGGTAATCATCAGTAATGCTCCTAATTTTTATTTTTACACATTTTTTTAGGAAACAACACAATCTTGAATTAGTATAACAGTCGGAAATTATACCAATCCTAGACTATTTTTTAATTTCTCTAGAGGTTCTTGCCAGTGTTCTTCAAAGCGATAATTTAACATAAAACCGGCTCTTTTGCCGATTTTTTCACCTTTTTTCAGGTTAGCGAAAATCAATTTTGTTTGTTGGGGAGCAAGTAAAGGATAAAGCCATTTAGCTATTTTGACACTAATTTTAAGTGACTTACTATAGTTCTGCTCCGCAGCAAAAGCTAATACACCAATTTCTCCAGCGTAGCTAGTATCAAAGCCAAGTAAAATATGAAAAATATCATGGGTGACAACGTAGCGTAAAGCAAAGACGTTGCGCCTCGCCACATCCTCTAATTCTGGGCTAACATTGAGTGGTTGGAGATGGTTGGCTTGCATATAATTGGCATATTCTCGACCGAATGTACCAGGAGGATATTGACTTAATTGTTCTAAATCAATCGGGGGATGATATCCTGCTAACGGTTGTAATTTAGCGGCGGTTTCCGGTGCAACTTTAGCACCAAGTAAATCAGACTTAAGAATAGCGAAATCACCAAGGTTGCCGGATTTTTTAGCAGCCACAAGAGCCTTGATTTTTTGTAATTGTTTGAGCATGATCAGTTGCTACCTCAAATTTTACTTTGACTTCAACTGCGGCGGCTGCTTGCTTGTTCAACCACGCCAGCACATAACGCTGATGGATATCGGTTTTTATTGAGCTTGAATAGTTATCTCTCTGGGCGTGGTTAGTTATGCACTCATTTGTGGTGAAATTCAGAGAAGTTTGCTCTGGGTGCTAATTGCTCCTGCTAAATCTCATATCATATCCGAAGAAAGCTGAATCTATCTTCGGGATGTTTTTACGAACACATTAATCACGTTTAATTGATCAAGCCGTATGGCCATACGGGTAATATCTAATGAAACGTGATCACAAAGGCAGATTTATTCAGGCTTGGGACTCAGAACCAAAGCAAGCATTTAGGCTATCTTTAACTAAAACTGCTTGGCAAATCCTAGAACAGCAAGCTTCAGAACATGGTATTTCCTGTTCTGAAGTTATCGAACGCTACGCCCGCAGCTTACAGCCTAATTCTGTGAGCGTTGATATTGGCAAAAGCGATAGTAATGTTGATGCTTCTCATCATGAGCAAGCATTACAGGAAAGCGAGGAGCGGGCAAGATTGGCGATTCAGGTGGCTCGGTTGGGAACTTGGCGTTACAACCCCAGCACAGAGATTGTAGAAATCGATGGGCGGATGCGCGAGATTTGGGGTGAGCCGGATGACACCGTGATGATTCCCCTGTCAAGGGTGATGGCGCGCATACATCCTGATGACAGAGCATCCGTAACCCAAGCGATGAATGCGGCTCTTAATCCTCAGTCTTCGGGTAGTTACGAACTAGACTACCGAATTCTGTGGTCTGACGGAACTGAGCGATGGCTGTCGGCGAATGGAAAAGCCCAATTTACCGGTGAGGGAGCGTCTAGGCGGGCAGTCGGGTTTTTTGGCACTGCATTCGATATTACTGACAGCAAACAAGCTGAAAAGGCTTTGGATCAAAGTAATGCTCGGCTCAGACAGTTAGTCAAACTGAATTTAATCGGTGTGATGTTTTGGGATTTAGACGGATCAGTTTTAGATGCCAATGATGCTTTTTTGAATATGGTGGGCTATACGCGCGAAGATTTACAAGCGGGTAGATTAAACTGGCGATCGCTCACTCCTGTAGAACAAATCACTTGGAGTAATGATTCGTTGCAGAAAATGCAACAATCCACCTGTGACGTTTTGGAAAAAGAATATATTCGCAAGGATGGTACTCGTATCCCTGTTCTCTTGGGCGGTGCGATGTTTGTTGATTCTCAAAGCCAAGGAGTAAGCTTTGTGATTGATTTGACTAAACGCAAACAGACAGAGGCAGCCCTGCGAGAAAGTGAGGAACGGTTTCGGACTTTAGCTGATAATATCCCCCAACTCGCCTGGATGGCAGATGAGAACGGTTGGATTTTTTGGTACAGCCGACGCTGGTTTGATTACACTGGTACAACATTGGCGGCAATGGAAGGCTGGGGCTGGCAAAAAGTACATCACCCTGAACACGTGGAGCGAGTGGTGGAGAAAATTCGCCATTGCTTTGCTACTGGCGAAACTTGGGAAGATACATTTCCCCTACGAAGTCATGATGGACAATATCGCTGGTTTTTGTCACGAGCTATTCCTGTGCGTGATGAGCAGGGTAAGGTGTTGCGTTGGTTTGGTACAAATACTGACATTACCGCCCAAAAAGCAGCCGAAACCGAGCGAGAACTGTTGCTAGAACGTGAACAAGCTGCCAGGGAAGCAGCCGAAACCGCTAACCGGATGAAAGATGAGTTTTTAGCGGTTCTCTCCCATGAATTGCGAACACCCCTAAATCCGATTTTGGGCTGGGCAAAACTGCTGCAAACTACTCGACTTCATCCCGAAAAGTTTCAGCAAGGACTAGCTACTATTGAGCGCAATGCTCAACAACAGGTACAACTAATTGATGATTTGCTGGATATTTCTCGAATCATGCGCGGTAAACTGTCTATGAATTTTGCTTTAGTTGCCTTAGAAACTCCCATCAAGGCGGCTATAGAAACGGTACAGTTAGCGTTAGAAGCAAAATCAATTCAGCTAATGGTGTCACTTGCTCCCAATGTGGGGCAGGTGATGGGTGATGCTGGCAGACTGCAACAGGTAGTATGGAATCTGCTGTCAAATGCGATTAAGTTTACACCAGAAGGCGGACAGGTGACTGTGCAATTAACTCCAGTTGGTTGTCATGCTCACATCCAAGTGAGTGATACTGGTAAAGGCATCCAGCCTGAGTTCCTGCCTCATGTGTTTGAGTTGTTCAAACAACAAGATAGCTCCACCACTCGCCGATTTGGTGGGTTAGGCTTAGGATTAGCTATCGTGCGGCAAGTTGTAGAAGCGCATGGTGGTACAGTCACCGTTGACAGTCTGGGAGAGGGAAAGGGGGCAACTTTTACTGTTGGGTTGCCTTTGGTTGCTGCTGCTACTCCGGTGTCTTCTTCTTTGGGAGAAAATCCAGGTTTTGATTTAGAGAATGTGCGTGTGTTGGTGGTGGACGATGAGATTGATAATCTAGAGTTGATTACTTTTCTCTTAGAAGAAGAAGGTGGTTTAGTGACGGCGGTATCTTCGGCGACGGCTGCCCTTGAGGCTCTTTCTCAGTCGCATTTTGATGTTTTGGTGAGCGATATTGGCATGCCACAAATGAATGGTTATAGCTTAATTAAAAAGATTCGTTCCCTATCATCTCCATTTAAGCGAGAAATGCCAGCGATCGCCCTGACTGCCTACGCTAGTGACAAGGATAAACACCAAGCCCTTGCGGCTGGTTTTCAATTTCATCTTGCCAAACCAATCAATTCTCATCTGCTGCTATCCTTGATTACTAAGTTAGCACAGAGAAAAATCACTCATAACTAATGACTCAACGCATCATCGGCTTAACTGGGGGAATTGCTACAGGCAAAACTACTGTAGCTAATTATTTAGCTAGTGCTTATGATTTACCGATTTTAGATGCTGATATTTATGCTAGGGATGCAGTATCTTTAGGTTCTCCTATTTTAGATGCGATCGCTCGTCGTTATGGTGAAGAAATATTACTCCCCGATGGTAGCCTCAACCGCCAACAACTAGGGGAAATTATCTTTAATCAACCAGCAGAACGCCTGTGGTTAGAGAATATCATACATCCCTATGTGCGCGATCGCTTGCTCAAGGCCATGTCTGAATCGTCGGCACCAACTCTAGTCTTAGTCATCCCTTTACTATTTGAAGCACAGATGACTAACTTAGTTACAGAAATTTGGGTAGTGACTTGTTCAGAATCCCAACAATTGCAAAGATTAATCAAGCGCAATCATCTAACCACAGCACAAGCCGCATCCCGCATCAATAGCCAATTATCCCTCGCAGAAAAAGCCGCCCGCGCCGATGTTGTATTAGACAACTCCAGCACCTTAGAAGCACTATTAAAACAGATAGACATCGCCATAAAAAATTGATTACTAAAGCATTTATCAAATTTTATTTAATGAAAAAACCTGCAAATCCAAATATTAAATTATATTAAACCTAAATTAGCAGTTAGTTCAATTGCTTTGTCAAAGGTAATACCTTGTTTAGTGGCAATGTATAACATAGCGATAACTGCTGAACGAATAGCATTATCACAATGAATCAAGGCAGGTTTAGGTAATTCATGGATAATCTTTAACACTTCCAGTGTAGTTTGATGGTTAATATCTTCAACCTTGGTAGGAAAATTGATATAGAAAAATCCTAATAATTCTAGCTTGTCTTTTTCATCATCTAATAAATTGGATTCATCAGGCGATCGCAGGTTAAGTACAGACTTATAACCATCAGCAATAATTTGTGAAAATTGCTCTGGCGTAATTTGCCCGGTAATGGCTAATTCATTGTTAATTTTGCGGATGATATCCATATCACCACCTTGCTAATATTGAGTCAACAGGTTTACAGATAACTCAAATAGTAAGAACTCAGGAGGAATTAGCACGCACACAAGGCTAGTCATAATGATTGCAGAAATTTTAATTTTTCTATCTCCTGAACTCTCACCACCAAGTTTTCCTGTCAGTAACCAAAGTGGTTGCTGATAGATATTCAAAAATCTTGTTTTTTTGCAGGTTCACCCTCATAAGGTTGAAATCCGGTTGCCGGATAGTCATCATCTCGCACACCAAAAATTCTGGCAACTGCACCTGAAATATAGTTAATTACTTGCATACCTGAGTTTTGGAATTGCTGCATTTTTTGGCGGAAGCTATGGGTAGTATTCATAAATTTGGCTCCAGGGAAAATGATTTTAAACAATGATTGATTGCGAATCGTTTTCTGATGGCAAGCAGTTATTTAATAACTGATTTTCTGGCAGATGCCAACATTCTTCTAGAGATTGAATGATGTCATATTGCCAGCACTCCTCTAACATTTGTTGATTTTGGTAAATATGCCAAAATTTTACCGGATTTAACACTATTTCCCTAGCAAAAAGCGGTTGATTAAAAAAATGGCTGATTGCTACTATGATTTTTTTTGCAGATTGTTGATATGACATAGAATATATGGGTAGAAAATGCTAAAAGGTATAGATATTGATAGGTCAAAAATAATAGTAAGATAAAGCCAGCATCGCTTGTTGATGAACCCAGTAGCGGTGTTGGATGTTCATAGCTGACTTCTACAACTTTTTAACTACAAAAATATCTCCCTGTAAACACATCTGCTCACAAGTACGGCAATACCCAGACAGATGTTGTACCAGAGATAGTTGTAGCCGTTGTTAGCGTGAAGCCAGCTATTGAGATTGTCCAACTCATGCTGGCACTTTCTACACTTTTAAACTTATAAGAAGAATTTGAGGAAGTTGTGAGGAAATGGTCTACAGGACAAAATTTTTTCCTTTCGGAAGATGTCAGGTTAAGGAAGCTGAGGTTAAAAGCTAGGATTTTTTACTCAAGAGTGAGGAGTGTTGCCAGCTAGCACAGCAGCTAAAAAAAATTTTCTCTACCGACTACTTACAGTCATTTTCTAGACATCTGGGATATTCTCCTCACAAGTTCCTCAAATTTTCCTTTTAACTTCTAAATGGAATATCTCATACATCCGAATTGTGTACACACAAGATTAATCACGTTTCTATCTGAAAAAATTACACAAGCAGAAGATGAAAAACCCTATTCCCTATTCCCCACACCCCATTCCCCAATTTCCCGACAGAGTTCAGCAACTCTTAAACGACAACAAGATGAACAAGAGAAACTTTGCCACGATAGACGGTAATGAGGCTGTGGCTAAAGTTGTGTATCGACTCAATGAAGTCATTGCCATTTATCCAATTACGCCTTCTTCCCCGATGGCAGAATGGGCGGATGCTTGGGCTAGTGAAGACAAACCCAACATTTGGGGTACTGTACCGACAGTAGTACAGATGCAGAGTGAAGGCGGAGTTGCTGGTGCAGTACATGGGGCTTTGCAAACTGGCTCACTAACCACCACTTTCACCGCATCTCAGGGATTATTGTTGATGATCCCGAATATGTATAAAATTGCTGGTGAACTCACACCTACAGTATTTCATATTGCGGCGCGATCGCTCGCGGCTCAAGCCCTGTCAATTTTCGGAGATCATAGTGATGTCATGGCTTGCCGTGGTACTGGTTTTGGGATGTTATGCGCCGCTTCTGTGCAAGAAGCCCATGATTTCGGCTTAATTTCCACAAAAGCCTCCTTAGAATCACGTATACCTTTCCTACACTTTTTTGACGGTTTTCGTACCTCCCACGAAGTTAATAAAGTTGAAATCTTAACAGACGCAGACTTACAAGCATTCATTCCTGATGAATTAGTCATTGCCCATCGTTCACGCGCCCTCACTCCAGATAAGCCCGTGTTACGTGGTACAGCCCAAAACCCTGATGTCTATTTCCAAGCCAGAGAAACCGTCAACCCTTATTATCTAGCTTGTCCAGACATCACCCAAAAAGTGATGGACGAATTCGCCCAACTCACAGGCAGACAATATCAATTATTTGAATATCACGGACACCCCGCCGCCGAAAAGGTGATTGTCCTCATGAGTTCTGGTTGCGAGACAGTCCATGAAACAGTAGACTATCTCAACGCCCAAGGCGCAAAAGTGGGTGTAGTGAAAGTGCGTTTATATCGCCCCTTTGATAACCAAAGATTTCTCGCCGCCTTACCCCCCACGACTCGCAGCATCGCCGTTTTAGATCGGACTAAAGAACCAGGCGCATCGGGTGAACCGTTGTATTTGGATGTGGTGACAGCCTTACATGAGGAAATGGGTGACACCTTACCCAAAGTAGTTGGTGGGCGTTATGGTTTGTCATCGAAAGAATTTACACCGGCAATGGTGAAGGGCATTTTTGATAACTTAGCCCAAACGACACCCAAAAATCATTTCACCATCGGCATCAATGATGATGTCACCCACACCAGCTTAGATTATGACCCTAATTTCAGCATCGAACCGGATAATATAGTCAGAGCTATATTTTACGGCTTAGGTTCTGATGGGACAGTCGGCGCGAATAAAAATTCAATTAAAATTATTGGCGAAGAAACCAACAATTACGCCCAAGGCTACTTTGTTTACGACTCGAAAAAATCTGGTTCTGTAACTGTTTCACATCTGCGCTTTGGTTCTCAACCCATCCGTTCTACATACTTAATCACCAAAGCCAACTTTGTCGCTTGCCATCAGTGGGAATTTTTAGAAAAGTTCCCCATCTTGAAAGACATTGTACCAGGAGGGACATTCTTAATCAATGCTCCCTACGACAGAGAACAAGTCTGGCAACAACTACCGGATGCCATCAAAGCCCAAATTCAGGAGAAACAGCTAAAAGTTTATGCCATTAACGCCTACAAAGTAGCCCGTGAAGCGGGGATGGCAAACAGAATTAACACAGTCATGCAAGTCTGTTTCTTTGCTTTGTCTGGTGTACTGCCCAGGGAAGAAGCGATTGCAGAAATTAAGAAATCTATCCGCAAAACCTACGGCAAAAAAGGCGAACAAATCGTCCAAATGAATATCCAAGCGGTTGATACCACCTTGGAAAACTTATACCAACTAGAAATCACAGCCGAATATTCCCAGTCAAGAGCCAAGAGTCCCCAATCCCCAATTCCCGAAACTGCCCCTCCATTCGTCCGCGATGTTCTGGGTAAAATTATCGCCCGTGCGGGGGATGAGTTACCTGTGAGTGCTTTACCCGTTGATGGCACATATCCCACAGGTACGGCGAAATGGGAAAAACGCAATATTGCCCAAGAAATTCCGGTTTGGGATCCTGATGTCTGCATTCAATGCGGTAAGTGTGTGATGGTGTGTCCGCACAGTGTGATTCGCAGTAAGGTTTACGAACCAGAATTATTAGAAAATGCACCACCGACTTTTAAGAGTGCGAATGCTAAAGATCATGATTGGCATGATTTGAAATTCACTATCCAAGTAGCAGCCGAAGACTGTACTGGTTGCGGTATCTGCGTTGATGTCTGTCCGGCGAAGAATAAGGCTCAACCACGCAATAAGGCGATTAATATGGCAGCCCAATTGCCGTTAAGGGAAGCCGAGAGGGAAAATTGGGATTTCTTCTTGAGTATGCCTAACCCTGACAGACGCGACTTGAAGCTGAATCATATTAATCAGCAGCAGATGCAAGAACCGTTGTTTGAATTCTCTGGGGCTTGTGCGGGTTGTGGTGAGACACCCTATATTAAGTTAGCCACACAATTGTTTGGCGATCGCATGATTGTTGCCAATGCCACAGGTTGTTCTTCCATCTACGGCGGCAATTTACCCACCACCCCCTGGACACACAACGCCGAAGGACGCGGCCCTGCTTGGTCTAATAGCTTGTTTGAAGATAACGCCGAGTTTGGTTTGGGCTTCCGTATTTCTATTGATAAACAAACCGAGTTCGCTGTTCAATTATTACAAAAGTTGGCGAATCAGGTAGGTACAGAATTAGTTGCAGATATCCTGAATAATCAGCAAACAGGAGAGGCGGAGATTTGGGAACAGCGCGATCGCGTGCAGCTACTCAAACAACGGTTAGCAGCCATCGCCAACGAACACCCCAAAGCCCAACAACTCTTAAGTCTGGCTGATTATCTCGTGAAAAAGAGCGTCTGGATTATCGGCGGTGACGGTTGGGCTTATGATATCGGTTTTGGCGGATTAGATCATGTCATAGCCAGTGGTCGCAACGTGAATATTCTCGTGTTAGACACAGAAGTGTATTCTAACACAGGCGGACAAATGTCCAAATCTACACCCAAGGGGGCGGTAGCTAAATTCGCGGCTGGCGGTAAACCGGCGACGAAAAAAGACTTGGGTTTAATCGCCATGACTTACGGTAATGTTTACGTGGCGAGTGTGGCGATGGGTGCAAAAGATGAACATACCCTCAAAGCCTTTTTAGAAGCTGAAGCTTATGATGGCCCTTCCATTATTATTGCTTACAGCCATTGTATAGCCCACGGCATCAACATCAGTACAGCCATGCAGAATCAAAAAGCCGCCGTTGATTCTGGTAGATGGTTATTGTATCGCTATCATCCCGACCTAGTGAAGCAAGGTAAAAATCCCCTACAACTTGACTCACGTACACCCAGATTACCTGTAGAAGAGTCAATGTATCGAGAAAACCGCTTCAAGATGTTAACAAAAATTAACCCAGAAGTTGCTCAAGAATTGCTGCAAGAAGCGCAAAATGATGTGCATTTGCGCTGGCAAATGTACCAATATTTAGCGGCGCGACAAGTAGCAAATGGTACTAGCAATAAATCAGAGAAGAACGGGAAAGATATCTCGCATTCTCCAGGTTTAGGGGTATGAGGATTCAGGAGTGTCCGGGTTGTCAAGACCTCAATCCTACACTCCTAAACTGCCTAATATGTATGTCTATTTAGATACAAAGGATTATAGCAATATGGATTTAAGCACAAATTATATGGGGATGAAATTGCGATCGCCACTGGTGCCTTCAGCATCGCCCCTGACGGGAGACATTGATAACATTGTGTGGATGGAAGATGCCGGTGCGGGTGCGATTGTCCTGCCTTCCCTGTTTGAAGAACAGTTGAGCATGGAAAGTTACGAACTGCATCATCATCTTACCTATGGAACCGAAAGCTTTCCTGAGTCTTTGAGCTACTTCCCCGAACCGGAAAATTTCCGCCTTGGCCCCGACGAATATCTAGATTTGATTTACAAAGCCAAACAAAAGGTTAAAATTCCCATTATTGCCAGTCTTAACGGTGTGTCACTAGATGGCTGGACTGACTACGCCAGAATGACCGAACAAGCTGGAGCAGCTGCCTTAGAATTAAATATTTACTCTGTGCAAACCAACCCAGACATCACAGGTGAGCAGATAGAGCAGAGCTATATCAATATGGTGAGGACAGTGAAAGCCTCGGTTTCTATTCCTGTATCAATCAAGCTCAGTCCTTATTTTACCAACATGGCCAACATGGCGCAGCGTTTAGATCATGCTGGTGCTGATGCCTTAGTGCTATTTAACCGCTTTTACCAGCCAGATATTAACTTAGAACACCTAGAAGTAGAACCCCATGTATTGTTAAGTACACCCCAAGCCATGCGTTTACCGTTACGCTGGATTGCGATTTTATACGGTCAGATCAATGCTAACTTAGCCGCTACCAGTGGCATTCACAACGCCCATGATGTGTTAAAGATGCTGATGGCTGGCGCAAATATCACCATGCTGTGTTCTGTGTTATTACGACATGGAATCAATCATCTGCGATGTATAGAAAAAGAAATGCTTCAATGGATGGAAAAACACGAATATGAATCTGTACAACAGATGCAAGGCAGCATGAGCCAGAAAAACTGTCCTAACCCCACAGCCTTTGAACGCGCTCAATATATGCGAGCATTGCAAACATATAAACCAGAATGGGGGCGAGTTTACGAACCTTCTCATTATCACGGATGAGGGATTGGGGACTGGGGATTGGAAGGGACTGGATTTTTCCCCTCCGCCTCCCCTGCCTCCCCTGCCTCCCCTGCCTCCCCTGCCTCCCCACTCCCTACTCCCTAATTTTTATGCGTAAACGAATTGGCATTCTTACCAGTGGCGGCGACTGTCCGGGACTCAATTGTGTGATTCGAGCCGTTGTCAGCCATGCTACACTTACTTATGATTGGGAAGTATTAGGTATTCCCTACGCTACTCAAGGTTTATTGGAGCGTCAAACGATCGCTCTCAATTGTCACGGTTGGGATTTGCGCGGTATCGATCCCCTGCTGAATATGGGCGGCACAATTCTCGGCACGATTAATAAGGGCGATACCTTAAGTCGTGTAGATGAAATGCTCGCCAGTTATGAGGCGTTAGGTTTGGATGGGTTGATTGCCATTGGTGGTGATGGGAGTTTAGGCATTATCAATCAACTGGCGCAAAAAGGTAATTGGAATTTAGTTGCTATTCCCAAAACTATAGATAATGATGTCGCCCTGACGGAACGAGCCATTGGCTTTGATACAGCTGTGAATACGATTGTTGATGCTTTAAATCGTCTCACCTTTACCGCCGCTAGTCACGATCGCGTCATGGTTGTGGAAGTCATGGGACGCTCCGCCGGGCATTTAGCACTCCACGCCGGAATCGCTGGGGGTGCAGATGTAATTTTAATCCCAGAACTAGAATACACAATCAAGGGATTATGTCAACATCTAGCAGAATTGCGCGATCGCTGGCGGCGCAAATTTGGGATAATTGTAGTTGCCGAAGGTGCAAAATTGTGCGTAGACGATATGTGCAATTTAGGCAACAAGGAAATCAAAACAGATAGTGCTACCGCTTCTCTCCCCACCCCCAAATGCGGCAAAGGTCAATATATCGCCGAACAAATTGCTTTTTGCAGTCGTGATATGATTGATACCAGAGTTTCTGTTTTAGGACATATTCAGCGTGGTGGGATACCATCAGCATTAGACCGTTTGACAGCCACAGTTTTTGGGAAAGCAGCCGTTGATTTAATCGCTCAAGATAAGTATGGTCAAATGCTAGCTTGGCAAAATGGCCAAGTTGTCTCTGTTCCCATTCAAGAAGCTGTAGCCCAAAGTCCCTTACACGTAGATCCGCATGGCTATTTAGTACAGAGTGCGCGTTCTTTGGGGATTTATGTAGGCGAGAAAAGTTAAAAAATAGCATTATTCATATCTTCAAGAGTCTTGGGACTGCCTTGATACTGCAAACAACCTGCAACATCATCCAAAGTGGTTTCAGGAAAAGTTTTTCTGGGTTTTAAAAGAATCCCATCACCAATTGCAATTACTATTAGTTCCTGGCCAACTTCCCAACCGTGAGATTTGCGTAATTCTTCAGGAATCATGACTCGTCCTTCATCAGACAATTTAGTAATTTCCATCTCTGTTACCAAGCAGAAAAAATATTGATATTGCTAGTATTTTAGCTAATTCGGGCAGCAGCCTCAGTGCATCGATGCCTAATGCCCTGTTTCCTACTTCCTGCCTCCGAGTGTATTGTGCAAGGTATATAACAACTCTTTAGCCGTGAAAGGTTTGGGCAGAACTTGCTGCACACCCATCTCAGATGCTTTTGTTAAGCCTTCCGTGGAACTGATGCCGCTAGAAGCAATAATCTGCACGTTACAGTTCATTCTTTGCATAGTGCGAATGGCAGTAGTTCCATCCATTTCTGGCATCATTAAATCCATGAGGACGACACTAATTTGATGCTTGTGTTGGGCATAAAGTGCGATCGCCTCAATGCCATTACAAGCTGTGATAATTCTATAGTTGTGACTCTCTAGGATCATCTGAACAATTTCACAGATTTGGGGTTCATCATCCACAACTAAAATCAATTCTCTGTTGCCTTGCGGTATTTCTAACTCGTCTGTGGTTAAATCTGGCATTGCTTGTACTGCTGGCAAGAACAGCTGAAATTGACTACCTTGACTCACTTTGCTCAATACAGTCATAAAACCGCCGTGGCTTTTGGTAATCCCTAATACAGTCGCCAAACCTAATCCAGTACCAGTACCTACTTCTTTAGTCGTAAAGAATGGTTCAAAAATTCGATCTAATACTTGGGGCGGCATCCCCACACCTGTATCTATAACTTTTACTAAAATGTAATGCCCGACTTTGGCATTCAGATTCATGCTGGCATAAGCCTCATCAATAAACACATTTTCCGCCGTGATGGTAATTCTACCGCCCTGTGGCATGGCATCACGGGCATTAACTACCAAGTTCATTAAAACTTGATGTAATTGGGTGATATCTCCAGAAACAGCCCAGAGGTCTGATGATAAATTAGTGGTAAATTCAATAGATTTAGGGAAAGTCTGTTTACCAATTAAGATAATGTCAGCAATCAGGTGTTTGAGTTGTACGATGGTGCGTTCTCCTTTGAATCCCCGCGCAAAGGATAACACTTGCTTGACTAAGGCGGCTCCGCGTTTGGCGTTGTTTTCCACAATCTCGATCAGTTGTTGCGATCGCTCTGGATTTTTCTGAATTCTAGTTTTGAGTAGTTGAGCCGATGCCACAATCGGAGTCAAAATATTATTTAAATCATGGGCAATTCCACCAGCTAGTGTGCCTAAACTTTCTAACCGTTGCGCCCGGAAAAACTGCTCTTCGAGTTGTTTTTTTTGGGTGATGTCGGTATCTACAATCAAAATTGATTTAGGTTTGCCGGCTGCGTCGCGCATCAATGTCCAACGGCTTTCCACAATCATATCTTTGCCGGATTTAGTCACTTTCTGCAATTCACCATGCCACACCCCAGTCGCAATGACAATCTTCATCGCTTCTTGATGGATGGGAGACATTGGTTCTGAAGATAATAAATCCTGGGATTTTTTGCCTATCACCTCCTCGGCTAACCAACCATAGAGACGCTCGGCTCCTTGATTCCAGAATGAAATCTGATGTTGTAAGTCTTTGACAAAAATCCCATCGGTAGCAATGTCGAGTAGGGCAGCTTGTTCGTGGATTTTTTGTTCAGCTTGTTTACGCTCGGTAATATCAGAAAAGGAAGCCACCACTGCATAAGGACTGGTTTCCTGTTCCCGCAATAGCGGCTGAGAATTAATTGAAATCCAGCTAAGTTGCCCGTTGGGTTTGCAGACTCCCATCACTACATTTGTGCAGGGTTTGCCTGTACGTAATGTCACCATTGCGGGATGCTGTTCACCAGGAAAGGCAGAACCGTCTTCATAAGTGGTATGCCAAGCAGCATCACAACACGCACGCCCTAATATCTGATCTTGAGATAATCCCAAAATCCTCTCCGCACTGGCATTACAAGCGATGATTCTCCCATGATGATCATGTAGCACTACGCCCTCTTGCATGGCTGTAACTACAGAACGATAACGTTCTTCACTTTCTTGTAAGGCAATTTCTGCTTGTTTGCGTTCGCTGATATCTCTAGTTGTCCCTACCATTCTCATCGGCTTACCGAGTTGGTCACAGTAAGTTACAGCTTTGCTGCTTAACCAGTGGATGCTACCATCAGGACAAACAACGCGATATTCAAGCGCAAATTCTTGCTGTTGCTCAATACTCTGCTGCACAGCCCGAATGAAAGATTGTCTGTCTTCAGGATGTAATAGATTAATAAAGTCTTCCTGACTCGGACACAGAGTTGCTGCCGGTAAACCATAGAGTGGCCCCATATTGGCAGACCAAATAGCATCATTAGTCAAGAGATTCCAGTCAAATAGACCCATACAGGCGGATTTCAGAGCTAAACTCAATCTTTCCTCGCTTTGGCGTAGGGCTTCTTCTGCTTGCTTGCGCCCTGTGATATCTTCAGCCATGCCCGCATAACAGTAAATCGTGCCTGACTCGTTACGGATGGGAAAATTGCGCTCCCAAATCCAACGCATTGAGCCATCAGGGCGGAAAATGCGGTATTCTATATTGGTAGCTTGGGCGTGAGTTGCGATCACTGCCAGAAGGCGATCGCGATCCTCTGGGTGTACAGCTTCCAACCAAGACTCAGGATGACTGTGTAGACTTTCACAAGAGCGTCCCCAAATTTTTTCGTAAGCTGGGTTTACATATAATAATTCTCTAGAGTGATTGCGTTCTATCCAAATTACTGCTTGGTGGTTTTCGGCAAAATGGCGAAATTTTGTCTCGCTCTCTAGTAATGCTTCCTCGGCTCTTTGACGCTCGTTGATTTCTTGTTGCAAACGCTGATAGGATAATTCTAATGCTGCCGTTTGTTCTTCTAGTGGAAAATTCTTTTGACTGGAGCAGTGTCCCGATTTGTAGCTTTGCTGATTGAGTTGTTGTTGCTCTTGTTCTCTGCCTTCAATCATGCTCACCATCTGTGACTGATTCAATGCTTGTAACAAGCCGGTTGTGGTGATCACTCCTAGCAGTTCCCCGTCATCGTCCAAAATTGGCAAATGCTCAAGCTGATAATCCTGAAATAACGACAAGATGCTGAAAAAATTATGGCACTGTGACAGTTTCCTCGTGATTACTGGCTGTGTCATCACTTGCGTCATTGTCACTTCACAGAAATTGATTTTTGATGCCGCCAGTTTCACTATATCCTGCGCTGTGAAGATGCCTACTAACTGTCCTGCGTCTACAACTAAAACATAATTGGTGTTTTGTAAATGCCAATGGCGCGAGTTGAGGTGAGTCAAAGGCCAACTTGTACTTGTTTGTGGATTCATTAAGCTGATGGCATCGACTACATAGCTATCAGAGCTAATCGTCAATGGACAACGGTTGATTACATGATGCGGAAGAGGTAAGTCGATGAGCCGCTCGTTGAATTGCATAGTTAATTCGTCAATTTTCATTATCCTATTGACAACATGACGAGTAAGCGAAACAGGCAGTAAGCTAATGGTACTTTAATCAGCTTGCTGTCAGATGATTACATTTCATAACAGTTTTGAGATACATTGTGATATCGCTATCATTAGGCCGATAGCCTAGTTGATGCGCCACATAGATACAGTCGGGGATGCTATTACTATTTAGGCACTGTTGCTAATTATTCTCTTGTCAATCTAGAAATAGATAACCTCCTACTTTAAAGAGATTATCGTATTTGATGCTTTTACGGATCTACTTGAGTTGAAATTTATCAGATTATTTTTTTTGAGCTAGCGATCGCCTGAATCATTGATGTATTTTAAAATTCTGTCAACTAACTGACACTAACATGGTCTCAGACAAGCAGTCACAACATTCCCAAATTTAATTATTTTGAGTTTTTCTTGCAGGCTTAAGTGACGATTTTTACAAAAATTTAACTTTTATTACTTAACCCAGAAAATATAGAATGGTGACAAAATTTTGATTGTCAATTGATAATTTTCTACCATTAACTATTTTATCTGCCAATTGCCCAAAGAAAAAAAATACTTATAGATAGCATTGATAATAGTTGATAATTTGGCCTGTAAATTTATATTTCTTCAGGAAGATGAATCAGATAACAAATAGCTTCATCATCTGATTTCCCAGTTTTTCCACACAAATATCAAATTAAATCAACTAAATCTTAATTTTTGATTATTTTTTCGCAGATACGTGTCATATTTATTGCCGCTTGTCGTATGGTAGATACAGTAAATACGCCTGAAGTCTAACTGGGAAAACGTATTTACCACCGAACTTATCTGTCAATATTGCCGCTAGCATTACAGATGCTCAACAAGCAAATACGGAGTAAAATTTTATATGGACTTTCAAGATTTTCTCAGACATCAGTTTGCTCATGTAGTGGTTGGAGAATTCAAGCCAGGGCAATTTGAAGTTGCCAAACAACTCTATGAAGAAGCTGTTTCAACCTATAAGACAGGGTTTAAGAAAGCATACCTATTACAAGAACCAGGAACAGATAAAGGCGTATCGATTATTTTCTGGGAAAGTGTAGAAGATATGGCAGCCAATCAAAGTGAGGCTTACCAAAATATCTTAAAACAGATGATGCCCTTATTTGCCCATCCACCACAAACGACTATATACGAACTGGTTTGTGAAATTCAGCCAGCACCAACACAAGAGTAAGCAAGTAGCTGCGAATATAGTCAGATAGTGATGAGATAACTCTAAACCTCAGAATTGCGAACTTGACAGTCATAGTTTAGAGTTTCTCAGGTAGACAATAAAAAATGTAACAAATCTATGTATAATAAATGACTTTTTAAATAGGTCAAAATAATTAAAGATAAAATCATGATGGGATAGATACCCGACTTTTTAAAGAAGTCGGGTATCTGATTATTACCTTTTTTTAAGTTGAGCTACTTAGTTATAACCCTAGTATTACTACTGCGGAAAAGTATGGACAATTTGCCGAAAATACAAGACAATTACTCGGCTTTTTGGCTAAGGATGATCCAGCCAAAAATGAAAATAGATTAAGTAACAAACAATTGTATTGCTCACTACATCACAGCTTATATTAAAGTCTATATATAAAGTCATAGTGACTTGATGCCAGTGGTGGAAGTCTGGCTAGTTACTGGTAGTTATTCTGGTGAAAGTATGGTGATACTTAACCGCAGTGATGGAGTGTAGTTTCATGTCGAGGCTGCTTCAGCCTGAGAACACCTGGAAATACCAACCAAGTCTTCCTACTGACGCACCCGATTAACTGTTTAGGTTCTTGAGCAATCAAAAATTTAATTAATTGACCATTTTAACAGGAACTTGGCATCATCTACTGAACCATTGTCTTTTTACTGCTGCAATTGCACAAATTTGTGAATTTACTACCAAAGATAGATGTCATGTCAAGCAATAAGCCTTATGATATCTTTTCCCTGTTTTTTTCAGTCAATATCATAAATTAGGTTTATGCCATGCCACGCTGATATCTACATATAAGAATATCCCTGGAATTGCAAATTTTAGTGTGTCCATTTTTAGTATCCCAATGGTTGTGCTAGTGGTTTGGTTTGAGATAGAAAAATCAGCTAAATCCCAGTAGAGATAGATATTGTGAGCCTTTATTGTTGCGGTAATTGTAGTTTATTGCATACACATTTTACCATTGATAACTTCAGGCTCGTTGCACTTCCTCTCAAGATTGATGGAGTTAGTTTTGCCGTAACCTCTGCAAGCAATTCGTGAGAATCTAAAGTGAACATAGAACAATTTATCCAACGAGCAGAAGCATTACACAAACAACTAGCAGATTTATACCAAACTGCTAGCGTTTTACCTTGGATTCCACCAGATTTGCTACCCCAAGCTTTTAAAGAACTCTATAGCAACTCCAAAATGGTGCAGTTAGCCGCAGAAGAACTATATCAACAAAACGAGCAACTGTTAAAAACCAGGAATCTGTTAGAAGCGGAACGTTTACATTACTATGATTTATTTGAGTATGCACCAGATGGCTATTTAGTAACTGATTTAGAAGGGATTATCCAAGAAACTAACCTAGCCGCCGCTAAGTTGCTGAATGCTGCCAAGTATAACTTAGTCGGTAAATCGATAATGAACTTTATCCGACTGGAAGAAAGAGAAAGCTTTAGGAGTGAACTAAACGAGTTATTTGAGTCTGACAGAGTTAGAGAGTTAGTGTTGCGCCTACAGCAACATCATGGAGAATCTTTTGATGCAGCTTTGAAGGTGACGGTAGTTCGTAATCAACATGGTAAGGCTACCTCTTTACGTTGGTTACTGCGTCATATTAATCAACATCAGCAACAAGACTTAGGATTAGTCAATAATGATCAATTCCTCAGTCAAGAACGCCCAATTTGTACATATACTAAGGGTGAAAACATTCCCCTACACCCGTTAGTAATTTGGTATGTTCGCCAAGGTTTAGTCAAACTTAGTACCTTTTGTGAGGCTGGGGAAGAAGTTCTCATCGGGTTAGCAACATCACAAATGGTGTTTGGCTCTAGTATGACATCTTTACCTCTCTACCAAGCTACAGCCCTATCAGATGTAGAACTCGTATCAATTAATGCTAATGAGATGGCAGTAACTCCCATACTCAGCCATATTTTATTACCTAAAATCAATCAGAGGTTAAGGCAAACTGAATCTTTGTTAGTGATTTGTGGTAGACGACGAGTAGAAGAACGCCTACATCATTTATTGCAACTCTTGAAACAAGAAGTAGGTGAACCTGTAGCTGAAGGAATTCGCTTACCTGTTCGCTTTACTCATGAAGATATTGCTAGTGCTTGTGGTACTACGAGAGTCACGATTACACGATTGATGGGCAAATTACAACAACAAGGGTTAATTAGTTTTGACTCGAAGAAACACATAATCTTGAGGGAGTAGGGAAGGGGAGGAAGGGGAGAAAACGGAGGAAGAAATTATTTCTCAGTCAAGAGTTCCTCATCCCCAGTACCCTATCTGATGATGTGGGGAAAGTCAATTCTATGACTACGGATTGCAAGGTTGGGAGTGATTCGCTAGGCTATTGATAAACCCGTTTCTTCTCAGGCGTGCTATGGATGTTGAAAGCCAAGCCAATGTCTCAAATGCTCCAAATCAGACGGAATTTATGCAACCTGTGACAGTACGCAAACCATTGGAATTGTTGCGTGATACAGAAGCTTTCATCCGTCGCCCCACTGTTGCGACATTGACACCAATTTTACCGCCAAAGTTGAGCGATCGCTTGCAAGTAGCCTCAAATTTGGCTGATAACTCCTTGCAAGAACTCTCAAATATTGACTTAGAGCAAATTAGCGACTGGGAACTCAAACCCGCAAGGATTCTTATAGGTTTAAGCTTTGTTGGTTTTGGGGCGTTAATGCTTCTGATGTTGCTGCTGTATGTTCACACATTGCACCCAAACCTCAATACCATTGAGCAGATTCGTCAATACTGGTATGAATATGTCTGGTGTGTCAGTTTGGGAGTGGCGGGAATGTTTCTCTTAGGGCGGGAAGCTATGCGCCCTACTCCTAAATCACAAAAAGTGAGAAAATCAAAACTTTAATATTCAGCCATTCATCGTAATTTACAGGTTTTTAATTTTAATGAAACATGATGATTTTATTTTTCCAGCCGGGTCAAAAGTTTCTCTATTAAAACATTATGACCCAGCTTACCATGATGCTTATCATGATAAAGCTGAGGCGGTGAAAAAATTACAAGCCAATATTGAAAAACTAGCAGAATATCAAGATGTTCTTTATGCTCAAAATACCTACGCCTTGCTGATTATCTTTCAAGCAATGGATGCGGCTGGCAAAGATAGCACCATTAAACACGTTATGTCTGGTGTGAATCCCCAAGGTTTTCAGGTATTTAGTTTTAAATCCCCCAGTGCAGAAGAATTAGATCATGATTATCTCTGGCGAACCATGAAATCCTTGCCAGAAAGGGGACGTATTGGCATCTTCAACCGTTCCTACTATGAAGAAGTTTTAGTAGTTCGGGTGCATCCAGAAATTTTACTTAACCAACAATTACCCCATCATCCCAAAGGTAATCAGATATGGAAACAACGTTTCCACGAAATCAATAATTTTGAAAAATATCTAGTCCATAATGGAATTATCGTCTTAAAATTTTTTCTGAATGTTTCCAAGTCGGAACAAAAAAAGCGGTTTTTACAAAGAATTGAATCCCCGGAAAAACATTGGAAATTTTCTGTAAATGATGTCCGCGAAAGAGCTTTCTGGGATGAGTACATGAAAGCTTATGAAGAAGTTTTTCATCACACCAGCACTGAACACGCTCCTTGGTATATTATCCCTGCTGATCACAAATGGTATACACGTTTAGTTGTGGCTGATATTATCTGCTCAAAGCTCAAAGAACTAAATCTGCAATACCCTACAGTTAGTGAAGCATATAAGCAAGAACTTTTGCAAGCTAAGTATATTTTAGAGCAGGAAGAATAGCTGTAGTCATTAGTCATTAGTCATTAGTCATTAGTCATTAGTCATTAGTCATTAGTCATTAGTCATTAGTCATGAATTTTTCTTCCCCTACTTATATCAAGTTCTTTAATCTGACACGATGTCAAGTATAGCCCACCTTAACTGTATTTCCTACATCAAAGCTGATTCAACCACAAGAGAGATTAATATACTCTACAGGAATATTTATCACTCATATTCAGTAGTTAAATAAATGGTATAATTTAAGTCAAACTCATATATACATAATGCACAAATTCGTCAATAATGAGTCTATCTAAAGGCTGAAAACAAACTTAGATAAATAGGCTTTAATCTTTAGAGTCTTCACAATTTCGACCAATTTTTTTGATAAGTTTAAAGTGGAGTCAAAACATTTGTTGTTTTAACTCTTTATTCCTTGATGAAATAAGAAGGAACGAGCTATGGATACTGCTGTCAAATACGATATTGAGGTTATCAAGGATGAAGCACGTCAACTCGTCTCCAAAGGGCTAGTTAACCGTCAACAGCCAATTTATACTCTATGTAAATACATTTCTGAGCGTGAATGGCCATTGTTTGAGTTGGAATTGGAAAAAAATGAATTTTTGCTCAGAGATAGAATTATTGACTTGTTGAGCCATGAAAGATGGGAAGAAGACTAAATCTCTCATTTAACCTTGATCCCCATAAATGCCATTCTTGAACAATCACAATCTAAAATTCTCACAAAAACAACAACCCTCGAACTAATTCGAGGGTTTGAGATCAGAGGTAAAAGTAGTTGACAAATGCGCTAGTTTATGGAGGGGGATATTGTCATGTTTACAGGCGATCGCTCTATAGTGGCACATCTTGGAGTTCATGCGATTCGATATATTCAACAGTCGCAGCCGGTTCTCGCGGCTCAAAACCACGAGAGAGTTTTGCAACAATGATCTCAACTAAGGAACCAGGAGTTTCCATACTGTAGACTGGCATATCTTGCCAACAGTGGCGACAAAACCAATGAACTTCAGAACCACGGATATGTGGTAACAGTAAACCAGAACAACATGGGCAGCTAATCATCACCGTATATCCTCTTTGAAAACAGTATTTATCGAAAAATAAAAAAGTGAATTGAAAAAATAGAACTATAAAAAACTTATTTCTACTTTCAGAATAGTAATAAATTATGAGGATTCTGTGAGGAAAAACATCATACGCAATAGTTCGTAATTTTTGTACATTAAATTAGAAGTGTTCACTCACAAAAGGGGACTCAGGAGAAGCGGAGGGAGCGGAGGAAGCAGGGGGGAAAATCTAGTGCATCGATCCCCAATGCCCAATCACTAATGACTAATAACTAATAACTAATGACTAATATCCTCACAAGATCCTCAAAATATCTTCCTATAAACATAGGTGTGAGGCTTAGGAGTAGTTCATTTGACTACATTTTCTTAAGTATCTCTTAATGTTATTGGGGATATCAAACATGGTTAACATCCTGCTAAATCGACCAACGGACAATTCATTTTCCAGAGAACAAGCTTTAGTATTACATTTCAACCACGTCGGGATTGCAGACATACCCTTAGTTGGGGGGAAAAATGCTTCTTTGGGGGAAATGATTCAGCAACTACGACGCAAAGGCGTAAAAGTTCCGACTGGATTCGCTACAACTGCTTATGCTTATAGATATTTCATTTCAGCCGCAGGTATAGAAAAACAACTAAGAGATATTTTTGCAAATTTAGATGTCGAAGATGTGAACAATCTGCGCCAGTGTGGTAAGCAAGCAAGATTGTTAATGCTGCAAACGCCATTTCCGCAAGACTTACAGGATGCGATCGCAGCTGCTTATGAAAAGCTGTGTCAAGAGTATGGTGCAGATACCGATGTGGCTGTACGTTCTAGTGCTACCGCCGAAGACTTACCCGATGCTAGCTTTGCCGGACAACAAGAAACCTACTTAAACGTCCACGGCTTGCAAGCTGTTCTGGAATCCTGCCATAAATGCTTTGCGTCTATCTTTACTGACCGCGCTATTTCCTACCGCCAAATCAAAGGCTTTGACCATTTTAACATAGCCCTATCCGTCGGCGTGCAGAAAATGGTACGTTCTGACTTAGCTACCTCTGGCGTGATGTTCTCCATCGACACCGAAACAGGTTTTAAAGATGCGGCTTTGATTACCGCCGCCTATGGCTTAGGTGAGAACGTGGTTCAAGGCGCAGTTAACCCCGACGAATATTTAGTTTTTAAACCCACACTGCAACAAGGATACCGTTCAATTATTGAAAAACGCCTCGGCAGCAAAGAAATTAAAATGGTTTATGACCTAGGTGGCTCAAAATTGACGAAAAATGTTGCTGTTGCACCTTCAGAACGTCATGTTTTCGCCCTCAACGACGACGAAATTTTACAATTGGGTAACTGGGCTTGCATAATTGAAGAACATTATTCTCAAGTCCGTGGTGTCTACACACCAATGGATATTGAATGGGCTAAAGACGGCTTGACTAATGAATTATTTATAGTACAAGCCCGTCCTGAAACAGTGCAATCTCAGAAAACTAAAAACGTACTGCGTAACTATCGATTACAAGGGAAACTTGAAGAACAACCCAAACCTGTGGTAATTGGTCGTAGCGTTGGGGAAATGATCGGACAAGGTAAAGCCAGAGTTATTCTTGATGTGCATCAAATTGGTCAGTTTCAACCCGGTGAAGTGTTAGTCACCAACCGCACAGACCCAGACTGGGAACCCATTATGAAACGTGCCAGTGCAATTGTCACTAACTCCGGCGGTAGAACTTGTCACGCGGCGATTATTGCCAGAGAGTTAGGAATTCCGGCGATAGTGGGATGCGGTAACGCCACGACAGTTTTAAAAACTGGTCAAGAAATTACAGTTAGCTGTGCGGAAGGGGAAACAGGTAAAGTTTATCCGGGTTTATTACCTTACGAAATTAATGAAGTTCCCCTAGAGAAATTGCCCCGCACCCACACCCAAATTATGATGAATTTGGGCAACCCTGAAGAAGCTTTTGGTTTGACTAATATTCCTAATGATGGTGTGGGTTTGGCACGGATGGAATTTATCATTAATAACCACATCAAAGCCCACCCTCTAGCATTGATTCATTTTGATGAGTTAGATGACGAATTGGCGAAATACAAAATCGCCGAGTTAACCGCCCAATACGCAGATAAAGCCCAATTCTTTGTAGATAAACTCGCCCAAGGTATTGCTACTATCGCCGCAGCTTTCTATCCCAAACCTGTAATTGTGCGCCTCTCTGACTTCAAGAGTAACGAATACGCGAATTTATTGGGTGGTAAGCAATTTGAACCCCAAGAAGAAAACCCGATGATTGGCTGGCGTGGTGCTTCTCGCTATTATGATCCTCGTTACCGTGAAGGTTTCGCCCTAGAGTGTCAAGCCATGAAGCGGGTACGGGATGAGATGGGTTTAACCAATGTAATTTTAATGATTCCTTTCTGTCGCACCCCCAACGAAGGACGACGGGTGTTAGCTGAGATGGAACAACATGGTTTAGTGCGGGGAAAAAATGGCTTACAAGTCTACGTTATGTGTGAGTTACCCAGTAACGTGCAGTTAGCCGACGAATTTTGTCAAGTCTTTGATGGGTTCTCGATTGGTTCTAATGACCTGACACAGTTGACACTCGGACTAGACCGAGATTCGGAATTAGTCGCCCATTTATTTGATGAACGAGATGAAGCTGTTAAGAGGATGATAGGGAAAGCGATCGCCACTGTCAAAGAATATGGACGTAAAATTGGTATTTGCGGTCAAGCACCTAGTGATTACCCAGAATTTGCCCGTTTCTTAGTCGAACTAGGGATTGATTCTATTAGTCTTAACCCTGATTCTGTCCTCAAAACCATGTTAGAAATCGCCGCCGCCGAACAGGGTAATTAACATCAGACCCATTTTTCTGATGACTAATGTACGGGCGGGTTTACTCAGAATTATGATGGCTCTACAGATTATCTGGTAAACCCGCCCCTACTGACTAATGACTAACGACTAATAACTAATGACTACACTATGTTTAACAGAATTTTAGTTGCTCTGAACAACAATGAAGTTGGTCAACAGGTTTTTGACCACGCTCTGACTTTAGCCACAGCAACTCATGCAGAATTGTTGTTGTTACACGTTATTTCTCCTTTTGAGGAAGATTATCTTAACTCTTCCGCAATGGAAACATACAGTGTCTATGACGATTATCAGGCTGATAAGGTGGAATATTATGTCAATCAATGGGAAACTTTAAAGCTGGCAGGAATTGAGTTTTTAACATTATTAAATAATCAGGCGATCGCTAAAGGGATAACATCTGATTTCACCCAAGAATTAGGCGAACCTAGCCGGATTATCTGTCAAATTGCTCGCAGTTGGAATGCGGAATTAATTGTTTTAGGTCGTCGGGGACTCAGTGGATTAAGTGAATTTTTCCTGGGTAGTGTGAGTAATTATGTCTTACATCATGCACCCTGTTCTGTGTTAACAGTTCAAGGCAAAATTCCGGAAAATACACCAACTTCTGTGGACACACCCACAGTTAATTAAACAATTGATGTCTTAATTTTGAATTGTTATGTCATCCACTAACTTACAACCTCCATATTTAGCCACAGAGTTATCACATCCTCAAACTTTACTGGCTCATTTGCGAGAACTGCGTCAATCAGTGTATCAAGAAGGTCAGGCACTTTTTCAAGAATGGCGATCGCATATTCAACGCCCAGCTTTTATTGATAGCAGTCTGAACTTAGCTTACTACTTAGCATTGCGACGACATGATTTAAGACCTTTACAAGCTGCTTTAATGCCTTGGGGTGTATCTTCTTTGGGAAGAATTGAAGCCAGAGTCATGGCTAATTTAGATGCGGTGATTGCAACTTTAGCCGCCGTTTGTCATGAGCAATCGGATAGTCATCCACCTGTAGAAGCATTTTTTGAAGGCGATCGCTTACTCAAGCAGAACACTGAGGAGTTATTCGGCAAAACCTTAAGTCATCGCCGGGTAAGAATCATGGTGACATTGCCCACACAAGCCGCCAGCAATTATGATTTTGTCAGAAATCTCATCCATTGCGGTACAGATTGTGTCAGAATTAACTGCGCCCATGATACATCGAAAGAATGGTCAGCGATGATTGATCATGTACGTTTAGCACAATCAGAAATGGGTCGTCCTTGCAAAATCTTCATGGATTTAAGCGGGCCTAAAATTCGCCTGCAATACGCCATTGCACCCCAAGCTAAACAACGTATTTACCGAGGTGAGTCTTTGTTACTTACCCGTGATTTACCAACTACCATTGACTCGGTTTGTTTCCAGGCAAACTGTACATTACCGGAAGTATTAGAACGGCTAGAAGTTGGTGCTACAGTATGGATTGACGATGGTCATATTGGTGCAGTTGTAGAGGCGATCGCACCGGAAGGAGTATGGTTAAAAATTACCCATACACGCCCCAAAGGTGAAAAACTCCGTCCCGATAAAGGTATTAACTTTCCTTACACAGATTTAAATCTTAGTCCATTAACTGATAAAGATCGACAAGATTTAGATTTTATAACTGCTAACGCCGATAATATTGATATTATCGGCTATTCTTTTGTGCAGAAACCAGAGGATATTGAGATTTTGCAAGGAGAGTTAGAGGCTAGATTACCAAAAAATGCACCTATACCGGCGATTGTTGCCAAAATAGAAACACCCCTAGCTGTCACCAACCTCCCAGAATTAATAGTGCAAGCCGCAGGTAAACAACCCTTTGGAATTATGATTGCTAGAGGAGACTTAGCCGTTGAAATTGGCTACCAACGTCTAGCAGAAATTCAAGAAGAAATTCTATGGCTATGTGAAGCTGCTCATGTCCCCGTAATTTGGGCTACCCAAGTCTTAGAAAACCTCGTGAAAAATGGTATGCCATCACGAGCAGAAATGACAGATGCAGCAATGGCAGAACGGGCAGAATGTGTGATGTTAAATAAAGGAGCTTATATCGTTGATGCCGTCGAAATTTTAGACGATGTGCTGACGAGAATGCAAGCACATCAAGTTAAGAAAACTCCACAATTACGCGCCTTGCATTCCTGGTGAATATTTAGCCTAAAGATAAAAAAAGAGTGGGAGAAAGCATATCAATCGCTTTCATCTCCCACTCTGCCATTTGCCACTGTAGCGGTTAGGCACTTGTATAGTTTTTGTCATTTATTTTGGGGGGCTAATAGGAGGTTAATGACAAAACCAATACAAAGTCATCCCTGTTGTGGCAAATGCCAAGTTTAATTGTTTAAATTGCCAATGAATTCTACATAATTGTATTTACTAAATCATGTTTGATAAAAAGATGTGGATAACTTGGTAGCCCCTGACAACCACATCTTGGAAGTCGTTTATCTTCTATATAACTTAACTGAGAAAATTTGATTGTAGTTGCCATTTTGGCAGATTTTTTAAATTCCTCAGTCTGTTGGTAGAAGCTCACCAGTTTACTGAGGGACTTCCCACACCGAATGCTAAACTTGTTTCATTAAAGACGGAGTGAGGAGTCAGTCAGGTGATGAAGTTTATACCTCATTTAGTTGCTGCTGTGGCAACAAGTTCAATCTTGAGTTTAGCTATTAACACTCGCCCAGCCCAAGCTCAAGTAGCCTATGGTAGTTATGTAGGTATTGGCCCTACTGTCGGTATGACTGATGGTATTCAAGTAGGTGGGGTGTTGGCTTTTCGCTACAAACTTTTAGAAGCACCAATTTCTTTTCGCGCTCAAGCTTTAATCGGTCAGAATACAGCAGTTGTCCCCACAGTATCCTATGACATTCCTCTGAATTGGCAAACTGATGCTTACTTAGGCGCAGGTTTAGTATTAACTGGTGGTGAAAGTGCTTCTCCTGTAGGTAACAAAATGAGTTTTGCCTTACAGCCAGGTATTGATTACGCTGTGCCTAACAGTAATACCGTGTTTTTTGGTAACGCCATTATCGCTTTTGATGCTTACCGTAATGGCGGTGGTACGGCTGTTTCTGTTCAAGGTGGTGTAGGCTTGCGATTTTAACAAACTTTGACAGGCTGATCACGACATCATACTGACTGGGCTTTTATGAGATGATAATCATTATCAATCTCATAAAGATTTGCACGATGACAGTTGAAGATTCTCAAGTTAAAACCGACAGATTAATTTATCGTCCCCGTCGTTTGCGCCGTACAACTGCTTTACGGCGTATGGTGCAAGAAACAACGCTGACTGTGAATGACTTGATTTATCCACTATTCGTCATGGAGGGAGAACAGCAAAAAGTTGAAATTGCTTCGATGCCTGGGTGTTATCGCTATTCCCTGGATTTATTACTGTCAGAAGTACAACAAGCTTTTGATTTGGGAATTAATGCGATCGCACTTTTCCCTGTCATCTCAGAACATCTCAAAGATGACACAGGCACAGAAAGCCATAACCCAGACGGACTGGTACAGCGTACTGTCAAAGCTATTAAACAAACAGTTCCCGAAATCGTCGTTATTACAGATGTTGCCCTTGATCCCTTCACCACTCACGGTCATGATGGTTTAGTCGATGACAAGGGTATTATTTTAAATGACCCGACTGTAGAAGTGTTGGTAAAAATGGCACTTTCCCAAGCAGCAGCCGGGGCTGATTTGGTTGCACCTTCCGATATGATGGATGGTAGAGTCGGGGCAATTCGTCGCGCTTTGGATGCTGCCGGCTATTATGATGTAGGGATTCTCGCATATTCTGCTAAGTACGCTTCGGCTTATTATGGCCCCTTCCGTGATGCTTTAGATTCTGCCCCCAAATTTGGGGATAAAAAGACTTATCAAATGGATGCAGCTAACGCTAGAGAAGCTATCAAAGAAGTGGAATTAGATATTGCTGAAGGTGCAGATATTGTGATGGTGAAACCTGCTTTAGCTTATCTTGATATTATCCATCAACTACGTGAATATACGCATCTGCCTGTAGCAGCTTATAATGTGAGTGGGGAGTATGCCATGATTAAGGCGGCCGCACAGCATGGTTGGATTGATGAGAAAAAAGTTATTCTGGAAAGTTTAACCAGTATGAAACGTGCTGGTGCTGATTTGATTTTGACGTATTTTGCTAAGGATGTGGCTTTGATGTTGGTTTGAGGTAGTTTTCAGGGTAGAGGTTTTCTACCCACGAAGAATTTTACTTGTCAAAAATAATCTATGTAAGTCTGATGATATAGGGCTAATCACCGAAAAATTACTTCTTGTGGCCGTCAAGGCATAATCTGATTCTACCTTTAGATTTATGAATTTCTGACAAAGGATTCTTAGCATTTAAAACATTAGGTAACTTTTACCTAATTACGTAAGTGAGGTAAACAATTATGTCAGTTAAAATCAACCAACCTGAGCTACTGATAGAATTATCTAATGAGCAACAACAGTTGCTATCAGCCGGACAATTCCCCGGAGGACAACCCCCAACCGGACAATTCCCCGGAGGACAACCCCCAACCGGACAATTCCCCGGAGGACAACCCCCAACCGGACAACCTTCAGGAGGCAGTCAATGCCCACCGTACTATTATTGCGGTGGCTACTACTACTACCCATATACTGGAAGAACTGGCGGTGGTACAGGGGGATATTAAGTCACCTCAGTCAAGAGATGGGATAGTAACGGCACTTAACTTTACCAGTGAATAAAATTCTTGCCTGACAAGTATTCTTGACAATACGACCGCACACAGCTAGGTTATGTGCGGTCGTTCTGTGATTTATGGAATTTTCAGGGTAGAGGTTTTCTACCCTTGGTATTTTTTTAAACGCGGAGGGGCGCGGAGGTAAACGCGGAGGAACGCGGAGTTTTTTTGAGTGTGTGGGTGAAGGTATAATTAATTTTTCTATACATCTGCGAGGTATGGATGATTACTGGCGATTCTCTGGATACTGTTTCTCATCGGTTATTTGTTTGTAAAACCTGTGCTAGTGTTTGGCAAGATGGTAAGCGTGTCGGTGAAAGTGGTGGCGAAAAACTTTTACGTCAGTTGCAGGAGTTGGCGCAAAGTTGGGAATTACGAGATGAGTTTCCTATCGAAGCTGTTGAATGTATGAGTGCTTGCAACCGTTCCTGTGTGGTGGCTTTTGCTGGTGCTGGTAAGTTGACTTATATGTTTGGTGATTTGACTGTAGATGACTGTGCCTCTGCGGTTTTGGAATGTGCTAGTAAATATTATGCTAAGTCTGATGGGTTACTACCTTGGTCAGAACGTCCTGAACCTTTAAAGAAAGGCATTTTGGCGAGAATTCCGGCTTTAGGTATGGGAAAAGGGGAGTAGAGGGAGATGAGGAAGATGAGGGAGATGAGGGAGAATAACTAATGACTAATAACTAATGACTAATAACTAATGACTAATAACTAATGACTAATAACTAATGACTAATGACTAATAACTAATGTTGCGTGTTTTAATTCTGGGTGGTACTGGAGATGCGGCGGAACTGGTTGCTAGAGTTGCTACTATTCCAGGTATGGAAGTTATAGCATCTTTAGCCGGTCGCACTCGTGATCCTACTCTCCCGGCTGGTAATGTGCGGGTTGGTGGGTTTGGTGGTGCGTCTGGACTGGCTGAGTATTTACGTCAGATGCAAGTTGATGTCCTCATAGATGCGACTCATCCCTTTGCTAATCAGATTACCTGGAATGCGGCGACGGCTGCACAGGAAGTAGGGATACCCAGATTAATGTTAATTCGTCCGGCTTGGGAACAGGTAGCTGGCGATCGCTGGATTGATGTTGATAGTCATGTCTCAGCCGCATCTGTTTTAGAAAACCAAGCCAAACGGGTATTTTTAACGGTTGGTAGGCAAGAATTAGCCGCTTTTGCCCATCTTAAAGATATTTGGTTTTTGATGCGGATGATTGACCCGCCTGGGGCTGATGCTTTAGTACCACCAGGAATGATATTGTGCGATCGCGGCCCCTTTGCATTGGATAATGAACGGGAAATTTTAATTCAACATAATATTGATATTATCGTCAGTAAAAATAGCGGTGGAAATGCCACCTACGCCAAGATTATTGCGGCGCGAGAGTTGAATATCCCAGTAGTAATAATTCAACGTCCTGTCACACCACCCGGTGAACAAGTAGCAGATGTTGATACTGCGGTGGCTTGGCTACTTGAACAACTACACAGTCAAAAATAAATAATCAGATTAAATAGTCCATGTTCTTCCTAGGTGGAAATTAAATAATCAGGAAGAACATGATGATGTTTCAGAACGGGACTGTCTGATAAATTGTGTCTAAGATTGTGCCACAGTCAGAAAATTGCTGAATGAATTAACCAAGCAAGACACTAACTCATGCAAAAATTATCTAACTTCTCCAAACGCTTGTTCTACGTCTGCCATATTGTTATATTCCCGTTCTGGCATTTTTTGCAGGGTTTCGATTATCTCCTGACTAGCATTTTTCTGTCTGGCATGATTGATTAAATCTTGTTTATTTCCTGGAAAATCCATGCCACTGAGATTTCTAGAAATATCTACCGCAGATACAGCCATGACTTAACCTCTATGTAATTTGCTTGTTTTATACATCTAGGCTATTGGCAATTACTCTCTATTATTATCTACCGAGAGATATAACTTTAACTTCTAAATATTTGTGCTTTTCTATATATTCATTTTGGTAAATTATCAACTAATAATTAATAGCAATCTCAGCATTATTGAAAAACTACATCCTCGTAAATCTCAGCCATTTTCCCCTCAAAATTAATACTGTTGAGTTGGAAAAAATTGTTTTGCAATGTATAAGTTTGCAAAACCCACAAGCCTTGTTCATTGCGTCTAAAACATTCAACTCGCTGACGTTTAGTATTGATTAAAACGTATTCTTGTAGGGTAACAATTTCTTGATAATCAGCGAATTTATCACCTCTATCAAAAGCTTCAGTAGAATCAGATAAAACTTCCACAATTAAACAGGGAAATCTCTTATAAACAGATGTTTCCTCATCTCTTTGGTCACAAGTTACCATAACATCAGGATAGTAGTATCGATTTAGCGACTCAATTCGGGCTTTCATGTCAGAGATGTAAACACGACAACCAGAACCGCGTACATGGCTACGGAGAAGTATAGCAAGGTTGAGAGCAATGGTAACATGAGGGTCACTAGCTCCCGCCATTGCGTAGATGTAGCCATTGATGTATTCGTGTTTGATAGAGCTTTCCTCCTCCATTTGGAGGTATTCTTCAGGAGTCAGGTAGTTTTCTTGGGGGGAAGCAATCATAGTTAAGTTAAAATTCAAAATGAAAGCACTTGAATTAATCTTTGACTACTATCCATTGTGTAACAGGAGCCATTGCCCGCCAACCTAAAAATTTCCCAATGGGTTCAGCCCGTTGAATAGCAATACGGGTGAAACTGCCGCCCACTTTCTGATACCATTGAAATAATGTCTGCTCACCTTCGATAGTGACAACGTTAGCAACTAAACGTCCACCTGGGCGTAATGCTTGCCAACAAATATCAAATAAACCATCGGCTGTGACTCCACCACCAATGAAGATAGCGTCTGGTGTGGGTAAATCTTTCAGGGCTGAGGGTGACTTTCCAGCGATAATTTTTAAGTTGGGAGTACCCAAAGCTGTGGCATTATCAGCAATATATTGTAGCCTAGTGGAATTTTGTTCAATAGCGATCGCCTGACATCGGGGATGAGTTCGCATCCATTCTATAGATATCGAACCACAACCAGCCCCCACATCCCAAAGTAATTGTCCTGGTGTCGGTGCTAAACTAGAGAGAGTCACCGCCCTCACTTCCCGTTTAGTTAGCTGTCCATCATGATGATAAGCTTCATCTGGTAAACCTGGTAATCTAGATAAAGGTAAAACCCCAGCATCAGCAATACAATGGACAGCGATCGCATTTAAATCTGCAATATCCGTTTCCTGCCAACTTGCAGCTATGCCCGTCACCATTCTCTCATGAACACCGCCCATCCGTTCCAAAACAGAGATGTGACTACTACCAAAACCGCGCGTTGTCAAAATTTCCGCCACCACACCCGGCGTACTTTTCCCTGCACTCAAAATCAACAACCGCGCCCCCGGATAAATATAACACTGAAGCAAAGCCGGAGGACGACCGCATAAACTTAAAGTTTCCACCTCAGTCAAAGACCATCCCAACCTAGCACAAGCCAGACTAAAAGCCGACGGTGCAGGAATAATCGTCATTTCCGAGATAGGAACACGACGTAACAGAGTAACACCAATACCATAACACAAAGGATCACCACTAGCCAACACACAAACCGACCGACCGCGAAGCTTCAAAATAGCTTCAACCGAACCACTAATAGGAGAACACCAAACTAACTTCTCCCGTGCGTCATCCTTTCCTAACATAGCCAGATGACGCTCCCCCCCCACAATAATCTCAGCCTCAGCCACCAAAGAACAAGCGATCGCCCCCAACCCCTGCAACCCATCCTCACCCACACCCACAACAGAAAGCCACTTCCCAACCATAACTAATTCTCCGCGCCCCTCCGCGTTTACCTCCGCGCCCCTTTGCGTTTCAAAAACTCCCCCTCAAAACCCCACGACTCATGCTAAACTAGCAAAGCTTGAGATTGGGAAACTCTGGTGAGATTCCGGGACTGTGCCGCAGCTGTAATAAAAACACAAAAAGTTTTTGAGTCAGAATGCCAACCTCAAGAGTTTACCATCTACTCCCTGCGTCGCACGGGGAAGGAGCTTGAGCCTTGCAATCTGGAACTACACCTTGTCCTGGTTTATTTTATGCCACACCTGCCCAAGATGGAATTCTATCACGTATTAGGATAGCAGGTGGAATCATCAATAGTAAACAAAGTCAAGCGATCGCAGATATTGCCGATAGATATGGCGGTGGGTATGTAGACATAACCAACCGTGCCAACCTGCAAATCCGAGAAATTCGCCAAGATATAACAGCAGAAGACCTAAAACACCTGCAAAACTTAGGAATAGGCTCTACCAACCCAGAAGTAGACCAAATTCGGAATATAATGACAAGTCCCACAGCAGGTATTGATCCCCAAGAAATCATCGATACCCGCCCCTTAGTGCAAGTCTGGGACAAATACATCACCGAACATAGCGAATTAGCGCAACTCTCGCCCAAATTTAGCATCTGTTTTGATGGAGGCGGCATAGTTTCAGTGAGCGATCGCCTAAACGACATCACACTAAAAGCCATCACCATAAATTCTACAACATACTTCCGCCTCCACCTAACCACCGAAACAGAAATCATCATCTTACCAGAACAAACCCTACCAACTCTCACCGCCTTAACCAACACCTATCTAACCAACTCTTATCCCCTTTGCGCGACGGACACTTTGCTCAAGTCGGCAAAGCCGCCCACGCAAGTGTCCTCCTCTGCGCCTCTGCGTGAAACAATTAAACCAAATTTTCAACGCAAACCCAGACTAAAACAAATAATCAACCATCTAGGCTTAGATAATTACCTAAAACAAGCCCAGCAACAACTACCATTTAAATTAACCAGAAAACACCCCATCCCCCCCACAGAGAAATCAAACAACCGATATCACCACATAGGGATACATCCCCAACGCCAACCAGGACTATATTACATCGGCGTAGTCTTACCCCTGGGACGCTTAGAAACCGAACAACTCAGAGGTTTAGCCCACCTAGCCGAAAAATACGGTAGTGGAACACTGCGACTTAGCCCGTGGCAGAATGTACTATTAACAGACATTCCCCAAGACAAACTCACGGATGTTCAAAGACAAATTACTGAATTAAAATTAGATTTCTCAGCAACTAACATCAAAAGTGGCTTAGTAGCTTGTTCTGGTAAACATGGGTGTGCATCTGCGGCGACAGACACCAAAACTCATGCGCTGACATTAGCAGAGTATCTGCAATCTCATGTTAACCTAGAACATCCGGTAAATATTCACTTGAGCGGCTGTGAAAAATCCTGCGCCCAGCATAGTAAAAGTGATATTGCTTTACTAGGTGTGAGTGAGGAACACTATCAAGTTTATGTAGGAGACGGAGACAGTGATCAAAAATTTGGTCGTGAACTTTATCATGATGTGCTGTTTACCGACTTACCCGCCCTCATCGAGCAGATGTTAAACGTGTATAAAAATGAACGTTTAAATTCATCGGAAACTTTCGGAGAATTTACCAACCGCTACGCACCAGTGCAACTACAACAGTTATTCTCACGCCCGAACTCCATGACTGACTACATCCGTGATGCTAATGAAATTTATCGTAATTCCTTTGCCATTATTCGCTCCGAAGCCAATCTAGATATACTCCCAGCAGATGTAGCAAAAGTTGCTGTAAGGCTAATTCATGCCTGTGGAATGACGGATATTGTCACCGACTTAGGATATTCACCAACGGCGGTAGAGTCGGGGAGAAAAGCATTAGCAGCTGGCGCACCGATTTTATGTGATTGTCGCATGGTAGCGGACGGCGTGACCAGAAAACGTTTACCTGCGAACAATCAAGTTATCTGCACCCTGAATGAGCCAGAAGTGCCACAACTAGCGCAAAAGTTGGGTAATACGAGGTCGGCGGCAGCTTTAGAATTATGGAAACCGCATCTAGAAGGCGCAGTTGTCGCCATTGGCAATGCACCGACAGCATTATTTAGATTACTGGAAATGTTAGATGCAGGTGTGCCTAAACCGGCGGTAATTTTAGGTTTTCCCGTGGGGTTTGTGGGTGCAGCCGAATCAAAAGCCGCATTGGCAGCAGATAGCCGCAATGTGCCATTTATCACTTTACATGGACGGCGGGGAGGGAGTGCGATCGCAGCCGCCGCAGTTAACGCCCTGGCAACGGAGGAAGAATAATCATGACAGCCAAAGGTCGCCTTTACGGTATTGGTGTAGGGCCAGGAGATCCAGAATTATTGACACTAAAAGCCCTGCGGTTATTACGTAGTGCGCCTGTAGTGGCGTATCAATCAGCCACCGATAAAGAGAGTATAGCCAGGGGAATTGTTGCCCAGTATCTCACAGGCGAACAAATCGAAGTAGGTTTTCACCTCCCCCGCGCCTTAGAACCAGAGAAAGCCAAGGAAATATACGACCAAGAAATTGCACCCATCGCCGAACATTTAGCAGCCGGACGGGATGTAGTAGTATTGTGTGAAGGCGACCCGTTTTTTTACGGTTCATTCATGTATGTATTCACACGTTTATCAGAACAGTACCAAACAGAAGTAGTTCCCGGAGTATCATCATTAATGGCTTGTCCAGTGGCTTTGGGTGTACCGTTCACCTATTACAATGATATCCTGACTGTGTTACCTGCGCCACTGCCAGCCGAAGAACTAATTTCACAACTACTAACCACCGATGCCGCCGCCATTATGAAACTCGGCCGTCATTTTACCAAAGTGCGAGATATCCTGCATCAATTAGGGTTAGCTTCACGGGCATTATATATTGAACGGGCAACAATGGGACAGCAGAGAATTATACCCTTAGATGAGGTTAACCCGGCGGAAGTCCCTTATTTTGCGATGATTGTCATACCTACTAAAAATCGACTGTAAAATTTTTCATCCGCGTTTATCTGCGTTTATCTGCGTTCAATTATTTTCCTGTATTTTAAACGCAGAGTCACGCAGAGGTAAGCGCAGAGGTACGCGGAGTTTTGGTTTTGTATTAAGATATCTATTCTAAAGTTCAAGAACTCCCATGAAGAAGGTTGCACCTGCCGTTGTTGTATTAAGTCAAAATAGTGTAGCACTAGCCCGGAAAATTATCACCGTCTTACCAGGGGCGACGCTATACGGGTTAGCAGGGCGCACCTCACAGGTTGATGTTAGCTTTACTAATTTCGGTGACACACTGCGGGAATTGTTCGCGGAGGGTACGCCGTTAATTGGTATTTGTGCGGCGGGTATTCTCATCAGAACTTTAGCACCTCTGATTTCTGATAAACGTCAAGAACCGCCTCTGTTAGCTGTGGCTGAAGATGGTAGCGCGGTTGTGCCTCTGTTGGGGGGACTAAATGGGGTAAATGATTTAGCACGGCGTATTGCTGAGGTGTTGGATACTCAAGCAGCTATTACTACTACAGGTGATATTCGGTTTCGTACTGCTTTGTTATCTCCTCCGCCTGAATATCATTTAGCTAACCCAGATGATGCGAAAAAATTTATTTCTGACTTGTTAGCAGGGGAACAGGTAAAACTAGAAGGAATTGCACCTTGGTTAAGTCATAGTCAGTTACCTTTTGACTCTCATGGTAATTTAACTATTACTGTCACAGAACGCTGTGTGACTACGACAGCTAACTGTTTAGTTTATCATCCCAAAAATCTGGCGATCGCCATCTCTGACAATTCTGTTACTCTAGACTCTATCCAACAGTTACTCACCGAGGCTCAACTTGCACCTGCATCTATAGCTGGGATATTTGCACCCCTCACCATCGCCGCACAGCCAGCAATTCACCAGATAGCTGATGCTTTTGGTGTACCGACTCGCTTTTTCACCACCAGTCAACTAGAAAGTTTGTTATCTCAAGGTTATCACCTCGCCGCAGCTGTCGCACTCGCCGCCACTAATTCATCTGGTAAACTGCTTACTGCTTCATCTTCTCAGATGGCGATCGCTATTTCTCCCCAACCCATCGACTCGAACACCATCGGTCAACCACAGGGAAGATTAGCAATTATTGGTACTGGCCCCGGTGGTTTACAATGGATGTCACCAGAAGTTAAAGACATCCTCAAATCGGCAACTGATTTAGTCGGTTACAAAACTTATCTAGATTTAGTCGGTTCTCTGGCGGTGGGAAAACAACGCCATGAGTCAGACAACCGCGAAGAAATCGCACGGGCAACAATGGCACTCGATTTAGCAGCTACCGGACGCTATGTAGCGGTGGTTTCTTCCGGTGATCCTGGTATTTATGCAATGGCGGCGGCGGTGTTTGAAGTTCTGCACCACCACCATAAACCCGAATGGGATAGCATAGACATTCACGTTGCGCCAGGAATTTCCGCCATGCAAGCCGCCGCCGCTACCGTTGGCGCGCCTTTAGGACATGATTTTTGTGCTATCTCTCTGTCTGATATCTTAAAGCCTTGGCCAATTATCGAGCAACGAATTGCCGCAGCAGCCCAAGCAGATTTTATTATGGCTTTTTATAATCCTATATCAAAAGAGCGCACTTGGCAATTAGCAGCAGCGAAAAATATTTTATTGCAGTACAGACAACCTTCTACGCCCGTGGTGTTGGCGCGGAATGTTGGCAGACCAGGGCAAAGGGTGAGGGTAATTACACTTGAGGAATTAGCACCAGATACCGCCGATATGCGGACTGTAATTCTTGTTGGTTCGTCTCAAACTCAAACTATTAAACGCAGTGATGGCAGTATCTCTGTTTATACGCCCCGTCGATATCATTAAGACCAATTATCATGCTAGCAAAAGAAATTTTTTTCAACAAGTTATGAAAGGTAAAATGCACAAAATGGTAATCCATCGCGGATAAATATCAATTTTATTTGACGTTTTTAAGTAAATAAAGTAAAACCCCAGAACTGGGAGTTTCTGGGGTTGATAACCTGACCACCTCTACTTTTATAAATCAAAATTGATAGGAGTTTATCATTTACTTCAGACGTAAAAATGTGTTTTTTGTCCGAAATTATTCACGGTTTTCAAACTATAGTTGAGATAATTTTCAATAAACTCCTTACCCTAGCTATAATCACACTGAAAAATTACATATTTTCGGTATATTTCTATAATAGAATTACCAAATAATCCAGATATAATTCCATAGTTTATGTCTAATTGTGTCAGTTTTATATATTGTCTTATTACTGGAATTGTTCAAAAATAAAAATATCATGTGTAACACATGATTGTAGCCAATCAAAGTGACAGAAAACCTCATAAATGTCTGCTTAGGCAGACATTTTTTATTGCTGAAAAGTGTAAACCGAAGTAGTTGATAGCGGTGACGATATAGGTGATGACGTGATTGATTACTAAATAGTTCTTAAATGATGTATGAAAGATGGCGATCGCTCAGAAATTATTTATAAAGTAAACCTGAGATTGTAGTGGACTGACACAGCTAATTTAGTACATTAGGAAACTCTTGTGGGATGGTCATCTTGCCTGCACCACAAGAAATCTTGAATTATCTTTGTGCATCATTTTAGTCGTGTCAGTCCACTACTTAATATTTACTTGCTAAATAGCCCTCAATCACAAATAATACAGTTTTTCTATCCAAACCATAGTTTGATGATGATGAAGATGATTATCATCTCAGTGCTTCCCTGAGACAAGGGAGAAAAATTGAGGCTCCATTTCCCATTTCTCACCTGCTTCTGTTAATATTCCTGATAGACATTAAAATGCTTTGTAAAATTTAATCGGATTATTCTGAAGAGTCAGGATTACTTTTCCAAAACACCCATGAACAAATTTATACTTAGCTTACTCTCTAGCCCTGTCTTGATTGCATCTGTACTGTCTATGACTGTTATGGTAAATCAAGCGCAAGCTGTGGAGGCACAAGCGAGAACCACAGATAAACTATCTTGTATTAGAAATAAACATAAAGTGGGTTTAGTATGTACTAGGTCTTCTGTATTAGCTCAAGTGCCTCAATATCAACAAGAAGTAGAGTTTTCTCGTGATGATGCTCCGATGTTAGCTTTCAACGTAGAAGAAAGCAATATGGCAGTTGATTTATTTGGCTGTGATTGTCCTGCTTGTATCAATTCTTTGCGTAAAATGCGAGGTGTGACACCTTTGGTGTATTAGTATTCCATGGGCGATCGCTTCACGGCTCACAACATCGATAGCCAAAACTATCAAAGGCAGTCGCCATAATCAAGGTTAACTCTGTTATGGCGACTGCCTCAGCATTTTTAGAGTCATAGTTACTGGTATATTCCGGTTTGAGATTGATTTAGCGACAACCAGCCCAAGTTATCCATTTATGGGATACGCTGATGCGTACAGATGTGCCAGTCATTTCTTTTTCTGTCACCATTGCCTCGGCGATATCTGCACCTCTCAGTTCTGCCTCAATCATATTACTACCAATCAAAGTGGTTTGCTTGAGATTAGCATTACTCAAGTCAGCACCACTCATTTCTGCTTCACTGAGATTTGCACCCAGTAGGTTAGACATCGTTAGGTTAGCACTACGCAAATCAGCCCGGCTGAGGTTACTTTCTTGAAGGTTGGCTCTACATAAATAGGCTCCAATTAAGTTTACCTCATGTAAATTTGCACCAATTAAGCTCGCGCCAGTTAAGTCAGCATCAGTTAAATTGGCTCGACTGAAATCACATCCATCTAAATTAGCTTGACTCAGGTTAGCACCACTTAAGTCAGCCTCAACAAAGTTGGCACCACTTAAATTAGTGCCGGAAAGATTGACTTGATGCAAATTTGCGCGCTCAAATTTTCGTTCTCCTGCTGTATATGAATCTAGGAGCTTGTGAGCATCCATGTTTTCACCTCCCAATTTTGACAAATATCTGTGTTTAGTTGTGAATTCACACTACCCAAACCACACCCAAGACTATTTGTTAAGTCTTCCCAGACTTGATTTTTAGTGAAAAATGGTAACTATATTGTGCTAAATTTTTTCGTCTTCGGCGCAATTACTTCATAGAAATATACTTAATTTTACAGCTAAAAGCTAGAGAGCATAAGGGAACAGCAAAAAATAAATTATCCAAATCGACTGTTAGTAGGGTGCGTCAGTCTGAATATTTTCTTGGTATAGCTAGGGTTTCGCGTTCTGACGCACCCTAAACTTGGGATATTTTTTATCTGGAAGTCCCTAAGTCATGAATCTGTTGCTCTATCTCTTTAGATATAAGAAAAATCACCTATTTAATTGAATGTTTTGCATTCAAAATATGTTTTATTAAAACAATTTATATGAAAATACTGTATAAAATCCTTGAAACGAGTCAGTTAATAATATTGCATGAATTTTCAAGTCTTTTAATATTTAGTAAATTTTTTATAACTTTCGGTAGCAAAAAATGGTTTGATGATAAATATGTCAACTTGATATTTTCCTCTATCAAGCTGCAAGCGATCGCCTCAGTCACCATCTAAGCGATCGCTTTTTATTTCCACCTGTAAACTCAGGCGATGACACCATTTCATCGGTGTCAACTCAGTGTCAAATTATCATATAATATTACCAAATAATTGCTATTTTCAAGATTTAACAATAAAGAAAAGATTAAATTATCATGACAGCTACCAATACTGAGAATTTTCTTAGCACTTTATGCCAAGCGGCTGCTGCATATCGCGGAAAAAATGCGACAAATCCCACAGCCAAGGAAGTAGTAAACGCCTTATTAGCAGCAGAAAAAACCGCCAAACAGCAACGATTAACTTATAATTTTGAGTCTTTGGTGGGTAAATGGCGGTTATGTTTTGCCACGGGTACTAAAAAAGCCAGACAACGCGGAGGGATTATTTTAGGTAATGGTTGGTATGTGCCGCAACTGGTAACAATTCATATTTCATTTAGTGTAACTCCAGAGGCAGATTTTAATAGAGGGGGAATTGCTAATCAGGTACAATTGGGAGCAATATTATTAAAGCTGACAGGGCCAACCAAATATTTAGGGAAGAAAAATATACTGGCTTTTGACTTTAACCAAATGTGCCTGAGTGTATTTGAACGCACTATTTACAACAAACCTATTCGGGCGGGTAAGGTGGAAGCTGAAGATTTTTACAGCCAATCTATCGGTAAATTACCCTTTTTCGCCTTCTTCTTAATTACAGAAGACATGATTGCCGCCCGTGGACGTGGGGGAGGTTTGGCGTTATGGATACGTGACGATGATAGACTGAATCAGAGTGAAGCGATCGCCCGCTCAATTTCTTGACTGACTAACTTGTTACCTTGTAAATTCAGGTGAATATGGTCTTGGTATAAGGCTGGTGGTTGAGGATTAGCGTTAAATATCGGCAGAAAATCGATATAAGTAATTTGCTGCGCTTGGGTAAAATCCTTGAGACGTTGACGGGCTTTAATCTCATAATCACGAGAACCAGGTTCACCGATTTCTCGCAATAAGGGAGTCATCACCAACAAGAATTTACAATTATTTTGCCGAGTTAACGCTTGAATTTGAGCAATTGCCTCTAGGTTAACACCCACGCGATCGCCTGATTCTTTCTGTACTGCTTTTAATTCAGGAATCGGTGGCTGTTTTTTGCCGTAACGCTGCCATACTTCCACTAAAGCTAGGGGTGGTTTTTTATCTGGGTAATTGCGATCGCGTCCCACTGGTAAAGAAGTAGGTGCAGTAGCAAATAAATCATCGGTATTAATCACCAATACCACAACCTCAGCCTGAAACGTGCCAAATTTCTGGAGATAAGCCAATTCATTTCTTGGCCCCCAAGAATTAGCAGAAGCATTTAGCACCTCGGTAGGCTGATGTTGAGACAAGCTAGCCATCATCAAGCTAGAAATAGTATTAGTCTGATCAGTCCACCAACCACCATTCACAATTGAGTCGCCCAATAGTAGAATGCGCCGTGTCGAGGGTGCAACAGTCGGAGATATAGAAGCACTCCGCATAGAATATTGATTAATCTCAATGCGCTTACCAAAACGACGAGTGCGTTGATTAGGTGCTAACAAATAACCGACTTGGGAATCAGCAACATAAGTCAGAGGATTACCAAAACCAAACAGCGATCGCAATCCTATCTCCAATGCCACCAACACCACCACCAGCACCAAATTGATCACCAATACTAACTTCACTTGTAAACAACCTCCGTGATTAGTCATTAGTCATTAGTCATTCTCTCCC
>NZ_LUHJ01000013.1:224145-240422 GCF_001597745.1 Anabaena sp. 4-3 | reverse complement strand
ATATCATGTCCGTTTGAATAGTTATCATATCTGTTGGGGTAGGGAACTCTTAACAGGGAACAGGGAACTCTTAACAGGGAACAGGAACAGAGAAAAGATCAGCATCGAAAACTTATCATAAGTAATTAGCCGGACATGATATCATCCCCCAATCCCCAATCCCCAATCCCCAATCCCCAACCTCTATACAACGTTGCAAAGCTTAAAGTAAATATTATTTATCAGACAGTCTCATCTTTATATAGAAGGTCTAAAATCAAAACGGACAGACTAGCACTGTAACAAAGGGAGGATTACAATAGCTATGTCCGATTTAAACCGAGGAATCATGAAATTTGAAGGGGCAGACTCCCCCAGAGTAGTAACCATCTCTACTGTGTTACTATTGGGATCAATCGCCGCTTTGATTATTTGGGCGTTACAGGCTGCCTACGCGCTAAACTGAAACAATATCTGCCCACAAGGACATCGGCAACCCAGCTTTCTAGGTTAGCCGATTGTCCGTTGAGCAAATCACCAACGCGCCCTAAAAATTCTCAAAAAATTGCGGAAAAACTTGATAATTTGAGATTTTAGATTTTAGGTAGGAAAGAAAATCTCAAATCCAACATCCATAATGATAGAACTTTGGGGTGCCTTATTTATTTTAATTGTCTGTCCCGGCTTGGGAGCGTTGCCAGTCATTGCCTGGATTACCTACGCACTGAAGCGGAAACGCTTGACGCAATTAGGGACAGGAAACGTTAGTGTCTCCGCAGCTTTTTACCACGGTGGCACACTCGCGGGTATTCTGGCAGTTATGTCAGAAGCCATGAAAGGAATAGCAGCAGTGTTAATAGCCCGTGCGTTTTTCCCAGAGGGATCATTTTGGGAATTGCTGGCTCTAATTGCTCTAGTATTTGGTAGATACTCGATGGGGCGAGGGGCAGGAACAACAAACGTTGTTTGGGGCTTGCTGGTACATGATCCACTTTTAACGATATTTGTCGGTTTAGTGGCAATGATCAGTTTTATGCTGTTGCAATCGCGGAATGTAGTCAAGTATGGAGTTTTATTTGTGTTTCCTTTATTTGTGGTACTCCTCCATGCTGAAGATTTTCCCAGGATTCTCGCAGCAATTGCCCTAGCAGGATTATTGGCGTGGATTTACAAACAAATTCCCGATGATTTGAATTTACCAGCCCAAGAGGTAGATGACCAATCACAAGCAGTATTTGAATATTTGCAGAGCGATCGCGCTATCCTCAGCTTAGACGATGAGTTAGATGTGCCTCTCGTCGGGCAGAAAGCCGCTACCTTATCCCAAATTAAACGCTGGGGTTACTCAGTACCGAAGGGATGGGTATTGATTCCCGGTGATGAACCCGAAAAGTTATTAGAATTTCTTCAACCCTCAGATTTATCCCCCTTGGTAGTGCGTTCCTCTGCCATTGGGGAAGACTCAGAACACGCTTCTGCGGCTGGGCAGTACGAAACAGTGTTACAAGTTACCAACAAAGAGCAATTGCAGCAAGCCATTGCCTACGTGCGAGATTCTTACAATCAAGCATCGGCTGTGCAGTATCGGCGCGATCGCAATTTACCAGATGCAGCGATGGCGGTATTAGTTCAACAACAAGTTCAAAGTGCCTATTCTGGGGTGGCGTTTAGCCGTGATCCCATTACCCAGCAAGGCGAAGCAGTAATTATTGAAGCCTTACCCGGTAGCCCGACGCAAGTTGTTTCTGGTAAAGTCACACCCGAACAATATCGGGCTATTGTTATCGAAACAGACAATCATTCCTCTGTACAATTAGAAGGAACTGGACGAGTTCCCCAAGCATTACTGAAGCAAGTTGCATACCTAGCCCGTCGCCTGGAAAAACGTTACCTCGGTGTACCCCAGGATATTGAGTGGAGTTATGACGGTCAAACTCTGTGGATATTGCAAGCTCGACCTATCACTACTTTACTGCCAATCTGGACACGCAAAATTGCCGCCGAAGTCATTCCCGGTGTGGTGCATCCGTTAACATGGTCAATTAATCGTCCTTTGACTTGTAGCGTTTGGGGAGATATTTTTAGTTTAGTCTTAGGCGATCGCGCACAGGGATTAGACTTTACAGACACAGCAACGCTGCATTACTCCAGAGCTTATTTTAATGCCTCCCTCCTGGGGGATATTTTCCTACGGATGGGCTTACCTCCAGAAAGTTTAGAATTTTTAACCAGGGGAGCAAAATTCACTAAACCGCCCTTGCAGTCTACCTGGAAGAGTCTGCCGGGGTTAATCAAGTTACTGCGTCAAGAACTGAATTTAGAAAAGGATTTTAAACAAGATTACAAACAGGTATTTATTCCCGGTTTGTCACAATTAGCTAATGAAGACACAGAACAACTACAGCCAGCCGAATTATTAGACAGGATAGACTTAAACCTAGAACTACTGCGGCGTGGCACATACTACAGCATTTTAGCCCCCTTAAGTGCAGCCATCAGACAGGGAATTTTTCGGGTGAAAGATGAGCAAATTGATAACAGCGTCACCCCCGAAGTCGCCGCCATGCGTTCCCTGAGAGCCTTAGCCGCCGACGCTAAACAAGTATTAGCTGAAGAATGCGAGCCGGAGCAAGTATTTGAGAAGTTAGAGCAAACCCCAGAGGGGAATAAGATTCTTTACGAATTAGATGAACTATTAGAGGATTACGGCTATTTAAGTGATGTTGGTACTAATATTGCCATTCCTACCTGGAAAGAAGAACCCCAACCCATCAAGCAATTGTTTGTACAGTTAATTCAACTGAGTGAACCAGAAAAGGCGCATTTTGAACCCAGCCCACGGAAAGGTGGGATAGTACAACGACGTATAGATATCAAAGGACGAGTAACTGAGGTTTATTCGCGCTTGTTAGCGGTATTGCGTTGGAAATTTATGGCTTTAGAGCAGATTTGGTTAAAATCCGGCTTACTTAAACAAGCGGGGGATATTTTCTTTTTAGAATTGGATGAAGTCAGGCAGTTAGTGGCAAATGCCGATGTAGAATTACAGCAACAGTTCAGGGAAAAGATTAAATTTAGGCGATCGCAATTTGAGCAAGATAGCCAAATTGAGCAAATCCCCCTTGTCGTCTACGGTAATATCCCGCCCCATCCCACACCCGCCGCCAGTATTTACACAGACCAAATATTACAAGGCATTCCCGCCAGCCACGGACAAGCCGAAGGTAGAATCAAGGTAGTGCGGAACTTACAAAACTTGCCAGCCATAGACCAAAATACAATCTTGGTAGTACCTTATACAGACTCCGGTTGGGCTCCATTATTAGTGAGGGCGGGCGGTTTGATTGCTGAAGCCGGAGGTAGACTTTCTCATGGTGCGATCGTTGCCCGTGAGTACGGTATTCCTGCGGTTATGGATGTGAAAGGTGCTACATGGATTTTACAAGATGGGCAAAGAGTCAGAATAGATGGCTCTAGGGGTACAGTGGAATTATCTAATGATTTAAGACCGACTGGATGACTATAGTTGGTGCTGGCAATTTTCGCCATCATGTCCCTATTTCTGTTAGTTAAGTCAGAAATTTAACCAGTAGATTTAAAGCAGTTTGTGTGAGTTTTATACAGTCATCTACCGCAGGCGATCGCAACTTACCAAATTAGTATTGAGTGTGACTAAATTATCAATTCTTCAACCTTGATGCGTAAATCTTAAGGTTATTTAAGGGAACACCAAAAAATAAATTATCCCAATTGACAGTTAGTAGGGTGTGTCAGGATGAATATTTTCTCGGTATACCTAGGGGTTCTCGTACTGACGCACCCTACATTTTGAATATTTTTTTATCTGGAAGTCCCTTAGTCGTGTCAGTCCACTAAAATTTAATACTGACTTTATAAATCATCTCTTAACTTTGATAGACTGGATTTAGACCTAACCCAACATTTAGCATGCAAATATTTATTTGCTAGTATTTAATTCCCCATCCCTATTACACTAAAATAACTCATCACCTAAGCAAAGATGGAAGTTAGAGAACTCAAAAAAACCTACAAGCCAAGAAACCAAGACAACGAAACCAGAAATTTTCAACACGTTAAAATACTCGACTGCACCCAGCCAGTTCATCGAGTCATTTTTGAGTGTTGGCACTGTAAACAAGGTTTATTAACTGAAGTAGAAGTGGAATCTTCACAAGCTTTGGATGTTCGTTGTCCCAATTGTGGCAAAACAGCAATCAAGTTAATGGCTAATAAGGTAATTTCAACAACCGCAATTCCTTCGCCTTGGCAATCATAGAGTATCAACTGTGACAACACTAAAACTCTCCTCTAGCTATCTTTAAGATTTGTGAAAGTTAATCACCCCGGTTTCTTGGAGAAACTGGGGTGATTAATTACGGCAATTTTCGGATCAGCCGTAAAACAGTCCTAAAAGGACGGGTTTACAAACCCTACCAACAAATACAAGCAACACAAGGTTTTTTGTTACCTGTGTTGATTGAAAACATCTTAGAAAGAACAAGTTACGCATTCACGCATTCAAAAAACTTGCAACCTGTTGGAATGTATGAAATAATCCTTTTTTCGCCCCTACAACCCTACATCCTACATCCATCTTGATTGAAAGGTGTAGAAACATTGCATAGCAACGGTTATACAGGCGTTATTATTTTAGCAATTTATTTTGTTAACCTATGATGATTTTGGGAATGATACAAATTTCTAACCAGTAACTTAAGCTGTTTTAATTAATTTACCAACAGTCAAGCAAGTATTTACTAAATCTATACAATTACGTTAATATATTCATTAAAAATAATTATTAATCATGAGACATATTCTGTTATTGTTTATTTCAAGCCAGTTGTGTGAACCGGTGAACAATGACTGTAAATGTACGGCTGTAACTATGTAATGTCATTCTGCAACCCTTGGTCAACAACTGGCGATGGGCTAGGAATACAGAGACAACGCTTGATCCCTGCCTTATATTGCTGTCTTGCTATACCAACTATTCCTTTTGATATATCTATTACAACCGCTTGCCCAATGTTGCAGTTGCCAAATTGCCAAAACCTCTACCCCAGCAGAAAGTAAATGGTTGCACCTAGAAAACATAAAGAAACATTACCAATAGAGCAAAACTTGTCTGTTTTATGTTTAACTCACTTTCTTCAGCAATACCATTATTTATCAAACCGAGATTTATTGAGATGTATAAGTGTTTATTGATGATTATGATTTAATATTGTTTTAACGATTAAGAAATCAAATGTACAATATTGGGTTTAAACACTGTAAGCTATTCTCATCTGTGAATTTATTTAGCTATAAACAAAACTTACTCGTGATGTAAGAGGGTTATATAGCTTTTTTTGTAAGTGTCTTTGACTTATCAAGAAAATTGTGTTTTCTTGTTTTGACTTTTCATGCCTATGAAATAAAAAATTTAGTCAAGACTGCCCAAATTTTTGTCAACCTTCAAAACGTCTTTGCTTGTTTTAGGAAACCAAATGTCCTTGACCAACACTATCCACTTTAGAAACCTGCGAGGGGATATATTCGGTGGTGTAACTGCCGCAATTGTCTCTCTACCACTAGCTTTGGCTTTTGCTGCGGCTTCTGGTGCGGGGCCGGCATCTGGTCTTTATGGTGCTGTTTGTGTCGGCTTTTTTGCCGCATTATTTGGCGGTACACCAACCCTAATTTCTGAACCTACAGGGCCAATGACTGTAGTCATGACGGCAGTTGTCAGTTCCATGACTGCCAAAGATCCCGAAAACGGATTAGCAATGGCCTTTACTGTAGTCATGCTAGCTGGGATATTTCAAATATTATTTGGGGTATTTAAGCTGGGTAAATATGTTACCCTGATGCCCTACAGTGTAATTTCTGGCTTCATGTCAGGGATTGGGGTAATTCTCATTATTTTGCAAATCGCGCCTTTTGTCGGGCAACCAAACCCGAAAGGTGGAGTGCTGGGAATGGTGCAGAATTTGCCGGAACTTTTGACAAAAATCAATCCGGCTGAAGCAACTTTGGGTGCGCTGACACTGGCAATTATTTTCTTGATGCCATCTAAAATCAAGCGTCTTGTTCCACCACAGTTAATAGCGTTAATTGTTGGTACTGTAGTTTCTCTCGTCTTTTTTGGCAACGTTGAAATTAGACGAATTGGGGAAATCCCAATGGGACTACCAACATTGCAAATGCCGACCTTTACGCCATCGGAAATCACAACCATGATTGTTGATGGTGCGATGTTGGGAATGTTGGGTTGTATTGACACCCTACTAACTGCGGTGATTGCAGATAGCTTGACCCGTACTGAACATAAATCTAATAAAGAGTTGATTGGTCAAGGCATTGGTAACTTGGTATCTGGTTTGTGTGGTGGATTACCTGGTGCTGGTGCGACAATGGGAACAGTAGTTAATATCCAAACTGGTGCTAGAACTGCTGTATCTGGTTTAACTCGTGCGTTAATTTTGTTAGTGGTTGTATTGTGGGCAGCGAATTTAACAGAAAGCATCCCAATGGCGGTATTGGCAGGTATTGCCTTAAAGGTAGGGATTGATATTCTGGACTGGAGTTTCCTCAAACGCGCTCACAAGGTTTCTTGGAAAGGTACAGCTATCATGTACGGTGTATTATTCCTCACCGTATTTGTAGACTTGATTGTGGCTGTAGGTGTAGGTGTTTTCATTGCTAACATCGTCACTATTGAGCGTCTTTCAGAATTACAAGCGCAAGAAGTTAAAACCATTAGTGATGCTGATGATGCCATCGTCTTGAATGAACAAGAGAAGCAATTGATCGATCAAGCTGATGGACGCATCCTGCTATTTTACTTGAGTGGGCCGATGATTTTTGGAGTTGCCAAAGCCATCTCTCGTGAACATTCAGCAATGGCAGATTCTGATGTGTTAATTGTCGATCTCAGCGACGTACCTATGTTGGGTGTAACTGCATCTTTGTCCATTGAAAATGCTATCAAAGACGCTTCCGATCAAGGTCGTCATGTTCTCATCGTCGGTGCAACCGGCAAAGTCAAACGACGCTTAGAAAGCTTTGGTGTTTCCAGATTTGTACCTCCACATCACATGTTTGTAGACCGTGTAGAAGCCCTAAAACAAGCTGTTACTTTAGTTAAGAGTAATGACACTACCACTGTCTACTAATCAAACCAGTCAACAGGAAACAGGCAAAACGCAACAGTAAAAATGTTTTCTATTTCCGATTTCCCATTCCCTACCCTACTAAATCAAGCTAAACTCTAGCAAAAGATACAACTAAATTGGACAGGTAAACACCTGTCCAATTATTTGCGCCCAAATCAATCAGTAACTGACTTGAGCAGTTACAGATAAGTCAAATGATTTGTTCAGAACCAATAGTTAATGTGATGAATTTTTTTACACCTTTAACTTCCATCTTCCCACCTTTGTTGTTGACAACAGAAAACAACGCCGAAAATGCTCCCATTGTGTTAACTGGTGTACTACTCAGTTTGGTAGTCATTTATCTGGCCAGTAAGATTGGGGGTGAGTTGTCTAGAATCATAGACTTACCGCCAGTTTTAGGGGAATTAGTTGGTGGTGTATTAGTGGGTGCTTCGGTGCTGCATTTGGTTGTGTTTCCCGAAAGCGGTGCCACAGCCGGTGACTCTGTGATTATGACAGTGCTGCAAACGATTAATAATCTTACCCCTGATGCAGCCACAGCCATTTTTAACAGCCAGAGTGAAGCGGTTTCGATTTTGGCTGAATTGGGTGTGATTATTCTGTTATTTGAAATCGGTTTGGAGTCAGATTTAAAAGAACTGCAAAAAGTCGGTTATCAAGCGACAATTGTGGCTTGTGTCGGGGTAGCAGTTCCTTTTGCGGCGGGTACAGCCGGACTGATTTTATTATTTCATGCCCCAGTTATTCCGGCGATTTTTGCAGGTGCAGCCCTGACAGCAACAAGTATTGGTATTACCTCCAAAGTTCTCTCAGAACTCGGTCATCTCAAATCTAAAGAAGGTCAAATTATTGTTGGTGCAGCCGTCATTGACGATATCTTAGGCATCATCGTGCTAGCAGTGGTTGCTAGTTTGGCTAAAACTGGCGAAGTAGATATTTTCAATGTCATTTATTTGATCGTCAGTGCTACTGTTTTTCTGATTGGCTCAATTTTACTGGGCAAATTTTTCAATCACACCTTTGTCGCCATTGCCAACAAATTACAAACACGAGGTAATTTAGTCATTCCCGCCTTTATCTTTGCCTTCTTTATGGCATTTTTGGGTAACGCCATTCATTTAGAAGCAATCTTAGGCGCGTTTGCGGCTGGCTTAGTTCTCGATGAAACTGATAAGCGCAAAGAGTTAGATGAGCAAGTTAAGCCTATTGCTGATATTCTTGTACCAGTTTTCTTTGTCACAGTCGGAGCTAAAGTTGATTTAAGTGTACTGAATCCTGTAGTTCCTGAGAATCAACAGGGATTAATTATCTCCTTGTTCTTAATTGTGGTGGCAATTATTGGTAAAGTTGTCACCGGTTGGTCAATTTTTGGTCAGCCTGGTGTTAACCGTTTAGCGGTTGGTGTGGGTATGATTCCCCGTGGTGAAGTTGGTCTAGTGTTTGCAGGTATTGGTGCTGCTAGTGGTACTTTAGATAAACCTCTGCAAGCCGCAATTGTGATTATGGTGATCCTGACTACCTTCTTAGCACCGCCTTTGTTGCGTCTTGCGTTTAAAAAGTCTGTGGATGCCTCAGAATCTTTAGAAAAAGCCGATTTAATTGGTTAATTCGGGACTGGAGACTGGGGACTGGGTAAAAATTCTTCTCCCCCTACTTCCCTGCTCCCCTGCTCCTACTCCCCACTCTCTACTCCCAATTGTTTACTTGCCAGTTAGGGTTAATCAAACTTGTAAGAATATGGTCTTGCCACTTGCCGTTAATTAATAAATAATCTCTAGCATAACCTTCTACCACAAACCCCAGTCTTCTGAGTACGTTGCCACTACGTTGATTGTGGGGCATATAGTTAGCCATAATGCGATGAAAATTTAATTCTTGAAAGACATATTCAGTAGCTGCACCTAATCCTTCAGTCATATAACCTTTACCTTGGGCAGTCTCAGCTAGACTATATCCCACATGACAAAAATGGGCAGCACCTCTAACAAAATTATTAAAATTAATAGTGCCAATCACTTGTGTGGGTTGTGTTTTCGGAAATATAAATAACTTTAAAGATTGGTCGTGAATAAATTCTAAAACATTATTTTCTACTTGATGTTGCCAATAGTATTTTGTAAAAAAATGTTCTACCCAGGTAGGATAAAATGGGGTGAGAAAATCTCGATTATCTAGAAAATATTTGAGTATTTGTGGTATATCTTCTTGAATACCTATTCGTAATAGTAGGCGATCGCTTGTAATTATCGGTAGTTCTGATTTCATACTCTAGCTTGACTTATATGGTTTTTTTGCCCAAATTCTCGATAAATTGTCAATCAGGTGGCAGAAATTCTTGACATCTTGCTGACATTTGCTTTCTAGCAGCAGTCATCTTTTTTGTATACTGAGGCTTGACTGATATATCAAAGTATGGTATGTGAGTAATGACTTTGGTGACAACTACTATAGTGAGTATTTTGCCAAATCTTGATCAGCTAAGTCTCATATCTACACCAGAATTAAGAGATGAGCCATAAAACTGGTATGCGATCGCTGAACTCAAAAGATATACTTTGCTGAGATATAACAACAAGACAGCTGTTGATCAATCCAGTAAAGAAGAAGGATACTAATGTCGGGAATACGCTACGATTGGCAAGAAGCAGAGATTAGGGCAATATACGAAACACCATTGCTAGAGCTAATTTATCAAGCTGCTAGTGTCCATCGCCAATATCATAACCCCAAACAGATACAAGTCTGTAAACTCATCTCGATTAAAACAGGCGCGTGTCCAGAAGATTGTAGCTACTGCGCTCAGTCTTCCCGTTATCAAACCGAAGTCAAACCCCAAGCACTCTTAGATAAGCAAACAGTCCTCAACATTGCCGAAACCGCTAAACAAAAGGGTGTAAGTCGTGTTTGTATGGGTGCAGCTTGGCGGGAAGTGCGGGATAATTCGCAATTTGAGAAAGTCCTGGATATGGTGAAAGATGTCACCGACATGGGTTTAGAAGTATGCTGTACCCTAGGGATGTTGACAGCAGACCAAGCCAAACGCTTGGAAACTGCGGGACTATATGCTTACAACCATAACTTAGATACCTCAGCAGAATATTACAGTACAATTATCACCACGAGAACTTATAGCGATCGCCTGAACACAATTGAAAATGTCCGGCAGACCAATGTTACCGTATGTTCTGGCGGTATCCTGGGTTTAGGCGAAACCGTCGAGGATCGGATTTCCATGTTACACACCCTCGCTAACCTCAATCCTCACCCAGAATCAGTACCAATCAATATTCTCTCCCAAGTAGCAGGAACACCCCTAGAAAATCAGCCAGATGTCCCCATTTGGGAAGTTGTCAGGATGATAGCCACAGCACGTATAATTATGCCCACATCAGATGTGCGTTTAAGTGCTGGTAGAGCCAGACTTTCTCAAGTTGAACAAGCATTATGCTTTATGGCGGGGGCTAACTCCATCTTTTCCAGCGACGACAACAAGATGTTAACAGTCACTACCCCCTGTCCAGATTATGACGCAGATCAAGAAATGCTGAATTTACTTGGCTTAGAAATGCGTCCCCCATCCCAAAGACCAAATCGTGTAGTGAGTCAAATAGGAGTTTAGGAGTTAAGGGTGTAACTGACTTTTCTCCGTATTTGGAAAACCCCTCTCCAAACCTCTCCCCTACCAGGAGAGAGGCTTTAACTGTTCCCCCTTCCCTTGTAGGGAAGGGGGTTAGGGGGTTAGGTTTCGCGTTAGCTTTTCCACTTAACGTGACAAGTCAGAAGGGTGTAAAGGTGTAGAATTCTCCCTCACTTTCACCCTACACCCCTATACCCTTAAATTAGAGAATTTTGGCGGAACGCAGACCAAACAGCAAACCTACAGCGATGCCAGTGAACACAGCCAAAAAGCCAATATAAGCTACTACTGCTAACATTTATCTTTCTCCACAATACTTTACTAACTATATTGAACCATTAATTTTTGGTCGTTAGTCATTAGTCGTTAGTCGTTAGTCATTAGTCATTAGTCATTAGTCATTAGTCGTTAGTCATTAGTCGTTAGTCATTAGTCATTAGTCATTAGTCATTAGCTTCTTTGTCCGTTAAACTAAACTTGCTTAAATCTGTTCAAAGACTTAAGACGTTAGCTTCCTGTTTCATTCTGGTAATGTCGGCATTATCCAGTCCACAGGCTTAAAATCGGGCGTAACTCACCCTATTTTGGAGTTTTTACATTGAGAGGCTTTGCTACTTTACTCCCTGATTTTCAGCCATTTAAAATTTCTGGATTTTCTCAATTACCTTGCTACAGGCTGGCTACTCTCAAAAGTTTTGTACAGGTTCTCAAGCCTAAAATTTTTTTAGCTTGGTTTTCGCTTATCCCTAATCATAGTGGATTTTGAGTAAGTTTGAGCAAGTTTTTCAGCACTGTTTAATTCCCCCTTCCAGTCCCCAATCCCCAGTCCCCAGTCCCCACTCCCCAGTCCCCAATCCCCACTCCCCAAAATGCGGTAAAATACAGCCCACTGTGCTTGTTGGGGTTTGGGTAATGACTTCTATAATTAATGTGAATTTACCACAGCAGTCTTATGAGATTGCGATCGCACCTGGAAGTTTAGAACAACTTGGTCAACGGATGGCTGATTTGAAACTAGGCAAGAAGGTATTGCTGGTTTCTAATCCCACCATATTTAAGCATTATGGCGAAAAAACTATAAATTCCCTGGAATCTGCTGGGTTTACAGTGGCTAGCTATTGCCTACCAGCCGGAGAACGTTACAAAACCCTCAACTCTATTCAAAAACTCTATGATGTCGCCTTAGAAAACCGCTTAGAACGTTCCTCAACAATGGTAGCCTTGGGCGGTGGGGTAATTGGTGATATGACTGGTTTTGCTGCTGCTACTTGGTTACGAGGAATTAATGTTGTACAAGTGCCAACAACGCTCCTAGCAATGGTAGACTCAGCCATCGGTGGCAAAACAGGCGTAAATCATCCCCAAGGTAAAAACTTAATAGGGGCTTTCCATCAGCCACGTTTAGTATTAGTAGATCCAGAAGTGTTAAAAACTCTGCCCATGCGTGAATTTCGCGCCGGAATGGCAGAGGTAATTAAATATGGCGTAATTTGGGATGCTGAATTATTTGCCCAAATGGAAGCCAGTAAACATCTGAACCAACTACGCTACATCAAGCCGGAACTCATAAACACTATTTTAACCCGTTCTTGTCAAGCCAAAGCCGATGTCGTCAGCAAAGACGAGAAAGAAGGCGGACTGCGGGCAATTCTCAACTATGGACATACGATTGGTCATGCAGTCGAAAGCTTAACAGGTTATCGGTTAGTGAATCATGGTGAAGCTGTAGCCATTGGCATGGTAGCAGCCGGACAAATTGCTGTCGAATTGGGAATGTGGCAGCAGCAAGACACAGAACGTCAAAATGCGCTGATTCAAAAAGCGGGTTTACCGACAAAACTACCAGAGGGTTTAGATATTGAAGGCATAATTGACGCACTGCAACTAGATAAGAAAGTCAAAAATGGTAAAGTCCGATTTATTTTACCTACCCAAATGGGCGTAGTCACCATTACCGACGAAGTACCAGCAGATATTATCCGCCAAGTTTTACAGAATATGTATTAACTGGGGTGTGTTACGGTTATGTCAGAATTAGCCGTAACGCAAAATCATTTTATTACGTGTTATTTTTTGCTTTAGCATATCCTATTGATTAAACCGGAATTTGATGAAGATACTACGTAAAAAGCACGATATCAACTCTAGATATCTATAGCCGATAGGAGTAAAACTCGTAAATATACGTAGGTAAAAATTGAGCAGGAAAATTTTTTTACTAAAGTGATATGTTGCTGATTGCAAGTGGGTAAGTTAATTCCAGAACAGAGCGATCGCAATCTACTTACCCCAAACTTCAGGAGACACCCATGCTCAAGCCAGAACTGCAAGCCAAATTCCTCAGCCACCTCAGCAACCGTAAGAATAGAGAAGAAGAAGGTTTTACCTTAATTGAATTGTTGGTGGTAGTAATTATTATCGGTGTACTGGCAGCTATTGCGTTACCTTCACTACTGGGTCAGGTAAATAAAGCTAAACAATCAGAAGCTAGAAACTACGTAGGTACAGTCAACCGTTCTCAACAAGCATACTTCCTAGAATACCAAGAGTTTGCTACCAGTATTTCCCAATTGCAAGTAGGTATCAAGACGCAAACGGAAAACTTCGTCTATGAAATTACAGGTACTACTACTGGCCCCATCCAATTTAAAGGGACAGCCGCTAAAGCTGCTCTGAAATCCTACTATGGTTTAGTAGGTACGACAGTGGGCGATAGTGCTACATCCGAAGCACTTACTATAGCAATTGCTTGTGAATCACCTAATCCTACAACAACAGTCGGTAACTATACTGACATCAATGGTTGTCAAGGTAGTTTCCTGTCTTTGGCAAGATAAGATAAGTTAGGAATTTTTCTCATCGCTTTCTTAGGCAAGATTACATAGAAATTTTGCTCAATTGGGTAATGTGCCACTACATTACCCGATTTCTGCAATTTTTTCATCAGATATCTATCAGATGATAGCTATCCGTTATTTTGGGAAAATTTTGGATAACTTTTATGCTTTCCTCCTCAACTTCCACTCAATTGGTTCAGCGTGCAGAAGAATATTTTCTGAAAGGAAATTACATCCATGCTGCTAGTCTTTATGAACAAGCGATAACTTTAGAGCCTGATGTTCAATCTCATTATTGGTATCTAGGATTAAACTTGTTATTACAAGGACAAGATGCAGAAGCGCAAACAACTTGGTTCATGGGAATGATGCAAGTTGAAGGTGAACAGGTAGATAATGAAAATATAGATTTATTTAATATTTTACAAACAGAAGCTGAACGTCAAGAAAAATTAGAAGAATATTCATTAGCCGAAAAAATTCGTTGTCATATCAAGGAAATTTATCCGCAAAATCTTCAAAATATTTTGCAACTTATTCAGCTATATATCAAATTAGAGAAATATACAGAAGACCATTTACAAGAGCTTTGTGTAATTGATTTAATTAAATCCACATCGAATAACGAAATAAATTTAAATATTTTATCTGAAACGTTACGTAATATTTTAAATTATAATCCGCTACAACAATCTACTCTAGAATTATTGGAAGCTGTTGTTTCATTTTTTAGTGAAAACACCGATATTTTACTGGGAATATTGCTACCTGTTGCAGTCAACATAGCTTATGCTCATAGGCAAGCTAAATTAGCATCAAAATTAATTGAAGTTTATTTACGGTTAGACCCTAATAATCCTGAATGTATAGGACATTTAGCAGGTTTTTATCAAAATGCTGGCGAATATGAGCGTGGCATAGAAACAGCTAAACACTTCTATTCTTTAGTGGATAATTTGCCAGACAAGATTTTTGCTAATCGCCAGATATTAAGAGGCTTAATGAGTGCTGGGGGGCATTGGGAAGAATCTTGTGCAGTAAATCAAAGACAGCAAGAGCTATTACAGGAATTAATTCGACAAAATCCTAAAAATTTGTCACAAATTAATGTAGTCAGGCTGATAAATGCCAATTTTTTTGCTCCTTATATTGAAGATCATCCCCTGAAAAATCGACCTATTCAGAACCAGATACTTCAGCTATGCCAAGAGAATCATGCTATTTATGCACAAGAGCAATTAGACAAATATTCACAAGGCCATTTAGACAGAAAAAAAACCAAAAAATCTCATAAAAAAATTAAAATAGGATATTTGTCACATTGTTTGAAAAGTCATTCTGTTGGCTGGCTAGCGCGATGGCTATTTGAATATCATGACCGAGATCAATTTGAAATTAACGGTTATTTTATTGCTAATGATACAGAAGCTGATCTATTACATCAATGGTATACCGTCCAGGTAGATAAAGCCTATAAATCATATAATGTTTGGTCACTAGCGGAAGAAATATACCAGGATGAAGTTGATATATTAATTGATTTAGATAGTATTACTTTAGATACAACCTGTGAAGTTATAGCATTTAAACCAGCACCAATACAAGCTACTTGGCTGGGTTGGGATGCGTCAGGTAGTCCATCTGTAGATTATTTTATTGCTGACCCCTACGTTTTACCAGAATCAGCATCAGAATATTACAAAGAAAAAATTTGGTGCTTACCTCAAACATATATAGCTGTTGATGGTTTTGAAGTCAATGTACCTAAAGTACATCGTGAGCAATTTGATATTCCGAGTGATGCGGTTGTTTATATGTGCGGACAAAGAGGATTTAAACGTCATCCACATATTACAAGATTACAATTAAGAATTATCAAAGAAGTACCTAATAGCTACTTTTTAATTAAAGGATTTGCTGATGAAAAATCAATTCAAAAATTCTTTTATGATTTAGCGGAAGAAGAAGGCGTAGATGCCTCTAAACTCAGATTTCTTCCAGGTGCGCCTTCAGAGGGCGTTCACCGAGCTAATTTAGACATTGCTGATATAGTATTAGACACCTATCCCTACAACGGTGCGACAACAACCTTAGAAACCCTGTGGATGTGTATTCCTATGGTGACACGAGTAGGTGAGCAATTCGCCGCTCGTAACAGCTACACTATGATGATGAATGCTGGTATTACAGAAGGTATCGCCTGGACTGATGAAGAATATGTAGAGTGGGGTGTGCGTTTAGGTAAGGATGAAGCATTAAGACAACAAATCGCTTGGAAGTTGAGACAGTCAAGAAAAACATCGCCGCTATGGAATGGTAAGCAATTTACCCGTGAGATGGAAAATGCTTACACCCAAATGTGGCAGAAATATATTAGTTCGTAGTAAGCGGCTCTAGCCCTGAGAAATGTTGAGGGCTGAAGCCCTCACTACAAACACAAAACATCACTGCTATGGAATTTTAAGTTTAGGTTCGTAGTAAGCGGCTCTAGCCCTGAGAGATGTTGAGGGCTGAAGCCCTCACTACAAACACAAAACATCACTGCTATGGAATTTTAAGTTTAGGTTCGTAGTAAGCGGCTCTAGCCCTGAGAGATGTTGAGGGCTGAAGCCCTCACTACAAACACAAAACATCACTGCT
>NZ_LUHJ01000013.1:216153-224135 GCF_001597745.1 Anabaena sp. 4-3 | reverse complement strand
AGTTGAGGTTCGTAGTAAGCGGCTCTAGCCCTGAGAAATGTTGAGGGCTGAAGCCCTCACTACAAACAAAAAACATCACTGCGATGGAATCGTAAGTTGAGGTTCGTAGTAAGCGGCTCTAGCCCTGAGAAATGTTGAGGGCTGAAGCCCTCACTACAAACATTACAAACATTAGGAATCATCCCAATCTTTGCCATAATCTCGCACTGGATATTTAACCCAACAATCGCGTAACCATTCTCGGCCATAAACTTGTAAATACCAGTGAACACTACTTTCAACCCAGTCATAAGGAGATGTTACTAAACCATGTTTGACTGGGTTGTAATGAATATAGTTAAGAGTTGTGTAGTAATGTCTTTCAGTGCGAATTGCGCGATCGCTCCAAGAATACCAAACTTTTCGCTTAGTTATATTATCCTCAATATTCCATTGGCGTGAAGTCAAACCATGTATCTTACGAAATAACTCACTTAAGACATCAAAATTTACAACCTGAAGCAATAAATGATAATGATTAGGTAAAACAACCCAAGCAGAAATCGTGATGTTCGTAGTAAGTGCTTCAGCACTGTCTTCTTCACCTCCACTCTCACCAAATCTATCAAATATCATCTTTAGCAATTGCTGACGACGAGATTGACAGTGCATATAACACTTATGTTCATAACAAGCCGCAGTCAACAAATAAAGTCTTCTATCTTTTATAGGATGTGGCGGTGCATGAGGAGGATAACCACGACTCAAGCGTTGTTCAACTAATTCTGCTTTTTGTCGTGGTGTAAGCTTACCATATTCATACATATATTTTTAAAGCACTGAAGTCTTGAAAAATTTTGTTCGTAGTGTTCGCGTAGCGTCTCGCAGAGAGGACTTTAGTCCTCATAATGAAAACAGCACTCTTCGTGCTTACTACGAACCTAACCCCACAACCTTTTTATAAAACTCTTCCAACCCAGAGACACAAACTTGATCATCAAATAATCTGTCGTGATTTTGACTCATTCGTTCTGAAATATCGCGTCGCCAAGCTGCATCTTGTGCTAATTTGACAGCAATTTCAATGTATTCCACTTCATTTTTAGCAATAGTATCTGTCACTCCCAACATTTTTAAGAAACTATCAGAATGACGACCCCGCATAAATTCCCCTGGACAAGTTACCACGGGGAGATTACAAGCGATCGCTTCTAAGGTAGTATTACCACCAGACCAAGTAAAAGTATCTAGATACACATCTGACAGTAAGTTAATCATCAGATAGTCGAGCCGTTCTGGAATATTTAAAAATACACAATAATCTTGAAATTCCAGCCCCACAGCCGCAAAAGCTCGCTGTAGGCGTTCTTGAAGCAGCGTACCACGCAAAAAGATAAATTTAGCTTGCGGTACACGAGCCGCTATTTCTGCAAAAATAAAATCATATTGTGGTAAATATTTAAACGGTGCTTGACAGCATAAATAAAGAACAGCATCATCTGACAAGCCAAAATCGGTGCGACTTTTAACCACTGGTGGAATGTAGGGTTTTGGGTAAGAAACACCAATATTAGGTAAGCGAATTAATTTTTCTGCATAATGTTCTTCAGCATTGTCTGCTTCCATTAATTCGCTAGATAAAAAGTAATCAATTGTCGGTAAACCAGTTGTTACCGGATGTCCCCAAGCAACACATTGCACTGGCGCAAGTCGTAAAGCTGCCATCAGCATAGTGTGGGGATTCATGCCGATTTCTGGATACACTAAAATGTGTAAATTATCAGAAATTATTTGTTCACAAGCAGCAGACAAATTGAGAGGAATGTGATAGAAGAAATCACTATATTCCCTAAATTTTTCTGTCACTGCATCTGGTTCATTACCTGTGTAATAACAGTAGATTTCAAAATTGTGGCGTTCGCAGTATTTTAACCAACCAGTTAACCACAGTGTACCACTATAAGAATGTAGATAATGGGAAGCGTAGCCAATACGAATTTTTTGATCAGGTTGGACTTTTGGCATAGATAAAGGTACAACCCATTGGGGAAAGTTAGCTGCCATAATCTCATGTATTAACTTTCCGTATTGACGTTGTAAATCTCTATCATTTTGTGCCTGATAAGATAGGTAGAAGTTTGTCAGCCTACTAATACCTGTTAAAGCATTCTGTTTTTCTGCAATGGTGTTGAGAGATGTTTCTTGAATTAAATTTTGCAACCCTTGACTATAGCGTTGGCGATAAATTCCTATCTCTTCTTGAGTGTTATAAATAGTCGGAACTGTGAGATATTTCAGAATTTTAAACGTATAATCATCAGGTAAACATTGACAAGCCTTCTCAGCACAGTTAATTGCTGCCTGAGTACGCCCATTGCGCCGCAAGTCAATAATTAATGTAAAGTGTAGCCTACCATCTGTAGGGTAATTTTCAATTCCTTGCTCTAGAGTTTGAAAATACTCATCTAGTAGGTTTAACTGTCTGTAACACTGGCTTAAATTCCAGTAAATATCTGCACTATCTTGGTGTAATTTTATCACTTGTTGATATGCAGCGATCGCTTCTTGCCATCTGCCCTCACTATATAGTTTTTGGCTCAAGTTAAAAAAAAACTTTTCTTCTTGCGCCTGGTTCAAACTTTCTAGTGTGTAGCTTGACAAGGTTTCTGCTTTAACTTGAATGAGTGCTTGTTGATTTTCATGTTCCAAACAAATTCGGCCATGAATACGAGGTAGTAAAGCTTTCCACTGGATATCAGCCAAATTTACCACCAGAGAAATTTCTAAGCCATCAGTAATATCTAAATCTTCTTCCATCAGAAGAGTCATGGTGACACTAGACAGCAATAGTTCAGCATCTTCCCCAGAAATATTAGTAGTATCAATTAGTAAAGTAGTCTTGCAACTATCAGGAGAAGTTGCTAGTGTCCTAATTACTTGTGCTAACTCTAAACTGATTGACTCTTCCGATGCTGACCAATCAGGGAAGATAATGAAATTAACCTGTTTTAGATTTAATGATAGAAGAGTAGCATCAATTAAAGCAGAACTGACAATATCTGCCATTTTCGACCAAGAAAACTTTTGTGCTTGGGCTAAACCCGCAGTAATTAATGATTGACGAAGACTAGGTTTTTGTACATCACAAAGCGCATTTGCTAAACCATCTACATCATCGTCATTAATATATATTGCAGCTTCTCCTGCCACTTCTGGAATTGAAGCATTAGGACAAGTAATCACCGGACAACCACAAGCCATCGCTTCAATTATCGGCATTCCAAAACCTTCATATTTAGAAGGATAAACTAAAGCTATAGCACCAGAATAAGCTATTGCTAACTCTTCATCACTGAGTTGTAACATATAGACAGCACTACCTGAAGTATGTTCTCTAAATTCAGGTGCTAATATACCGCCGCTACCCGTGCAAATAATATCAAATCCATAGCTACTAGCAAGTTGCGAAAAAGCCTGGAAGAATAAAATACTGTTCTTATAACCAGCCCCACCACCAACTAATAAGAAGTAAGGTTTACTAATGCCATATTTAGTTTTAAAAATATTAATGTCTTCAAACTTTGCAGGTGCAAAAGTAGCATCAACTCCACAATGAGCTACAGTAATAGCATCTATCGATATATCTGGAAAACAGCCTACAAGGTCACGCGCTGTATGTGCGGAAATTGCTATATATGAAGAAGCGTGCTGAATACCTTGATGCTTTTCTCTCCACATGGGATTATTCATATCCCACCCCATTATTTCTGGAATCATGTCATAAGCCATGAATACAGAAGGTGTTGTAATTGATGTTGTGTAGTATGAAGAAATAAATAAGTCTGCTCCTACTTCATCGCATATTTGTTGAAGCATCTGTTTATCAGCTTCTGCATTGTTATAGTCGTAAGGGGGAATAGTACGATAGCAAATACCATTAAATTTAGGTGCTGTGTTACCTCGATCTAAGACTAAGATATGATTAGCAAAGCCAGTCTTTGCCCATTGTTGCAGCAGACTTCGCCAAACTCTAGCAATTCCTGTTTGATATAGTTGGAAAAATACAGCATCAATTATAATAATTGGCTTGACTAAATTTAAATTTTCTATATTAACTTGATTTGTTTCCAGTGTTGGGATTGAATGATTCATTGAATTTAATATTCTGTTTAATTCATTTATTTTTCTTTGTTGTTCAATTAATCTGTAGTCTACATAAAAATCTAAAACATTAACAGGGAATAAAAAATGTTTTGCCAAATCGCTTGACTCTTCTGCTATGTAATAATCATTAATTCCATCAAAAAAAACGTGCTGATAACCTTGAGATTGTAATAATACAGGAATATTATTGTCAACGCGAATATTAGTATTTGGTATAGTCGTTTCTATGACTAATACTGTTGGTCTAAACTTTTCCCAATTAGCACCTAAAATAACTTGTTCTTCTAATCCTTCAACATCAATTTTGATAAAATCAATCTTTTTGTTGACATATTCTTTGCATACTGCTTCTAAAGTCTTGACAGCAACCGTATATTGAGAAACTTCTAAACCTTTTTCTTTGGCAATTGCATAAGCTATTGCCTTATTTAAAGTAGAGTTTCCTGGCTGTCCTACTAATTGAAAAAACTCTAATGTTTCTTCTGAATTACTTATGGCAATATTCAGGTTAATATCTCTTGAGCGTTCTTTTTGAAATAAATTATAGTATTCTTGTATTGGCTCAATATTTATTCCTGACCATCCACGATCATAAAAAGCTTTGGTTACTGAATCAACAGTTGGATGTAATGCTCCTACATCAATATAGAAACCTTGCAATTTATTTTTAAATATTCTATTTAGTAAAACATCCTCAAAATTTTGGGCATAGGAAATAAACTGTTTCATAATTAATCTCTACGTTTATTTTTAGTAACAATCTTTTTTTAGTTATTTTTCAAATTTAAAAATCATTTTTGTCAATTTTTATTCTTGTCTAATTTAAATCAGTCAATTGTGGCACCCTAATAACAACCTTTTGGTCACTTCTCTCTGAGAAAATATAAATATTTATGTAAATTTATTTCGATTGGCACTTATTATGTCTAAATCTGAACCAAGATAGTTTGATATTGAGCTAAATCTATCTACTGGTGAGCTAGCGATCGCTCTGACTCTCCCCCATTCTTTTCTTCACATCCGCAAACACAGTCTTATAATCCTGTCGTTCAGGATGCAATTTAACCAACCTCTCCATAAGTTCCATTGCTCCTTGAGTATCTCCTAACTTTAACCGCATAATAGCCAATTTCTCCAACGCGCTTTGATTATCTGGTTCTCGCTGTAAAACTAATTCGTAACCCTTGGCTTGTTGTTGCAAGGAAGACTCAGCCGATGTAGTTGTATTTACTGACGCAGGACTCTGGATAGCGCGTTGTATAGCTGGAATGGCTGCAAATGCTGTTGAACCCACGAAAGAAACAATCGAAACTATTGTTAAAATTCGTTTCTTCCGTTCAATCTGCCTTTTACGGACAACAAAATAGTCTTCACCTGAACTAGCCATATTTTTATCTGGGTTGTGGTAAATACTTAGTTACAACAAGCTTCTAGTTAAGAGATTACCCATTACTTCACAGAAACTAACACCTAAACCAAAAATTTTTTATGCTGCTATCAGACTCAACATCAAGATATGTTAACTATGCACCAACTACCACATCTAAACCAGCACTTCACAATAGCTGTAATCAAACACTTAAGCAAAAGTAACAATATACGTAAGTATCTACCATTTGAGGATCAGTAGGGAATAAGGAGATCGCCGACTGCTATATGTCTGCTTAATCTCTAGAGAAAGATTAAAAATATATTAAGATTTACGATAACTTGATTTAATTCTAGAGGTTTGCGTTATTGTAGATAAGGTTTGAACCTACAGAGTAAAAATTCCCTAACTGTAGTTTAAAAATCTTCAATCAGCCGTTAATTTATGGCATTTTTAGCAATTGCACAGATTCCGGTAAATATAAACCATAAGTTTTTAGGATTTCTCCCACGGTGCTGTTACTGCAACCTTGAGGGGGACTGTTTTCTAAGTTGAGCAATCACCATGTATACTTGGTGAGATTTGAGTTTTGTGGAGTAATTACCGTACAGAACCGAATTTGGTCGCAACTTAATAGAGTTTGTTATGGTATATTGAAAAAGTTAAGACTCGCTTTGCCAAATACACACTCTACGCATTGTTGACAGTTGCAAAACGGAAAGCAGTTTTGATTAAGCATTTACCCAATAAAATTTTGAATTGAATCGAGGTTATGACTCAGCAAGTAATTCACCCAATGGTGAAATTGCAGCGTAATGTGCAATCACTCGTAGAATCGAATATTATCAAGCCGACTGATAGCATTTGGAAGATTGCGCTGCTTTATGGCAATGATTGGCAGCACTGGAAACAGGAACTGCTAGATTTTGGTTTCAGTATGCAAGATCCAGTTAGCGAATTGCTAGACGTGGAAGCTTGGGATGAAGATTAGGGACTGGGGAGATGAGGGAGAATTATTAATGCCCCAATCCCCAATCCCCAGTCCCCAATCACCATTGCCTTGTTTGACAAGCTGCTAAGGCGGCGGCTAATTCCTTTGCTGACTGGAAGCGATCGCGCGGTACTGGTTCTGTCACTTTCTCAATAATCTCCCGCAACTGTGGTGTCAAAGTCGGAATTTTGCTGACATCGAAGCGGAAACCTCGCCCTTTTTGGCGATAAAACTTAAAAGGGTTTTCTCCAGTGATCAGAAAAATTAAGGTGGGGCCGATCGCATATAAATCAGATTGTGTTAAAGGTTGTCCTCGTTCCTGTTCCGGCGCACAATAACCTTCAGCACCAATGCGCGTCCCCGGCGTTGTGCCAATTTCCTTCACCGCGCCAAAATCCAGCACCACTATTTGATTATTCCCATTCCGCACCATTAAGTTGGCGGGTTTAATATCACGGTGAATTAGTGGCGGTTCTTGGCTATGCAGATAGTCGAGAATATCGCAGGTTTGAATCATCCAGGCGATCGCTTGCTGGGGTGTCACAGGGCCATTAGTATAGATGCGTTTTTCCAAATCCTGCCCATGCACTAACTCCATTGCCAAGTATTTCTTACCACCTTCCACAAAAAAATCATAATACTTAGGAATTCCTGGATGATTCAGGGATTTGAGAGTATTCGCCTCTCGCTCAAACAACTCCTGAGCCTTGGCAATTTTCGCCATATCAGCATTCATTTGCTTCAACACCAATAATTGCGGCTGTCTAGCAATCAACCCGGCAGCATCCCAAGCTAGATAGGTAGTACCCATCCCTCCCTGTCCCAAAGTCCGCAAAACTTGGTAATAGCGAATCGTCTGCTGTACCGTAAGCGGTTGTCCGCAGTGGATACAAAATAGATTTCCCGGAGAATTACCTTCATGGGTGCAACTGGGCGCAGAATTGGATCTTTGTGAGGTGACTGGTACAATCATATTTTCCGACGTACCGCCCACCGTAGGCGATCGCGAATTATCTGGTGCTGTCGCCTCCTGAATTTGAAATTGTAAAATTGGCCCTCCCTGTGCTAATTGCAACAGAGAATTATCCGGCAAAGAACTCTGAATTACCAGCACACCATTGAGAAAAGTGCCGTTCGTACCTTTACTAAACACCTGCCACGCCGCACCATTCTTAGCAGAACTTACTTGCCGAATTTCCAGATGATGGCGGGAAACCAAAGTATCAGTTAACACAACATGATTATCCGCAGCGCGACCAATCCGAATCACTGCGGAATTTTCAAAGCACCACTGTTTCAGGGGTGTTTTTTGTTGCGGTTCTAACAAGGTCAGAGTAACCACAATACAACCTGGATAATAATTAGGGATTAGGGCATGGGGGAGGTAGCCACGTCGGCGGGTTTCCTGACTTGAGCGGACTGCCGTCATGGGGCATAGGCCATCAAACAACTCAAAAGTCAATAATTCTGGCTAAAAAT
>NZ_LUHJ01000013.1:201166-216083 GCF_001597745.1 Anabaena sp. 4-3 | reverse complement strand
GGCGGGTTTCCCGCCGTAGGAAACTTTTCAAGACGAATTTTGAATTGATTTGTCCCTACTCCCGACTCCCCACATTTGGACGTACTTTCGCCCGGACAAGTATAGCAGTAATGTTGTCATGACCATTGTATTGGTTGGCCAATTCAATTAATTCTCTCACCCCTGCTTCTAAGCTAGTACCGGAACTTAAGAAGGGCAATAGGTGAGTCTGCCAGTGGGTTTCTAACAAATCATTATCGGATAACCCATCTGAAACTAAAGCGAAAAGGTGATCTTCATGAATCTCAAAAAACTCGACATCAGGATTGATGGTAGTGCGCTCTCGTGGCCCCAAGGCTTGAGTCAGTTGATAAGCATCAGGACGAGCATAAGCTATTTTAGCTTGTACTCCTCTGGCTATTTCTCGTTGTCCGACTTCATGATCTACCGTGATTTGCTCTAAACCCTGCTTGCGAGTGACGCGGTAGCAACGACTATCTCCTACATGAGCCACTGCGGCTTGATTGCCTTGAATCAGCAGCATCACTAAAGTAGTACCCATGCGTCCGCTTCCCGAACGGGCATCTTGTTGATTTTGTTGGTAAATTACCTGATTAGCTTGATACACTCCCTCACGAATTGTATCTTCTGTTGGCAGTTGGTTTGTTGTCCAGTGTGTTTGAAAGTATTGCCGTAGGGTGTTTACTGCTAATTCACTAGCCACTTCACCGCCAGCGTGTCCGCCCATACCATCGCAGAGAATATACAAGCCTCTGGCTTGTAAAATTCGGTGTTTGGGCAAGTCCACTTTCTCAATTTTAGTTTCAATCCCAAAGTAGTCTTCATTATGTTGCCTTTGCCTACCGACATCAGTTTGTCCTGCATCTTCTAAGCTGCTTAACTGTACGGACAGCACAATTGTTGGTAAGTCATCTGATTGATTTTCGGCATTTTCTGACTCATCTACTTGTAAAAGTGTAGGTGCAGAGGTGTTTTCTTCTTCCATTGCTGCCAAATTGGGGGATGTGGTTTCTAGTTCTGTGGCTACTGTTGTTAAACGCGATCGCAACTGTGCAATTGTCTGGATTTTACCCTGTTCTAAATCGTCCAAAATCTGCACTACTGAACCAAATTGAGTGCGTTGAGAGGATTTAAACAAGTTCTGCCATACTCTACCTAATGCTTTCACCGTCAGAGGCTGCTCCCCACTAGCTAGCGTGGCTACTGTTTCATCTGCCAGGGGTGCGATCGCCCAATTATCCTTCGGTGTTTTCACATACAACCGTTGTAGCACTAGCGTCTGGTCTTCATCCAAGCGCAAATTCGCCAAATCCAACAAACTATAATGACAATCCAGTGGTTCTAATAACTCCCACAATTGGGTCATTTCATAACACCAGTATAAAATTTGCGATATACTTGTGTTTTCGGCTGACCACAAATCAAGTAAAGATTGCCAACCAGAACGGTCTTCAATCAGTAATACCTGCAAATCACCATCCAGCCACGCATCATGAATTTTTGGGATTCCTGGGTGATGCAAGGATTTTAACGCCAGGTAAGCCTTAGCTACAATCGGAATACCACTAGCTGCTACCGATGGCGTGAGCAAACTCGGTTGCTGATTTGCTAATGTACTCAGCAGCGATATTTGATAAGGTTGACAATCTAAAACCCTGGCACACCATTGATCATTGTCTGCTGATAGCTCTGATAACAACTGATAACGCTGCTCTTTGTCTAAATATGAACCCACAGACAAATGTAAAGCCGCAACTGGAGCAGTCGAAATCACCGAGGCATCGGGCATTGTCTCACCTCTCATCCCCATCTCCCCGGCTTGCTTACCTACAATTGCCCACCATACAGTTCCACATTCTGCACCACATTTATGACAATGTAGAGCCGACACCAGTACATCAGTACCACATTGATGACAGACCTTGTGAAACAAGGAAGCACCACATTTCTGACAGAATTTGTTAGCGTTGGGATTTTCAAATTGACACTGAGGGCAAATCAGCATAGTGGAAGTTCCTTAATTCCCGTTCCAAGGTGCTACTAGCCACTGATCTCCACATTGCCACAATCCGCCGCGTCTGCCTACAGTAGACAACCAAAAAATTGTGGTTTCACCCATGAATTCTGGTGGCCGTATTAATTGTGACGCATATTAGCTAAAGATTTCAGACATCGGCAAGATTATCTCTTATCCATTGGGGACTGGAGGAGAGGGAGAAAATATTTCCTCCCTTCTAACTTTAGTCATACAACCAAGTATTGGCAGAAAAATTGTCTTGGGACTCAGTTGGCTGTACTGGCAGTTTTTCAGGAGTGAGGTGAGATTTTCTATAGGTAACTGGCTTATAAGTTGGTTGTTCTGGTTGTTTTGGCGTGGGAGTTGGCGGTTTTTGTTTTAAAGATTGATTTTCCTCTATGAGTTGGGAATTAGCTTCTGCCAATTGTAGTGCTGTTTGTTTAGCTTCATAAAGCTCTTTGGTAATTCTTTCTACTGCGGCTTTTTGTTGGGCTAAAGCTGATTCTAATTCTACTTGTTGCTGTTTAAGAGACATTTCGTTTTGTTGAGATGTTTCTAAACTTGCTTGCAATTCTTTAATAGTCACTTCTAAATCAGCTTTTGTGGGATTGCTACGCTTATTAGTCAATGTTTCAGCTATTGGCTGAGAAGTTTCCTCTGGGGTAGCAGCATTGTCTTCTGCCACTTCTACAGCATTGACATTAATTGCAGATTCACCTTCAGATGGGTTAAATTTTTGGACTTCCTCTTGAATCAAGTCGGAAAGACTGTGTTTTTTAGGCATTATTTTCTCCAATCACGCTGTAATTCTTCCGCCACTCGACGGTAATCTGACTCTGCCTCTTTAGCATTTCTGCCCCGCCACTGATTAATAGCCACACCCTCCAATGCTGCCCGTTCGTGGGCTTTGTATATCCTAATGAAAGACTTACAAGCGGGAATTCCTAAGCGTTGCAGAGTATTTTGGGCTTCTATGGCTTCATTTATACATCGGGTGTCAACTTTTGTCAGTAGTACCCGATGGGGAATACCGACAGGAACAACAGCAGCCTTAACTGTATCAATCAGGGCGGCTAAATCCATTGCTGCTGGTGGTGTAGGTAACACTAAATAATCTGCGATCGCTACTACTGTCGCTAAGGCATCCGAGTGGAGTGCCGGCGGCGTATCCACTATGACTAAATCGTAACCTGTGATTGCTTTTAACCGACCTAATAATTGCGGATTTGTTTCTTGGGATAAGTCAAACCCCATACCATTCTGATTCCGCCCAAACCACCAACTAGCAGAACCTTGAATGTCTGTATCAACCAGAATAACTTTTTTCTTTTTCCCAAACTGGGCAGCTAAATTGACGGCGGTAGTCGTTTTACCGACTCCACCTTTACCGTTGAGAATGGCGATGATTTTTGGCACTGCTGACTCCCGACCCTGCCTTAAATGAATATACCGCTTTCTGGAGCCAGCAGTATCAGAAAAACTTGCCACAATAAAATTTAGTAGCCCTGAAATCCGATTCAAAAAAAGCTAACAAATGCTAACAAGTGCCAGCTTTTTCTTCCTGCTTCTTCCTAGAAGTGTCGGCACTATCTAGTCCACAGGCTAACACGGTCAATCTGACCGCTATATCTCTCCCAAAAGTTGAGAAAATTTTCTTGAGGTGCTACTAACAATCCTCTTGTCTATGGAGCTTATCCCTCGCCTGCGGCACGTTTACCAAACGCCAGTTTAACTGGAGGGTGTATCCTCTGACGGCGACGGTTGAACCGTTATTAATTAGTAGATTATAGGCTGTTTCCATCCACAATGCAATTAAACGATATCCTGTCAACCTCTCATAAATGTGAGTAATTGTTAGCAATTGTTAATCATTGCGGTGCTGTTTACAAACCCTCCTAAAAATCTTGAGTTGCCAAAGCCAAATCTAAGAGATAATGCAGCCAACAAGATGGAGTAGAATTAATCCTTTAGATAGAGGAGGGCAAAAAGATGACTCGTGTCATCATCGTGCGTCATGGCCAAAGCACATATAACACCGAAAAACGCATTCAAGGGCGCAGTGACGTATCAACATTAACAGAAAAAGGTCGTAGTGATGCCGCTAAAGTCGGCAAAGCCCTCAGTAATATTTCATTTCATGGAATTTATAGCAGTCCACTGCAACGAGCCAAACAGACAGCAGAAATTATTCATGGTGAGTTAACATCTAAGTTTGAGAAGTCTGCCGTTGTGCAAACTTCTGATTTGCTACTAGAAGTTGACTTACCTTTGTGGGAAGCAATGGTGAGTGCTGATGTTAAGCAGCAGTTTCCTGAAGATTATCGCATTTGGCATGAACACCCCGATGAATTGAAGATGGTGGTTAACCAAGACGGGGAAACTCAAGAACATTTTCCTGTGCTGTCTTTGTATAAACAAGCGCGACAGTTTTGGCAAGAAATTTTACCCCATCATCAAGGTGAAACTATCTTAATCGTCGGTCATAATGGCATCAATCGCGCCTTGATTAGCACCGCTTTGGGTATTCACCCCAGTCGTTACCATTGCATACAGCAATCTAACTGTGGCATCAACGTCTTAAACTTTTCTGGGGGTTTGGGCGAACCAGTACAATTAGAGTCGATGAACCAGACGCAACATCTAGGGGAAACTCTCCCTTCCTTACGTCCTGGTCATCAAGGTGTAAGATTGTTACTGGTACGTCACGGGGAAACCGAATGGAACCGCCAAACCAGATTTCAAGGACAGATTGACATTCCCCTCAATGACAACGGCAGAAACCAAGCAAAAAAAGCTGGGGAATTTCTCCAAAATGTCGCCCTTGACTTTGCCGTAAGTAGCACTATGGCACGTCCTAAAGAAACAGCCGAAATTATTTTGCAACATCATTCTGATGTCAATTTAGAATTACAAGACGGCTTAAGAGAAATTGGACATGGACTTTGGGAAGGAAAACTAGAAGTAGAAATCGAGCAAGAATTCCCTGGAGAGTTACACCGTTGGCGCACAACGCCAGCAGATGTACAAATGCCAGAAGGAGAGAATTTACAACAAGTATGGGAACGTAGTACGGTGACTTGGCAAGCAATTGTCCAATCGGCTATCGAAAATCAACGCCAAACCGGATTAGTCGTGGCTCACGACGCTACTAATAAAACCCTACTTTGTTATATTCTCGGCTTATCTGCTGATAATTTCTGGAATTTCCGCCAAGGTAACGGTGCTGTCAGTGTCATTGACTACCCCTCTGGGCTGAATGGTTTACCAGTATTGCAAGCAATGAACATTACCACTCATTTAAGTGGCGGTGTACTGGATAAAACCGCAGCAGGAGCATTATAGGGTGATTAACAACAACAATAGATAAAAAGCTGAAGCACTAAATAGCTCAAATGACAACTGAACTTCTGCAACAAGTAAGGGTAATTGACCCGGTTTCTGGAACTGATCAAGTGGCTGATGTGCTAATTGCTCATGGTACAATCCAAGCAGTAGCCCCACAAATTACTGATATTAGTTCTGATACTCAAGTTAGAGATTGTCGGGGACTGATTCTCGGAACTGGGTTAGTTGATTTGTATAGTCACTCCGGCGAACCAGGTTTTGAAGAAAGAGAAACTCTGTTATCTTTTTTACAAGCGGCGGCGGCTGGTGGCTTTACCAGAGTTAGCATTCTCCCTGATACATCGCCAGCTATTGATAACCCTGCGCTTGTTGCACAGTTGCAGAAAATGAGAGGGGGAAATCCCTCATCTCTCTCACTTCCCCATCTCCACATCTGGGGTGCGATTACCTTAGATGTGGCAGGGAAGCAGATGACGGAATTAGCCGATTTAGCGGCGGCGGGAGTTGTGGGGTTTACTGATGGTTTGCCGTTAGATAATTTAGGATTAGTGCGGCGGTTGTTGGAATATGTGCAAGCATTGGGTAAACCTGTAGCTTTTTGGCCTTGCGATCGCCTACTTCAATCTAACGGAGTCATGCGGGAAGGTGCGGATGCGTTGCGGTATGGTTTACCACCTGTTCCTGTGAGTGCGGAAACAACTGCGATCGCCTCTTTAATCGAATTGGTAGCTAACATTGGTACACCCATCCATATCATGCGTGTTTCCACGGCTCGCAGTGTAGAATTAATTGCCACAGCTAAAGCCCAAGGTTTACCGATTACCGCCAGTACCACCTGGATGCACCTGTTATTAGATACTAAATCTGTTAAGAGTTATAACACCAGCTTGCATTTAGAACCACCTTTAGGTAATACCAGTGATATGAAGGCGTTACGGGAAGCAGTAAGGGAGGGTGTTGTGGATGCGATCGCCATTGATCATGCAGCTTACACCTACGAAGAAAAAGTCCAAGCCTTTGCCGAAGCACCACCAGGGGCGATTGGTTTAGAATTAGCATTACCATTGTTGTGGCAGCATTTAGTTGCAACTGGGGAATTTACCGGATTACAATTGTGGCAAGCATTGAGTACAAAACCCGCAGATTGTTTACAAGAAAAAGTTAGTAAAATTGCACCTCATCAGCAAGCTGAACTAACATTATTTAACCCTGAAAAAACTTGGACAGTAGACAGAAAGAATCTGCATACTCTTTCTAGCAATACTCCCTGGTTAGGACAAGAATTAAAAGGGCGAGTAGTGCAAACTTGGTGTTAGTGAGCAAGGTTGTAGTTAGTTTACAGATTTTGCAGTGGGATAAGAGCGATCGCACCCGAAAATGGTAGTTGATTTTAGTAGGCGATCGCTCAAAAACTCAGTCCCAGAAATCAACAGTAGTATATGATTAATTTACTGGTTTTTGGTTTCTTGTTGTTGGTTTAACCAAGCTGCTAAATCTGCAACTTCAGAAAAATCTAATAATTGTTCACCCAGTGCTTCTAATTGCTCAATAGATAATCTTTGAACTTGCTCGATTAAAGATAAATCAATTTCTCCAAACCGACGATTTAACAAGCGCAGAATTAGCTGTTGTTCTCCTTGCTGTAGTCCTTGTTGTAACCCTTCCTGTCTAGCTCGTTCTCTGTCTTCTTGATACAGTGGTGCTAATCTCATCACTAACTCCCGATCATCTGTTTCTATATTCTGATTTATTCTCAAGTTTTGTTGTAGGCTATAGAGTAATTCTAGCGTCACTCTCTGAAAGGGATGATTTGCTGGTAGTGCTGCCAATTCATCAATTGCTCGTTGCTGTACTCTACCACGCCCTAGTATTCTCAGCCACAGTGTTTCTTGAGTACAGGGTAACTGATGAATTACAACTATGGCTGTCCGCAAATACTCAGGTAGAAAGTAAACTCCCTCTACCCAGTCTGATTTTAGACTTGCACCAAAGCCGGAAATTATTGTTTCCGATGCGGTGGGAGTCAGAACCCATAAATGGGGAATTTCTCCGGCTGAGATTGGGGTTTTAGTGCGATTTGCTTCTCTTTGAATAGCGTTTCTGACTTCTAAGAGTTTTAACAGACAATCAGTGATTTCTTCTTTTGATGCTGGGTTGCGGAACGGTTCAAAAATGGCGGATGTAGTTGCCATTTTCCCTAATAATCCTAATGTTGCTAAATTAGCTGTTTGGGTTGAAAAGGGAGAAAATAATACATCTATTTCGCGAACTTCAGCAGCTACCCGACTCGGTGCTTGGACTTTTCCATAGGGTTTGAGTAGTTCTTCTAAATAGTCTTTGGAAAATTGGTCATGGATAAATCGCGTCATTTAATTATTTTTAAAAAAACTTGATAATTATTCATATTTTATCTGTTGTAGACACAACAAAAATGGGAGCATCCCAAATGTGTAAGTTTATTTTTTGCTTGAGGTTAAGACATGAAATGAACGAACCACGAAGGGACGTTCGCGAAGCGTTCCGAAGGAAAGGACACGAAGGAAAGAGAGTTTTAGAGAGATTTTGCAATGGCTAAGTTTATTTTTTCAAAATTGGGATGCTCCCACAAAAATAGACTGACATCTTGCACCTGTTCCTTGTATTGTTATTAGCATCAAAATCTCTCAAACCTAACCCCCCCAGCCCCCCTTCCCTACAAGGGAATGGGGATTTTAAAGCCTCTCTCCTTGCAGGGGAGAGGTTTGGAGAGGGGTTTTTGTAGGGGCGGGTTCACAAGTTAATCTGTAGGTAGACCGAATTTTTCATAAACCCGCCCCTACTTTGCGGCTTGACAAATATTCTTTAATAGCACAAGTTTTTGTAAAAAATATCGCCCTCAATCTAAGCCAGAAAAGCGCAACCACTGGGGAAGCAAATTATTAGCAGGGTTGAAGAAAAAGGGAAAGGGGAAGAAAACCTCACCTGGACAAATGAGACTACCTTGGGATGAGTGGGAAGCGACTAATGAAGAAGTAGAACAAGTAGCATCAAAGTTTATCCTGGCTAATTGTTATAACCCGCAAGTTGCTGGCAGCATACTACAAGAAAAACAACAAGAGTAGAAAAAGCCACAGTGCCAGGTATCGGAAACGTAGAACCCGCAAGACTTCGTAGGAAATGGCTTATTTAGAAATCTTTACAATTTTGTGTAAGCCTTATATGTTACAGTTTACAAGTCTCGACGCGAGAGAAGAGACTCCACCTCCAGGAACGGGCATTCCGCCAGTGTGAATGAACTGATAGTAATAGACAGGGAGATGCCCTTCGGGAGCTTTTTCGGCAGCTTTGACATCGAATGTCTGATCATTAAAAACTAACCACTTTTCTTCTTTTCGCCAGCCGACACGCTTGCCGAACTCGCACCAAGTGTAATAATCAGCATTGGGATTGCCTCCGACACTTTCCCAAATACTCTTTTGGACACTAAACCCAAAGCGTCCATTGCTATACTTTACCCACAGTTGGTCAATAGTGCGTAAATCAGTGCAGGGAAATTTTTTGATATGATCAATATCAAGCCAGCCTTGTTTTTCTCTACCAGCAACTTTTAGCATCACTTCCAGAGTTTCTTGATCTGCTTCTTTCCACTCTCCTGCTTTGAGTAAGTCGCGCAAGCGTGTATAGTCTACACCTTTATCAGAACTCAGATCATCTGTTTCCGGTGTTAGTGTAGTGGTTGTTTCGTTTGGTTTTGCTCTTTGTGGCGGTATCTGCTGAATCTGTTGTTGATGCTCCGCTTCTCTGACAGATGTAATCTCTTTCTCTATCTCCTTTACATCCTCATCCCTCAGTCCTAAAATATCCTGCTGATAATCCTTCAATATGTTCAAATTATGCTCATCTAGAGGATATTGTTGCTTAACTGCCTTTTCATAAGCTTGTTTGTAAAGTTTAAGATTTTCCAACCGCCTAAGAGAAGGTTCTAGAACTTCGTTTTCTATTTCCTCTGCTTTTTCATCTGTGAGTCCAAATGTTTGGCGTTTTGGCTTCAAGACTAAGTAGGCAAGTTCACTGAGTTCACCATTTTGGGCATATTGTTCAACAAGCTTGCGATACTCTGCTTCTGAACTCTTTGGCGCATTGGCTATGATAATATTAAAGCCTTCCCTATCCAGAATAATGGCTGGTGTCATATTCGGCTTGACTTCTTGAACTTTCGCCTTGGCGTAATCATGGAGTTCTTGAATCAGAATACAACCATTGTTGTCTTTGTCTGCTGCCCCAGTTTCAATTCCCTCAACTAAATATTGCGTGTAAAGCGAAAGGGTTGAGCCTTCTTGCTCAAAAGATTTTTGAGTTGCACTGGAAGAGGTGAGAACAACCCGCCCTACAGCACCTAGCTGCTGTTTAATATCCTCTACACCAACACTTTTTGGCCGCCAAGTTCCAGCGAAAGCACCGCTATAGCAAGCATCGAGAATTACAACTTGCCGTTTAGCATAGCAACTGTTTGATCGTCCTTGGATATAACTTGCGTCTACAGCAGTAGCTTCAAAGTCATCTTTAGCTGTAATCCGAGTTGCTAAATAGAGATGCCCTTCATCATTAGTAATACCATGACCAGAGAAAAATAATAATACTAAATCATCTTTCTTAGCTTCCTTAAACAGCTTGTGAATTGCCTTTCGCATTGCAACTGCATCGGGGTTAAGCAGTTGTTCAACCTGCTCAAACCCCCCCAAGTTTGGGTTTTGCAAAACTCGCTGCATAGCTGCCACATCATTGAGTGCTGCTGAGAGGGGAGGAATACCTTCACCATACTCACTGACTCCAATCAGTAGTGCTATTTTAGCCATTCCCGCCACCCATTTTTTCTAACAATTCTTTGGCTAATCTCTCACTTTCTAGTAGCTCTTGCCGACTTTTAGCTTTTATGTTGACTTCTTTATCACCAACTTTTACACTGACTTCAAGGTTCTTGTCTTGCAGGCGATCGCCCAAAAAACTCAAAAAGCTTTTAAAATTCTTCATGCTTACCTCAGCCGTAAGCACACCTATCAAAGTAGCAAACCCTGGCTTACTTCCCGCTTCTGGGTTCAAATCTTCAGCGCGATCCGCCTTTTCCACCTCATCCAAATCCCGAATTTCCCCCAGCAACTTTATAGCTATTTCTCGCCGTCTTTCATCATCTAATTCTGGGTCATCAATGGCAAAAGTGAATTGAATTATGGGTTCGCCTGTCATTTTAACCTCCAGAGTCCCGTTATCTACACGGCAATAGTCTAAACAGTAAAATTCTTGGATTTACTATCTAAAAAATATAACCTAAAGCCGATATGTAAGTAATTAAATTTCGAGGGTTTTTAAACTCTGCTCAGACAAAAAATATCTGTCATTTTTGCAGAAACTTTTACTAAAAAAATACAGTCGTTTGTCACAAAATGCTCAATATTTACCCAGATTCTAGCCGTCTTTAGTCTAATGAGATAAAAATTTATCTGCGTTTATCTGCGTGCATCTGCGTTTAATTTTGTCACTTGAATAACTCCGCCATCTGCGATAGTGAAACCAAACTATTCGCGCATAGAATACCAGAAGCAGCGACAGCAGGGACACCAATTCCCGGCATAGTGCTATCACCCACACGATACAAACCCTGTATAGGCGTATGTGTACTAGGAAACATCCCCTTACCCGCAGCAATAGCAGGGCCGTAAGTTCCCTGATAACGTCGCAGATAATGAGCATGAGTTAACGGTGTGCCAATCAATTCCAACACTACACGCCCTCGAATATCAGGTATAATTTTTTCTACAGCACGGTATAAAGATTCTGCTTTCTCTCGCTTCTTCGCCTCATAACCATCATCCCTTACCCATTCCGCGAAAGGTTCAAGGGTGTAAGCATGAACTACATGATGTCCCTCTGGTGCGAGATTTTTATCCCACACACTCGGAATAGATATCATGCAAGTATTCCCTGGTTTACTAATATCTTCGCTAGAGTCATGCACTACCACATGATGTCCGGTTAAATTATCCAACCCCTCAGCCCGAATACCTAAGTGCAAGTGCATGAAACTTTCTACGGCTGGAGTCTGTAAAGCAGTTTGACGGTAAGCCGTCGGTAAATCTTCAGGACGTAGTAACTGATTGTAAGTATCCCAAATTGTGGCGTTAGAAATCACGATTGGGGCTGACAAAATCTCACCACTTCGCAACCTTACACCTGTAACTTTCCCAGACTCTACCAAAATTTGCTCAACGTGACATCCTAAACGTAACTTACCACCCCAACGTTCTAACCCCCGCACCAAAGCATTGACAATTGCTGCACTTCCCCCCGCAGGATACTCAACCCCAGCACGGGAACGTTCACCTAGCATAAATGCTACCTCTGGGGCAATTGTACCTTGTGCTTTTAAGCCAGACAGTAAGAAACATTCTAAGTCAATCAGTCGCCGCACCCAAGGGTCTTTGACAGTAGCATCCATGACATCGCCGACGGAAGACTGTACGAGAGTTAAATAAGGGAGCATTTTCGCCAAAGACGGCAAATAACGTTGCAACAAGACTAAAATTACCTGCCAATCTGCCCTGAGTGCTAGGGTAGGAATATCCTTCATCGCCTCATATAGTCCTAACAGGCGGCGTTCAAATTGCTGGAGTTCCTTTGCACCTTGGGTTGTGATTTTTGCTATTTCCTGACGGTAGCGTTCAGCGTTGCTGTAGACTGGAAAATCACCTTCAGGAAAGTGGTAGTGTCCCAAAGGATCATAAGGTATAACTTGGATGGATTCACCTAAAGAATCAAGCACCTGTTTGAGAGGATTTAAACTCTGAGTACCAGTTAAACCGCAATAAAAGGAGGGGCCTGAATCAAATTCAAACCCTCGTCGTCTAAAACTATGGGCTGCACCGCCAGGAATTGTATGACTTTCACAGACAATTACACGCTTACCATAACGCGCCAACAACGCCGACGCACATAAACCACCGATACCGCTACCGATGACGATGATATCTGGGGAATGGGGACACATAAATTCAAAATACTCCTACGGAGAAGCAAGCTACAAAATTCAAAATTCAAAATTAAAGAATGTTTGAGGAATGGGGGTGTAGGGGAGGGGTGCAGAGAAAATTTTACCTCAATCCCCAATGACTAATAACTAATGACTAATAACTAATAACCAATGACTGAACCACTAATTGAACTAAAAGGTGTTTCTAAAGCCTTTGGGAACAATCGGGTTTTAGATAATGTAGATTTGACGATTTATCGGGGTGAAGCTTTAGGCATTATAGGCCCTTCGGGGACGGGTAAATCGACGATTTTACGCATAATTGCTGGGTTACTTAATCCTGATGAGGGGGAAGTTTATGTGCAGGGTGTGAAACGAGAGGGGTTGATTGAAGATGGTGATGACCCGGTTGGTATTAGTATGGTATTTCAACAGGCGGCTTTGTTTGATTCGCTGACTGTAGAGGAAAATGTGGGGTTTTTGCTGTATCAGAATTCTAATTTAGCGCGATCGCGCATCCGCGATTTAGTCAAAGAAAAATTAGACATGGTTGGTTTACCGGGTATCAGTCATCTCTATCCCTCGGAACTTTCTGGAGGTATGCGTAAACGGGTAAGTTTTGCCCGTGCAATTATGTCTAACCCCGATAACCCAGCAGAGGGGGCTGAAGTTTTACTCTACGATGAACCTACAGCCGGACTTGATCCCATTGCTTCCACTGTCATAGAAGATTTAATCCGTGACTTGCAAAAAACTCAAGGTGTATGCAGTACCTATGCTATTGTCACTCACCAAGACAGTACAATTCGACGCACAACTGATAAACTGGTATTCCTCTATCAAGGTAAAGTACAGTGGCAAGGTACAGTTAGTGAGTTAGACAATACAAACCATCCACTAATCAAACAATTTATGAGTGGAAGTGTACAAGGGCCTATTCAGGTTGTGGGTTAATCGGGTAGACAAACAATATGCGAGATTTCATTACCAGCCGTTTCGCATCGAAGCGAACTTTAAGAGAGGGTTCAGTAGGATTATTAATCTTTTTCGGACTAGGGGCATTTGTCGTTATTATCTTATGGTTAAATAGATTCACTGCGGCTCGCAGTTCCTATAAAGCAATTGTGGAATTTGCCAATGCTGGCGGGATGCAAAGAGGTGCGCCTGTTCGCTATCGAGGTGTGAAAGTTGGTAATATTGCTCGCATTCAACCAGGGCCAAATGCGGTAGAAGTAGAGATTGAAATCCTCCAATCTGATTTAATTATCCCCCGTGATGTGGTGGTTGAAGCTAATCAGAGTGGATTAATTAGCGAAAGTATTATTGATATCACACCAAAAACATCATTACCATCTGGGGAAAATATAGCTAAACCTCTAGATAAAAATTGCAACCCCAGCCTTATAGTTTGTAATGGTTCTCGTCTCAAAGGTCAAATTGGTATCAGTCTAGATGAACTCATTCGTAGCACTACTGAGTTAGCTACTGTTTACAATAATCCCCAATTTTATCAACGGGTAAATAAACTTTTAGAAACCTCATCAGAAGCTGCTACCAGTGTTGCCGCACTCAGCAAAGATATCCGCAGCTTGAGCAGAAGTTTTCAAGGACAGTTAGGTACATTTGCTTCTACTGCTACTTCGGTGCAGAGAGCAACCAATGCACTAACAGCTTCGACTACAAAAACTGTAGACCAATTGGGTGTCACCGCTAGTCAATTCAGCACAACTGCAACTCAAGCTAGTAAATTACTCACTGACTTAGATAACCTTGTCAACACCAATCGTTCTGTACTGGTTGGGACTCTGAATAATATTTCTGAAACCAGTAACCAGCTACGGGTCACAGTCTCTAGTCTATCACCTGCCCTGAATCGGTTAACCCAAGGGGAGTTACTAAAAAATTTAGAAAGTCTTTCGGCAAATGCGGCTCAAGCCTCAGCTAATTTGCGAGATGCTACCAAAGCCTTAAATGATCCTAAAAATGCCGTGCTGTTGCAACAAACCCTAGACTCAGCCAGGGTGACATTTGAAAATACCCAAAAAATAACTTCTGATTTGGATGAGTTAACAGGTGATCCTAATTTCCGGCAAAATTTACGGCAATTAGTCAATGGTTTAAGCAGCTTAGTGTCATCCACAGACCAAATGCAAGAACAAGTTAAAGTAGCTGCAACCCTAGAGTCAGCGAAAGTAGCCATCAAATCAGATGTAGCAATTTCCCCACCACCAACACCAAAACAAAAGGCTCTCACCATTAAGCCTACACCTGTAGTAGTTGAAAGTTCGGTTAACCCCCCTCAAGCATCGGTAAGTCCTTCCCCTGTGAATTCATCTCAAGAGCAACTATTGCAGCAATTACGGGAGTATCGGGAGAGTAGGGACAAGTAAATTCAAAATTCAAAATTCAAAATTGAATAAATTCTGCCCCTACCTTCTTACCTAATCCCCAGTCCCCAATCCCCAATCCCCAATCCCCAGTCCCCAATCCCCAGTCCCCAATCCCCAATCCCCAGTCCCCAATCCCCAGTCCCCAACTAATTCCAATCTTGC
>NZ_LUHJ01000013.1:34212-201057 GCF_001597745.1 Anabaena sp. 4-3 | reverse complement strand
TCTTTCAAATAGTTGGGTTTCCGTTAATCCCCATTGTTGCAAAACTTTATCCAAGTCCTGTTGTATGTCCCTTGCGCCTGGGAAGCCTTGATAACGTATTTTCAGCCTGGCTAATTCTGCTAAGTTGTAGTCTGTCGCCTCTTGAGTTAGTAAAATATCAATAAGAGGGCGATCGCGGTTGTAAAGTGGGTGTTGTTGGTCTTTACTACCGTGTTGTTCTGTCATGTTTTATACTTTTTCTAGATGATAAATTCATTTTAAGTCTAGAGCTAAAATCGTCCTAACGCGCGATAATTAAAGATGACGGCAACCACACCTGAGCTAATACGGCTCTCACCACTGTCACTACATAATAAATAAAGATACATTGTCTTTAAGAAAATACAAAAAAGTTAAGAAAAGGGTGAATTTTTAGATCGCCCAAAGTCCAAGCAGCAAGGGAGCAAGAACCCGCTATGTTTGAACACTTCACTTCCGAAGCCATCAAGGTTATCATGCTCGCTCAGGAGGAAGCACGTCGCCTGGGACACAACTTCGTAGGAACTGAACAAATTCTCCTGGGTTTGATGGGAGAAGGAACTGGGGTTGCTGCCAAAGTGCTGACTGAGTTGGGTGTAACTCTCAAAGACGCACGTCGGGAAGTCGAAAAAATTATCGGTCGGGGTTCTGGGTTTGTGCCACCAGAAATTCCTTTTACCCCCAAAGTTAAAAGTCTATTTGAGCAGTCATTTAGAGAAGCTCACAGTCTGGGACATAACTATATCAACACAGAACACTTACTTTTAGGTTTAACTGAAGCAGGTGAAGGTGTCGCCGCTAAAGTATTGCAAAATCTGGGAGTTGACCTGAAAACGGTTCGCACTGGTGTAATTCGGCGTATAGGTGAAGACCCGGCGGTGGTTGGTAGTGGTTTTAGCCCCAGACGCAGCCAAAAAACACTAACTACAGAAGAATTTGGCAGAAATCTCACTAAATTAGCCCAAGAAGGTAAACTAGACCCGGTAGTTGGTCGTGAAAAAGAAATTGAGCGAGCAATTCAAATTCTCGGTCGTCGGACTAAGAATAACCCGGTGTTAATTGGTGAACCAGGGGTAGGGAAAACGGCGATCGCTGAAGGATTGGCACAGCGTATCATTAATCAAGATGTCCCCGAACTGCTGCAAGATAAGCAAGTCATCAGTCTCGATATGGGGTTATTAGTCTCTGGAACCCGTTTCCGGGGAGACTTTGAAGAACGCATCAAGAAAATTATTGATGAAGTCCGCAGTGCGGGTAATATCATCCTAGTAATTGATGAAATTCACACCCTAGTCGGTGCTGGCGGTACAGAAGGCGGGTTAGACGCTGCTAACATCCTCAAACCAGCTTTAGCCCGTGGTGAACTCCAATGTATTGGTGCTACCACATTAGATGAATATCGTCAACATATTGAGCGTGATGCAGCCTTAGAGCGTCGTTTCCAACCGATTTTAGTCGGTGAACCGTCAGTAGAAGAAACCATTGAAATTCTCTACGGTTTGCGGGGAGTTTACGAACAGCACCATAAAGTACAAATTTCCGATGAGGCGGTGGTGGCTGCTGCTGAGTTGTCAGATAGGTATATAAGCGATCGCTTCTTACCAGATAAAGCCATAGACTTGATAGATGAAGCTGGTTCTCGTGTGCGGTTGCGTCACTCCCACATTTCAGCCGATAAAGAACTCAAGCGTAAACTCGCGGGAGTCACCAAAGCCAAAAACGAAGCCGTCAGACTGCAAAACTTTGATACAGCTGGAGAACTGCGCGACCAAGAAATCGCCCTAGAAGCAGAACTACAAGCAGCTTCAGCAGAAAAAGCCATTCACCCCATCGCCGTAGATGAGGAAGACATCGCCCAAATCGTCGCTTCGTGGACAGGCGTACCAGTCAACAAACTCACAGAATCTGAGTCTGAATTACTGCTGCACCTAGAAGACACTCTCCACGAACGACTCATCGGCCAAGAACAAGCAGTTACGGCTGTGTCTCGTGCCATCCGTCGCGCTAGAGTCGGCTTAAAGAACCCCAACCGACCCATAGCCAGCTTTATCTTCTCCGGCCCCACAGGCGTTGGTAAGACCGAATTAGCCAAAGCCTTGGCGACTTACTTCTTCGGTGCGGAAGATGCAATGATTCGGCTGGATATGTCTGAGTACATGGAAAGCCATACAGTATCTAAACTGATTGGTTCGCCTCCTGGTTACGTCGGCTACGACGAAGGCGGACAACTCACCGAAGCCGTGCGCCGCAGACCTTACACCGTGTTGCTATTCGACGAAATCGAAAAAGCACACCCGGATGTCTTCAATATGCTGCTGCAAATTCTCGACGACGGACACCTCACCGATGCTAAAGGTCGGAAAGTGGACTTCAAGAACACCTTGATTATCTTAACCTCGAACATTGGTTCTAAGGTAATTGAAAAAGGTGGTGGCGGTTTAGGCTTTGAATTCGACAACCAACCCGAAGCTAGTTACCAACGCATTCGTAACTTAGTCAACGAAGAACTGAAGAATTACTTCCGTCCTGAGTTCCTCAACCGGGTAGATGAAATTATCGTCTTCAGTCAACTGTCTAAGGATGAAGTCAAGCAAATTGCTGACATCATGCTGCGTGAAGTAGCTAGTCGCCTGACTGAAAAAGGTATTAACTTAGAAGTTACGGAACGGTTCAAAGACTTAGTAGTAACTGAAGGTTATAACCCCAGCTACGGTGCTAGACCATTACGCCGTGCAATTATGCGTCTGTTAGAAGATTCTTTAGCGGAAGCTTTGCTTGCTGGCGAACTCAGCGAAGGTTGCACTGCCGTTGTGGATGTTAATGATGATGGTCAAGTACAGGTACTTCAGTCAGAAAAACGCGAGTTACTTTTGGCGAATGCTGGTTAATGTTGCAGCCGTTTGTCTATTAGTTAATCCTGTGAAATAGGATTGCATAATTTTACCTCTGGTATATGCTACCAGAGGTTTTTGATTTATGAGGTTTGTGAGATGATAAGCATATCAATACAGGAAACTATAGCGGTTTTCAATGGGAGTGAGAAGAAAGATAATTGAACGCAGATAAACGCAGATGAACGCAGATGAATATCTATTCTATGATTTAAAATTGGGGTTTAGGCTAGATATGAACATCCAACTAAAAGCGGAATACGAGCAATTTATACAAACCCGAATTGCTACGGGTAGATATGAAAATGCTGAAGATGTGATTGTGAAAGCATTGAAACTGTTGGAGGAATGGGAGAAGGGTTATCAAGAATGGGAAGAAGAAACTAAGAAAAAACTAGCGGCTGGGCTGGCTTCTATCGAACGTGGAGATGTAATAAATGGTGAAGTGGTGATGGCGCAACTGGAGGAAAAGTTACGTAAAGCGCGTGAGAGTCAAGGATAATGGAATACTTTCAATTTCTTTAGCTATATCCGTTAGTTTATCTCCTATTCTTGATAATTGTTTTCTTAAAATAACCTTTGATTCTTTGGGTGCTTGATACATAACATGATAGTTAGTAACTAAGCAGCCATGAACCATAAATCCCGTACCAGATGAAACTCTTCTTCCATCGACTACATGAACTATATGAATAATTCCTGATTTAACTTCTGCTATAATATCTGGAATAGATTTAACTTCTTCTATAATATCTGGACTAGAATAATTTTCCACTTTCATGACTCATTAAAATATATATCATTACAATTCATAATTTGGCTGAGGATTAAGGACTGGGGACTATTGACGAAGGCTCGCGCATTTCTTCTGGTTAACGAAAACCTGAATCCCTAAACTTTCGCTGCAAAATCTGGTTTTCTTACTTCCTTCCTGGTGCAAGATTACGTATCTCCTTTGATTCTTCCTTCGTGTCCTTTCCTTCGGAACGCTTCGCGAACGTTCCTTCGTGGTTCATTCATATCGGAATTCTTCTGGTGGGAAGGGAGTAATTTTGAATTTTGAATTTTGAATTAGTATTAGTCCCTTGGCTAGTTTTGCCGAGACGGGGCAAATAAACAAGACAAGGGGAGCTATTCAGCTATTGATTTTGCATATTTAAGTTTGACTTTTAAATACACCTGGTTCTTGCTGTGTGGGCAGGACAGCTAAAATATCGGTTTGGGAACAATATTTCAGGTCTTCATGGCCATCTAGGCGTAACAACCTTTTGCCGTGACTAGCGTGGTGGAATAATCCCAGGAGGTTGTCTTGCCACTGGGAGTATAGCGCGATCGCACTCATAACTTCGTCGTTACCAGCTAATTCTGCGGCTGGTAATTGGGATTTCTCGATCACACTGTGAGCGATCGCACCAGCACAGGCTGTATCCTCTAAAGAAAAACTGCCTTCCCAACCTGAACCCACAATCCACACTGTCTCAGGTTGCTTGTCAATCAAATATTGTACTACTGCGGCTCGGTTAATAAAAGCGGCTGTCATCACCGTGGGTGATTCCTGTACCCGTTTTAAAGCGCGAGTGCCATTAGTGGTACTAATAAACAAGCGTCGCCCATTCACTAATTCGGGTCTACAGTCAAGGGGAGAATTACCTAATTCAAAACCAGCAACTTTTGCACCTCCCCGTTCTCCGGCTCGTAGCCGTTTCTGTTGAGGCCATTTTTCACTGACTTCGATCAGTTGATCTAAATCGCTGAAGACTTGCACAGCTTCGCCACCAGCCGACAACACAGTTGCAATGGTGCTAGTGGCTCGCAAGACATCGACTGCGATCGCGCAGTCTGGAACTTGATCTTCGGGGGTTAATTCCGGGGTGTGATATACAAATAGCTTCACGCGCGGGTTACACCTGCTTTAAATACTACTGCCGAGATTACATTCTAATTGGTGTCAATCACCATAATCACAGGAAAAATTAGAGTATTTCTTATGGTTATGCCAGACTATTTTTTATTATGTCGGAGTAGCTAGGGGCTAAACGCGAGAGGTTGGAGGCTAGAGAAGAGAGGTTTTCAGCCCATAGTTTCTAGCTAGAGTGTAAATCACGGTAATCTGAAAGAACGTAGGGGTAGAAGGTAGGAAACAACCCCCCAATCCCCAATCCCCAGTCCCTAATCCCCAATTTCTATGGCACCTTTACCCGATTATCGCCCCAAACAATTGTCTGTAGGCCCTTTGGAAGCAGAAATTTTAAATATCGTTTGGGAACTGGGTTCAGCTACAGTTAAAGATGTGCATGATCGCATTCTGGCTGACCCTAACCGCGAATTAGCTTACACCTCTGTCACCACAGTTTTACGTCGCCTGACTGAAAAAGGTTGGCTAGCCTGTGATAAAAAAGGCAAAGCTTTCTATTGGCGACCTTTAATCACAAAGCAGCAAGCCCAAGTTATCAAAGCTCATGACCAATTACAACGGTTTTTAGCCGTAGGTAATCCTGATGTGGTTGCGGCTTTTGCTGATAGTCTGGATGAGGCGGCTAGTGAACAAATCGCAGCGATCGCTAAACGTATTCAAGCAGCACGCCAAGCCAGGGAGGAACAATAATGCACCTATTAATGATTTTGGCTGCTTTGGCAGTTTCTGGAATTTTAAGACAATCTTGGACTCATACCCCAGGTAGTTGGGAACTACGCTGGCAAAGAACCCTGTTTTTCTTTCTCTTTCCACCGTTGCTGTTAATCATGACAGCGATCGCTGTGCTGTGCATGGGTACTCAAGGTCAAATGGTCGGTATGGACACAGGATCATTAAGTTATGTACTAGCTTTAATTATCCTGACTATTTTTTCTTGTTTGTGCTTGCAACTAGCTATCCAAGGTTATCAGTCCCTACAATCAGCCCGCAATTGTCCTCTAGTAAATGTTGAAGGTGAGCGAGTCAGATTACTCAGCACACCAGCCTTATTTGCCGGACAAATTGGTTTTTGGCATCCTGAATTAGTAGTCAGCGAAGGATTGCTACAAACACTCTCCGCAGATCATGTTAAAAGTGTCTTAGCCCACGAACAAGGACATCACCACTACAAAGATACATTTTGGTTTTTCTGGTTGGGTTGGATACGTTCCTGTACAGCTTGGTTGCCCAACACAGAACCATTGTGGCAAGAACTTTTAATCTTGCGAGAACTACGTGCTGACAGTTATGCAGCATCCCAGGTAGACCCCCTATTACTCGCAGAATCACTGTTGTTAGTAGTAAGTAATGCTACAGCATTCACAGACTCAGAAATTTGTTGTGCTGCTCTAGGTTCTAGTGTAGGCGATACCTACAACGGCAAGCTACGCTTAGAACAGAGAATAGAAGCTTTATTAGCACCACCACAACCAATCTCAAAACCTCAATTTCAGTTGTGGAATAGCTTGATATTGGCATTTCTCCCCCTAATCACTATCATATTTCACACCTAATTGTCAAGCTTTCTTTGTATAAATAATCAGTGGTTATTTACAACTTCAACTAATGACTGATTATTCTTATTTCTCAACAATAGATAAATCCAAAATCCTCCTGTAGAGACGCGATAAACCGCGTCTTTTTCATCAGGTTTCTAGAGTATTAAAAGGAGGTAAAATTGCAACAACCAAAAAATTTAGAACATTTATTTACTGTCCGTTGTTTCGCCACAGTGCTACTCTTTGGTCAAGTCTGGCTACATTTCCTACAAGGAAAAACTTACTACCGTAAAATTTTAGAACATACTGTAACTGCGGGGCCTGGTTGTGTCTCTCCAGTTTTGCTTGTGAGTGTTTTTTCTGGCATGATTTTTACTATTCAAACCGCTAGAGAATTAATACAATTTGGTGCTGAGAATACCATCGGCGGAGCTTTTGCATTAGCTTTTTGTCGGGAATTAGCTCCTATTTTGACTGCTAGTATTATTGCTGGACAAGTAGGTTCTGCTTTCGCCGCCGAAATCGGTGCAATGCGTGTCACTGAACAAATTGATGCGCTTTATATGCTCAAAACTAACCCTATTGATTATCTAGTGCTTCCCAGAGTCATTGCTTGCTGTTTAATGATGCCCATTATGATGATTTTCGCTTTAGTCATGGGTATCAGTGGCGGAATTTTTGCGGCTGCACAATTTTATCAAATTCCTCCAGAGATATTCTTAGAGTCAGTCAGAAGTTTTTTAGAGACATCAGATGTATTTATTATTTTGTTGAAAGGGTTAATTTTCGGGCTGATAGTATCTATTAATGGCTGTAGTTGGGGACTGACTACTAGAGGTGGTGCCAGAGAAGTAGGAGAATCAGCAACTACCGCAGTTGTCACGACTTGGGTAGCAATTTTTATTATGGATTTTATTCTATCTTTACTATTATTTGAAATTCCCAGTTTTTGACATTATTTTTTCAATAGATGCGATTAATATATCATCTATAAAAGAGTAGAGAGTGGGCGGCGTAAACACCAATTTCATACTAGGTTTTAAAGTCTTATATTTTGTTATAACCATGCAAGTTCTGATTTTAGAAAAAACACCAACTTTATTAAAACTACAATTCAAACCACAAGCCATTTTTTACTGGCTGTTTGGGGGACTATTCGCCGCAAGTGGTATTTTTTTAATAGCTACACTCGGAAAAGTCACTACTTTTACTTGTAATCGCATTGAAAACCAGCCAGCTAGTTGTCAGTTAATTAGCAACAGTTTTTTAAAATCTCAAACTCACACTTGGAATCTCTTAGAGATAAAAGGCGCAAAACTAGATACTAGCACTACTGATGAATGGGGTAGTTATCCTTTTTTACTGCTAACAAATCAAGGTAGTTTTCCTATTAATTTAATAAATGCAGATAGAACTAAAAAAGAAACCTATGCAACCCAAATCAACGATTTTCTGAAAAACTCGCCAGCTACAACTTTAACTATTCAGGAAGATAGCCGCTTTTGGACTTATCCTCTAGGTTTATTACTAATTGCTGCTGGTGGTGGTTGCATTATCTATATGCAAATGAATGCTAAAATTGTCTGTAGTTTCGATAAAGTTCTGGGTAAAGCAACTATTAACCGTCAAGGTTGGTTTAGTCAAGCGGTTACTGAAGTTAAATTAAAAGAAATTTTAGGAATTAATATTGATGCTGCTACTGTAGGGAGAGGAACAAATTACTATGTTCTGCTAAATTTAGACAATGAGGAGCAGATTTATTTGGCTTCTGGCCCCATGTTTACAGCTAAAAGTGCAGCACAAACCGTTGAGGCTATCGCTAGTTTTCTCAAATTACAAACTAATGTATAATCTCACTATCTTGATTCATGAATTTTTGTGAATTATCACTATTAACATCACCGGGAATAACCTGATGATTTTCTAATGGTAATAACTGTTGTTGTACCTGCATGACTTCAGGATTAATTTGCAGTAATTTTTCTGGTAACAGACTATCTTTCATCATTAACACTTTCATTTCATGCTCAAACTGCTCTTGCCCTTCACGGAAAAAGTCTATTCCTCTAGGGTTAATTAAAGCATTAGTAATCTGCTGATTTTCATTAGCAGCTACTGGTACAGTGATTAATAAAGCTGCTAATACCACTGTTGCAGTTATAGCCAGTCTGGAGAATATATTGTATAAAGTATTTTTCATTTTAGCCCCCTTTGCACAGGGCAATTTCTACTCAAACAGCCAGATTAATTGACAGGAATATTGGCTTTTTGGGAGTATTACTGTTATACTAATTTTGACTGTTTTTTTCTATGAGTTTACAGTACATTCCTTGAGATTATGCTCTTATTATATGCGATATTCAGAAATAAGTAGCACGGCGTAAATAAATTAAGGTTTGTAGTAAGGACTTAAGTCCTTACTACGAACTCAACTTTGATTATGTTACATTACTTAATATACTTTGATTTATTTCTGTCTGGAATGGCTGCATAAGTAAAGACTTTTTATGCAATACTTTTAAAGTTCTGTGAGTGCTTTTGCTAAATATTCGTACTGCTCTAGGGTATTGTAAATCTGTGCGGAAATTCTCAGCAACAATCGCGGTGATTCTGTCCAAGGAACTATCTGTACTTGAATGCCATACTGATCAAATAATTGGTCATGCACAGACATGAAATCACGATTTTCTAATCTAGCTGGCATTGGTACAACTGCCATCGCGCCAATCATGTCTTCAGGACAAGGTGGTGACACTTGCAAAGCTTGACAAAGTAACTGTCTGGCAGCTAATATCATTTGATGATTATGCTGGATCAATCCTTGCCAACCGCCGGGTAACAACGAACCCATGAAAGCGATCGCCTCTGGTACACACATATAAGCTGTATAATCATCTGTACCAGTCCAGTCAAATTCTAACTGAAAGCGTGTTTTATCGGTGCGTGGTGAATTTGCACCGTGGCTAATTGTCAAAGGTCGAATTTCTGGCTGTTTATCTCGACGCACATACAAGAATGCCGCACCCTTGGGCGCAGACAGCCATTTATGACAGTTTCCGGTATAGTAAGTTGCGCCAATTTCTCGCAAATTTAAAGGTATCATTCCCGGTGCGTGTGCGCCATCAATTAAGGTATCTACACCCCGTAGTTGTAATTCCTGTATTAATTCCTGAATGGGAAAAATTAACCCAGTTTGGCTAGTCACATGATCTAATAATGCCAACTTGGTTTTTGATGTGACTTGCTCAATAACTGCCGTTATTACTTGTTGTGGCGACTCTATGGGAAAGGGAATTTTTGCCACGACTACCCGCGCACCTGTGCGACTGGCGATAAAATCCAGCGCATTGCGACAAGCGTTATACTCGTGGTTGGTGGTCAAAATTTCGTCCTCTGCTGTAAAAGTCAGGGAACGTAACACGGAATTTACACCTGTCGTAGCATTGTTAACGAATACCAAATCTTGAACATCAGCGTTCACAAATGCTGCTAGTTTGCTTCTGGCATCATCGAGCAGTGTTTCCCACTCTCTACCAAAAAAGCGTAACGGTTCTTTCTCTAATTGCGATCGCAATCTTTGCTGTATTGCCAACACTGCTTGTGGACAAGCACCAAATGAACCATGATTGAGAAAAGTTACAGATGGGTCAAGTGTCCACAATTTATGTAATTCCGAAGGATGAGGCATGAAGTCTGACATTCTATCCTTCATACTCTAGTTTTTGCAGCATTTATAATATTTTTTAATATAACTAACCTTTGGCTAAATTATTTTAAATAAATAAGTTATCTCAAAGGGTAAAAAGTAAAAGGGAAAAGGTGAGTATCACCCAATTTTCCTAATGCAGTCAAGCAGAAATATATCTCCGGTTAGTTTAACTCACAAGCAGAGAAAACTCAAGGTTTCTCACTTGTGAATTCTGACGGATGGCTTTAGATACCTTCTTCCTTCTTGCTTCCAAATATTACCAATTCCCTCATACCTATTACCAAGGATGTTGATAGTGTTATTGAGTAACTAATGCCGGTTCTGGAACTTTAGTTGTTAAAATTTGGGTATATAGTTCGCTCAGACGCGCAGCCACACCCAGCCAACTAAAAATAGACTCCATCTGTTTTCTAGCAGTTTGACCTAATTCATCCCGCCATTGTGGATTCATCAAAATTCTATCAATCGCTACAGAAAAAGCAGCTACATCTTTTGGTGGTACTAATAAACCTGTTTTTTCTGAGATGACTGTGAATTGCAACCCACCAACATCACTTGCTACTACTGGTGTACCACAAGCCATCGCTTCAATTGCTACGAGTCCAAAAGGTTCGTAATGACTGGGAACAACACAAACATCAGCCGCAGCGTAGTATGTAGGCAGTATATCTTGGCTGAGGCGACCGGGAAGACTTGTAAAGTCGCTCATACCTAATTCTGCCACAATTCCCGCAATGCGATCGCGCTCTCTGCCGTCGCTGTTACCTGGGGTATAACCACCGCCAATAATTAGTTTGAGTTTACCAGAATCCCGTAACTGTGACTCGTTGACTGCACGCACCAAAGTTTCTATACCTTTGCGCGAATCAAAACGTCCTACATACAAGATGACTTTGGCATCTGGTGCAATTCCTAATTCGGCTCTAGCTGTTTCTCTGTTTACTGAGCCAAACTTGGCGATATCTGTACCACAAGGAATTACATCAATATAACCTTTTGTGGACACGAGCGATCGCATGTGTTGCTGTTCTTGGGGACTTGTCGCCACGATTCTGTCTGCTGTTTCTAATACTTGTTTTTCCACAGCTAACCGCTTAGTGGCAATTAAAGGTATTGTATCTACAGCTTTGTATTTGACTGCGCCTAAAGAGTGATAAGTATGAACTTGTTTGCTGCCTTGGATTGCTTTTAATTGCATTCCTACCCAACTAGACAGCCAGTAGTTTGTATGCACCAACGGATAAATAATTTGGTTTTCTTTTTGGAATTGCAGCAATTGTTGGACAAACTCTGGTAAGTGTTTAAAACCATTATCTCTGGGGACAAATTCCTCTGGCCCTGCTGTTAACCGAATTGTCCGACAAAGTGGGCTGTGCTGAACAATTGTTTCTTGTTCAGGGCTGACTCGGCGGCTAAACATATCAACTTGCCATCCTAATTCGGCTAATGCTTTACCTACTTCACGCACGTAAACATTTTGCCCTCCAGCTTCTTCTTTCCCGATTTCAATTGCTGGATCTCCATGAACTGAAATTAAAGCTATCCGTTTTTCAGTGTTCGAGTTCATAGTTTGTGTGTGTTGCTGATTGTGGTTCAGTCGGCGGAAGTTTCAAGTGTGCTGTCTGCACAATTACTTGAATTTGTGAGTAACTGTGAGTATTTTTTATTTTAATTTAATATGCCAAGATTTTTTATATATTTCTTCCTGATTTTTTGCTGTTTTTATTCATTATTTCTATTTGTTTTTTTTATATCTAATTTGCCATATTTATATCTAATACTTTTAATAGATTTATTTCTATTTTTGACTCTATAAACATACAAAAACACTGGTCGCAATCCAGTAAATAAATCAGGTTATGACCTAAAAATTTACTGGTTTTTGGATCAGTTTTACAATATTTGTATATTTTTAGTAAAACTATTAGCAGCAGTATTTTCACTTAATTCATTTAACTGAATTTTTGTGAATTTACAATTTATTTCAACTACTGAAACAAAAAAAGTAAGTCATTAATTACGTTGAATTAAATTGCTTTACTTTGCTATTAATAAGTAGAGTATTTAATATTACTAATATTGCTATGAAAATTTTGTATCTTATAATACAATACACTTTAGTTAAAGGTAATTTTTGTATACCTTCCAAAAAATACTGTTGAAGATTGATTGAAGATTGTTGACTCTTAAAGAATTTTTACCTTGTCTACCTTGTCTACCTCATTCCCCTCATCTTCCAACCTTCGGGTAGGCTTACACCTCCGTACCCCTCCGAGGAAGCAAGCTACGCTTTAGCGTTGCATAGTAAAGAAAAGCTAACGCTACATCTCCCTCTGCTGCCTCCACTTCCTCTACTTCCCTAGATTCCGTGTTTCTTGAAAGCCTCCAACTAGCGGCTTTAGGGAACACCGAAAAATAAATTATCCAAACTGACTGTTAGTAGGGTGCGTCAGAATGAATATTTTCTTGGTATGGCTAGGGTGTCTCGTACTGACGCACCCTACATTTTGGATGTTTTTTGATCTGGAATCCCTGACAGCCAGCATCCGCCAGCTAGATAAAAAGTCAAAACCCCTTCAGCCTAAATTCAGAGTGTAGTGAGACTGAGGGGTTGAAATATATTTACTTAATACGAATTGTTTCCAGTTGAGAGTGTTTCCTTGCCCTCATCCTGGCGGTTGGGACTCTGGAAGAATCAGACACGCTTAACTTAGATGAATAAGTGCGATCGCAACTCTAGGCAAAACTTTGTTTGACTTCATTGACAATCTATAGCCAATTTGGACAAACACATTCAGTTAATCGGTATATTATACCCAACAGTAGCGATCGCACCGTCAACAATAGCCACAATTAGCTCTTGGGTAAAAATTAAAAATTAAAAATCAACAATTCCTGACTTTTAATTCTTAATCTTTTACCTTTGTGATTTAATTGGTGGTTTGTGCTGCTAGCATTTGCTTGAGCTTTTCTAATTCAGAAGCCCAACGAGGATCAGGACGAATAGCGTCTGTATCGGCTGTAGACGCAGCAGTGTTTTCGCGTCCACCACCACCGCGACGAGATTTCTTAGAACCTTTTTCACGGCGGTTGCTTTCTTTGTTAGCTTTAGGTACAGGCGCACCACCTGCTGGTGTTGCTGCTGCTTGCTCATCACCCTCATCACCTTTAGTACGGGGTAATGCTTTCTCTAACTTAATGGGGGTTTCTTTGAACAATTGACCGTTATACTTTTCAATAATTTGGTCTGCTTGTTCATCATTATTGACTGTCAGAAACCCAAAACCGCGACACTTCCCAGTTTTACGGTCTTTGATCAGCTTAGTCGTCACAGCATCGCCTTCAGCAGCAAACACTGCTTGTAGCTCTTGACGATCTATTTCTTCTTTTGGCAAATTGCCTATATATAGGCGAACGGACATGAACTATACCTCCAGAGTTGAATGAACATGGCCAGGCAAGAAAACAATGGCTTGGCTTTAACTTTTAAATGCTATTGACCAAGACTGCCATAAACCAATTTTTTTACTCCAAACTGTCAACCTATACAATACAGTTTTTGTTGGGATAAAACTTTTTGATTGAAAAAGCGTACAAACCGCTCCACTAATACCACCTTAATTTTAAAGGTTTTAAACTTGTTTTTTGCTGCTTCTTGCTATCAGCATTTTTTCAATGCCTTTGCCCGCAGAAATAAATACCATTCCCTACATTACCACGGTATTTTCTACGTAGCTAGTTCAGCATACACTTTTCTAGCAATAGTTTTTAGTCATATATTAACCTATCGTAACATAAAATACACATTTATTCAAGTGTAAATATTTGGAAACAAAAACCAGCCTGTGGCTGGTCGATTTACTGCTGTGTTGGGAGGATAAACAAAGATAGATTGGCGCAAGCAGCCACTGGTAGTCACCTAGCTGGAACGCTTGTTATTTCATTTATCTGATATTTTGTAAATAAATGTAACACTTGACAGCAACATTTGCAATGTTTGGTTACATTCTGCTGGGTGTAGGATAAAATCCAATGCCCAATGACTCATGACTAATGACTAATGACTAACAACCTAGCCAGTCAAGAAAATATAAGCACCCCAAGCTTGGGCGGCAACTGCTAAGACTGTAGACCAAATGGGATGATGGCTATAGATAGTTTTACCGCTTTGAGTTTGTAAGCTTTGGATGTCAATCCAGGGTGTTGCACCTCGGCGAAACCAACCTGTAACTGTTACTTGTCTACCAATTAAATCTTGATGAGCCATTGATTTTCCCAACCAGGAAACATGATGGAGTTTCACTAAGCCTTGGCTGGATTGTAATATTAAATCTTGGGCTAAAGAATTATTAATACCTTGGCGGCCTAGTAGCTTACCGACAAAACGCACCTTGATGCTATCACTAGGAATGCTTGAGGGATTGGCTAACAGGGAAGGTAACTGTTGTTCAGTTTGTATGTTATGGGCTTTGATATCGGGAAAAAAGGAGTTCATTCGCAACACTATACCAATGCTGATGCAGATGAGTAGGCAACCTGTAACAAATGACCAATCGTCGTAAATCCATTTGAGGTTTAAAATTTTCAAGGCGAAAGCAGTTTGCCACAGTAGCCAAATTAAACCCGCAAACACAAAACCTAAAGGAATCCCTAAAAATGGCGCGATTTGCAGCCAGAAAGTCTGACGAGTCAGATTTAGTATTTGTTGACTCAGGGCTTGTTGGTTAGTAAAGTGCAGTTCGGGGTCTATATGCCAGTGTCGAGCTATCTGGCATAATCGGTGAAGGCGATCGCCCATTAAAGGATGAGTGTTATTCATCGTAAACCAACGTCGATAGGGGTTGACATGATCCCACATCAACATGGATTCAAAGGTGAGATAACCTGCCACACTACCGAAACTAATACTTTGTTGATAACTGACTGGCAGTAAAAGATTTAAACTTTCTAATTGTCCTGTAGTCTGTTCTTGTCTTTGAATATCAGCAGCAATGCCAATAGTGATTTTCAGCAAGGCACGAATTAAGCCGTTGGGATTTCCGGTGATTTCCGCAGCTAGGCGATCGCTATAGTAAAGGCGTATGCGAGAATACAGTAAAGCTGTACCACTCAGGACACACCACAACCCATAGAGCAAACTGGATACAATAGTAAATGGCCAATGCCATATCCCGCGTGATTTCTGATCACCCCAAATTGCTACCTGCTGATAGAGTTGATAAATTGGCAACGTTATTAGCAGCAGTAAAGACATCAGGATAAAATCTCTGTGGGTAATCTCCCCTAGCTGCATGGCATAAATGGTAGCAATTTCATCATCTGCTAGTTGATCTAACAGCCCTTGACTGACTACAATCCGGGCATTGCGGGGTAAGTTGCCATAAGTTAGGGCTATTGGTGCGGCTATTGGTAAAATTCGTAGTTGGGGTGCTGGCCAATGTCGCTGTTGACAATAGCGATGTAGCACCCGCAGCGTTTCCCGACTGTGGTTGTGTAGGACATCTTTAGATAATTCTCGCTGTCCATACAACTGGGCTAACAACCAGTCTAATACCCAAGGTGAGATGGCGATCGCTATCAACAAAACTGTCAACAACGCTGGGGTAGGATCACGATACAACAACTGTACTGGTTGTAAGTAGGGCAATTTCACTAAAGTCCAATTAATTGTACCCATTGTGAACTTCAGGATAGCTTGCAACACCCAAAACAATGCTATGAATGTGCCACCTGCTAACAGTTGTAAGGGTATCCAACTGGGTTTTTGTAAAGGCTGCCAAACTTTGGCGCGTTTTGCTTGTCGCCAATAAATGCCAAATTCCTTAGTTGTGGCGTAACTTGTCACGCCAAATAAATTATGATTCGCTAAATTAGGTCTTTCTATAAATTGTGTTGGCAAACCCACAGAGGGCAACGTGGATGAATAATGAGATTTTGTTTTGGCTACGGCTGGTTTTGATTTGGCAGTAACCTCAGCATTATTTGCCCTGCTATTGGCATAATTTGGTTTTTTTTGGCGTTTTGTCTGATTTTTTGTCAAATGAACTAGCGCAACTTCTGCCCACTCTTTCACCTTTGGGTTTTGGCTGTCAGTGAGAGTTTGACACAGGGCGATCGCCTTACGGACTTCGCCACTGCGTGCATAAGCCATGACTAACCCTACCCTAGCTTGCAAGCTAGCAGTACCATTACCGTGATAGCTGGCTAAGGGTTCTAGTTGCGCGATCGCTGTTTGGTAATTACCCTGCTTGAGGGCAATTAAACCAGCCTCCAAAGACGATTTAGCGTGTGAAGGCATAGAAATTTTAGCACTCCCATCTGTGTAAATTGAGCCACGGTGATACAAAAGCGCGCATCACAAGGGATGCCGTGGACATCAACTTCACCAGTCATCTCCAGCTAGAGTGATATCAATTCGCAATTCGCAATTCGCAATTAACCAAGTCAGATGTTATTTGGGTTTTACGGTTTGCATCTGTGACTGGATTTTAGAGAATTGGTATAATTTGTAATTCCTAATTCTGAATTCAAAAATCCACTCACTCTGAAAGTCTTAATTTTGAATTTTGAATTTTGAATTTTGAATTGTATTACTCCTCAACTGGTTTTTGAGCGGAAAAGACTGGGGCGATCGCGCTTAATTTCAACTCTGGATGATCACCCTGTAACTGTTGACAATTCCATTCATTGCGGAATAGTAAAACTGGACGACCCATATTGTCTTTGACTGTGGTGGTATTAAATATGCGTCCCACCTTGTTCAAAGCTTCCCAGCCACCTTCTACCCACCGGGCAACACTATAAGGTAGTAGTTCTAGCAGGGTTTCTACACCATACTCGTTTTGTAAGCGAAATTGCACCACCTCAAACTGTAACTGACCCACAGCTGCCATAATCGGGTCGCGTTTAGCTTCATCAGTTGAGTACATGATTTGTACTGCACCCTCTTCTCGTAATTCGGAGATGCCTTTTTGGAATTGCTTAAACTTTGAGGGGTTGGGGTTGCGAAGAATCGCAAACAGTTCCGGCGAAAAATACGGAATTCCCTCATATTCCAGCTTCTGCCCTGTGTAAATTGTATCGCCGATAGCAAAAACACCTGGATTATTTAAACCGATGACATCGCCTGGATAAGCTACATCAATCGATTCTCGCTCTTGAGCAAAGAGTTTTTGTGGTCTTGATAACCGGACAACTTTGCCTGTGCGAGCATGATTAACTGTCATATCTTTTTCAAACTTACCAGTGCAGACCCGGACAAAAGCAACGCGATCGCGATGTTTTGGATCCATATTGGCTTGCAGTTTGAAGACAAACCCTGAAAACTCTGGATATGTAGGGGGTACTTCACCGACGCTGCTATGATGAACACCTGGTTTTAGTGCATAGTCAAGGAAGCACTTAAGAAATAACTCTACCCCAAAGTTGGTCATTGCGCTACCAAAGAACACAGGGGTCATTTTGCCTTGATGCACCAAATCTAAATCTAGTTCTGGCCCTACGCCTTCTAACAGTTCTAAATCATTTTTGAGTTGGTAGTACAGGTCTTGTTCTAGGAGTTCTTCAATTCTCGGATCGCCCAAGTCCACAATTGTATCGCGGGCTTCTTTACTGCCGTGGGCGGTACGTTCAAACAGGTGGATTTGTTGCTGCATTCTATCAAATACACCTTTAAAGCGATCGCCCATCCCAATCGGCCAGTTAACCGCATAGGTTTGCAGTCCCAATTCTTGCTCAATCTCGTCCAATAATTCCAAAGCTTCCCTACCCGGACGGTCGAGTTTGTTAACAAATGTAAAAATTGGTAAACCCCGCAATTTACATACCTCAAACAACTTGCGAGTTTGGGGTTCCAAACCTTTAGCAGCATCAATCAACATCACCGCATTATCAGCCGCCGCTAAGGTGCGATAAGTATCTTCACTAAAATCCTGGTGTCCTGGTGTATCAAGTAAATTAATTTGACAGTTTTTGTATTCAAACTGTAACACTGTAGAGGTGATAGAAATACCCCGTTGTTGTTCCATCGCCATCCAGTCGGATGTAGCTTTGCGTTGCGCCCGGCGAGCCTTCACAGCACCAGCTTCGTGAATTGCACCCCCGTAGAGTAGTAGCTTTTCTGTCAGCGTAGTTTTACCAGCATCCGGGTGAGAGATAATTGCAAAGTTGCGGCGACTTTCAACTGCTTGACTAAGTTCTGTCTTCAGTTCAGTTGACATAAACTCTCTTGACTTCCTTGTTACGTAACTTAATTTTTCTACTTTAGCGAGTCCTTTCATCTTAAAACAACGATGCTCGTGATAGGCTCATGCTAGGTAGGTCAAAATTTAAAATGCCAAAAATTGATCACAGACAACCCGATGCTTTGGTGTCTGGATGAAGTTCCTGTGTTTTGTCAATCTACCAGGTATTGATGAACATATATTCAACTATTGGCTGTTGATGTTGATAATTTTTAATAAAAATTATTATAAAAGCATCTCGAAAATTGAGAACTTAGAAATAGATGATGAAGCGTTAATTAATATCTCAGATATTGAGATTTATTCATGAAAAAATTGCTCAGATTTGTCTTTTTTTGTGCTGTAAAGAGAGATCAACTTATTCTAAATTTGGGATGAGCAATCTCAAATCCGTGATCGCCAGTGTAACTGAGCAAGGTGAGTCAGGGCTAGAGTCATCAAAAAAATTGCGGCAGAGTACCGTCAGCAACCAGAAAAGTCTTTCGCCCCTGCCCCTTGTCCCCTGCCTCCTGTAGAATACAAAATTGCCCCACAGCTTGAGCAGGAGTAGGGCAAAGGACAGTTAAGCACTGTCTTTAGTGTCACTGAAAATAGCGAAGTTTCGTCCTACTTTTGTGACGCTTTGTTTTTTGTCCATTTTATTGTATTTATTGACGAAAGTTTATGTACCCCAATCATCGCCCTCGTCGTTTGCGTACTCATCCCCAACTGCGGCGGATGGTACGAGAAACAGTCTTAACCACCAATGATTTAATTTATCCATTGTTCGCCGTACCTGGTGAGGGTGTTGCCAATGAAGTTAAATCTATGCCTGGAGTCTACCAACTTTCGGTAGATAAAATTGTCGAAGAGGCGAAAGAGGTTTATGATTTAGGCATTCCGGCAATTATTTTGTTTGGGATTCCTGAAGATAAAGATGCAGATGCTACCGGTGCTTGGCATGATTGCGGTATTGTACAAAAAGCAGCAACGGCTGTGAAAGCAGCATTACCGGATTTGATTGTGATTGCCGACACTTGTTTGTGTGAGTATACCAGTCACGGTCACTGTGGTTATTTAGAAATTGGTGACTTAACAGGGCGAGTTCTCAATGATCCTACCTTGGAACTATTGAAGAAAACGGCCGTATCTCAAGCTCAAGCCGGTGCGGATATCATCGCGCCTTCTGGGATGATGGATGGTTTTGTGCAGGCAATTCGTACAGCTTTGGATGAAGCTGGATTTCAAGACACGCCGATTTTATCTTATGCTGCTAAGTATGCTTCAGCTTACTATGGCCCATTCCGGGATGCAGCCGAGTCTACACCCCAATTTGGTGACAGAAGAACTTACCAAATGGATCCAGGTAACGCCCGTGAAGCCATCAAAGAGATTGAGTTAGATATTGCTGAGGGGGCTGATATGCTCATGGTCAAGCCAGCTTTAGCATACATGGATATCATCTGGCGTGTCAAGGAAGCCAGTAACTTACCTGTGGCGGCTTATAACGTCTCTGGTGAGTATTCAATGGTGAAAGCTGCGGCGTTGAATGGCTGGATTGATGAAGAGCGTGTAGTCATGGAAACTTTAACCAGTTTCAAACGTGCTGGTGCAGACTTAATTTTAACCTATCATGCCAAAGATGCGGCTAGATGGTTGCAAAAACCTGCATGATGTGGAGAAATCACCAAAAATATTAGAGAGACGTAACATGATTACGTCTCTTTTTTGGCTTGATGTTGCACAGTCTTGTAGGGTGCGTCAGACTGCTTAAATGCTGTCAATAAACAGATGGTTGATATCTGACGCACCCTACTATGATGCCAGTTGCGTAAGTCCTGTTGATGTTGCATAGAAGATTTTGTATGGGATGTTACAGAAATTAGTAGCTACATTTGCCAAAGAGGGAGGCGATCGCGATAAAATAGTATAGATAACAAACTTTTAATCACCGTTATTGACATCTAATGTCAATTGATTTAATAAAAAAGTCAACATTTTTCCACAGGAGCATGAAATATGGATATGCAAGTCCTGAGAGAACGAGCAGGCCTCAGCCGTGCAGAAGTTGCCTTCAGGCTTGCAATCAGTGAAACCAGCGTTCGCAATTGGGAGGCTGGGCGCACTGAACCGACAATGACACCGAAAAAATATTTGGCAGCTTTACACCTCTTCCAATGTACACCGGAAGAACTGGCAAATGCCAGCGAAAAGTCGGTTAATCAGCGACATAAACGCAAGCCAGGAAGACCAAGAAGGTTTCCAGACAATCAGGTAACGCAGGTGACTGATTCGCCAGTTTGCAGCTGATACCCTGACTAGATAAAAATTCATAATTACTCATGCAAGGCAACAATCAAGCGATTACCCATCAAAGACAAAAACAGCGCACAAAGCAGGTGGAAATTTTTAATTTCCTGTGGTGGTAGTAGTGCGATCGCTCACGGTATTGGTGACACTAGCGCGATAAGATTCTAAAACGATAGTCGTAAAAAAAGGTCTAAATGGCAGAAACACTATTCTTCAACGCTCTGCGGGAAGCCATTGATGAAGAAATGGCTCGTGATTCCAGTGTATTTGTTCTTGGTGAAGACGTAGGACACTATGGCGGTTCTTATAAAGTCACCAAAGACCTATACAAAAAATATGGTGATTTGAGAGTCTTAGATACTCCCATCGCTGAAAACAGCTTTACTGGTATAGCAGTAGGCGCAGCAATGACTGGATTGCGGCCAATCATAGAAGGTATGAATATGGGCTTTTTGCTCCTCGCCTTCAACCAAATCTCTAACAACGCTGGGATGTTACGTTACACCTCCGGCGGTAACTTTAAAATTCCAATGGTAATTCGTGGGCCTGGTGGTGTAGGTAGACAACTAGGTGCAGAACACTCACAACGCCTAGAAGCTTACTTCCAAGCCGTACCAGGATTGAAGATTGTCGCCTGCTCCACCCCTTACAACGCCAAAGGACTGCTAAAATCTGCTATCCGTGATGATAATCCAGTATTGTTCTTTGAACACGTTTTACTTTACAATTTAAAAGAAAATCTGCCAGAGGAAGAATACATACTACCCTTGGATAAAGCAGAAGTTGTGCGTCGCGGGAAAGATGTCACAATTTTGACCTACTCACGGATGCGTCACCATGTTATGCAAGCCGTCAAAGCTTTAGAAAAACAAGGTTACGACCCAGAAGTAATTGATTTAATATCCCTAAAACCATTAGATTTTGATACTATTGGTGCATCCGTGCGTAAAACCCATCGCGTGATTATAGTAGAAGAATGTATGCGAACTGGGGGTATTGGTGCAGAATTAACCGCTTCGATAAACGATCGCCTGTTTGATGAATTAGACGCACCAGTGCTAAGGCTATCATCTCAAGATATTCCCACACCATACAACGGCACTCTAGAACGCCTGACAATCGTACAGCCAGAGCAAATTGTGGAAGCTGTACAGAAAATGGTGGCGATGAGAGTCTAGGGACTGGAAGGGACTCTTGACTGGGGAGGATGAGGGGGATGAGGTAGAAATTCTTGAACAGTCAACAATCAACAGTCAACAATCTTGATTTGTCCCCAATCCCCATTGACTCAAAACTGATGCAAAGAGCGTTATTATAGCCTTTGTCAGTTGCGAGTGATGGTATGCAGAGACAGCGATCGCTATTAGCTTTAATTTTTGTATTGGTAATCGCCGCCATTGCGACGATTGCCTTAATTCCCATCCCCTTGGGGCTAGACTTACGAGGCGGATCACAACTTACAATTCAGGTGAACACCACAGCAGAGATTAAGCAAATCACCGAACGTGAATTAGATGCGGTGAAAAAAGTTGTGGAAGGCCGAATTAATGGGCTTGGTGTTTCCGAACCAGTCATCCAAACTGTCGGTACAGATAAAATCCTTGTGCAGTTACCAGGGGTGAATGATCCAGAACAAGCAGAACGAGTCTTGGGTGGTACAGCACAGCTAGAATTTCGCCTACAAAAACCCAATACAGAAACTCAATTATTTGCTTTTCAAGCATCAAGGGCAGAACTAAAAGCCAAGCAAGACGAATTCAGAAAAAGTAACGATCAAGCCGCAATTAATCAAAATTTAGAAGAATTACAAAAAAATAATCAAGCGATCGCTGAATTATTTGAAAGCACCAACCCACCGCTTGATGGTAAATATCTTCAAGATGCCTATGGCGAACCCACCCAACAAGGTGGTAACTGGAATGTTGCCATTCGTTTCGATCAAAAAGGTGGAGAACTATTTGCCGTACTCACCAAAAACCTCGCAGGTACAGGACGCAGCATCGGTATATTTCTAGATAATGAACTCATCAGTTCACCCGTGGTTGGGCCAGAATTCGCCGCAACCGGAATTACAGGTGGTTCTGCAATCATTACAGGTAGGTTTACCGCACAACAAGCCAATGATTTAGGCGTACAACTGCGCGGTGGTGCTTTACCCGTACCAGTGGAAATTGCTGAAATCCGCACCGTTGGCGCAACCTTGGGTAAAGACAGTATCACCAGCAGCATCTATGCTGGTATGGGTGGTCTGATTTTAGTATTAATCTTTATGGTGGTGTACTATAGACTACCAGGATTAATTGCGGATTTAGCTTTAATCGTCTACGCCATCTTGACTTGGGCTACCTTTGCTCTACTAGGTGTAACTCTCACCTTGCCGGGAATCGCTGGTTTTATTCTCAGTATCGGTATGGCAGTAGACGCAAACGTACTAATTTTTGAACGCACCAGAGAAGAGTTAAGAGCCGGTAAATCGCTGTATCGTTCTGTAGAATCTGGTTTTTATCGCGCCTTTTCTAGTATCCTAGACGGCAACTTGACAACATTGATTGCCTGTGCCGCCCTATTTTGGCTCGGTGCTGGTTTAGTCAAAGGCTTTGCTTTAACTCTGGCTTTGGGTGTAGCTGTGAGTATGTTTACCGCTATTACCTGTAGTCGCAGCTTAATGTTTGTTGCAATTTCCATTCCCTCACTACGGAAAGCAGAACTGTTTTGTCCAAACCTGCCAGCATCAGGTGCATCTAATAAGGCAGAGGTAGCTAAATGAAACTCAGTATTAACAAATCGCGATCGCTGTGGTGGACTATTTCTAGTGCCATTATCTTGGTTGGTATCATCTCAATGGTGATTTCTTGGCAAAACCCCAACATTCGCGCCCCCCTACGTCCAAGTTTGGATTTCGTCGGTGGCACAAGATTACAATTGGAACGAGATTGTACTCAACCCGGAAACTGTGATCAGCCCATAGATATTAACGAGGTGCGCGAAGTCGCTAAAGCACAGGGACTTGGTGATAGCAGCATCCAAATCATCGCTGACAAAGAAACACGCCAAGAAAATGGTATCTTAATTCGCACAAAAAATTTAGATCGTGAACAGCGTATTCAATTACAAACGGCTTTAAGCGAAAAAGTCGGTACTTTTGACGAGCAAAAAAATCAAATTGACACCGTAGGGCCTACCTTGGGGCGAGAATTGTTTACCTCTGGTATCATTGCTCTGATTGTGTCTTTTTTGGGCATCGTTCTTTATTTAACCTTCAGGTTTCAGCTAGACTATGCCATCTTCGCAATTATTGCCCTGTTTCACGATGTACTCGTCACCCTAGGAATTTTCTCAATTTTCGGTCTGGTGTTCGGTACAGAAGTAGATAGTCTGTTTATTGTGGCTCTACTGACAATTACAGGTTTCTCCGTCAACGATACAGTAGTAATTTATGACCGCATTCGCGAAACATTAAAAGCAACTCCCAACCGACGGGTTACTGAAATTGTTGATGATGCCGTTAATCAAACTTTAGGCAGATCAATCAATACAACTCTCACTACTATGCTGCCATTGTTAGCTATCTTTATATTTGGTGGCGAAACCCTGAAAAACTTTGCTTTAGCCCTGATTTTTGGCTTTCTAGCAGGAGCTTATTCTAGTATTTTTGTTGCTAGCACCCTCTTAACTTGGTGGCGAGAACGAACAGGTCAATCTACAGTAGTAGCAAGTGCTGGAGTAGCTGATACATCTGTTGAGTAGTCATTAGTCATTAGTCATTAGTCATTAGTCATTAGTCATTAGTCAACAATCAACACTCAACAATTAACACTATTGCATAATGGCTCAATCCGAAGAACCTAACATTTATACCAATGACCAATCTTTAGCTCAACAAGTTCAAAGGCTACACCAGTTGACTGTATATGGGCGTTGGCTGTTTGTTGGCTTTTTGTGGTTGACAATTGCGCCTATCTGTGTATGGAATATGCGGGGGGAAATTGCACTATGGCAACAATACTTTACTTGGGTAGCAGTGCGCTATGGACTGTTCTACCACCCCCTGTCTGCCATCGGTTTAGCATTTTGTATAGGTATGACTGCTAGTGTTTTAGTGTGGCAAAGTCGCAACATTTTGCTGGGCTTGCCACAGCATGAAAAGCAACGTTTAGAAAAACAAGTATTTCAAATCCGTAAACAAGGCAGCACTCACCCCTTATGGAAGTGGGTGATTAACAATTAACAGGGAACGGGGAACAGGGAACAGGGAACGGGGAACAGGGAACAGGGAACAGGGAATGAGGAAAGAGCCGATTATTTTTTTTAATGAGTTGCGTATAGATACACTAATTCAGTAATTTCATGCACAATTATGATTAAAAGACAGTAACAATGCTGCCACATCGGAGTGCCTATACATGAACCAGCCTCAGATTCAATTTTGTCATCACCAGTCTAAAGTAGACCTTCACCAACTCCAAGAACTATTTAATCTTGCAGCATTCTGGGCAAAAGGACGCAGTATTGAGGATTTGAGTACAGCTATTGCTAATAGTGATCCGGTAATTTCTGTATGGGATGGAGAAAGATTGATTGGTTTTGCTAGAGCAACTTCTGATGGTATATATCGAGGTACAATCTGGGATGTTGTGATTCACCCAGATTATCGTGGCACAGGATTAGGAAGCAAATTAGTAGAAACTGTTTTGAGTCATCCCCGGATGCAGGTTGAGCGCGTATATTTGATGACTACCCATCAACAAAGTTTCTACGAAAAAATTGGTTTCCAAGCTAATTACACTACAACTATGGTGTTATGCAACCAATCAGAAATTAGCACTCTGACTACTGGGGAAGTTCAGCTTCAAGAGTCGCTAGGGGCATAGATACCTGTAATCTCGTCAACTGCTCTGTTTCTCCAGAATTGGGTGATGGTAGGATTTCTAGTTTACCTCCCATCACTGCTAACAGATTTTGATTGAGTAATAGCTTCATTCCTGGAGACAGAGCAGTTTTCTCTGGCTCAATCTCCACAGATTTGTGTTCTGATTTGAGTAAATCTATTGACTCATGGCTGAGTAATGCGTGAGTTGGGACATCTAGCCAAATATTGACAAAATCACTTGTTGATGCTCTGCCAGTGGAAATATAAATACTGCCTTCTTTCATTTGAGAAAGTGCAGTATCTACTAAATTTAGTAATATTTGACGTAACCACTTTTGATCTGCCAAAACATAAATCTCTGACTCTGGCGGTAATATTCGCAACTTGAAATTGCGATCTACCGCCAACATATAAATTAAATTATGAACTTCCTGTAAAACATTAGCTAAAGGCTGGGGCTGAATATCTAATTTATTAGTGCCGTGTTCTGTCTTGGCGACAGTGAGAATTTCATCCATCAGATGTAAAAGCTTTAAAGCACGCTCGTGAGCTTGGGCGATAAATTCGCGCTCTTCTGCCGGATTTTCACACAAATCTGACAAAATTAGCTGATGTAAGCCAATCAGTCCATTTAGAGGCGATCGCAATTCATGGGTAGTCCGCGCCAAAAAACCGGCTTTAAACTGGCTCATTTCCTCAGCCATCTGATACGCCAGTTGTGTGTTTTTTAACTCTTCTAATATTTGTGGTGTGTGCTGTGGCTGTGTCAACTCTACTGGGGATTGGTTGGAGTTAGCCTTTGCAGTTCTCGCCCATAACCAACGAGAACTTATCCCCATTACCAATCCGGTTCCTAGATATATCCAGTTACTCCAATTCATAATTTCGCAGCTATCAACTTGTTAATTATGCACAAAGCTGTCAAATCAGTTTTCCAAATTCCCTAGTTCATTGGTTATCTGTAAGTATGTCACTAAAATTACAGGAAGTCACTGCTATATTAGTAATAACACCATTTGCTGCTCTAGCTTCCCGCCTGTAAATCTAAATTTACTCCCCCTTGCCGTAAGATTTGCCAATTTATCCCTGTCCATTTAGCAACAGTTGAAGGGAGACTAATTTCAGTATTGTCACCAAAAGAGTTGATAGCGGTGGGTTCTAATGTCAGAACTTCGGGGAATTGAGCATCAATTTCTGCCATTGTTTGTAAAGGTGGCTGTCCTGAAAAATTTGCGCTAGTGGTGGCAAGCGGCCCTGTTTGCGCCAAAATAGTTTGAGCGATCGCACTGTTCGGGACTCGAATCCCAATAGTTGTGGGATCAGTGGGATTCATCGCTGGTGGAATGCGATCGCTAGCAGGTAACACCAATGTTAATGCTCCCGGCCAATACTGAGTTACGACTTGCTGCCAAATCTTATACTCTTGTTCACTACCTAGGACATAAGGCCATAAATCCTCTGCACTAGCCCCCATCAAAATCAAAGGCTTGTCTTGACTGCGCTTTTTAGCAGCAAAAATCAACGCCGCTTGTGCTGGCAAAGCTGCTAATGCGGGAACGGTATCAGTAGGAAAACTTACTACAGCACCAGCACGAACACCAGCTATTAAACCCTCTAATGAAACTTTGGTCATACTTACAGTTATGAGTTATTTGAATGATCACTTCACTACTCATAACTCAAAACTCCGCACTCAGCACTCATCTTTGATATAAGCTAAGGCAAAACGTTCAATACCCTCTAAATCAGTATGAATTTGAATATTGCTATAACTACCTTGCTGGTGTAAAAGTGTTACCACTGTCTGGGCTTGTCCTGCCATCATTTCAATTAGCCACACGCCACCAGGACGTAAATATTTAGGTGAGATTGCTATCAACTGGCGAATGTCATCTAAGCCATCAAGGCCGCCATTTAAAGCTAAATGCGGTTCATGGTTGATTACTTCTGGTTGCAATGTCGGCAAAATGTGACTAGGAATATAAGGTGGGTTAGACACCATACCGCTAAACTGACCTTTGAGGGCAGTTAATGGCTGCCACCATGAACCCTGATAAAATCGCATCCGGTCGGCTAAACCTAAATTCTGGGCGTTTTCTTGAGCGATCGCCAAAGCTTCTAAACTGTAATCCACAGCATGAATTGTGGCCTTGGGAAAGGCATCTGTCAATCCCAAGGCGATCGCACCACTCCCAGTCCCTAAGTCTACCCAATGTCCTTGTTCTAGCTGTGTTGCTAATGGACTTTTAGCAGCAGCAGCCACAGCTAAATCAATCAAGCACTCTGTTTCAGGTCTGGGTATTAAAACTGCGCTGGACACCTGTAGCTGAAAATTTCGCCAAGGTGTAGTTCCCGCAATGTATTGTACTGGTAAGCGTTCATTTAAGCGTCTTTGCCACAAATGTTCTAAGTCTTCTAAAGACAAACTCATGGCAATCTCAGCTTGGTTTTTAAAAGATGCCAAACGCAAGGACAAGCGGTCTAAGCCAGCTATTTCTTGCAGCAGCCAATCAACTTCCGCTACTGAAATCTGATAAGCGATCGCCCCTTCAATAGCTCTGTTGCGCCATTGCCAAACTTGTAAACCAGAAACTACATTTAGCTTATTATTCGCCATCCTTGTTAATTGGACTTTTTCGCCGGACTGGCGTTGTTATTTCGATTCGCCGGAGATTTAGCCCCATTTTCTTTTGGTAGTGTTCTAATATATTCTCTTGATTCTGGGGATGGGATCAAGACAACTTGGTTGAGCCAAGGGTCATTTTTCTCCTGTAGTGTCTTGATAACTCCATCTACATCTATTACCTGAATATCAGCTTTAGGAAACTTTGGCTTAACTTGGTTTAATAAACCTAGTGCATCTCGTTTACTAAAAAACAAAGGTACAACTTGTTCTTTTTCAGAACCTAGTTGAATTGGTACATAACCTTGATCTGGCGCAAATCTCACAGCAAAAATCGGTACACTCGTAAATTGATCTACCTTCTGCCCGCTTTGACGCAATAAATCCATCGCCCCCTTAATTTCCTGATCTACAGGTTTAAATGCAAATAAAAGACGATTTGGATCTGATTTAGTTTGTTGTAATTGCTGATAAATTACCCCCAAAGGTACAGGTGTCACTTGTAGGCTTTTGACAATTTCTGCCATTTTTGGGTCTTTACCTTGGGCATTCCGCAAATCGTTAATAAAAGCTTGCGCCTCTTGCCGACTTAAATAAGCCCCTGTCACCGAACCACCGGGTTTTTGTCCGTTTTGTCCTGCTGGTAAAGGACGGCTCAAAGGTAAACCCTTGTCATTTGTAACTAGATATACAGGTATAACATCTAATTTTTCTTTAATTTGTTGTTCTGACAATGCCAATACTGGGATATTTCCTACAAAAACTGATCCCAGCAATGTACTTCCAACTAAACCCAATGTTGCGCCCCAGCGAACCAATGCTTTCATGATGACTCCTTAAGTCAATATGTCAATTCAGTTTAGACAAATAGTTTGATCTGCACAGCACCAATTTGGTACCAACTTTTATCAGTTATATAGCAATCCATTTGAGATGGGAAAAACTGATGAGCATAGTTTCATCTTCACAATCTACTCTTCAAACATGATATTTTCCCATCCATCAGGATTCCATTGATGACATTGTTACCTGTTGACACTACTAGAGTGAGATTTTTTTCGGCTGACTTGTATTATTCACTACGCATTAATGTAGATGCTGATTATATCTAGCTTATTTTTGAGTTCGCCAATGCCATTCTATTGTCCTTACTCGATTTTGAGTGACGTTATGCAGTCGAAAATCGTTCCACCTAGTTTGGAGATGTTAAATAATTCCTGTTCTACACAAAATTTATCTGCTGTGTATTGTTCTTTCAAGAAAAATTTTTTTCTTATTGACATAAATTAAACTATGCTGCTGAACAAATAATTAGTATCTTACGCAAAAACACAGTTTAATTTAGTATTTTTTTGATAAATTTAATTTTCCGTGCTACTTAGCCGTAATTTGAATAATCACCTCCAAGTCAAAATGTCCTCATCTATGATTCGACTGCTACACCTGCCTATAGAAAAACCCCATATCTTTTAACAGATTGGGGTTTTTTCAATTCAGATTTTAATATCGGGATGACAGGATTTGAACCTGCGGCATCCTGCTCCCAAAGCAGGCGCGCTACCAAGCTGCGCTACATCCCGATGAATAGGTTAATCTTGACTTATTTTAACACAAAAACTACTAATTGCTAGATGAAAGCATTTAATTGTAGTTTTTTCTAAAATTGACAAGCATTCTAGCTTAAACTTAACCGGAAATTAATCTAGGTTAAACACATCATATCTATTATAGCTGACTTTTTTGTAGTCAGCTATATTTTTTTTGGGAAATTTAATGAGGATACCAAAACATCCCTTTGATACCTTCGGGATCTGGCATAAAGCCCATAGAGCGATAGAAATCAACCACATGAGGGTCGGCAAAAAGAGTTACATTACTAATCTCTTCGCTTCTAAGTTTTTTGAGTACATATTTCATCAATGCCTTACCCAGTCCTTTACCTTGAAAGTCTGGGTGAACAACCACATCCCAAATAGTGGCATTAAAAGCATGATCTGAGGTAGCACGGGCGAAGCCAATGAGCCGTCTGTGGTTTCCTCGCACCTGCCACATTGAGGCCACAAGAAAACTATGTTCAATAGCTTTCTTGACTTTTCTCAAAGGACGACGCGACCAACCAACAGCATCACACAGTTCTTCTAGTTCATACAGATCGATGTCTCGCTCTGTGCTGAAAACAATACGTTCTGTAATCCGTGTAGAACCGGAGTTATCGCTATTAGCGTTAGAGTTGCCCGTAGCGTCTAGGGTATCCTCTCCAAAAGAGGAGTTTCTACTAGTCGCAGATTCAGAAGCACTAAACCAAGTTTTCCAAAAACCCATGCCAACGTGGTTCGGGTAGTATAACTGAATTGATTTCCACTTTGACATTCCCACGGCTAGCAGCGCGTGGGATTCTTCAGAGGAGTTGAAAAGTGTTAATTTACGTCTGACAGTGCAGTACCATTTTTTTAGCCTTACCCTCAAAATTATGGGGGTATTTTCGGAATGATCAATAGTAACAGGCAGTGAAGACGTGTTTCACACAAATCCTTGTCAAAAAAATTAGTAATAATAGCAAATAACTAATAATTACTAATCTGAATCGGTCGTGTCTCCAGGTTTATGACCTTTTACCGTACCAATGGCATTGTACCATAAACTCGGTATTTTGCTTACCTTACCTCAACTGCGTTATAGCTAGGGACTGCGCTCAACATTTTTGTTCAACTTATCCCTTATCCCTTATAAATGAAGGGATTAGTTAATGGGTAGTTGGGCATGGTGAAATTACTGAGTTGCCATTGACAACAGCCCCACAGGGAATGATCAGTTCCCCAGTATTCAGGAAACAAAAGCAAGTGAGTCTTACCCCCAACGATGGCTTCTGGTTTAAAATCTTCCACACTGGAACTTCTCAAACGCTTTAATCGCGCGTTTCCCCAGTTTTATGAGCAATTTGTCAGCAGTGAGATTCAGCTGCAAAATTTGCGGCTAGCCTATCGCCTTTATAAAACCAAGCGTGCCGTAATTGAGTTGAAGCCGGAAGGTAGTAAAAGTGCCTTACATTTTGCCTACCGCAATCAATCATTTCTCCTGAGTGATATTTTTGGTGTGTTGGCTGCTTATGGTCTGACTATCCACAGTCTGAGTCTCTACGGACAGATTCGCCCACCAATGTTAGTATTTATCAAACTGTTGGTTTCTCGTGGTAGCAAAGCTTTGACAGAGAAAACCGCAGAAAATGTCTGTCGTGCCATTCGTGAGGCTTTGGGAGGACGGTTTGAGGTAGAAGAAATGCTGGCAGTAGAATTTAACCTGGATGTAGGTATAGAACAGGTACAAACTGAGTTCTATGTTGATCCGGTGTTTCATCTCCCGGCTTTAGTGATTGAGGCTGATAATCAAGCGGGATTATTTTATAAAGTTATGTATGCCATTTGGCAAGAAGACCTTTTGGTTGTCAATGCCAATTTGTTGGTTTGGCGGGGACGTACACGGTTAATTCTTTACTTGTTGGGGCCTAACGAAAGTTTGATTCCTGAGTACCTAGGACACAAAATTGCTGAAGGAATGCGTCAGAGATTGTTGGGTAATTAGTCAATTACTCATGAAAATTCACAGAAGATCGGTAATTGTGTAGGCATCGAACCCTCTTGCCCCATTCCCGATTTTCACCACAAATTGTGAATTTTTCACAGCTCTGTCTGGGTTTGTATTTGGTCGCACCCACCCTTGAGGGTACGATATAAATATGGCAACTATTGAAATCTTGGGCGTTCCACACGCATACCAGCTAACAGCTCCCACATCCTGTCCCGATGCGTTAGTTTTCATCCACGGTTGGCTCAATAGTCGTGGATACTGGCAACCTGTAATTTCCCGCTTGTCAGGTGATTTGCAGTGTCTGTCTTATGATTTACGAGGCTTTGGCGAGTCTCAGTCGCCGCTAGAAACTGACTCTAGTCAAGCTGAACGTTCTGTCAGTTTGTCTGCGAATTCAATTCGGGCAATGAGTTCATCGTTGGAGTCTCTCCACACACCAGCTGCCTATGCTCAGGATTTAACAATTCTTTTGCAACAACTAAATATCAATAGTGCTTGGCTAGTTGGTCACTCTTTGGGAGGAACGATCGCTCTCTGGGCAGCTGCTCAAATGCCGGCAATTGTCAAGGGTGTCATCTGTATCAATGCTGGTGGCGGTATTTACCTCAAAGAAGCTTTTGAGCAGTTTCGTACCGCAGGACAGCGATTTTTACAAGTCCGTCCCCGTTGGTTATCCCAAGTACCTTTGATTGATTTATTATTCACCAGAGCTACTGTCTCTCAACCTTTAGATCGTTATTGGGCGCGTCAGCGAGTGATTGATTTTGTCGTGGCTGATCCCGAAGCGGCTTTGGGAGCATTGTTAGAGTCTACCACTGAGGAAGAAGTCAACCGTTTACCCAAGTTAGTCTCTCAGTTACAACAGCCAGTGTATTTTTTAGCTGGTGCTGATGATAAGGTGATGGAACCTAAATATGTTCGTCATTTAGCTAGTTTCCATAAGCTTTTTCAATACTGTGGCTACAATGTGATTGAAATTCCTAATTGTGGACATCTGGCAATGCTGGAACAGCCTGATGCGGTTGCTAATCATATTCGGGCGATTGTGACACAACAGGAATTAGTGGGTAATAGTCATTAGTCATTAGTCATTAGTCATTGGTCATTAGTCATTGGTCATTAGTCATTGGTCATTGGTCATTAGTTTTTCTCCCCTGCTCCTCTGCTCCGAAAGCTCTCCTGTTTCCTTAAGACTCTGGTTGATATAACTTCATAACTTGAGTCAATGGTAGCCGCGACTCTACGCCTAAGTTTAGGGGGGATGTGTGACCACGAGATAAATGATCGGCGGCGGCGCAGGCAATCATCGCGGCGTTATCGGTACAAAATTTTAAGGGGGGAAACAGCACTTGCAGGTTATGTTGAGTCCCTGCGGCTTGTAGGTGTTTTCTTAAGCCACTGTTTGCTGCTACTCCACCACCGACAGCAATTGTATCTAAGCCGTGATCGATAGCACAGGCGATCGCTCTTTTGGTTAAGGCTCTGGCTACGGTTTCCTGAAAACTCGCCGCTACGTTTTCTACTGGTACTTGTCCCTGCTCTTTTTCTAGTTGCTGTACTAAACGCAGTACCGCCGTCTTTAACCCGCTAAAACTCGCATCATAAGGGTGAAATCCACCCTGTGGTAAGGAGACTTTCCCTTCTGGCAATGTAAAAGCTTGGGGATCACCCATTTGCGCCAGTTGATCAATGATTGGCCCACCAGGATAACCCAATTTTAACAGCCTAGCCACTTTATCATAGGCTTCTCCGGCAGCATCATCACGAGTTTCGCCCAAGGTTTCGTATTTACCACAATCTTTAACATAAATCAAGCTTGTATGTCCGCCGGAAACCAGTAAGCTAAGAAAAGGGGGATCTAAAGTTGGCTCACTCAAATAAGTGGCGTAAATGTGACCTTCGAGGTGATGAACTCCCAAAAATGGTTTATTGTACAAGATTGCCAAAGTTTTGGCGGCGGTTAATCCCACTAATAAAGCTCCCACCAGTCCAGGGGCGCAAGTGGCGGCGATGCCATCAATGTTTTCCCAATCTAATTGGGCTTGCTCTAAGGCTTGAGCGATCGCTCGATTTATTGTTTCCAAATGTTGACGCGAGGCTACTTCAGGTACTACCCCACCATACTGCTGATGTACTGGGATTTGCGAGGCGATGACGCTGCTGCAAACTTGACGATTCTTAACAATTGCCACGGCAGTTTCATCACAGCTAGTTTCTATTGCTAAAACAGTTGTCATTTCCGGGGTCTACCACAAACGAGACTTGTTTGAGAAGCTTTAACTTTTATTTACTTTAACTTTACTCGATTCCCGGCCAAGAGTATGATGACTTGCTAGTTAAGCAAATAAAGACTGTACAAGCCGCTTCGTTTTGTACAAGTAACTTTTTCTTTTGTAATAAAAGGAAACATATCCATGCAAAGATTGTTTGCTTTGATTTTAGTGATTTGTCTTTCATTCAGTTTCGCCCCTCCTGCGAAAGCCCTAGGAGCGAACCTCACCCCCTGTAAAGACAATCCTGCATTTCAAGCATTGGCACAAAATGCCCGTAATACTACAGCCGATCCCGAATCTGGTAAAAAGCGTTTTGAACGTTATTCTCAGGCACTATGCGGCCCCGAAGGCTATCCTCACTTGATTGTGGATGGTCGTTTAGACCGGGCTGGCGACTTCCTGATTCCTAGCATTCTGTTCTTGTACATTGCTGGTTGGATTGGCTGGGTAGGTCGCGCTTACTTACAAGCTATCCAAAAAGCATCTGACACCGAGCAGAAAGAAATCCAAATCGATTTGGGTTTAGCACTGCCTATCATTGCTACAGGCTTTGCTTGGCCAGCCGCAGCAGTCAAAGAGTTGCTGTCTGGCGAGTTAACTGCTAAAGACTCAGAAATCACTGTTTCTCCCCGTTAATTCAGCTTAGTTCACTCACTTGTTTTGGAGGCTCAATCATGGCGGATAAATCTGACCAAAGCAGCTATTTGATTAAATTCATTTCCACCGCACCTGTTGCAGCTACTATCTGGCTGACAATCACAGCAGGCATTTTAATTGAATTTAATCGCTTTTTCCCTGACTTACTTTTCCATCCCCTACCATAGTTTCAAACCGGGATTTTAAAACAGTTTAATCTGTTGCTTTATGCCTAAAACTGTGTGGTTAATTTGCTTAATCTCATTAAGTAAATAATCGCTCAGATAGGCAGCAAAATTAGTTTTTTCAACCTCGTAATGCTGTTACAGCTTACGAGTTTTATATTTTTTCAATTATTAAATTAAGTTTTCTAAACTTGCCTAGCAAAAAACATCTTTGGCTACAATGATTATTAATATAAAAATGCCAACATTCTAATTTGAGAGGCAAACAGAAAATATGGTGCAAGCAGTAGACGCATCCAAAAATCTTGCTAGCGATCCTCGAAATCGGGAAGTTGTTTTTCCCGCCGGACGCGATCCACAAATTGGGAACCTGGAAACTCCAGTTAATGCTTATCCCTTAGTTAAGTGGTTCATTAACAACTTACCTGCCTATCGCCCTGGTTTAACTCCTTTTAGACGCGGACTGGAAGTTGGGATGGCTCATGGCTACCTGCTGTTTGGCCCCTTCGCTAAATTAGGCCCACTGCGTAATGCCACTAATGCGAACTTAGCTGGATTGCTGGCATCGATTGGCTTGGTGGTAATTCTCACAGCTTGTCTATCTCTATATGCCAACAGCAACCCCCCCAAAGCACTTGCTAGTGTAACAGTACCCAATCCTCCAGACGCTTTTAGCTCCAAAGAAGGCTGGAACAACTTCGCCAGTGCTTTCTTAATTGGTGGTATTGGTGGTGCAGTAGTAGCTTACTTCTTAACCAGCAATTTAGCGATTATTCAAGGTTTCTTAGGCTAAGAAGTTGTTAGTAATTGGGCATTGGTGATTGTCTCTCATTTTTGACTAATACCGATGCCTGATTACTAAACTTTTTCAGTATCTCCCTTCTCTACCAGAGGCTGCGCTCACAGGTTTGCAGTTCTGACAGCTTTGGCAACATTCGCAACGAACTGCTGAGGGTGTCTGTGTCGTCCAAAATCGCTTCGGAAACACAAAGACACAAGATTCATGCTCTCAGAGATTTGGCAGTCAAAATGCTGGGCTGTGATTGTCAACAGCTCTATGATCCAAAAACTGCCGTTTCAATGGCATGGAGAGCAGTTTCAAAATCGTCATTGACGATTTGGATATCAAATTCATCAGCCGCTTGAATTTCTGCGTGGGCGCGTTGTAGACGACGGGCGATCGCTTCTTCCGAGTCTTGTCCCCGTCCCCGGATGCGTTTCTCTAACTCCTCAAAGGAAGGCGGCAAAATAAAAATGCTCAAAGCTTCCGGGAAAGAAGCACGAATTTGTCTTGCTCCTTCTAGTTCAATCTCTAGTACCACTTTTTGGCCGGACTGAACTTGATTCAGCACTGCCTCACGGGGAGTACCGTAGTAGTTACCAGCAAATTCTGCCCATTCTAAGAATTCGCTTTGAGCAACTAATTGTTCAAACTTACTACGACTAATGAAGTAATAATTTTTGCCATCAGTCTCCCCTGGACGGGGGGCGCGAGTTGTCGCGGATACAGAGTAATACAGTTCCGGATGACGCTGTAAGAGCGATCGCATTAAAGTTCCTTTACCTACCCCACTAGGCCCAGTGATCACAATTAACTTGCCTGACAACGGTGTTTCTTTGGTAGTAGCACAACTCTGGATTGGTAAAACTTGCATCATCCGATCAACCTGTGAATTAATCAAAAAACATCATTCGTAAATTAGTAATTTAATCTGGTGTGGGTTGCCAGAGCAATCCTTAACTGACGAATTTGTAGCAGGAGTGACAGAAACCTGATCTAATTCACATGGTACTGCTGATGAGGTGTCAATAGAGAAGACACCTGATCAATTCTCTACCGTATGATGATCCCGCGAAATCACGAAGCGATTCGCTACCGTTTCTGGTTGAATCGCTGACAAAATTACGTGACTGGAATCGGTGATGATCACAGCCCTGGTGCGGCGACCATAGGTCGCATCAACTAGCTGTCCTCTGTCCCTGGCATCGGTAATAATCCGCTTAATCGGGGCAGACTCTGGACTAACAATGGCAACGACTCGATTGGCTGAGACAATGTTACCAAACCCAATGTTAATTAACTGTACATCCATAAAAAAACTGACACCCTATGTGGTGTACTAAGCTAGTAAGGAATTTATTCCCATGTTATCCCTAAAAAATGGCAGTTACAACGCATTCCATCTAGCTAGATTGAGTTTTTTAATAAGAGCCGCTTTTTTTAAGAGTTTCTACTTTAAATAGCCGCAAAATATGCCTTAAGAGACAGGAAAAACTATACCAATTAGCGGTAGTGCTACGTTGAATTACTAATAGTATCAAAAAGTTATTTGCTCTTAGCGTCATCTTCCCCAAGATATGAATATTTTGGGGAAGTTTATCAGCATGATTTAATCAAGTTATTATCTATGATTGTCGCGAGACTTTTTCATCTGCTGCCATTTTTGCCACAGTTGATCTAAGTTCGGAGTATGACCGCCATAACGCCAACTAACGTAAGCTTGGCAAATCTCATTGATTACCTGAGCATTTGCCGGGGTATGATGCTGTGATGATATTTGGGCATACTCTAAAGGTGTCTGTGCTGGATGCTTACCTAGACCTTTTTGATCTGCCCATTGCAGCATTTGTTGATAGAGACGTTCCATTGGGGGTAATTTACGCCAGCGACGACGATTTACTGACTCTCGCCACTGTACCCAACCTAGCCAACCTAAAAAAGCGGTGCTAGTGGACAAAATTAAGCCTGTTAAGATACCTACCCAACCTTGAGTAAATAACGCGAAAAACCAAGCGATCGCTTTACCAAACCAGCTAAATATTGTGCCAAATACGGTGTTAAGAAAACCTGTCACCGGTGAAGGTAGCCACCCCGCCACCCAATGCCAAAATTGACGTAATACACTAAAAGTCTGAGTTTCTTCAATTGATGGCGGTATCAGGGGATGATTGGGAATCGGGTCAAAGGTAAACCAGCCATATTTGGGGAAATAAACTTCTGTCATGGCGTAAGCGTCTGTATTCTTCACCACATACATCCCTGTAAACGGATTAAATTCCCCTGCACCAAACCCAGCTACTAGCCGCGCCGGGATACCAATGGAACGCAGCATGACTGTGAGAACTGTTGAGAAGTGGTCTGGATAGCCGCCTTTATGTTTGAATAAAAACGCTGTTACCAAGTCTTCGTCTTCTGCCAAATACGGTAAATCTAAAGGATTGTCAGGGATGGAATAATTTTGCTTGATGTATTGAGCTAAATACAAAGCTTTTTCGTAGGTTGAATCTAAGGATTTCTCTGATTTTCCGACTCGTTCCCGATTGTAGTTAGCTAAAATTTCTTCGGTGCGCTGCTTAACTTTGGCGGCAATTTCTGGGGGAATTTGCAGGTAATACTTTTCGATATTGCGAGGATAATTTGTCCCGGCTTTTCCTAATAATGTGCGATCGCGGTATGGTACGTCAGAAATGACTGTATAAGTCAAGTCTTCTGATAATCCCACAGGCGATCGCAAGCCATTTTCCTTGTCAACGGCGATCATCGGTGTGGGAAAATAAATCTCCCTGGGATACGACATCGCCGGAATCAGGTTAGGTAAGTCTGATACTATAGTGTATGTTTGTACTACTTCCCTGGATTTACCAGAAATCGGTGGCGGTGATAAATAAATTTGATAAGACCAAGGCGATCGCCTGATGGTGGTGACATCATCATTGCGGGACACCTCCCAACCTTTACCTGTATAGCGGTCAAAAGCCAACACCCGCCAAAATCCCTCAGCTTGCGATCGCACCCGCATCACCACCTTGGGTGTCATTTCTCCCCGCAGGTTTTGGTTAATCTTGCTATTAAAACCGTAATAAAAGCCGCTATCTACTTGTCCTGGCTGACCATTGTCACTTGCTTCTCCACTATTACCATTACCTTGATTGTCAGCATTACCTTGGCGGACATAACCAGGATTAATAATCGTGCGACCAGTAAAACCGCCTTTTACCTCAATCGGAGAACTTACCGGAAAAGTCCGCAGTTGATAGCCAGGGAAACGGGGTAAAAACGCAAATACTACCAACCCCAACCCCAAAACTACGGTAAACAGTAACAAATAAGCAGGTAAACGTGAAGATAATTGAAATTTGCTTGACTTTTGGCGTTTGACTTTTACTTGTTCTAAGCCTAACTGTGAACGGTAATTAACAACTAAAGTCGGGAGAGCGATCGCTAAAAATAATAATAATATGGGTGCGAATGCTAACGTTTGACTCAGCGTTGCCGCCACACCCAATAAAATTAAACCAATAATTATGGAATAGCCCAAGTTTCTGCGTCGAGGCGCATCAAAACTATGGAGGATTTGCAATTGAATTAACAACTCCGCCAAAGCCAAGCGCGTATCATTTAATTCCCCAAATAACCGTCCAAAGAAAGCACCCAAGGCCATTAACATCCCAATGGCAATGCAAAACTTGACGGTGACATTAGGTTGACGACGACGGTAATAACTCCAAGCTGCCCCCAAAAAACTCAGTGGTACTGCCCACAGACTAAATGAAGTATCGGCGGCGACATCCATCGCCAAAATACCTGTGATTACCAACGCTAGCACTAATACCCGCAAGGAAATAGAGTCTTCCACTTCCTCCAACGGCGAACCCTGGTAATAACGTCGCCAGTTCAAACTTACAGGTAGATGCCAAAATCGATTCAACCTGGTGAAATTAAACATTTCCAATGACAGTAAAGCGATAGAGTAGATGCTTATACAGACAAACTTTCGGGAAGTTCCTATGAGAAAACAGGAACTCCCCGAAAGCAGCCTTTGGGAGTAATAGATTGCTTGTTAATTTTCATTCTCGTTGCGGGTAATTATTGTAGAAGCCCTAATGACCGCTTGTTGAGAAAAATTTCAGATGCAAAACCAAGATAATTTTCTTATCTATTGGCGTTGATCAATCATCTTGTGCTAGCGATGGTAATCTCAGCTAGACTTGAGGATTAATCACGAACAACAAGGGTAGCGGATCGATGTCTGGACACTCAACTTCTAAAGTATAAGTTGGGTGTAGTTGCTTGCAGGATATTTCTACACTCAAGCTACCAGGATTTAATGACTGTGCCATTGCAATAGAATCATTACCCCGCAGTGTCAAGATTCCTTGAGCAGGTAAATCACCATGAACACGCAACTGTGTCATGTCACCTTGGGAGTAGTGTTCCACTCTCAAAGTTAAAGCACCTGCGCTGGTCAGCCAAATTCTTTCTACTACTGGATTAATTGGTGAGACTGTGAGGGTGAGATTATCTAGTATTTGTTTAGCAGCCATTAAGGACAACGCCATTTGTTGACGCGACCCTAAGTCTGAATAATCACTCTGAATATTGGGCATGGTATCCAGAGTAGACACAGACCTATAGCTGCTGCGTAACACCAGACCAGCGATATCGTTGAGTGTGTGGGATTCGTTGGGAAACAAACCTTCCACCACTTGGACTAATTTTACCCCTGTTGGTAGCGAAGATGCCACTATTTGTTGACATCTGGCTAATAATTCTTGAAATACTTTCTCTGGTAGGGGAATAGGCAGATTCAGCTTTGATTGCTGTGCCATCCACCCCCAGTTAGGGGTAATAGCCAGTGATGGCTCATCAAAAGTATCTGGGTAGTCTACTATTTGTGTTTCCCAAGGGAACAAAGGTGGGTGATTTTCGATGTGAATTTTTAACCGTTGTTTGATCACGGTTTGAAAACGTTCTTGCACAGTAGGAATTTCTCCCTATAAAAAGGTTTGGGGTTGCCTTTTCAACATTTGGCTTGCCACCTTTTACTGTGGAGCTTGGTTGAAAAGGATTTATCCCTCGTAGACTGCCTCATAATCTACCAAATAAGTCTCATGTTTATTCACACGATTGGCAAATAAACCGAGTAGGTAGCACAGTAAGCATTCTGAGTTACTATTCATGAGTAGATGCACTTGATCCGGACACTAAAGAATTACGTATTTCCCAAGCTTGTTCTAAAATTTTAAACCAACGTTTTTGTAGTTGTGCCATTGATAGACCTAAAGTTTTAGCAATTTTGTCGTCGGGTTGTCCTTGCTGCTTCAACTGTAGTAAAGCCCTTTGTTTCTCATCTAATTGGGCGTTGTAGGCTTGCCATTGCTGAGGAGTTAAGCCTAAATTTGTTTGCAGCGAAGCTTCCAGCCACTCATGTACTAATTCCCAACGGTGTAGTAAAGCAAACCGAATCAAATGATACTTAAAGCGTTGTTGTAAATAGTCTCGCTGACGTGGTGTTAAACCTAGAGCATTTTCAATTTCCTGGGCTGACATATCTTGGAGGCGCAACGAAAAGTAGTCAGCACAGTCTGATTGTTGCCGTTGTTCTAGGTAGCTCATTAATTCTGTAATCACTACAGACCGTAGAGTGTCTTCTTCTGGTTCGGGTTCGGGTTGGGTAGCCATTGCGGAACGCAACTGCTGTACTGCTGGTTCTTCCCAAGAACCATCGCCTTCATTGCTGCTACCTTCTGCTGCTTGCTCAATGTCTACGCTAGTTTCTGGGGGTTGCTGTTGAGAGAAGGTTTGAGCGCGCAGAATAATCAACTGTTGTTGACGACCTGGCAGGGGAATCCGGCGTTTTGCGTAACGTTCTGTGAATGCCATATATTCCGCCAGTTCCAGCAGAGTTTGAGGACGATAGGTGGGGCCGAGTTGGTTTTCGCGACGGAAGGCGTTTAAGGCTTCTAAATAAAAACTTTGTAGGAAATCTTCAATGATAGTCAGCCGCCCTTGATAACTTAATTGGCGTTGGGGAGGATTAATGTAACGATAAATAATTGCACTTAGTGTACTATGTAATTCAACCCGACCTCGGTTGGAACCTAACTGATAGTATCTCAAACACTGTTGTAGTCGGTGTTTAGCCAGGTTCATCGCCGAACTTTCCACAGCCCCGGAAGCTTGAATACGTTTACTTTCGTGGCAAATCCGGTATACTTCGGTGGTGATGCGTCCTGCTACATCGCGGCAATTCTGATCTGAAGCCTTGGTGAATTGTTGAAATTCGTTATAGGCAAGTTGAAAGATTGCCTCGACACCGATAGAGTTTTCTCCCAGAAAGTTTGCGGTTGGAATAGTTGCTGTTGCGGCTGAATTCATAGTCTTGGTACTCAAAAGACCCTATAGATAAGTTAAATAGAAGCGGCGACAACTGTGGGTATTGGCTGTGTGGTTTTGCGTATAAGCTAAACGCATACCCATCCTTGGTTAAGGATATGGTGGATTTGATTATTCCCGAATTAAATGGGATTAATTATTTGCGATAAATGTTGTTGCCATTACCCAACAGACGTTAACAAGTCATGATGGATTTAGAAGCACAAATTCAATTGCTGATTAACAATGCACCCAAAGATGGTGTAACACCAAATCTTATTGCAGCAATTGCTCCTACGCTTGTGGCGATCGCTCAACGATTACGCTACTCCCAATACTATATTCTCCAAAATTCGGAGGGTAGTTGGGTGTTAACTACATTGAGCCATCGTGCCAACCCCGGAATTGAAAAGCGTATTGTTTATGCTTTTCCTACCATACAAGATGTCACCCTAATCTCACCTGCTGGGCTAGACCCTCACATCACCCCCAAAATTGTCCCTGTGACCCATATTTTGTTCCAATTGGTGGCATTAGAACCCGTAGATAGTATCGTTTTTTTGGAAACGCCGGGTACGACCACTCACTCCTATGAAGTACAGCGTTCTGAGTTCCAAAAACTCATACAAAAACAGTTGCAACAGCAGCGTCCCAGTAAAAACATACCCCCTAATATTGCTTAAAAAAATTTTGGATGTTGGATTTTTTCAATACATTCCAACATCCAAAATTTTCCGTCTCCAAAATTTCCGAAATTTTTGACTGCAAATCGCAAATTTTAAGATTACCACACAAATGGGTTGAAAGCCCTCTCCTATAAGGAGGGTTGTTTATGTTATGATATTTTCCCGCCGATAGCAATAGTCACGCCGAACTAAATTCCAAGTTTGATTGCACTGGCGAAAAATAATTGAACTATTGACGTTAAAAAATCCCTGTCAATGAGAACCCACTTTTATTAGTACGGGTTGATCTTCGACAGAGATGGCAATGCTGCTACTAATATCTTGAATTTAGCCTGAAGTGCCGTAGGGCATACGAGAAATTGGAACTGTGATCCGAACGCTACGGAAGATGCAACCGTTGATTAACCTCTACTTTGTCTGAAGGAATCCTGTCAAAGCCAGTAGGGTTGATGAGCGAAGCATCCCCTAGCCTTGAGCCAGGGGAGGGTCAACTAATATAACCGGCTCAGTGCATATTCAGCGATATTGATCAACGCCTGGTGAGATTCTGAGGGCGGGAGAACAGCTAGATTGTCAATTGCTAGCTTAGTATGATGAGCTGCTAAATCCCGCGCTTGCTGTATTCCTTGACTATCTTCAACCAAGGACAAGGCTTGTTCTATATCTCCTTCTTGAGCGAATTCTCGCTCTATCAGCACCTCTAGGTGTGGTTTTTCCCCTAGGGCAAACAATACAGGTGCCGTGAGATTACCGCTTTTTAAATCCGATCCTACTGGTTTACCCAAGGTGTCGGCGGTGCTAGTGAAATCCAAAATGTCATCGACAATCTGAAAGGCTATACCCAAATGACGACCATAGGCATACAAATGTTCGGCAACTTCTGAGGCAACTTCACTCAGTATTCCCGCCGCTTTTGAGCTGTTGGCAATCAGCGAGGCGGTTTTGTAATAGCTTTTCTGGAGATAGGTATCCAGTGAGATGCTAGTGTCAAAGCGATTCATTCCTTGCTGAATCTCTCCAGTAGCCAGATCCATAATCACTTCTGAAAGTAGTTTGACTACTTCCAAGTTGTCTAGGTTCGCTAAGTACCAGGAAGATTGAGCAAACAGAAAATCTCCGGCTAAGATGGCAATGCGATTGCCAAACAAGCTATGCACCGTAGGCACGCCTCGCCGGACTTCTGATTCATCTACTACATCGTCATGTACTAAACTGGCAGTGTGAATCATTTCTGTAATTTCTGCCAGGCGGCGGTGACGTTGTGTAATCTCTTGATCTAACATTGTCGCCCGCGATATCAACAGCACGATTGCTGGTCTGATACGCTTTCCCCCAGCCCCGAATAAATGTTCGGCGGCTGCAAACAGAATGGGGTGGCGATTTCCAACTAGCTGTTTGAGGTTATCTGCTAGTATTTGCAGGTCTCCTTCCACAGGGGTAAACAGGGAGGTGGCTGGGGTCATGGATGGGCGGACTCTGACTTTAGTTACGAAAATTTACATATTCTAATAATCATTTTAAAATAACGCCGTGCCAGCGCAAAGTTTTGCTCATCAGAATACTCTCGAATTTAAGCCATAAAATGCTCACTCTTGCACGAGGGTGTAAGGGTATCAGGGTATAGGAGTGTCAGGTTTTTGAACACTCCACCCGAAAGATAAGTATTTTATATGTATTTGTCCGTCTTTTGCAGCTAATTCACTGCCAGTCTGATGATGAATATGTTTTAAATTTCAAAAATAACAAACGTAAATATGATCGGCAGTTTTCTGATATCGAAGGCTATTGTCGAATGAGCGAGTATTTTGTCAAGTTACTTACTATTTTTTATACTCAATTAATAAGAAAAATTTATTTTATTTTTTGAAAAATCACATATTAATTATTTTTATGAAATAATTCAGTTTTTTGTTTTTGTGTCACCCTCTAGAAAATTGGAAATTTTGCCTCAAAATTGGCTTGGTTGTGTTAGGCTATAACCTAGGAATTTAAAAATTTTCAGGTATTCACCCCACAACAGTAGTCGCTCTCTTTTTGAGTGACATGACTATTTTGGTGTTGTGAGCCATAAATATCATTCGTCAAAGCCAAATTTCAGCAAGTATTTTCTGGAATCTGCCCTAGGACGAAAAAATCTTAGTTAGGAGCTTGGCGATTTTCTTGAGAAAATTTGCCATTAAACTTCATATTGCGTTGAGCGTGAGTATGGCTCCTAGTGTCAAGATGTCAACAAAAATCAAGCAGACTAGGTAGGCTGCTGAGGAGTGCGGTATTGAGTTGCTGTTTAGCAATTTAATACCTGTCATCGGATGTATGGTCTGCAAATAATCCCATAGGAAATTCTTTGTCATTAGAGAATTATATCTCTATGGCAGAGTTTGGCGTAGAAAAGTATAGCCACCAAGATGGTATTTGGTTGGTTGACTTTTTGCTAATTTTATGCAATTTGATTATGGATTTAAAAGGGTGCTGGTGGAACAATGACTTACGGGAATATGCCTATGATGATTTTTATTTTAGCGGCGGGTTATTTGTTCACTGTCTACCTATTATTGGGTTTAGCCAAACGCATCGGCAAAAAACCTGTTCATGAGAATGTTTCTCCAGTGCCTTTAGAAAAAGAACCAGAGGAATTACCCCTAACGCCAACAGTGACAGAAATAGTTAATAGTCAGTAGAGACGCGATCAGAAGTGGAAGAACGAGCGTAATAGCGTCTGTACAATCGTTATTATCCATCATTCGTGATGGACTTTGGACTGTTGACCATTAACTATTAACTAATTTTCAGCTAAAAAATCTTGCTAGAGTTGGGAAACTGGAACACTAGCCCAGTTTACCGACTCAACCATTGGGGTACAACCTAGCCACTGCACTCCAGATTGAGCAAACTGTTGGGGACAGCCACTCACGACAAAGCGAGTGGGTAGGGGGGGGTGAGTGTTGCTTAAACCTAGTAGGTCTAATTCTTGGCTACAGGCTGTGACGACATGAACAGCCGGATCAATAATTTTAACTTGGGAAGGAACAAGCGATCGCACCACAGGCGCGAGCAAGGGATAATGGGTACAGCCGTAAACCAAAGTATCAATGTCTTGTTGCAGCAGAGGTTCTAGATAAGACCTAGCTACCTCAGTAGTGTAGGGATCGTCAATCCGATTTTGCTCAATCAGTGGTACAAACTCAGGACAGCCGACTTGCCACACTTCCACATCCGGGTTAATTTCTAAGATAGCGTGCTTATAGGCATTACTTTTAGCTGTGGCTGGAGTGGCGATTACACCAATACGCTTACCTTGTTGTGTGGCTGCTTTCGCACCAGGAAGAATGACTCCGAGAATCGGAATCTTGTATTCTTCCCGGACTATTTCTAGTGCGAGAGCAGAACTGGTGTTACAAGCCATGATTACCATTTTGACGCGTTGCTGTTGCATCCAGTCCAGAATTTCGCGGACAAACTGTAAAATGTCTGCTTGCGAACGAATGCCGTAGGGTAGCCTAGCGGTATCGCCAAAGTAAATGATTGATTCGTGAGGTAATTGCCGATAGAGTTGACGCAATACCGTCAACCCACCCACACCACTATCAAAAACACCAATAGGAGCGCGTTGAGGCTCTTGGTCTAAAAAATTGTAAAGATTACCTTCAAAGCCGGAAGATGAATACACAGGCAAATACTGATGGAAATTTGGGGATTTAAAATACAGAATTTAGCAGACATTTTGCTAAATGACTATTAAATTCTGTATGCACACCAATTTATGATTTGTACTATGTTCTTACATTTTGACATCCTCAAACCCAATTTTTTGGTAATGAGATTTTTAGCCTCTCTTTAAATATTGCAAAATACCACGAGCGATCGCCTCTGCCATTCGATTCTGATATTCCGGTGAACCCAATCTAGGATTATCTTCCCGACCTGACATATAGCCTGTTTCTACTAAAATCGATGGCATAGAACTCTTTCTGAGGACGTAAAATCTAGCTTTGCGTGTACCTCGGTCTTTAATAGTGCCTATACTTTGCAGAATACTCTTGCGGACTGATTCAGCTAGAGCATAACCACTTTCGTAATAATAGACTTCTAAACCATTGACATTAGGGCGATTTTCTACAGAATTACCATGAACGCTGACAAATACTGTGGCATTAGCTCGTTCAGCGATGTCTACTCTACCCTGGAGTTCTACAAAGAAGTCAGCATTCCGTGTTAAGACAGTTTGCACTCCATTCTGCTCCAGAATCTCAGCAATTCTGCGGCCAATCGGTAACACTACATCTTTTTCTAATAACCCACCCAAACCAGGCGCGCCTGAGTCTTTACCGCCATGACCGGGGTCAATCACTACCACAACTTTACCTCTGGGAACAGAGGGACTGGGTACTGGCTGAGATATGGTTGGAGGATTATCTATATTTGGCTGTGGTAATTGAGCTTGGGAAGTTGATGATAAAGGTGGTACAACTACAACTTGTCGTGAGCCTTGTAACTCTAGTGCTAACAGTTGATTGCTGAGTTGATTGAGTTCTCCAATTTGTACTCCTGCGGCTGGTTGTACCAACAGCACCACTGTATTCGGTGCTTGGGATTGCAGTCTTACCCGAAGAATGGGACTATTGGCTGTAAATTCTGGGCCTTTGACTTTGGCAGCTAACTTAGCATTGTTAATTGTGATGCGAAACAATCCAGAGGTTCTATCCCAACCACTTTGAGTAGTTACAGGTTGGTCAGAGCGAATCAACAATTGCGTACCGTTATTAGCTAGTTCTACCGCTTGAATGGTAGCGGGTGAGTTGGTGGTAGATAATATGAGGTTTGGGCTATGCTCGTTTGGTAATCTGACCTGAGTTCTATGAGGCAGAACCACAAATCCACCGACACTACTGGTGCTTACCCGCCAATCTGGACTGTTTTGATCCACCTGCATTGTCAGGCGTACAGATTGGGGTTTGTTTTGTAGCTGGGTAAATTGAATCCGACTCACACCATAACGATTGATCGTCAAATCCTGCTGACTGAGAGTAGGTGATAAAGATGCGCCAGCAACATCTATAGTAATCGCCTTTTTATCCTCAGTCCGATTGACTTGAATTTGCGGATTACCGCCACGAGTGCGGATGAAAAAACCATCTGCTGTCACTTGTAAGTTTTCAATTTCAGTGACAGAGGCGACGGTGTTGACCTCTGTTGCTGGAAGATGGGGTGTAACAGAGTAAATATTTCTGTAAATATTTTTCTCAGGAGAGTTAGAGGGTAGTTGCTGGGCAATTTCTGGGGTATCTATGACGTTTTCAGCTACGGGTGTGGGTAACTGTACCGTCCATCGATTAGCAGTCACACCAACAAATTTTACTTCTTGGGGGTTGAGGGTGTAACCAGGAGCCAACTCCACAACGATTCGTGTGGTTTGTGGGTCAAACTGGCCTACCCGGACAGCGCGAATGGCACCACCTATCGGTTGCGTGGACTGTGGTCGCCCAAATGTTACCCCAGGCAAATCAATCACTAAACGTGTGGGGTTGAAAATCAGTTGTGCTTGGGGTTGAACTGCGCCTGTGGTGTTAATTTGCAACCGGTTGTGCTGGGCATCAAACCGCCAAGAATCCAACCGCGCCGCTAATGCTGGCGACGATAGTAACATCACAGTTCCAACTGTACCGGATAGTAGCCAGTGTAATTTCACAATTCTTGCTCCTGATTCGCATGATTAATCTCTCAAAACATTTGCAAATCCTCACACCGTCACACCGTCATCGTTCTCACTTTTATAGGTGGCAAACAAATTTTGTGCTGGTATAAAACGCATCTAACTAATGGCGTTAAATTATAGCAGGCTCTCTAATTTTTGCCATTGTATTCTCTACATAATTTTTCCTGTCTGTGATTTGTCAGTAAATTCGGATGTTTTCAGTGGTTTTACTATCCTTATCCGTTTTAATTACACTTATCGTTTTAAGTAGTTAAGAATACCACGAGCGATCGCCTCTGCCATTTGATTTTGATAAGCTGAAGTTCTCAACTTAGCGGCATCCTCTCGACCAGTCACAAAACCTGTTTCCACCAAAATAGAGGGCATAGAACTTTTTCTGAGGACATAAAATCTAGCTCGTCGTACTCCCCGATCTCTGACATTGACACTTTGGAGAATGCTCTGATGAACTGCACGCGCTAAACCCAGACCACTGTCGTAATAATATGTTTCCAAACCATTAACTTCTGTTCGTCCGCCGCCGATGGCATTGGCGTGGATACTGACAAACACATCAGCATTAGCTCGTTCGGCCATTTGGACTCGTCCTGGTAGACTAACGAAGTAGTCAGAATCTCTGGTCATCACTACCTGCACGCCGTTTTGTTGCAAAATCTGAGCAATGCGTTGGCCAATGGGTAAGATGACATCTTTTTCACGTAATCCACCAATACCAATTGCACCTGGGTCTTTACCACCATGTCCAGGATCAATTAGCACTATGACTTTACCTCTAGGAAGTGGACGGGTATTTGGTTGGGGTACAGGTATAGGATTTCTCGCATCTGGTAGTTGTTCGGGGATGGGAGGTAAAGGTGGTGTGGCGATCGTCCGACGCGAACCTTGTAATTCCAAAGCCAAAAATTGACTACCGACTTGATTGAGTGCGCCAATTTGCACTCCTGCGGCTGGTTGGACTAAAACAACTACAGTATTGGGGTTTTGGGTTTGTAACCGGACGCGCAGAATCGGACTATTAGCTTTAAAAGTCGGGCCTTTAACGTTAGAAGCTAACTTCGCGTTAGGAATAGTGATGCGGAAAAGACCGGTTGTTCTATCCCATCCACTGGTAGCAGATGTCGCTTGATCAGCGCGAATCAGTAATCGATTATCTACTAAGTCAATAGATTGAATCGTAGCTGGTGCTTTATTTGCAACTGGTCTGCTGGGTAAAGTAATATTGTCGGAATTGTCAGAATTATCATTATTATCATTTCCTGACAATCTCACCACGCGACTGGGGAGAACTACCAACCCGCCAGCACTACTCTTGGTAACACGCCAGTCAGGACTATTTTTGTCTACCCGCAAAGCCATGCGAACAGAGGGGGTGCGGGTTTGGAGTTGAATAAGTTCTACTCGGCTCACACCATGCTTGTTGACGGTAATATTACGCTGGGTGAGACGGGATGATAACCTGGCATCAGGGATATCGATAAAAATTGTAGCGCGATCGCGGCTGCGAATCATCTGAATATCAGGATTCCCGCCACTGGTACGGACAAAAAAACCATCCCCAGTTACTTGTAAATTGTCGATTTGAGTTTTCCCGCCGACTGCACTGACAACATTATTAGAAAACTCTGGTTTAGTCTCAGATTCTAGAGTGACTCTATTGTAAACATTTTCAGAGGTAGACTCGGCTTGCTCCCTTGTGGGAGTGGGTAACTGGACTGTCCATCGATTAGCAGTTACACCCACGAATTTTACCTGTTGGGGGTCGAGGTTGTAACCAGGAGCCAACTCTACAACGATTCGTGTGGTTTGTGGGTCAAATTGCCCTACCCGAACAGCGCGAATGGCACCACCTATCGGTTGTGTGGACTGTGGTCGCCCAAATACTACCCCAGGCAAATCAATCACTAAACGTGTGGGGTTGAAAATCAGTTGTGCTTTGGGTTGAACTGCGCCTGTGGTGTTAATTTGCAAACGGTTCTGCTGGGCATCAAACCGCCAAGAATCCAACCGCGCCGCTAATGCTGGCGACGAAAGTAACATGACAGTTCCAACAGTACCAGATAGTAGCCAGTGTAATTTCACAATCCTTTCTCCTGATTCACATTCATGAGAGTCATCAATATCTCAACATATTGGTAAGTTGTCACACCTTCACCACCTAATTTTGAGTCTTGATACCTTCTCTGACTGGGGTGCTAGTATAAAAAAAGCAAATTAATAGCTTATCCTCACAGTATTCCCGCAACTTTTGCCTGAATATCAGGACTTATAATTTACCCTACAAAGCATCAGATGTAACACTGAGTTGGCCAGAGATGAAGATTGACTGAATTGATTGTTAGTAATTGGGTTTTTTAGATTAAAACTCCAAGTTGTGTTAGCTGATATGACAAGATTTGCAGTTATTATCTTTTACTTGCTGAATAAACATCTAGATTAGGACTGAGAAGTGAGACAAAACTGGCAACAAATAACATTCCAAATGATAGTAGCAATGGGACAACAAATAAAATAAACAATTTCAGGGGACGGAGTATAGAGTACAGAAGTTTCCGCCGGATTGGGGAAGTAGGGAACTGGGAAAGCAGGAGACTGGGGACTAAAAATCAATGAGATGCTTGTGGTTGCCTATTCCCTACTCCTCTAGAATGAGTTGCTTTGAATCTTTTGCCATGTTGTGTGATTTTGCAAGACAAGAGGAACTTAGCCGGGGAAGGGCTAATCAGGTTGTGAGAATAACCGTGATCAATCATTGCCACCCCTATTAGTTTAGAGAGTACGTCACTGGTAGCAGGGACACCAGAAAATACCAATTCGACTTCCCCCTTAAGTATTATGCCCACACCAGTCGCTAGGCGGTTGATTTGGGACTGACCAAAGACGCTGAAGCCTGTGATCACTTTACCGAAAATTGCTACGACAATCAGGAAAATTGCCACAAGTGAACCTTTGCTGCTGGTATTCCTCAGCCGCTTTGTGTTGTGAGTGCATCAGCTATGTAGGATGCGTTAGGTTAGCGTTACCCATCGCACCTTTGTCAAGTAGTGCTTTAAGGATTTTTTTTGGTTGCTAAAAATGTAACCGTTTCAGTTTTTGACTATAACGGTGTCAAAGTTGGAACAGAAAAATCGTATTGCGTCATGCTATGAGTTTTATACAAATCTCATGGGGGATGTTGACTATTAAAAATTAATGGAAAACTAATAAATACGGTGGAAGTATCCGTAAAGATTCTGGATAGGAGTAAAAATAATTGTATGCTTAGAGTCGCTTTGTTGCGTTCTCGGTTGTTTGCTGGGAAATTTTGGCAAACTTTACCGCTAACGTTGTTCATCTTTGTGACTTTTGTGCAGCCTGGAATAGCGCAAGAAAAAGAAAAAGTCTGGCGGACTTTAACTGTGACAGGCCGCGGTGAAGAATCAATTCCCACAACTTTGGCACAAGTCAGTCTGGGGGTAGAAATTCAAGGTAAAACGGCTCAAGAGGTACAGCAAGAAGCAGCACGTAGGTCTGCGGCGGTGGTGGCTTTACTGAAAAACCGGAATGTGGAAAAATTACAAACTACTGGCATTCGCCTCAACCCAGTTTATAGTTACACCAATAATGTGCAGCGCATTACTGGTTATGCTGCCAGTAATACTGTGAGTTTTCGAGTTCCTAATGACAAGGCTGGGACATTGTTAGATGATGCGGTGAAAGCAGGTGCAACCCAAATTAATGGTATTCGTTTTGTGGCTACTGATGAAGCGATCGCATCTGCTAGACAACAAGCTTTAAAAGAAGCTACCCAAGACGCTCAACAACAAGCTAATGCTGTTTTGAGCAGTCTAGGTTTTCAAGCTAAAGAAATAGTAAGTGTTCAAGTAGGTGGTGCAACTGCGCCTCCACCCCCAATGTTATATCGCGCTGAGGCTGCTAAGTTAGCTAACGCCGACGCTTCCACACCTGTAATTGCTGGTGAACAAGAAGTTGAAGCATCGGTAACGTTGCAAATTAGTTATTAGTTATTAGTCATTAGTCATTAGTCAATACTTGGGACTATTGACTAATGACTCTTGTTAAAAATGTTCTGGGGAGTAGTCTCCACCTGCGTCTCTATCTTGCTTGGAACCTAACAACTCTAATTGGTCTACTTGTATAACTGGTGTAGAACGTAACATTCCAGTTTGAGCGTCATTCCAAGTATTGAACTTTAAGGAACCTTTGACAGCAATTTGCTTACCCTTTCGGACGTAATTACCTGCTATCTCTGCTGTTTTTCCCCATAGTTCTAAATTGAACCAGTCAGGCTCATCACTATTACGGCTTCTACGGTCAACTGCTAGTGTTAATCTACACTTGACGCTGCCCGACTCAAAATATTTCAGGTCTGGGTCAGTACCTACCCGACCAACTAGGGTGACTATATTAATATTCATTTGATTGATTTACCTTTTAGTACGCACGTACCTGTTTGTCTTGAATTTGATCATAGCGAATTGTCATTCTCTTGCAAAGCGTTAAAAAAATCACAAAAAAATTAGGTATAAAAATCAGCAAAATTCTTGGGAGAAACTGAAAAAATATACGGATATACCTAATTAGTCCCAGAATATCAAAGACATAAACGCCTACGATTAAGTAGGTGTTAGCACAACTGTTCATAAAACAGTGCATTGGACTGGACTCTGACACCAAAAAAATAATAGAATCCAGCTCGATTCGCTCTAACAGTTGTAGTCTAGAATTATCGCAAATTAGGGGGCGTAGACACGCGTGGGTCTGTTTAGGAACTTTCGCTCATCGTGGGATATGGGTATCGACCTCGGTACTGCCAATACTCTCGTTTATGTATCTGGTAAAGGTATTGTACTCCAAGAACCTTCTGTAGTGGCAATTGATCAAAATGAAAAGGTAGCCATAGCAGTAGGTGAAGAAGCTAAAAAAATGCTGGGTCGTACACCTGGAAATGTGATTGCAATGCGACCTTTGCGAGATGGGGTGATTGCTGACTTTGATACGGCTGAGTTGATGCTGAAAAGTTTTATTCAGCGAGTCCATGAGGGACGGTCGTTGATATTACCTCGGATTGTCATTGGGATACCCAGTGGTGTCACGGGTGTAGAAAGACGAGCCGTGATGGATGCAGCAGCTCAAGCAGGGGCAAGAGAAGTATATTTAATTGATGAACCAGTAGCCGCCGCAATTGGTGCGGGATTACCAGTGGCTGAACCGACTGGGAACATGATTATTGATATTGGTGGTGGTACTACAGAAGTTGCCGTTCTCAGTCTCCAAGGGACTGTATTAAGCGAATCAGTACGCGTTGCTGGTGATGAATTAACCGAGTCGATCATCATGTATCTCAAAAAAGTGCATAACTTGGTGATTGGAGAACGGACTGCGGAAGACATCAAAATTCGCATTGGTTCTGCCTACCCCACCCATGATGATGATGACGCAATCATGGAAGTCCGAGGTTTACACCTGCTATCTGGTTTACCCAGAACTGTCACCATCAAAGGGGCAGAAATCCGTGAAAGTATGCTAGAACCTCTATCTGTGATTATCGAAGCGGTGAAGCGGACACTAGAACGCACGCCGCCGGAACTGGCAGCAGATATTATTGACAGAGGTATCATGTTGGCAGGGGGTGGAGCATTGCTTAAAGGCCTTGATACCCTGATTAGCCATGAAACAGGAATTGTCACCCATATTGCCCACGATCCTCTGAGTTGCGTTGTCTTGGGAACAGGTAGGGTGTTAGAAAACTTCAAACAGCTAGAACGCGTGTTTAGTGGACGCTCTCGCAATATGTAACTCAAAAAAGTTTGGATATTGGGTTCTATTGAGCTGTAATTTGGGTTCTATCAAAATAGAATCCAGTATCTTTTGAATTTATAGAAACAGATATGGTAACAGTACGTCGTTGGTGGGATCATAAAGCTTTACAGGTGAGTTTACTAGCTTTAGCTTTGGGTGGAGCTTGGATACTGCGTCAAACTCAGGGCGAGTTTTTAATGGAAGCATATCAAGTTATTAGCAGTCCGTTACAGATGTTGTCTCCAGGCATGACTCCAGAAGAACGTCAAGCAGAACTGCTGCGGGATGCTCAATTTATGGAGTTACAAACCCGCATTACCGAATTGGAAAGTCAAAACAAAAAACTGCAAGATTTATTAGGTTACGTTGCAAAAGAACCTCTGGCATCAAGACCAATTCCTGCTAGAGTTATAGGGCGCAGTGCTGATCATTGGTGGCAACAAGTTACTCTCAACCGTGGCTCAACATCTGGGATTCAACCAGGTTATATTGTTAAGGCTGAGGGTGGATTAGTCGGTCTAGTAGAAAGTGTCACTGCCAACACTAGCCGTATTTTGTTAATTAGTGACCTGAAAAGTCAAGTAGGTGTAACAATTAGTCGCACTTCTACTAAGGGGGTGCTACGGGGAGACTCTTCCGCCGAAGCTGTGTTGGAGTTTTATGAAAAAGTCCCAAGTGTGAAAGTGGGGGATTTAGTTTCTACATCTACGTATAGTCAGAGATTCCCGGCTGGGGTACCAATTGGGCGCATCAAGTCTTTAGATTTGAAAAAACTACCTGCTTCTATCGCTAGGGTTGAACTGTTTCCACCCATCAGAACCCTAGATTGGGTAGCTGTATATCCCAAACCGCAAAACCTAGATTTGGAAAACCAGCAGTCAGCAACCCAAAAAACGCACAAGTCTAATTAAATAAGTTTCCCAAAATGATGAAGTTACCTTCATTGAATGGTAAGTCAAAACAGCCAAAACGCAGACCCAAAAAGCGAAAAAGGTCTTTAGCGGATTGGCCTCCTGGTTTGTTGCATCTGCTAGATTGGGCAATAACATTTGCATCTGTAGTTTTATGTTTGTTATTGTTACCAACCCGACTTCCAGGGATGGAATTATTAGGGATTGGGCCTAATTGGTTGTTAATCTGGGTGGTAGCTTGGAGTATTAACCGCTCAGTTTGGGCGGGAACCTTGGCAGGGATTATTTTAGGTTTACTTCAGGATGCTATGACATCGCCAGAGCCTTCCCATGCCATCACTTTGGGGCTGGTGGGATTGATAACTGGGATGCTTCAAAAGCAGCGATTTATCCAAGAAGATTTTATTTCGATTGCCTTGATTGTGTTTGTGATGGTAATTGTGGCAGATGCTGTTTTTGGGTTGCTGTTAACTATAGCAGGCGATCGCTCCACAGAATACATCTGGGCATATTATCAGCGTGTCACCTTGGCTTCTGCTATTCTCAGTAGTTTGTGGGCTCCTGTGCTGTATTATCCCCTGAATCGTTGGTGGCAACGGCTGAAAATGGTTAATAGTCATTAGTTATTAGTTATTAGTCATTAGTCATTAGTCATTAGTTATTAGGGACTGCCAGATCAAAAAATATCTAAAATGTAGGGTGCGTCAGTACGAGAAACCCTAGCTATACCAAGCAAATATTCATCCTGACGCACCCTACTAACAGTCGATTTGGATAATTTATTTTTTGGTGTTCCCTTAGTTATTAGTTATTAGTCATTAGCTGTTCTCTCCCTGCTGCCCTGCTTCCTCCGCTTCCTCTGCTTCCTGCCCGAACCTATCCCCAATCTTAGCCTGGGGATATTACTGTGTCAGTATCGCCATAAGAGCATTTAGGGTGCAGAATATTTACAGTAATGCCCAAAATTATGGATAACTTGCCAGTGGTTGCTCAAGCAGGTGCATACCAACCTCAAAATAATCAGGAACAAGAAGTTTTAGTGCGATCGCCTGTCGATTCCGATTCATCAACACAGCAACAGGTAGGAAGCGACTTTGACCGTGCTATGATGCAACGGTGTTTGGAACTTGCCCGTCGTGCTTTGGGACGCACTTCACCGAATCCGTTAGTGGGGGCAGTGGTTGTTAAAGATGGGAAGATTGTCGGGGAAGGTTTTCATCCCTGTGCAGGTGAACCTCATGCCGAAGTTTTTGCCCTCAGAGCAGCTGGAGAATTGGCTCGTGGTGCTACTGTATATGTGAATCTTGAGCCTTGCAATCACTACGGACGTACTCCCCCTTGTTCGGAGGGTTTAATTCAGGCTGGTGTAGCTAAGGTAGTGGTGGGGATGGTTGATCCTAACCCTTTGGTTGCTGGTGGTGGTATTGCGCGGTTACGGGCGGCAGGAATCGAGGTGTTGGTGGGGGTAGAAACGGTAGCCTGTCAGCAACTCAATGAGGCTTTTGTTTACCGGATTCTTCACAAACAACCTTTAGGGATTTTAAAATATGCCATGACTTTAGATGGTAAGATTGCCACTACTTCCGGTCACAGTGCATGGGTAACAAATCAGGCGGCTAGGAGCGAAGTTCACCAACTGCGAGCTGCTTGTGATGCGGTGATTGTGGGTGGTAATACCGTCCGTCAAGATAATCCTTATTTAACTAGCCATCAGCAGGGGGCGCACAATCCTTTACGGGTGGTGATGAGTCGGCAACTGAATTTGCCAGCAGATGCCCGTTTGTGGCAAACTGCGGAGGCTCCGACTTTGGTATTAACAGAAGTAGGTGCTAATCCCGATTTCCAAAAACTGTTGCTCAATTATGGCGTGGAGGTGTTAGAGTTACCATCGCTCACACCACAAGCCGCAATGAATTATTTATATGAGCGAGGTTTTTGTAGTGTGCTATGGGAATGTGGTGGTAAATTATCCGCTAGTGCGATCGCTCAAGGGGCAGTACAAAAAATCTTAGCTTTTATTGCTCCCAAAATTATTGGCGGTAATCATGCACCCACACCTGTAGGTGACTTAGGTTTGACTACTATGACTGAGGCACTGCTTTTAGAACGTGTCCGTTGGCGCGTAGTTGGTTGTGATTGTTTAGTGGAAGGTTATTTGCCGCCACAGCATTAATCAGTCAGTCGTTCATAGTTAATCGTGATCACGATTAACTATGGACTATTTATCATAGTTCTGTTATTATTAACACTGTCTTTCATAAGCAATATCACGGATGAGAGATAGCCGAGATTGAATGTAGTCCACTAAAAAATCAGTTTCGTGGGCATCTAACAAAGCTTGTGTTGTAATTTGGTTTGCCAACCATTGCACCAAGCTAGCATCATCCATCTGCAAGAGGATCTTGCTTTGGGAGTTTTCCACTATAGCCCAGAGCTGACGCAGAATTTTAGGAGTCATCAGACCTCAATTTAATCATTAGTCTAGCTGTTTTCAGATTACACAATTACAACCGCAAACCACGCCATTTACCTACAAGTTGAGACAACTATTATTAAAAACTTAATATAGAGTTTTAAAACTTGATTAAGTTTAAGCATAAGGCTACTACACTACATAGTTTACACAACTTCACAAAAATCCGAGATTCATGGTTGAATAATCAAATCTGAAAGTACATTCTTCAGGATGGATAGGCTTTGAGCCATGAAAACAAAAAAATGTGTGCAATTAGTATTCATGGACATAGATAACAGGTGACAGAAAAACTATTTGTTTAATTCTGTCTGAGGAATTAGAAAGTAAATTTGCCATATAGAAATACTAGCATCATATAACCAATGAATTGTGATTAAAATTTAGTAGGTTGCGTCAGTAGGAATAATCTTTTTTCATGTCGGGAAATTACTGACGCGCCCTGCATCTGGAAAATTTTATTATGTGGAAATTCCTGATGCACAATCAGCCAAAATGATTTGCACTACATCAATCTTCGTATTCTACCCAGCTATTAGGTGTTTCAGAAACATGAACTTTTAACTGTACATCTGGGGGTAGTCGCTTTTTAGTTTCATCATAGATATACTTGGCGATCATCTCTGCCGTTGTTTCATATTCAGGAGGCATGACTTCGTTAAGCACACCATGATCAAGCCCTCCTTTTGTGATATCTTGTTTAGCCCAACGTAGCGTTCTAAAATCAGCTACCATCACCGGATGTGGGCAGTATTGGGAAGCGTGGAGTTGTGTAGATGTAGCTTCAATGCGGACTTGATAATTATGCCCGTGCATCCGACCACAGGGGCCATTATAATCTTTGATGTAGTGAGCAGCATTAAAAGCAAATTCTGTGACTACTTTCCATTTAGGCATTTTAATATTCACCTCTGAGTTATGATTAAATTAATTATGATTTCACCTTATCTGATTAGCGGTATGAATCGAATATCTACAAGTATTACTTAATACTGGGTTGGCTGGTGTAAGAGCGATCGCTTGCAACCATTACACAGTATTTAGTTAAGCTTGTGCCGTTAACAATCAAGCAATATTAGCTCTATATCTACCATGATGTGGTTTTGATTGATTGCCAACATCCAAGCTCAGGTAGAAACTTTTGTCAACCACTCTGTAGCTGCCATCATACTTAATTATAAAGGGTAGGTTTAAAACCTGTGTTAAACCTACCTTTCATTAATCAAGACGATTCAATTAAGAAAATATAATATTAGCTTTTGCTTGTTTGTAGTGGGGGCTGGTTCACGGGGAACCGTGTTAATAATTGATGATATCTATCTATTGGGTAAACCTGCTCTTTAGCTAATCATGCTGCATACATTAATGATTGCTAAATATCCTCTGGTTCCAAATAAGGATAGTCTTGGATAATTTCCCCTACAGTTTTACCATTCGCGACCAAATTTAAAATTAAAGCAACTGGGACACGCATACCACGAATACAAGCTTGTCCCGCTATAATGTGAGGGTCAAACGTAAATTTGTCAATGCGGACAAATAATTTGGCAATCGACATCAAAAAGCGGGCGATGGGACTCGAACCCACGACGTTCACCTTGGGAAGGTGACATTCTACCACTGAATTACGCCCGCAAAATTATTCAGCTAAATTATAGCATAATTACCCGACTATTAACTGAAAAAACTAGAATTTACATTTGCTATTAAACTTTTAGTAGCATTAAAGGCTGGATTTAACTTATGTAACACCATAGAATTGTATCATCTTAAATTGAAGTATACTTAATTGGGTAATTGATGAGCATAAATAATGATTAATTCAATTGAAGTAAATATAAATCTTTATTAAAGTGGGTAAATGAATCCCCATCTTGTAACGGTGAAGCACAGGAAAATCGTGATTTTGTATCATCATCGCTCAATCACACATTCATGGTATTTAGATCACCGCCATCCAGTGAAAAAAAGTGGAAGATGGAGAGTGTGGAGATATATGGAAATTTTAACTGTTTTTGGTTGATGTGTCTGATTTTATTGCAACTGCTTACTGGGTTTGATGTCGGCAAAATCTTACTGTCGCCAACACCTCACGCATTAACTGACTGTGATTGGGGGGGTGCAGCACCAGAGGCGATCGCAGTATAAACATAACTAGCACGTACCGTCATCCGTGAGTTAAAAAAGATCAATCTGCATTTTGTTAAACTCCATTGAGAGAAATTGTAAATGTAGATTGTTGTTAATACCCTATCAATAATTTCTATCCCACCTGAGCCGCAACTATGTTCAACGCCACTGAGATTTTAATTGATGCGTTTGTCAAACAACTGAGAGAGGGCTACAGCCGTACTTATGGCTGTCTAAAAAATGATTATCAAGACATCATCGCTTGGGCTGGTAATATGGCGTTGGAAAACATAGCCAACAGTGATGCACTCTATCACAATGTCGAACACTCCATATTAGTTACCCTTGTCGGTCAGGAAATTCTACGCGGTAAACATATCCGTGAAGGTGGTGTTTCCAGTGAAGACTGGTTACATTTTATTATTTCCTTATTATGTCACGATATTGGTTATGTTAAAGGAGTTTGCCGACAAGACCAAGAACATGAAAACTTGTATGCCACAGGTAAAAATGGTGAAATGATTACTCTGCCGCCTGGGGCTTCTGATGCTAGTCTGACACCTTATCATGTAGACAGAGCCAAACTGTTTATTGATGAGCGTTTTGGCGGACATAAGCTGATTGATGTGGAGGTAATTAAAAGGAATATTGAGTTAACAAGGTTTCCAGTACCTAGTGCGGAAGATCATCAAGATACAACTAGCTTTGCCGGATTGGTACGTGCTGCTGATTTAATTGGACAATTAAGCGATCCACGTTACTTAAAGAAAATCACTTCTTTATTCTATGAGTTTGAGGAAACCGGAGTTAGCAAAGATTTAGGCTATAAAACGCCTGCGGATTTACGGAAAAATTACGCCAAATTTTATTGGAATTGCGTTTATCCCTATATTCAAGCTGGGCTGAGATATTTATCTCTGACACAGCAAGGACAACAAATTATTGCCAATCTCTACTCAAATGTATTTGTGGTTGAACATGAGAAAAACCTAGAAGAACAAAAATACTTAGTTAAGGAATTACAAGCGTAATCAAGGCAGTGGGGGAGCAGGGAGACAAGGGAGACAAGGGAGAATTTATTCTTCAACCCAGTCAACCGTCAACCTTCCCCAATGACTAATGACTAATAACTAATGACTAATGACTAATAATTATGAATTGGTGGCAAAGACTTCAAAAAAATCCATTGGCGCGATTTGGGGCAATTTTGCTATTAGTTTTCTATATAGCGGTAATTGCTGCTGATTTCGTCGCCCCTTATAACCCTTATGCGTCACAGCCTAATGGTTCACTATTACCACCAACTAAAATTTATTGGGTTGCACCACAATCGGGTAAGTTTATCGGCCCTCATATTTATCCTACAACTCAGGGAGACACCGACTTACAGACAGGCGATCGCAAACTAATTGTAGACTTCACCCAGCCATCGCCAGTGCGGTTGTTTGTCTCAGGGCCAGAATACCGACTGTTTCAACTCAGTTTACCACTACCTCCTAAATGGCAGGAAGTCACTATTATCCCAGGTATTCCCTTAAACTTGCATTTGTTTGGCGCAGAGGGTAACGCTAAATTAAATATCCTAGGAACTGACGAACAAGGACGGGATCAATTTAGTCGCTTGCTGTATGGGGGGCGCATTAGTCTGTTTATCGGTATTGTGGGAGTTTTGTTTACCTTTCCCCTGGGCTTGCTCATAGGTGGTATTTCTGGTTACTTTGGTGGTTGGGCAGATAGCGTCATCATGCGCGTGTCAGAAGTGCTAATGACTTTCCCCAGCATTTATCTGTTAGTTACCCTAAGCGCGGTTTTACCAGCCGGATTATCCAGCAGTCAACGCTTCTTACTTGTTGTATTAATTACTTCGGTAATAAGTTGGGCAGGATTAGCTAGAGTAATTCGCGGACAGGTACTATCAATTAAAGAGCGGGAATTTGTCCAAGCAGCCAGAGCAATGGGCGGAAAACCAATTTATATCATTGTGCGCCACGTTTTACCGCAAACTGCTACTTATGTAATTATCTCTGCTACCTTAGCCGTTCCCAGTTTTATCGGTGCGGAAGCCGTCTTAAGTCTCATTGGTTTGGGTATTCAACAACCTGACCCATCTTGGGGTAATATGCTGTCTCTAGCCAGTAATGCTTCTATTTTAGTTCTACAACCTTGGTTAATTTGGCCGCCAGCCGTGCTAATTATTCTCACAGTCTTAGCTTTTAACTTACTCGGTGATGGGTTAAGAGATGCTCTCGATCCTCGTAGTATTAAAAGATAGACACGGCATATTTTGCGGAACTCAGATCCCCGACTTCTTTGAGAAGTCGGGGATCTATTTCATCGTCATTTTATCTTTAATTAAGTTATTTCACATAACATAATTGAATTTCGTAATAGTAATCTTTCTGTTAAATCAAGGTTAAGATAACATTATTAATTCCCTATTTATTCCCCATATTTACTGAGATTTATGTGCTTTCCCGGAAGACTATGATTTTTGATTTGACTTAAAATTTATCGAGCATGATAAAATTTATGAAATTCAAATATGCAAAAACCATTGTTACTTATACTCTGCACAGGTAATTCTTGCCGGAGTCAAATAGCAGAAGGAATTTTAAATGAATTAGCAGATGATTTATTAACAGTACATAGTGCAGGGATGAATCCAGCCGAAAAAGTTCACCCTTTAGCTGTGAAAGTAATGCAAGAAATTGGTATAGATATTTCTCAAAACTATTGTAAACATATCAACCAATTTTTAGACCAAAAAATTGATACTGTGATTACAGTGTGCGATCACGCTGATCAAAGTTGTCCTTCTTTACCTTCAGCAGTCAAACGTCATCATTTTGCCTTTCCTGATCCAGCAGACGCAACGGGAACGGAAACCGAAAAGCTGCAAGTATTCCGACAGGTGCGGGATGATATCAGCAAGTTACTTTTAGCATACATAGCAGGAAGACGTGATGCTCTATAATACTCTGAGCCGGAGTGATGGGTATGTTAGATGACTCACTCAAGTTACCATTAACTATGTTTACTGCTTTGTCAGAACGCTCAGATTTATTGATGGCATTGACGGATAGAACCGGGCGAATTGAATGGGTGAATCAAGCATTTATTGAATACACTGGTTTAGCGATTGATTTGCTTATAGGAAAGAAATTTTTTACTGTCTTAGCTGCTAACTCACCAGAGAATTTTCAACAAGCTTATATTCGGGAACAAATGATAAAAGGAGAAAGCTTTAAATTTGAGATTTCTTATTTATCGCCGGAGCAAAAAGAGCGGTGGTTATTAGTAGATGGAGAACCCATACAAGATGCAGAAGGGATAACAAATAAATATGCTGTTATGTCTAGTGATATTACTGTGCGGAAGCTGACAGAAATAGATTTAGAACAAACTAGACAAAGACTGAAGCGATTAGTAGAAGGTGTGAAATTAGTTCCTTGGGAAGCAGTAGATATAAATCGTAAGTTTACTTATGTAGGGCCGCAAGCTATAGAATTATTTGGTTATGAGTTAGTACAGTGGTATAAGCCAAACTTTTGGTATTCACACATTCATCCTGAAGATTTGCCAGAAGTTGTTTCTCATCACCAGGATGTACTATTAAATCAGGATGATTATATAGTTGAGTATCGGTTTTTAACTGCTGATGGGCGGTGGGTATGGGTAAAAGATATTGTTACGGTGGCGCGATCGCCTGAAAATGTGACACAATTATTTGGCTTCTTACTAGATATTAGTCAACGCAAACAAGCAGAAATATCTTTACAAGCTGCGCTCAAACAATTAGCACAGACAAATCAAGAATTAGAATTTCGGGTACAGCAACGCACTTTAGCTTTACATCAAGAAAAGGAAAAATTAAAACAAACTTTAGAGCAGTTGCAGAAAATCCAAATTAAACTAATTCAGAGCGAAAAAATGTCTAGCCTCGGTCAACTTGTAGCGGGTATTGCTCACGAAATCAATAACCCAGTTAATTTTATCTACGGCAATATCTGTTATGCTACTGAATATACTCAAGACCTGCTGCACCTATTGCAATGCTATCAACAACATTATCCTCATCCAGCACCAACATTAAAAGCAGAACTTGAGTCAGTGGAACTGGATTTTATTATCGAAGATTTACCCAAGTTGTTATCTTCGATGAATGTAGGTGCGGAACGAATTCGAGAAATTGTCTTATCTTTGCGTAATTTCTCCCGCTTGGATGAAGCCGAATTCAAAGCGGTAGATATTCATCAAGGTATTGAAAGTACCTTGATGATTTTGCATAATCGCCTCAAACCTAAACCAGATTGTTCAGAAATTCAAGTAATTAAAGAGTACGGTAAATTACCCCTGGTAGAATGTTATGCGGGGCAACTGAATCAAGTATTTATGAATTTGATAGCTAATGCTATTGATGCTTTAGAAGAAGTAGTGATTAACAACCCTAAATTTCATCATAAACCACAAATTTATATTTCTACAGAAATCACCCATCAGCAGCAAGTAGTGATTCGCATTGCAGATAACGGCCCAGGAATGAGCGAGGAAATCATCAGCCGTGTTTTTGATCCATTTTTCACCACCAAACCTATAGGAAAAGGAACTGGTTTAGGATTATCTATTAGTTATCAAATTATCGTAGAAAAACACCAAGGTCAATTAAAATGCTCGTCTTTACTCGGTCAAGGTACAGAATTGATTATTTCTATTCCAGTCAAACACATCAATAGTCCTGAGCAGGGAGCGGAGGGAGCAGAGGAGCAAGGGAGAATAACTGTTACCCAGTCAACAGTCAACAATTAACCATCAACAGTTAACACTTCCCAGTCCTTCACAAGTTCCTCAACTTTTAGTTCTACATTTTTGGTAGTCAAATTTAAACGATCGCCTCACTAGCGGTCAAACAAAATGAACGCCATAGAATCTACACAAAATCCCCGCAGTTCCTTTGTCTACGGGCCTGTGAAATCCTGGCGATTTGGGCGATCGCTCGGTATAGACCCGATTGGTGCGGTGTCTACCTGTTCTTTTAATTGTGTTTATTGTCAATTAGGGGTAATACAAGATTATACCACACAGCGTCAGATTTTTGTACCAACATCTGACATACTCAGTGATTTGCAAGCACTATCCACTGATGAACAGATAGATGTGATAACTCTCAGTGGCAGTGGTGAACCAACCTTAGCATTAAATTTAGCGGAAATTTTAGCGATCGCCAAGCAGGAAATCAAAAGACCTACGGTAGTATTGACTAACAGCACATTACTAGGCGATCGCATGGTACGCCGTGCGTTACAACTAGCGGATATTGTTGCTGTCAAATTAGATGCAATTTCGTCAAATCAATTGCAGCGCATCAATCAGCCAACAGAGACAATCAATCTACCGCATATCCTGGCTGGTATCGAGCAATTTAGAGGGGAATATTCAGGACAATTGGCTATCCAAACCATGTTGTTATCACCCTGGACTACGGAAATGATCGAAGACTATATCCAACTCCTCCAGCGTCTTCATCCCGATGAGATTCAACTCAACGTTCCGGCTCGTCCTCGTGTTTTGGTTCGCCAATTGGATGCTAGGGGAAATCATGCGGTTGAATCTTCCAACGCCGCATTTCGCAAACTCAAATGTATCAGTGCTAACGTCCTCAAAACTGTAGCTGATGCTATTTACGATGCAACCAGCATTCCGGTGCGTTGCGCCCCGATAGCTTTGTGATCATTCACCATTCAAAGGAGAAACCAATGCAAACCAAGCCAACCAACCTATCTTTTTCAGTCCCAGAAATTCCCTCTGGCTACCTGAACATTATGGGTTACATTGATGAATCAGAAGTGAATGGCCCCGGTTGTCGTGCTGTCGTCTGGGTTCAAGGTTGTCCCCGTGAATGTGCTGGCTGCTTTAATCCTGACTCTTGGACATTTGAAATTAACCAATTAGTCAGCGTTGATAGTCTTGTTGAGCAAATTTTAAGCAAACCGCAAAATCAAGGCGTAACATTCTCCGGTGGTGAACCCTTTTGGCAAGCACCAGCATTAGCAGAACTAGCGCGAAAACTCAAAGCTGCTGGTTTAAATGTCATGTCCTTTAGTGGTTTCACCCTCAAAGAACTGCAATCTGAATCTGCACCTCCAGGTTCTCAAGCCTTGTTAGAACAACTAGATATTTTAATTGATGGGCCGTTTGTCCAGTCTTTAGCAATAAATTCTCCAGATTCCCCGGTTTCCTCTCGGAATCAACGAGTTCATGTCTTCAATCCGGCTTTTGCTGATAAAATTACTTGGGCTAGCGACCAGATAGAAGTTCACATCCTCAAAGATGGTAATCGGATTGTCACCGGTTATCAAGGTTGGCTGGAGTGGACGTAGAGGGGGCTGGAAATCAATTCAAAATTCAAAATACCCTACGGGAAGGCAAGCCTACAAAATTCAAAATTGTTGACTGGGGATTGAGTAAAAGTTAGTAGGGTGCGTCAGTACGAATCATTTCTGGGAAGCTTAAGAGTTTCTCTGACTGACGCACCCTACATAGACTGTACAATTCTCCCAGAGGCAATTGTGATTGATCATGCTGACGTTAACCCAACGTAAACCACCAAACCCTGATGCTGTAGTCGCTTTCACCTTAGCGTTAACAGCCGAAGAACGTACTCGTAGCCGTCACCGCTTTGACACAGCAGATGGTAAGGTAGTATTTTTGCGTTTACCTAGGGGAACGGTGTTGAGAGATGGGGATATTCTCCAAGATGAATCTCACAGCAGTTTGATTAGAATTGCGGCTAAACCAGAGCCAGTTTTAACCGTTGTGGCTTCCACTCCACTATTATTAATGCGGGCTGCATACCATTTAGGCAATCGTCATGTACCTGTAGAAATTACCACCAACTATTTACGTCTCTCGCCAGATCCAGTATTATGCAAGCTGTTACAACAAATGGGGTTAGAAATTACTGAGGAAATTTCACCCTTTCAGCCAGAATTGGGCGCCTATGGACACCATCACCCTCACTGATAGCCATTTCTTGCATATCTTACAACTAGCTAGCTCGGCTTTACCTGTGGGAGCATATAGCTATTCGGAAGGTTTAGAAACTTTAGTAGAAAATGGCATAATTACTAATCAAGTCAGCTTGCAAGCATGGTTAGAGTCGGAATTGCGTTATGGGGCGATTCGTTTAGAAGCGGCGGTGATGCTTAGAGCTAGTGAGGCGACTGTCAGGGGTGATGTAGAAGGTTTGCGTTATTGGAATATGTGGTTATCTGCTGCTAGGGAAACTCAAGAGTTACGTAATTCTAGCTTGCAAATGGGGCGATCGCTCATGCAGTTACTTGCTAAAATACAACCACAAGTTTTACCCTTGGTCAATGCTGTAGGTAATCCTAGCAATTATGCGATCGCTTTTGGCTTGGCGACTGCACATTGGCAAATTGATCATCAAGCCGCTTTGCTTGCATATCTGCACAGTTGGGGAACTAATCTAATTACTGCTGGGATTAAACTCATCCCCCTAGGACAAACAGCCGGACAAGAAATGTTACTACAGTTGCAACCATTAATTAGTCATGCCACAGTAGAAATTATCTCTTTAGCAGATGATGACTTGGGCTGTTGTAGCTGGGGTTTGTCTTTGGCTAGTATGCAGCATGAAACCCAGTATACCAGGTTGTTTAGAAGTTGAAAATTCAAAATTCAAAATTATATTGATTTTAGTTGACTTATGAATGCTTTTCGTGTAGGTGTAGCGGGGCCGGTTGGTTCGGGGAAGACAGCTTTAGTTGATGCGATGTGTAAAGCTTTGCGCGATCGCTATCAACTTGCGGTGGTGACAAATGACATATATACTCAAGAAGACGCGCAGTTTTTAGTGCGTTCTCAAGCCTTAGCGAGCGATCGCATTCTCGGCGTAGAAACTGGCGGTTGTCCCCACACTGCAATTCGTGAAGATGCTTCCATGAATTTGGCAGCAATTGAACAACTAGAACAGCATTTTACTAACTTAGATTTAGTGTTTTTAGAAAGCGGTGGCGATAATTTAGCCGCTACCTTTAGCCCTGAATTAGTAGACTTAACAATTTATGTAATTGATGTCGCTGCTGGTGATAAAATTCCCCGCAAAGGCGGCCCCGGTATTACTAAATCTGATTTATTGGTAATTAATAAAACAGATTTAGCTCCCTATGTAGGTGCAGATTTAAGCGTTATGGAACGGGACGCTAAAAAAATGCGCGGTGATAAACCCTTTGTTTTTACTAATTTAAAAACTCAATCAGGACTCAGAGAAGTGATTGACTTTGTTTGCAAATACAGCACTTTGCAAGTAAATAAAGTACACATTTAATATGACCCAATTCGAGTTAAAACGTATTCACGAGTACGAGCATCAAAAGGACTGCTAAAAATTTTATTGGTAGTACCAAATTCAACCAATTGCCCAATCCGATGTTCATTGAGGTTAAAGTAGGCTGTAAAATCCGATATCCGGCTGACTTGCGGTAAATTGTGACTAACTATGATCATTGTTAATTCAGAGCGCAAACGTAAACTCTGAATTAAATTCTCTACTTTCATGCTAGCAACAGGATCAAGACCAAAACAAGGCTCATCCATAATAATCACTTTTGGCTTAACAGCTAAAGCACGAGCAATACAAAGTCTTTGTTGTTGCCCACCAGAAAGTTCTAAAGCTGATCGATGCAATTTATTTTTCACTTCATCCCATAAATCAGCATCTTTCAGGGCATTTTCGACAATTTCATCAATTTCAAATTTAGGTCGCCATCCTACCAATTTTACCCCATAGGCAATATTATCATAAACACTCATGGGAAAAAGATTTGGTTTGGGAAGCACCATACTCACTTGGCGACGTAACCGATTTAAATTAATTCGACGCTCATAAATATTTTGGTTAAAAAATTCTACCCTACCTTCAACCTGTACCTCTGTTTCTAATTCTTTCATGCGATTGAGACATTTAACGAAGGTAGACTTTCCACAACCGCTAGGGCCAATAATTGCCGTAACTTTACTTTCATGAAAATCTATAGACACACCTTCCAGTATTTTTTGATTGTCACAATAAAAGCTAAGATTTTTGACTCTGATGGCTGGAATTACTTTATTCATCCTGGTACAACTTGTGCAATAAATATTGACTCAACAAATCAGGAAAAATCAGTGCTGTTGTTTCACTATTTGCAAAGCCAATATGGACTCGCTATGATTCTCTAAACAGAAAAATAAGGTTCATGTATAGCTAAATCACAGCATTGAGCAGAAGCAAATCAATAACAAGATTATTGGCTGGGATAAAATATTTCTAACCTCATTTAATTATGTGGTAAGTAAACAAAACAAAACATTATGTAATTCTTGTATATTCATGGTTTTCAATCACTGATAAATTTCTTAGTTTTCAATCATCATCTGAATTATGTCATGTCTGTAGGCTAATCTCAGAAAATCTATTAATTTAATAGGCTATAGAGAAAAAACAACAGTAAATTTACTGATTGGTTTAACATTTATCCTTGATAAAACCTGAGAAGGATTAACATTAACGCTAAACTTGACAGACAGGTGCATCAAGTATCAGCTTACATCAGCAGTTTGAGCTACTTTTAGGATTAATTTTACAAAAAAACTAATTACTATATACAAAAAAAAATAAAAAATATTCATAAATTCTTATGAATTTTGATTTCGTAGTCAGGGCTTTATTCCTGCCACAATCGAGGAGTAAAGTCTCCACTATCAACAAACTGTTTACCGTAAAAACTTTATTAAATATATATCAATTTATATAAACGTAACTTTTAGGGTAATGATACAGCTTAAAACTATATCACTCCCTCACTAAAATTTAACCAAAACGTCCTGAAACGTAGTCACGGGTACGAGGATCGAGAGGATTACTAAAAATTTGAGTTGTTGCCCCAAACTCGACCATCTGACCAATACGACTTTCATCAGTGCTAAAAAAAGCAGTAAAATCAGAGACGCGAGTCGCTTGTTGCATATTGTGAGTGACAATGGCAATGGTGAGTTCAGAACGTAAACTGTGAATCAGTTCTTCAACTTTCATGGTAGCGATGGGGTCAAGTGCTGAACAAGGTTCATCCATCAATAAAACTTTTGGTTTAACAGCTAAAGCACGAGCAATACAAAGTCTTTGTTGTTGTCCTCCAGAAAGTCCTAAAGCTGATTGATATAACTTATCTTTCACTTCGTTCCAGAGTGCAGCACCTTTGAGTGCAGATTCAACAATTTCATCTAATTCTGTTTGAGGAAGTCTACTTGTTATTCTCACACCATAGGCAACATTTTCATAGATGCTCATGGGAAAAGGATTTGGTCTTTGAAACACCATCCCTATTTGGCGGCGTAATCTATTAATATTAATTTTTGGGTCGTAAATATTTTGACCAAAAAATTCTACACTTCCTTCTACTTTTACGGGCCCTTCTAACTCACTAATGCGATTGAGGGTTTTAATAAAAGTTGATTTACCGCATCCACTAGGGCCAATAATCGCAGTAACATGGTTTTGGTAAATGTCCATAGACACCCCTTCAATTGCTTTAGAGGTGTTGTAGTAAAAGCTGAGGTTTTTAACTTTGATAGAAGGGTTTAGTTGACTCATAATTAAGGTTTTAAATGCTGACTCCTGAGTTCTAAATTGTGAACTTGTTAGTTAATTTTTTTCTTCCTGGTAACTAGGCGAGAAATCACGCTCACACACAAAACTAAGCCAAGTAAAACTATGGAAGTAGTCCAAACCAGTCGGTTTCTTTCTGGGTCGGGGTCGTTGTAGAGGTTAAAAATTAATACTGGTAAGGAAGCGGTAGGACTAAATAATCCCGGCGACCAATCTAAACTAAATAAAGCTGTGAAAATTAGAGGTGCTGTTTCTCCAGCCGCACGCGCTACAGCTAGTAAGACTCCTGTAGTGATGGCGGGTAGTGCAGCTTTAACGATGACACGAAAAGTAGTTTGTAAGCGTGTACCGCCTAAAGCCGCAGAGGCGAGACGTTGGTCTATGGGAATCAGTTTTAAAGCTTCCTCTGTAGTTAGTACAATAATAGGTAGCATGATTGTAGCTAGAGCAAAACCACCGGCGATCGCACTAAATTTTTTAGTCCATAAAACAATCACACCATAAGCAAATATTCCCACCACAATCGAAGGAACACCAGTCATGATACTGGTAATAAAACGAACGAAACGAGCTATAGCATTAGTTTTCCCAAATTCCGCGAGAAATATCCCTGTAAATAAACCGATGGGAAGACTGAATACACAGCCAACGATGACAACTGTGATTGTTCCTAAAATGGCATTAGCAAAGCCGTTGTCAATCACTGTTTTGACAAACATTTCTGTGCTGAGTCCACTAATACCTCGCACAATAATTTCCCACAGGATAGATATGAGAGGAATTAAAGCTAAAACCGAAAATGTGAACGCCACTGCATTCATGAAATAAGTGAATAACAGTCTGTCTTTGGGTAGCGGTTTGTATAATTCTGCTGCTAATAATTTATCTATTTCTGACGGTTGATAATTACTCATTTCGGGAAAATTTGTTAATTAACTCAAGATATATCAAGATGTGTTGATGGATGAAAAATTTATTTATTTTTTCTCCCTACCCACTGCACTAATAACCGTGCGCCAATATTTACAACAAGAGTTAAAGCAAATAAAATTAACCCCAAATAACTTAAAGCCCCAATATGTAAACCTGGGGTAGCTTCGGCAAATTCATTAGCTAATACAGAAGGAATTGTATAGGCTGGATCAAGCAAAGATAAGCTAATTTGAGCCGAGTTACCAATTACCATAGTCACGGCCATAGTTTCACCCAAAGCACGCCCTAAAGCCAGCATGGCTGCGCTGACAATTCCAGAGAACCCCGCAGGTAACAACACCCGAAAAATTGTTTCCCAACGAGTACCACCCAAAGCCATAGAAGCAGTACGTAATTGTTGGGGAATAGCCAGTAAAACATCACGGGTAATTGCTGCCATTGTTGGTAAAATCATAATGGCTAAAATTATCCCTGCTGTTAACATATTTGTGCCGACAGGGAAATCTGATTTAAATATTGGTATCCATTTCAGGTTATTGGCTAACCATTGTTGTAAGGGTTCGATCACCGGAATAAATATAAAAATTCCCCATAAACCAACAATGACGCTGGGGATGGCTGCAATTAATTCCACCACAAATGCTAATGTGGTTTGTACAGATGGCAGTAAGAAATTTTCGCTCGTGACTAAGGCAACTGCTAGACCTACAGGAAAGGCTAAAAAAATGGCGATCGCACTACTGACCAGAGTACCATAAATATAAGGTAAAGCTCCAAAAATCTCATTACCTACATCCCAATCTTTACCCCATATAAACCCAATGCCAAATTGTGCAATTGCTGGTTTAGCTTCTTGAAAAATAATCCAACTCATCACAAACAATACTGTCACTGTGATGGCAGAAAATAGATATACTAGCCTTGTAAATCCCTGTTCTAGCCAAAAATTTACCCCATCATTAGCTGTTAAGTTAAAATTTTCATTACCTAAATTGGCTTGACTTGATGAATGCTCATCAGATGGTTGAGATAAATTCGCCATAAAGTCTTTTTCAACTAGATAATCAGATGATTTGATATTCATGAGGGTGGACAAATCGCCCACCCAAAATTCATAAACAATTAGTTAGATTGCCAATTAAGGCTTAACATTGCTATTTACTTTTTGTAGTACCCGGTTTGCGACTTCCGCAGGAATTCGGGTATAGTTAAGGTCATCATTAAATTGTTGACCATCTCTTAATACCCAGTTAATCCATTTTCTGACAGCTTCAGCTTTAGCAGCAGTTGGATACTGTCTATAAACCATCATCCAAGTCAATCCAACAATGGGATAACCTTGTGCTGGATCACCGACAAAAGTACGGAAGTTATCAGGGAAGCTGACAGCTGCTAAAGCGGCGTTTGCTGTTTGTAAAGAAGGAGCCACAAATTCCCCTCTTCTATTTTGTATCTGCGCTGATCTGATGTTATTTTTGACAGCGTAGGAATATTCTACATATCCAATAGAGCCAGGAGTGCGCGCTACTAAAGCCGCTACCCCAGGATTACCTTTACCTCTGAGGACGTTTGGTAAAGTCCATTTAGGAGCAGTATTAGCACCAATTCTGCCCTTAAAATAACCATTAATGCTGCTCAAGTGGTTAGTAAAAATGAAAGTTGTACCACTACTATCAGCACGAACTACAAATCGAATTGGTTGATTTGGCAGGTTCACACCAGGGTTATCAGCTCTAATTTTTGCATCATTCCAATTGGTGATTTGACCAGAAAAAATAGCTGGTAATGTAGTACGAGACAATCTGAGATTATTGACACCAGGAACGTTGTAAACAACAGAAACAGCACCACCGGCGGTGGGAACTAAAATCACACCTCTTTTAACTTTAGCCATGTCACTATCTGTCATTGCCGCATCGCTACCGCCAAAGTCAACTGTTCCAGCTATCGTTTGACGAATCCCACCACCGCTACCAATCCCTTGGTAGTTAATTTTTAACTCTGGATGTTTCTTTCTCACTTCACGCGCATATCTTTCATATAGTGGAGCCGGGAAAGTTGCTCCAGCACCGTTGAGAGTTTGCGCTTGAGCCGTAGCTGTAAAAATAGGAGTAAGTGTCACAGCAGATGCTACAACTGCTGTGCTAAATACACGCTGAAAAACGGTGGGTGAAGAAATCATATTGCCTCGTATTTAAAGGAATACTAGCTGCATTTAATAAAGCCGTAATTAAAGTACATTTTTTAGTTTTAATTCAGGTTAAGGGTAAGTGAAGAGATATTTAAACTGTGTTTAAAAAAAGTTTTATTTTAGCCTTGTTTCTGGCTGATTAAACTTACAGCAGTTTTGGGGTAAATGAGGTACAAATTTTAGGAACAAAACCTGATGCTCAGAGACTTTCAAACCGGTTCCCTGATCCTTCCTGTTCCCTGTTAAGAGTTCCCTGCTGTAATTTTCAATAAAAAAATTTGATAATCAAGCAATATGCTGCATTGTACCAATACTTAAATTCATGCAGAAATGTTGCACCAATTTCATAAAATTTTGGCATTCTTAGACCACCACCAGAGAGTGATGAGTCATATTATGTCCGGCTAATTACTTATGATAAGTTTTCGATGCTGATCTTTTCCCTTTTCCCTTTTCTCTTTTCTTGTTCCCTGTTCCCTGTTAAGAGTTCCCTACCCCAACAGATATGATAACTATTCAAACGGACATGATATCATTAATTTCCCGATGGGAGGGCGATCGCAATTGCAGATATCTAAAAAAATAAACCTGGCAGAGTCTATGTCACCAGACTGACTGCCAGGATGGCACGGTATTTTTGAGCCATGTTTGATGCGGGTAGTGCTTATTTATAGGAAATAATGCCTATCCATAATTAAGATAACTGAAATTAATGCTGTTAGGGGTTAAGGAAAGTCAGCCTCATGGTTAATTTATAGTTAACGTCATTAGTCATTAGTCATTAGTCATTAGTCATTAGTCATTAGTCATTGGTTATTAGTCATTAGTCATTAGTCATTAGTTTTTCTCCCCCTGCTTCCCCTGCCTCCCCTGCCTCCCCTGCTTCCCCTGCCTCCCCTGCCTCCCCTGCCTCCCCACTCCCCACTCCCCACTCCCTATTTTCAATCCACGACAGCAAGCGATCGCTAATAATATAAGAAGTCTGTTTACACTTCTTAAATATTTAGCTTGACTAGAACTATGGCCAGAGATTTGCGGGGATTCATTAAAATTTTAGAAGAAAAAGGTCAATTGCGGCGAATTTCTGCCTTAGTTGACCCAGATTTAGAAATTGCTGAGATTTCCAACCGGATGCTACAACAAGGTGGCCCTGGCTTGTTATTTGAAAACGTCAAAGGCTCATCCTTCCCGGTAGCTGTGAATTTGATGGGAACCGTGGAACGGATATGCTGGGCTATGAATATGCAGCATCCCCAAGAGTTAGAGACTCTGGGTAAAAAGCTGAGTATGCTGCAACAACCAAAACCGCCAAAAAAGATTTCTCAGGCTATAGATTTTGGGAAAGTGCTGTTTGATGTACTGAAGGCGAAACCAGGACGGGACTTTTTTCCCGCTTGTCAGCAAGTGGTAATTCAAGGCGATGATTTAGATTTAAACCAATTACCTTTGATTCGTCCTTACCCTGGTGATGCTGGCAAGATTATCACATTAGGACTGGTAATTACTAAAGATTGTGAGACAGGTACGCCGAATGTCGGTGTATATCGCTTGCAACTGCAATCTAAAAATACCATGACAGTTCACTGGTTATCGGTGCGGGGTGGGGCGAGACATTTACGCAAAGCTGCCGAAAATGGCAAAAAATTAGAAGTAGCGATCGCACTTGGTGTAGATCCTTTAATTATCATGGCTGCTGCTACCCCTATCCCTGTCGATTTATCTGAATGGTTATTTGCTGGATTATATGGCGGTTCGGGAGTGCAGTTAGCAAAGTGTAAAACCGTAGATTTAGAAGTACCCGCCGATGCAGAGTTTGTTTTAGAAGGGACAATTACACCAGGGGAAGTTTTACCAGATGGGCCTTTTGGCGACCACATGGGTTACTACGGTGGTGTAGAAGATTCGCCTTTAATTCGCTTTCAGTGTATGACCCACCGCCAAGACCCAATTTATTTAACCACATTTAGCGGTCGTCCACCGAAAGAAGAAGCGATGATGGCGATCGCCCTCAATAGAATTTATACTCCTATTCTACGGCAACAAGTCTCAGAAATAGTTGATTTCTTCCTACCAATGGAAGCTTTGAGTTACAAAGCCGCAATTATTTCCATTGATAAAGCATATCCTGGACAAGCCAGACGAGCAGCTTTAGCATTTTGGAGTGCATTACCCCAATTCACTTACACCAAATTTGTGATTGTTGTCGATAAAGACATTAATATCCGTGACCCCCGTCAGGTAGTCTGGGCTATTAGTTCCAAAGTTGACCCCACACGCGACGTATTCATTTTACCAAATACACCCTTTGATACTTTAGATTTTGCCAGCGAGAAAATCGGCTTAGGTGGACGCATGGGTATTGATGCAACCACCAAAATTCCCCCAGAAACAGACCACGAATGGGGCGCGCCTTTAGAGTCTGACTCCGACATAGCCGCAATGGTAGAGAGAAGATGGTCTGAGTATGGTTTGGCTGATTTACAACTAGGTGAAGTTAACCCGAATTTGTTTGGTTACGACATTAAATAAATCTCCCATCATTGTTGACTGTTGACAGTTGACGGTTAACAGTTCAAAGATAGTCATGAGTAGGGGTTTAGCATTGCTAAACCCCTATTTTCCAAGATATCATGTAATAAATCACACCTCACAAGCATGATAATTTGCTTACCCTACTTCCCAGTTCCTCTTATCAATTAGCTATCTAACTTTACAAAAATTCGCAGTTTAAATTTACTTATGTATCAGTTTTGAAGATACTTATATCTATGCAAGGTTATTTAAGGTTACACTCTCTTGTATAGGAAATTAACTAATTTTTCCTTAAATATTGTAAAGTTCAGTTAATAAACCAGAGGTGTCTAGTTATGACCATCAGCAGTAATGGCAAAACGGTCAGCCCTCGGCAAAGACGTGCCAAACTTAAAGGAGAAACAACAGTGGAAGTTGAAAACAATCAAGGTCATAGCTTGAATCAAGAACAAGTCACAGAAGGTGCTAATTTAGCAGTGCAGGGAGAAAATTCCGATAAAAAAGAGGTAGTGGGAACACTAGCTGTTGCTGGAGTCCGTCCCATCGCCGGAAGTGACTTGCACGTAGCTGAAACAATGTCAGTAGCTGGGTTGCGTCCCATTGGTACGAGTAGTTTGCAAGTAGTTGAGACAATGAATGTGATGGGAATTCGTCCCATTGCGGCTAATACAATACAAGTTGTTGACAGCATTAATCTTTCGGGAATTCGTCCCATTGCTTCTAGTTCGTTAGTAATTTCTAGCAACTACTCGATCATGGGGAACCGTCCGGTAGCTTCAAATATTATTGATGATTCTGATAGCCTCATGGGTTTTATAGATTAAGCTAAAGATTAATCTCAGTCCTCGCAATAATCACATTAACCCAGTTCCTACATAGAACTGGGTTTTTGAGTATTTATCGGGCGGGTTAACCGAAATTACAGCACCATTTTTCAGACTTCGGTGCCGTACTTTCACCTAATAGCAAATTGCAGTCAAAGACAGTAGGGCTTTAGCAGTCCTAAACCCCTACACAAGCAGGATTATACGTCTTTCTTGATTTCTAAATATTATTTTTTAACTCAACTTAGTATAACTACGTATCTGTTCACAAATCAAACTGGATCAGGGCTTACGCACAACATCATGAAAGTAGGGGGAATACCTGCCGAAAGGCTTCGCCTAAATGAATTCACCCTACGCAATAATCAGGTTTTCGGTCAAATCTTGCGTAAGTCCTATGGATACTGAGAAAGCTCATTATGTTACCAAAGTTCATAAATTGACCAAAATCTGTAATTTAAGACTTATTTTAGAAAAAATACGGTTTTTTGTCAGTATTATCTATGTCAGAATTTATTTTGTTTTATTTAGTTAAAATTATCAACCACAATAAACTATGAAGCGTCTAGTGGTTTGCTGTGATGGAACTTGGCAAAAATTAGCTAGTCCTTGCCCTAGTAACGTAGTCAAACTGAGTCAATCAGTCAAACGAACTGCCAATGATGGGATATCACAAATCCTGTTTTATGACCAAGGCATTGGTACAGAAAATTACAAGATTTTAGGCGGTGCTACGGGACTAGGTATAGACCAGAACATCCAAGAAGCCTACAGATTTCTCTGTCTCAACTATGAAGATGGTGATGAAATATACTTATTTGGCTTTAGCCGTGGTGCATACACAGTCAGGAGTCTAGCAGGGATGATCTATTGCTCAGGTCTTCTCCAACGCAAATATATTACTGAAGCACCTCAAGCCTACGAGCTTTATCGTAACAGAAATATCAAACCGAGTGGTGAAGAAGCTGTTAACTACCGTAAAACATACGGAAAAAACGAAGGAAAACCCGTCCCCATTACTTTGTTAGGTTGTTTTGATACTGTAGGTGCGCTAGGTATTCCCGTTGTACCCCTATTCAGAAACTTAAAACCTTTGCTTCACCGTCGTTACAAATTCTACGACACAACACTAAACAAATATATCCAAAATGCGCTGCACGCTATGGCTATCGACGAAATCCGCGAGGTATTTGATGTAACTCGCATGATCAAACACCCTGATGCAGAAAATCAACGGGTAATGGAAAAGTGGTTTCCGGGTGATCATGGTTGCGTTGGTGGTGGCACTAAAGAAACCAGTCCCTTATCAGATGCTGCCTTAATGTGGATGGTAGAGTCAATAAAAGATTTGGGATTGGGACTGGATTTTGATCAAAACTTATTAACAGACTGCCAAATAGACTATAGATGCAAGTTTACTAACGATCCTGGCTTCTTTAAACTGGCAGGAATTAAATTGCGTGATGTTGGTGATGCAATTGACGGTCTTCATGAAACTGCTATCGAACGTTTGAAAACTTGTCAAGACTATCGACCCAAAAATCTAGCAAAAATTATTTCCCAACTCAATCTGAAATAATGACATCACTTGTAATTTATGCAGTGTCTCCCGCTATCAGTGAAAATGTTTTCCCTGGTACTAACTAGCCAAAAGCTACATCCTCAAAATCATTAGTAGCCCAGGATATGATGATGCCAAAGTAAAAATTAACTATTAGGGTAATCTACCTGTCCGTTTTGTGGTTGCTGATGACCAGTAACATTAGGGATTTTGTCAATAGTTAAAACCAGCAAATTCATCCTGATCAATCTGTAGGTACTAAGGTGAACAAGGAGATAGCATGGTAGACATACTGCACCAACTTTTCAAATTAATACATGGGTCGAAAATGGAACCCTTTGAGGGTATTCCAGGGCCGATTCCACGCTTTCCCTTTGGCAATGCTCTCGACTTTAAAAATAGTCTACCCTGGGAACTCTGCGCCAAGTATGGGGAAACCTATGGTGGGATAACACAAGTTTGGTTATTGGGAAAACCTGCCTTAGTTCTCAATGATCCGGAATTAATTGAACAGGTTCTGATTTCCAAACAAGAATCCTTTTATAAGGATAAGCTCCGACAAGCAGCGCGGCCGATGATGACCGATGATAGTCTTTTTCTCTTTCCTAACCAAGATCAAGACTGGAGCTTTATTCGGCGGAATCATCCTTTAAGTATGACTTATGTTCAGCAGTGGTTAGCTGAACAAGTATCCATTCTCAAGCATCAGTTCACAGAAGATATTCAAAGACTGGTTGATCGCTCAAAGTCAGGATCGTTTCCTTTCTTCCCAGCGATGAAAAGGTTTATCTTCGATGGGTTTGCTCGCGCCACTGTGGGACGAGTCTTAGGAAATCAAGCCTTTGAGGATTACTTGGTGATGGCTGAGATAGCGGATAAACGTCTTCAAGCTCGCGGTTCTTATCCCGAAGAACCCACAGAACTCAAGTATCAACAGGCTAGTCAACGTTGGTTTAGGTTGTTTGCCAATATTGTCAGTGAAGCCAAGAAAAATCCCACTGGTCAGGATCTACTGTGTCTGATGATTCGGGAAGGAGGGTCAGAATTATCGGAACAAGCATTGGGTCATGTGTTTGCAGAAATCTATTTTAGTGCCAATTTTTCCACTCCTGGGGGTCTGACCAATACGCTATATCTCCTCGATCAAAATCCTGAGTGGCGATCGCGTCTGGAAAATGAACTCAGTAGTATTTCTATGGATACTCTGACACTTGAAGATTTACAACAATGTTTACTTTTAGAACAATGCGTTCTTGAATCTTTAAGGATACTACCCCCTGTAGCGTTTTTTGGCCGTAATACCCATAGGGAAAAGACAATTTCTTTTGCAGGATATCAGATACCACCAAATACACCATTATTGATTAGTAACTGGTATCTACATCGTCATCCCACTCATTGGCCTAATCCTTTGGTTTATAATCCTGCACGTTGGGATGAAGCCACCCGTACTGCTAACCCTCTCGATAGCGACTACTTCTTTCCTTTTGGTCGGGGGGAGAGAATTTGCATTGGTCGATATTTTGGGTTATTCATCATCAAATTAGCTTTGGCAACTTTTGTCTCTCAAGTCCAGACTAAATTCGCTCCCGAACCTCCCTATAAAGCATCCTTCCAATTAGGTACAAGGTCGCCTGAAATTTTAAATGGCTTTTGTGTTCCCTTGTAAGGTTCAGTTGTGCCTCATGCCTGAGAAAGAACAGCTTTTTTCAACTTGCAAACTATTCAATCTATTTCAAAAGGAGTGATTATGTCCAAACTCAAAACAATTCTCGATGAAATTAAACAAGTTATTGGCATTAAAGTAGCTGATAGCGATTTAGGTAAAAGCAAAACAGAAAAGAAAGCAAAAAAAAGCATTGTCGAAGTTCGTGAACAAAAATTTGATAAACCTCTGGAACAGTTGCATAAAGCTACAGGTAAGTTAGTTTTTAGTGACACCAACAAGCCACTACACAATATTCTCTTAGAATTGTGGGACAGAGATATCGGTACACCTGGGGATTACTTAGGTACAGGAATTACGGATTATGATGGTCGATTTACCATCTATTATGATCCGGCAAAAGCAGGTTTTCTCGACACACCCGATTTAGAATTAAGATTGTTAGATAATCGCATTAGTTTTGATAACGATAATCAGCCTGTTTCTACCTATCGCATTGCTTACACCATCAAAGGTGATAATAATGTCAGCCAAAAAGAATATGACTTTGGCACTTGTACCGTTCCTTACTGGATTTATAAACCAGACAGCCACTTTGCAAGGTTGTTTTTTAGTGAGTTGGAAGGAACTCCAGATGATTATTCAGTCGGTCGTACACTCCAAGGTTATGATGCTGCTAGTAGTTTAGTTCCGATTAAAGCCAAGCACGTCATTACTCATACTCTCAATCCTGATCAGCCTACTCTTCCAGAAATTCAAGCTGCTTATCCTCCGAATTTAACGATTAAATTAGATCGGAAAAATCCCGGTTATAGCAGAAGTGATGAATACTTTGTTGATCGGGTTCTCAATGGCATGAATCCCTGTTTGTTACAGCGTCATAAAAACAACCCCAATCAATTCAAAGTTACATTTAATTGGGATGATTACGAAAAAGATGATGACCACGATCTCAATAATGTGGAAGCATTTTTTGAATTAAAAGATAACAAGTTGGTAGTGACTGCAATTACAGTACAAAGTCGTTATCCTGATTCTATAGCACCTCATTCTCCTCTCAAAGATCCTGTCACCTATACACCTAATGATGGGGAAAAATGGCTACAAGCTAAACGCATTTTCCGCACTAACAGCTTTTTTGCCGCAGAAATGATTGAGCATTATATTAAGGCTCATTTACAGATGGAGCAATATACCATTGCTGCTTTCCGTAACTTACGTAAAAATCCTGTGCGGTTGATGTTATATCCTCATCTAAAAAGCTTGGTGAATATCAACCAACGTGCTGATGAAGTATTGGTATCGCCAACTGTGGGTTTAGTTACCACCAATGGGCCTTTAACTCCTGGTTCAGTGGTGCAAATATGTAAGGAAAGAATGGCTAGTTATGATTGGAAAGGTTGGAAACCTCGTCAACCACTTTGTGAAGCTCATAACTTTGCTAAGATAGCTAATCTTTACTGGCAAGTTTTAACAGAATATATTGATAATTTCTTCCAAAAATATCAGGAAGAAATTGTTAAAGAATGGGCAGAAATTCACCGTTTCTCAGATGATATTATCGAGCATAGTGTAGCTTATCAACCATTACCAAAACTCACTGGTGATTATGATTGGTACGATGACAACGAGCTTGATAAACCGGAAATTCCCAGACCAACAGTCAATGGTACAGTGAAAGCAACTCGCGCCATTACTACTGCTGATCAACCCAGTGATGCAGACATCGCCAACTTGAAAGAGTTCTGTCGTTATGTCATCTTCCACATTACTCTATGGCATTCTTGGGTAAATGATCAGCAAGCTGATGAAGGTGGGGAGATATTCTATAATTCATTGGCTTTACGTGGTGGTAGTTTTGGTAGTGAAGATGATCCGGCGATCGCACCTAATATTTTAGAATCCACCAATCTCATCTACATGGTTAATGTTCTCACTGCCATTCAATACGGCTATATTCTCAAGAATGAAGATGACGACATTCCTGAAGAATTAAGAACCACATTAGCAGCTTACAAAGAAAAATTTGCTGCTTTGAGCTACGATATTGGCAACATCAGAACTTTGATCAATATTTAAACCAAGCTCAGTAGCTACAAATTGCTAGGACTTACGTTCAGACGCTATTAATAGAGGCGTTGCGTAAGTCCGAAAACTTATGCACTTGTGCATTTTTGTTACAACCAACAAAAAACGGGTAATCGATGAATCTGAGTAACTTCCTATCAAAGCTCTTGCAGAGAACTCTAGTATTTGCAATTGTGACAATTAGTGTCATTTTCACAACCATATCTCAACCAGCTTTTGCTATTACTTCGGCTGATGTCAATCAGCAAATTGATGAGGTTGCTCAATCTCCCCTTTTTCTGGAAGGAAAAGCCTGTGACAAGTTGGATACCCTTTGGTCAGCCATCTATGCAAGTAGGGAGTCAGCTGATAACCTCGTTCCCTTCCAAACAGATCAGGTAAAAGCTTTTTTAGCAGGAACGTCCACAAGGTTCTGGAAAAGCTTCGGTGACAGTCCAGAGATCAAGCCGGAGAATTATCTTCGTTTGACTCATAGACATGGTGTATTTGCCCAAGCACGTTTAGTCATCGAACCAGAATTTCAGAACCGTTATACTGGACTACTCAAAAAAGGGTCTGATTGTGTGCTAGTCCGATTTTCCTCAGCAGTTAGTCCTGCAACTAGCTGGAATCGCTTCACCCCTGGCTTTGCGGCTAAATTCTTTATTGATGGTAAGCATAGTAGTGAAAATCTGATCGTTCAGCATTCGATTGCCGGTCAAGGTAATAATATCAACTACTACGAGTATCCCCTCTCCAACAAACTGAAATTTATTGAGAATCAACCAGCTGGTTTTGCTGCTTTCTCCCGTTTCTTCAACGCAACTCAAGACTATCTCAAAAACGAGAGCAATCTGAAGATGGTTGATCCCCGTGAATTGTCTATCCAACACCTTGCCAGCATTAATGCTAAAGGGAAAACGGTTGATAACCCTGAATCCCCACGCTTTATCTTTCTGGTTCCCCCAGAAGGACGAGCTTTTTCCCAGGAACAACATGATTTTCGACAAGATTTCCTGGCACTGAATCAAGGTATTCCTGCGAATGACAAGGGACAGGTTAAGAAAGACCAAGGTGTGCGATTATTCGATGTCTATGTGGCTGACCAGTTTACCGATAATCCCAAAGCAGAAGCTCAACGTATTGGCTATTTTGAGTCTAAATCTCATTTTGCTGTGTCAGACACGGCTGATATTCGTGTCTCTTTCCGGCACTCCATTACACCGCGAGAAACTCAAGATTATCCTGGAGAATATCCCAAGTCTTTATTCAATGATGAGAGTTTTACATCTGAATGTGCGACTTTTGGGGCTTCATTAGCAGATATGCAGCCTAATCCACAAGATGCTTCTGGTAACACCAGTATTTACTTCCAGAACTATCTCAAACGTGGCTGTAAACCCTGATATTACGCGGTGGTAGTTTCGGTAGTGAAGATGATCCGATTATCGAATTTACCAATCTCATCTACATGGTTAATGTTCTCACTGCCATCAAATACGGCTATATTCTCAAGAATGAAGATGAAGACGTTCCTGAAGAATTAAGAAGCATATTGGCGCGTTATGAAATTGGTAACACCAGAACTCTGATCAATATTTAACATTTTTCGTATCTATCGTGGGGAGAAAACAGTTGCGGACGGCAACCGTTTTCTCCCTTTCATATTTAGGACTTACGCCAGTGTCATACTAAATATCTATATGTAGGGTGCGTCAGCCTGCATAAATCCTGCCAATAAACTTATATTTGCCATCTGACGCACCCTACCAATGTGCCAGTTGCGTAATTGATGATATTGTATATTTTCTTTGTTGGAATTTCCATCTGCCTTGAGTTTTTATCACTTTTTGTATAGGAACTAATACATCTTGTGGCAGAAGTCTTTAAGAAAATTATTAAGCTAATTTGTAAGAGTAATCACAAATAATTCAAAGTTACTTTATAGCTTTGAAACTAATTTACTATAAACAATAGGAGTGTAAAATGAGTTTAGAAGAACGGGCAAAAGCTACAGCTAAAAATATTGAAGGTAAAGCCCAAGAAGCAGCAGGACAAGTGACTGGCGACCCAGAAGATAAAGCTGAAGGAAAAGCCAAGCAAGCCGAAAGCGAAGTACGTCATGCGGTTGAAGATGTCAAAGATAACGTCAAGAAAAAGCTCGATTAAGTCTCAGTTGTAACTTTGCAAGGTAAATGATTGATTGCATAGTTATTTATTGTAGAGGCGTGTGCATCATGTCTCTACATCTCTGGAAAATATCTATTAGGATAGAGAAAATTTTTGCAGTTAAAAATATTATAGAGTCAGGGTTGGTCAATGTTAAAACCTTACAGTAAGTATGGTTGATGAATATGACTCATTCCCAAATTTCCCATTTATAAATATTATTTTTGGATGCAATTAAGTATTAAGACAGCCACATAAATTATGTGTTGTTACCTGTATTTGATAGGAGGAAAAATATGATTTTGCTCCAGCAGAGTCGCAAAATTTTGACGACTTTTGTCTTAATTGCAGTGTTGATGATAACTACTGCTTGCGGCGGTGGAACATATACACAAAGCGATCGCGCAACTGCACCGCCAGCAATTGGTAGAAGCGTCACCTATTCGGAGTTAGAGCGAGGTAATACCCCAACAGGACAAAGTTTTGGTAACTGGGTAGTGCAAACATCCAGAGGCTTAGTTCAAGATGCGTATGTACGCGATAACAACAAATTAGGTATTGTGATTGCGCCACAAGTGCGTCCGAATGAAGTGCGACCTTTAGCAAAATCTCTGGTGCAAGGTTTTCACAAAAACTTTCCTAATCAAGATTTAACTGTTTTGGTTTACGGCCCTGATAAAAAGTTGATTTTGACTGCAAATTACGATGTGCAGACCAGTCAAATTCAGTATAGCTAGTTGATGATGCAAATTATCGAACTAGAAAAGTAACTCAGCTAACGAGATTTATTGATGGCGATTTTGAATGAAAGAATTTTGAATTCGGAGCGAAGCGACGTGACAAGCAGCGAAGAATATAGACGGCAAATCATGAGGGATTTGGCTGAGGGGAATATTGAGTATCTGGATGATACAACCACCGATGTTGATACTCAATACGAAACCTTCGATGATTTCGCTCAACGGACAACACCAGATCAACGGCGTAATTTGTTCAGTCGTTCTTTACATCCAGAACGGATACCTCCCAGCCAAATGGAGCCAGAATTGCAAAGAGCGATCGCACAAATTAAACCCAATGAAAGAGATGATGTTGCACGCGCCTTTTTCAAACACTTGAAGCAAAGAGGACTAGACGAGCGACATCTAGAGCAACAACTAGGACTTTCCACACACCATGCTAGCCGCATGAATGCTGATGATGTCAGCAGACTTGCATCCTTCGCCTATCACAACCACCCTGATATTTTCCGGGAAGTGCTGGCGGAACAGCCGGGTATTATCAAGTTTCTCAGCAATCCCATTGTGGCAGGGATTATTGGAATTGCAGCAGCAAAGTGGTTAAGTAGCCGCAGATAACTAAGTCAACATAATTAAACATCAAATGATTATGGGACAGATCCTCGACTTCTTTGAGAAGTCGGGGATCTGGATATTACCCATCTTTTTTATTAATCAGCATTTAAAATTTTTGGCACTTTAAAGAAATCGCCTTCTTGTTCCGGCGCACTATTGAGGATGCCTTCTCTATCAGGATAAGGCTGTAGTTCATCTTCTCTGGTGACATTGCTGAGGTCAATCGCTCGTGTGGTAGGAGGTACATTGCTGACATCTAACTCACTCAGCTGCTCCACATAATCTAAAATACTGCCTAACTGAGTAGTAAATTGTTCCTCCTCTTCTGGAGTTAATTCTAAACGAGCTAATAGAGCTACTTTATGAACTTGTTCGCGATCAATCATGGTTTATTTATGAGTCAATATTCAATAGTCAATAGTCAATGGTCAATAGTCAATAGTCAATGGTCAATAGTCAATAGTCAATAGTCAACAGTTAATTATTTGTACTCTGGACTAATGACTAAAGACTACTGAATAATGACTAAAAGAATACGTCTATTTGCATTCTTCCGGTGGTTTTGAGCCAGTTTTGGGCTTCAATGTAGTTATTGGGAGCCATGCGAATGGCTCGCACCCAGTAGTCTGCGGCTTGATCGAATAGTGCTTCGCCGCCGTCACTATCCCCGGCTTCCTTAGCTTTTTCGCCTTGGTAGTGGTAAATTACAGCAATGTTATTTAAAGCTTGGGGTAGACGAGGATTTTGTTCAATGGCTTGGTGATAGAGTTCTAACGCTTTAGCATGGTCGCCATTGCTGGCGTAGATTAAACCCATATTGTAGAGAATATAACCGCGATCGTTTGCGTCTTCCTCTAGGGTAAGGGCTTCCTCATAATATTCTAAAGCTTCAGCATACTCACCTTCTGCCTGGGCGGACATCCCATCTCGGTAATAAACAAATGCTTCTTTAGCTTTTTTATTGGTTGGCAGCATCTTCAAGATAATATCTGCCATGACAGTAAAGGATTTGTCAATAAAGTTATCGTTTTTCTGCGTTCTTGGCATAATCGCTGATTGTTTGGGGATTGAGGATTGGGGATTGGGGATTGGGTAAAAGTAATTATTTACCTAGTCCCTAGTCCCTAGTCCCTTACTACACTCATTAGCTAATTTAACTGATTTGGGTGGGTACTCTGCTCGTTAAGTGGGATGATACACTCTGGGCTGTTATGTTTTGGGCTATTCACCAGTTTGCTGACTGGGTAGGCGGTCATAGCTGTGGCAGGATAGGGAGATAATAAGGACTGTAGAGCTTGGGGCGATCGCCTCTGGCGGGGCGTAGCCCATCGCACTTGTGGATCTAGCCATACATCATAATCTTTCGGGTCAATAATCACTGGCATCCGCTCATGGATGGGTTGCAGTAATTCATTGGCTGCTGTTGTCAAAATTGTACAAGATATGATTTCTTCTTGAGCAGGGGATTGCCATCTTTCCCATAAACCAGCAAAAGCAAAGGGTTTTCCGTCTTGCAGACGAAAATAAAAGGGCTGTTTGGTGTCTTGCTGTTTTTGCCACTCATAAAAGCCATCAGCTACCACTAAACAGCGTCGATGCTTGAAAGCAGAACGAAAAGCGGGTTTTTCTGCCACAGTTTCGGCTTTGGCATTAATTAATTTTGACCCAATGCTAGAGTCTTTAGACCATGAAGGAATTAGTCCCCAGCGTAACTGTTGCAATTGACGTTGGTTGCTTTCAGGATGATGTAACACTGTCACCACCATTTGCGTAGGTGCAATGTTATATTGTGCAGTCAAATTGGGGATTGCTTGAACATGAAAAATTTCCGCTAATGCCTCTGCTGACTGGGTTAAAGTAAACCTTCCACACATATTTTTTTTATTTTTGCATCAAATTAAACATTAAATTGGTATAAATAAATCTTACTATTAATTTTATTTTTTCAGATAATTAATATCTACTGTTTAGGTAAATAAATTATTGTAAATATCCTGTTTTGCTAAAATATTTTAGTAAATTATTGTATTTTAGTCTCTACATCGTCAACACATTCTGCACTATATTTTGTATATGGAAAATATAATATTGTACGATTTTTTACCGTCAGGTAATGGCTACAAGATACGCCTGTTACTAACACAAATGGGTATACCTTTTGAGAGAGTAGAGGTTAATATTTTGCAAGGAGAGAGCCGCACAGCAGAGTTTTTAAGTAAAAATCCTAACGGTAAGATACCAGTCTTAGAAATTGAGCCAGGAAAATATTTGTCAGAATCAAATGCTATATTGTTGTACTTGAGCGAGTATACAGAATTTTTGCCTTATGACCGTTATTTAAAAGCCCAGGTGATGCAATGGTTATTTTTTGAACAATATAGCCACGAGCCATACATTGCCACATCAAGATTTTGGCTTTCTATTTTAGGGAAAGGTGAAGAATATCGCGCCAAATTAGAACAAAAGCAAGAACAAGGTTATGCAGCCCTGAAACTTATGGAAAATCATTTAAAACACCATAGTTTCTTTGTAGATGAGCGTTACACTATTGCTGATATTGCTTTATTTGCTTACACTCATGTCGCTGATGAAGGTGGGTTTGATTTAACACAATTTTCTGCTATTCAAGCTTGGCTAGAACGTGTTAAAGGCCAACCTGGATATATAAGTATTACTCATGAGCCACAATTATGCTTTGATTGGTAATACTTTGGTGTTGCTGAACAGGATTTTTAAAAGCTCACGCAGAGTCACAGAGGCACAGAGGAGAGAGCAAAAATTACAGCAAGTTGCACATCAATCAGGTACAAACATATATGATAAAATTCTTGTGGTGCGGGCATCTTGCCCGCTACTGGCGTACCTTGAGCAGATGAAATATGCTGTATTAGTAAAAAATACTAGCCTCAGTGTCTCTGATGAGACTAAACATCAGTATCAATCTCAATCAATTTCTGTCGTGAAGATACACCTGATTTAATTCTGATATGAGATTTGGGTACATCGAATTTATCCGCTAGTAGTTTAATTAATTCCTCGTTAGCTTTTCCGTCTACAGGTGGGGATTTTAAATATACAGTCAGGCTACCATCGGGTTGTTCTGCAATTTTTTGCTGTTTTGTGTTGGGTTTAACTTTAACTTTTTTTTGCATAACCTGTAATCTGTAATTTTTGCAGCCAAAACCAGCCGAGAATACAACCGAGTGCATAATGAGGAAAATCCCACCAAGCAAAGGTAGTACCCAACAAGAGTTTACCTATGAATGTAGCGCGAACTTGATTTAACAGTGGTGGATGCCAAAGTTGGAGAACTTCTAGAATGCAGGTAATGATCAAAACCCATATAGGAATTTGTTTGATAGCGGCTTGACTTCTAAAAAACCAAAATGCTAAGAGACACCAAAATATTTCATAAAATATTGCTGCCCCATAATTATTTAACCATTGATGACCAATACCAGGGTAATATTTAAACAAAAAGCCCATCGCTACCACGATGAGCAAAGATAAAATAATTAATTTTGATTGGGTGCGATTATTTAACATTTTGTCAAGGCTAAAAACTATGCACGATTTTAGCCTTCAGAAGAGGGAGTTAAGTATTAAGGGTATCTTCTACTACCAGCACCAACTACACCAATTTTATGACGGTAGGAAAGTTCTGCACCAAACCAGCCGGAAATGCTGGTGAGAGTACCGACGATTAACGAAAGTAACAGTCCCCAAGGTATGATTCTGGCTTCAGCGTCGCCTAGTCGCAGTAGAAAGTTGACTCCTGTTAAGGCTAATAGAGAAACGTTGAGAATCAGATGCGCCCAACCTGCTTGACGCTTGCGGACTCGTTCAATTTGTAAAAAGTCGCTTAAACCGATGATGGCGGCAATCACACCGGTAGCTAATCCCAATCCGATTAACCACAGGGAAGCCCTAGCCCAGAAAAAATCGCGGGTTAACCAGTAGCCGAAGTCACTGCCCAAGGCGGCGGCTAAAAAGGCGATGGGAAAGATTATACTTAAGGGATGTAAGGGATGTCCTGCGATCGCTACTGTACTGGGTACGCCCGAATCACGATATTCGCGATCGTCACTTTCAATCACTGGGGGAATATGGGGAAATGGTGTGGAATTTGTGGAAGTTGTAGAAGTGGTTTCTGTGGTTTCCATAATATCCATCCTAGTTTTCAGCAAAGGGAATTTTTTCAACGTCAGCTTCTGCTTGTAGCGTGAGTTTACCTGTGTCTACCTCTAGTTGTTTAATTCGCAAACTCATTCCTTCTAAATCGAAATTATTCAAGTTCAAAATCTCACTTGTTTGTGCGATTAAAGCCTTAGTTAACTCTGGTGAAATTTCTTCGCCTTCACAGTAGGTGACATTTTCCAGCGTGACAGTTGTACCATGAGCATTTATACGAGGTACTGCTGTAAACGCAACTTGATGAGTTTCGCCATTTTCTACTAACAAAATCTTGGCGTTGAGTGTCACCTTACCCTCACCTGATAGGCGAAAATCTACTTGTTGAGGTGCAACTGTTTTGAGTTCACCATTGATATTTATTTTCTGACTTTGGATTTGTGCGCGGATATATTCCGAGTTAAAAGCGCGGTTGATATCTACTTCTGTTAACACTACCCACGCCTTCCCTGCTGTTGGTTTTGTGAGTTCTATTTTACCCAAAGCTGCTTTTAAAGGATTGATAGCCACACGATTAATCTGCATTTCCATTACCTCCACCCGGAGGTTTTGCTGCATGACTAAACCTTCACCTGCAATCTGAACTGATTCAACCTCTCCCTGCACCAGTTTTAAAGGTTCAGCTTTCACATTTACATCTAAGTTTTCTACTTCATCTAGCTGACTGGATAAACCAATTTCTGCGGCTTTATTCAGTGCCTCCTCCCCTATTCCAGAGTCCTCTGGCATTATTAATTAATCTCCCAAATTTTCAATATCTTTGAGTCAATTTATAAAACTAGCATCAAAATTTTATCTACCTAGCGATGGAGTCAATGTTTAAATCCTATCTATCTAGCAGAAGAAGTATAACTTGATGTCAAGAAAATACGTATTTTCTATCTTGAGTTACGAGTTAATCGTTCAAAAGAAAGAGGAATATTGATAATTAATATGTCAATTTACTAATTAGTAAGAATACGAGTATTTTTTGAGGAGAATCCCTAATGGTATCCACATTAGATGATACAAAACGTAATGCTATTGCTGTTAAATTGGCAGATATGAAATCAATTCAACAGTTGCTCATAGATAATGAGCAATTGTTTTTGAGAGAATGCACTGATAATGACATTTGCGATCGCTTGCGGAGTATGCTTGATGATGATCGCAAAAATCAAGGCATTCTCGAAACCGTCAATGTGCAGTATGGCATCCAAAAAGAGCCATGCAATACAGTCAGAGAAATGGTTGACAAAATTCGTCAATTAATGCAGGGCAATCAATTGAGTTTATATGAAAAAGTATTTCAGCACGAATTATTGAAGCATCAACAAGTAATGAGTGGGATTACCATTCATAAAGCGGCACAAAAAGTTGGTGCTGATGTCATGGCGGCAATTGGCCCTTTAAACACCGTTAACTTTGAAAACCGCGCTCACCAAGAACAACTTAAAGGTATTTTAGAAGTGCTGGGAGTGCGTGAACTGACTGGACAAGAAGTAGACCAAGGTATTTGGGGACGAGTTCAAGATGCGATGGCAGCTTTGAGTGGTGCGGTTGGTAGTGCTGTCACCCAAGGTACTGACAAGCGGGATATGAATATCCAAGATGTGATTCGCTTAGATCACAATAAGGTAAATATCCTGTTTACCGAATTGCTACAAAGCAATGATCCTCAAAAAATTCAAGAATATTTCGGTCAAATTTACAAAGATTTAACTGCTCATGCTGAAGCAGAGGAAGAAGTAGTTTATCCTAGAGTACGTTCTTTCTATGGTGATAGTGAAACCCAAGAATTGTATGATGAACAATCTGAAATGAAGCGGTTGTTAGATACAATCCGCAACACTAATCCATCTACATCTGAATTCAAAGATAGAGTTAGACATTTGATGGATATTGTGGGTGATCATATTCGTCAAGAAGAAAGTACCATGTTTGCGTCTATTCGCAACAACCTGAGTTCAGAGCAAAGTGAGCAATTAGCTACACAATTTAAAGCAGCTAAAAGCCGTATTCAAGAAAGATTAGGCGGTCAAACCACCAGAGCAAATGTTTAATTGTTAGAGATGTTGTCACGCAACGTCTCCTCAAACTGAATTAATCCCCAAAATTTTAGGATGGAAATTTTCCATCCTAAATTATTAATCGTGATTTCGCTATTTCATGCCCATCTGGGGCATTCAGTCGCAACATATAAGCGCGATCACGCTTACCTAGAGTTAGTGTAGTTTTCACCGTTAATTCTGATACGGAATTATTTTTTTCATCCGTGAATATAATGTGAGTGGCAGCAGCAATATAGGCAGATAGTTGAAAGACATTTATTTGGATTTTAGCCACCTGCTAACTTTTCCCACATCCTCTGAGGTGTAAATGTTTGGTTTGACGTAACCAATCATCTGAAAATATACGCCTCACACGCCCTAAAATTTATGTGGACTGCGTAATTTTGTAGCAATATAGTCAAAAATAAAAGTTGTTTCCTCACAAAATAAATAAAATATTATGGTTATCAGAATCTAGTTGATAATACAGCAAACAGCATGGCAATTTGACGCATCTCCTGATTTTGTTGTTAAATCAAGGGTATTGTTATATCTTGCATCATTCTCAATAAGCCGAAGGCGATGCACACCTAACAACGTAAAACTAAAGCTGTCAATAAGTTGCCTCTAGCAAGTTGACTGAGTTATTCTCAGATTAACTTGACAGAGATTTTGATAGTAGTACAATCTACAACTAGGCAAAACACAGGGAATAAAGCAAACTTGTGGGAAAACTCCCAAATTTTGCAGATTTTACCCCAACACCAATTCGGAGAAGTAAATTCCGAGTTAGGATAGTTGTTTAGCAATACCTTGATTCTATATCGAGTTCAATTTTTGAAATTTTATGGACAAAAGTCCACAAGACGGCAGTATTATCCTCCTCTAAGCTGGTGAGCTAGTCTCTCAGCGTGGGGGAGACTATAGGAGGTAGTATCATGCTCACACAGGATCTTCGCAATTTCACTATCGATATTGCTGATTTGAATCAGCTGAAATGGGATTTAAATCAGCTGCCACCTGTGGATGTGGGAGAATATATTGCACAATTGCCCAAAAAACAACGGGCGATCGCTTTTCGGGTGTTGAACAAACATCAGGCAATTGATGTATTTGAATATTTACCAAAAGAAATTCAGGAAGAACTAATCAACTCCCTGCAAGATACCCAAGTGGTACAACTTGTAGAAGCGATGAGTCCTGATGAACGGGCAGAATTATTTGATGAACTCCCGGCTTTAGTGATTAAACGGCTATTAAAAGAACTCAGTCCCGAACAAAGACAAGCAACTGCAACTATTCTTGGTTATCCCGAAGGTACAGCTGGGAGAATCATGACTACAGAATATGTGCGGTTGCGGGAAGGATTAACTGTAGGCGAAGCACTCCGCAAAATTCGCCTTCAAGATGAAGACAAAGAAACAATTTATTATGCCTACGTCACAGACGATAACCGCAAACTGGTGCGGGTGGTATCACTCAGACAGTTATTGTTTACCTTTCCAGAAGTTTTGATTCGTGATATTGCCAGCGATCGCGTGATTAAAGTCAGAACGGATACATTGCAAGAAGAAGTTGCCCAAGTCATGAAACGCTATGACTTAATCGCTATCCCTGTAGTTGACAGAGAAGAACGATTAGTTGGGATTATTACCATAGATGATGTAGTTGATGTTTTAGAAGAAGAAGCCACAGAAGACTTTCAAAGATTAGCAGGTGGTAGCGGCGATGAAGCGGCTTTGTCACCGCCGATTGTAACGATTCGTAAGCGGTTGCCTTGGCTTTTAGGGATTATGGCATTGTATATTGGTGCAGCCAGTGCGATCGCGCCCTTTCAATCTGTAATTGCTGCCGTGCCAGTGTTAGCAGTGATTATGCCCATATTTTCTAACACAGGTGGCACAGTGGGCATTCAAGCCTTAACAGTCACTATCCGCAGCTTGGGCGTAGGTGAAGTCACACCCAAAGACACTTTCAAAATTCTCCGCAAAGAAATACTGGCAGGTTTAGGCACAGCCGTAGTTTTAGCCTTAACCATGTTTGCACTATCTCTAATTTGGGCAAAACCTCAAGAAAGATGGGTAGCCTTGATTGCTGGGGTGGTCATGGCAACTAATACAATAGTGGCTGTAACTCTGGGTACTTTACTACCCATGGCCTTAAAACGGCTGAAGTTAGATCCTGCCCTGATGAGTGGCCCCTTAGTCACCACCATGCTAGATACAATTGGGTTTCTGACTTTCCTAAGTATGATTTCTATCGCTTTGAAAGTTTTTAATTTACCCACTTAGAGACGGCAGGAGGCAGGGAAGCGGAAAAAGCGGAGGAAGTGGAGGGGATGAGGTAGACAAGATAGACAAGGTAAAAATTCTTGAAGAGTCAACAGTCAACAGTGCATCAATTCCCAATGCCCATTTCCCCAGAATTCTTTAATTTTGTAGGCGTAAGCCCTGCCGCAAGCTATTTTGAATGAGAGAATTTTGAATTGATTTATGCCTACTTCCACTTGGAATCGTCATCATGTTCTTTCCCTAGCTGACTTTACGGCTGGTGAATACGATACTGTTTTACAAACAGCTGCTAGTTTTCAGGAGGTATTATCACGACGGACTAAGAAAGTTCCCGCATTGCAAGGACAGGTAGTAGCGAATTTATTTTTTGAACCATCTACCCGTACCCGTAGCAGTTTTGAAATTGCCGCCAAACGTCTCAGTGCAGATACGCTGAACTTTGCCGCCGCTACTTCTTCCATGACTAAAGGCGAGACAATTCTCGACACGGCGAAAACCTATTTGGCGATGGGAACTGATATTATGGTGATTCGCCATAAAGAAGCCGGAGTTCCAAATGCGATCGCTCAAGAAATGGATCGTTTAGGTGTAAAAGTTAGTGTCCTCAACGCTGGCGATGGACAACATGAACATCCTTCCCAAGCACTACTAGATTTATTTACAATTTGTAGTCTAATTGACCCAGTTAACCCCCGACTAGAATTGTTAAATGGGAAAAAAATCGCCATTGTCGGCGATATTTTACATTCTCGTGTGGCACGTTCTAATATATGGAGTTTAATCGCCAGTGGCGCAGAAGTCCACCTAGCCGCACCACCGACATTGTTACCCAAATTATTTGGTGATTATATCCGTGAGGAAGGCACAGAAGTACCTCCAGGTAAACTGTTTATTCATTGGCAGTTAGAACCAGCCTTAGAAAATGCGGATTTTGTCATGACATTACGCTTGCAAAAAGAACGCATGACAGCCCATTTATTACCCAGTTTGCGAGAATATCATCAGTTATTTGGCATTACCCGCGCCAAGTTGCAACTGTGCCAACCTCACGTGAAAGTTTTACATCCAGGGCCAGTTAACCGGGGTGTAGAAATCAGTTCGGATTTAATGGATGATCCAGAATTTAGCTTGATTCAATCACAAGTAACAAGTGGCGTAGCCGTGCGGATGGCACTATTGTATTTATTAGGTAGTGGCAAAACCTGAAAATTCCCAACTTAAAAAAGAAAAAGAAAAAAGGTTTGGCTCATCACCAAACCTCTCTTTAAATCCAGTGCATAACAACATCCCGGATTAATTTACCTATTATTCCTATACTTTCGCATCTCCCCAAGGGATGTATGCAAATGTTCAAAAAACTGATATAACATTATTTCAGTATTAATGTATACATTCATTCATCCTCTCAAAGATAGTAGCTTGTCACGAAAATTTTAGTTTGTAGTGAGGACTTTAGTCCTCTCTTAGATACCCTACCCAACAAGTATCAGGACTAAAGTCCAGACTACAAACTGAAAATACAAAAGGGCAAAAGAAAAATTCTTTTGCCTCTAGACTTTTCAACTTATTTTGCTGCAAGCTGTTGCAAAGTTTTCAATGCTTCCTCAACGTGACCATTAAAGTTAAGCATTGAGTCAAATACAAAGCGCACAACTCCCTGTTGGTCAATCACGTAGGTAACACGACCGGGGAACAAACCAAACGCTGCTGTTGCGCCGTATTGCTTGCGTACTTTGTCGCCTTTATCGCTTAATAGTGTAAAAGGCAGATTGTACTTAGCTGTAAAACGTTGGTGAGACTCGCTAGAGTCACCACTCACACCGATGACTTCCGCGCCAGCACTTTGAAAAACTTCATACTGATCACGAAAAGCGCAAGATTCTGCTGTACATCCGGGGGTGTCATCTTTGGGGTAAAAATACAGCACCACAGCCTTCTTACCACGAAACTCACTCAGGCTCACCGATGAACCATTTTGAGCAGGTAGGGTAAAATCAGGGGCAGTGTCTCCAACTTTAACTGGCATAGACGCTAAATAAAATTTGTGTACATTTATTAATTATTTGTCAAAGTGTCGTTACTCTGACTTTATATATTGGTTCGGTAATTTGTAAATCTTAATGCTTGACGAACATTAGGCAGGATAGTTTATATACTCATTCACATACACATAGTTCTATCCATGCGCCTGACTTCACTTGATGTATTTCGCGGTATCACCATTGCGGGGATGATTCTGGTTAATATGGCGGGAGTCGCTAATGATGTCTATCTTCCCTTAACTCATGCTGATTGGCATGGTTGCACACCGACTGATTTAGTTTTTCCTTTCTTTTTGTTCATTGTCGGTGTAGCAATGACTTTTTCGTTATCCAAATACACCGAAGACAACAAACCCACCTCGGCTGTTTATGGGCGGATATTGCGCCGGGCGGCGATTCTGTTTATTTTGGGTTTGTTTCTCAATGGCTTTTGGAATCAAGGCGTTTGGACTTTTGACTTGAGTAGCATCCGCATTATGGGGGTGTTGCAGCGTATCAGCCTGAGCTACCTGCTAGCTTCTGTGATAGTCCTAAAATTACCACGCAAAGGACAATGGATACTAGCGGCTGTCTTACTCATTGGCTATTGGCTAGCAATGATGTATATTCCAGTACCAGATTATGGTGCAGGTGTGTTGTCTAGAGAAGGCAATTTTGGCGCGTATATTGACAGGTTGATTATCCCGAAAGCCCATCTATATAAGGGCGATGGCTTTAACTTCATGGGAGATCCAGAAGGATTATTTAGTACGATTCCTGCTATTGTGAGTGTTTTGGCTGGTTACTTTACTGGCGATTGGATACGTAAACAGCCAGTACAAACACGGACGAGTATCGGATTAGCATTATTTGGCGTGGGTTGCTTAATTATTGGTTGGGCGTGGGGTGGGGTATTCCCGATAAATAAAAAATTATGGACAAGTTCCTATGTGGTGTTGACTAGCGGTTGGGCGTTGTTGCTACTGGCAGCTTGTTATGAATTAATTGAAGTCAGATTAATTCGACGCTGGGGTAAACCTTTTGAAATTATGGGACTAAATGCGATCGCTCTGTTTGTCCTATCAGTATTACTAATCAAAATCCTCGCCAGAACCAAAATCGGCACAGGAGAAACCGCCATCAGCACCTACAACTGGATATATCAAAACATCTTCGCATCCTGGGCAGGAACTTACAACGGTTCACTACTATTCGCCCTAGCCACCGTCATCTTCTGGTGGTTAGTCGCCCTCCTCATGTACCGCCAACGCTGGTTTCTCAAAGTCTAACCTCTTCCTCTCCCTCTCTGCGCCTCTGCGTCTCTGCGTGAGGCAAATTCCCCCTACTCCTCCACACTAAAATCCACACTACAAAACTTAATCAGCGTCAGGTGGGCATTGCTAACAACATAAAATTTATGGTTTGAGCAAATCTCAAGCAATGCCCACCCTACAAAACTTAAGTAAACACTTCTACTTCTTCCATTGCGTTGATTTGGTCGAGAATATGCCAAACTTCTTGTAACATTGGCTCTAAACCAGTACGAGTCACCGCAGAAATCAAGAAAACTGGCGCGTGAGACAGATGATTTAATTGCGTCGCCAGTGCTTCTAAATCAACACTTTCCCTGTCAACGGCATCAATTTTATTTAATGCCAAAATTTGCATTCTTTCATTTAAACCTCGTCCATAAGCGGCTAATTCTTGCTGAATTGTGTTATAATCCCCTATAACATCATCACTGGTTGCGTCGATTAAATGCAGTAATACTCTTGTGCGTTCAATGTGGCGTAAGAAATCATGTCCTAAACCTGCACCTTCGGCTGCACCTTCAATTAGTCCGGGGATATCGGCGAACACAGTACCGTCACCCGTGGGTTTTCTGACTACACCTAAATTTGGCACTAGGGTTGTAAAGGGATAGTCAGCAATTTTGGGACGGGCTGCTGATAATGATGAGATTAAGGTAGATTTACCAGCGTTGGGTAAACCAATAATTCCTACTTCCGCTAACAGTTTTAATTCTAAGTGTAGGAGTTTTCTTTCTCCTGGTAGTCCTGGGAGGGCGTATTCTGGGGCGCGGTTACGGTTGCTTAAGAAATGCTGATTTCCTAAACCTCCTTTACCACCTTGTGCTATTAGTAGCTTTTGGTTAGGTGCGGTTAAATCTCCGATTAAATCACCTGTTTCTGCATCATAAATGGCTGTGCCACAGGGAACTTCGATAATTAAATCTTTCCCGGATGCGCCTGTGCAGTTATTGGGGCCGCCACGTCCGCCATTTTCGCCTTTAAATATGTGTTGATATCGAAAGTCTAACAAGGTTTGTAGATTTTCCACTGCTACGAAAAAGACTGAACCACCTCGCCCACCGTTTCCACCAGAAGGGCCGCCAGCTGGTACATATTTTTCTCGCCGGAAGGCAACAATACCATCGCCACCTTTACCAGCTTCTACTTCAATCTCTGCTTGGTCGATAAATTGCATAGTTAGTTATTAGTCATTAGTCATTAGTCATTAGTCATTAGTCATTAGTCATTAGTCATTAGTTATTATTTATGAGCTTGCTGAAGATGATAATGGTGCGTCATTTTATGAACGCACCTTAGACATTGTATGTTGTTTGAGTAGTTTTTTTGTCTGAGAGCTTCTAATTGCCATTATGCCAAATTATTGACTAATGACTATTGACTAAATATATGGTGTCACATCTTCGTTACATTCATCTGCTAAATAGGAGAGGGCGCGGAAGCGTAAACCTACGAGTTGTTCATACAGTGGGTTAATTTTACATAATGGCGGAATATGTACTATTTTACGTCCGAATAAGGTGACATCTCGCTCAAAGGGACATTGGGAAGGTATCATTTTACATAAAAACCGGGCAACTCTGGGGTCTTTGACATCTAACTCATCCAGCCAGTGGCGTAGGGGTTGGAGTGCATCAGGTGAGGGGTGGGTGGGTATGGCTGGGGTAGAATTGACTGGTGCATCTTGTTCTTCTATGGTGTGGCGTAGGGCTGTGAGTATGTCTTCTGGTTCGCCGAGGGCTTGACAAAATTGATGCAGGACTTGATCTTCGCTGGGGGAATATATACCATCTGCGATCGCTACCATGACAGCTGTACGCAAAAAATTCTCCGCAGCTGGTGTATGCTTCCCCAAAACCGTCGCTAATTCTTCTGGTGTAATGACTTCCAGTGACTCCCATTCTAGACAAGGGGCTAATTCATCCTTGGTGAGACTCGCAATTAATTGCTGTTCTTGTTCGTCAAAGTTACCATCAGCCCAAGCTATTGTTAGCAGTCCCCGCAACCAAGCGGCTATCTGTTCGCTACTGTAGGGAGATTTAACAACACTTGTCATAAATTTACACCTCGTTGTTTTCTGAGTCCATGATAAGCTACTAAAATGGGGCTAATCTGTGACCAAGCTGACTCAGCAACTCTGAAGATTTGTTTTCTGTTTATGTTTGAGGTTGCGGCAATTCAAAAGTAACATCTTCATATACGTCTGTTACCGCACACCGAAAATCTATACTAGCTAAATGTATCTCATCTCCTTGTCCATAAGGATAAAGTACCCATTGCCCATCTTGGTTACGGCGAAAACAATCAACACTCATCCGATTTTGACTGACTAAGACATATTCTTGCAGTGTTTCTATGTGTCGGTAGTCAGCAAATTTATCACCTCTATCAAAGGCTTCTGTCGATGGTGATAAAACTTCTATAATTAGGCAAGGATAGCGGATAAAATTATCAAAAGCTCTATCTCTTTGGTCACAACTAACAATTACATCAGGATAGTAGTAAGTGTTAAGTGATTCAATGTGAACTTTGGTGTCTGATATGTAAGCTTGACATCCTTTTCCGCGTAAGTGGTTTCTCAGGCTGGAAGCAATATTTAGAGAAATTACCACATGAGTATTACTAGCCCCAGCCATTGCATAAACGTCTCCTTGGCGGTATTCGTGCTTAATGGGACTATTTTCTTCACCTTTGAGATAGTTTTCTGGGGCAATATAGTTATAACTGGGATTTGCAATCATTTTTTATAACCTTGTTTGATGCTTTGTGTTTATTTTAAACTAAGTAATTCGTCAACTTGCTCAATATATATTTTGATAAATCTAGCTATTGTTAGATGCTGTGATTTGCTCGTCACCCTTAATCTATAGTTATGGCATCAAGAGATAGAGTATACCTGTGGATTTGATATTAGAGCGATCGCACTTCCTGAAACAAGCTTTAGTAGATTTCGTTTTAGATGCAGAAGGAGAACTAGCACAAGCTTTAGAAACCTATGCAGCCGAACAGTATCGCCGTGGTAGTGGTGATAGTAAACAGCAAGATTTAATTATTGACAGTTTTATTGTAGAAGGGAAAATTGGGGATAAGTCTCCCATAGATTTATTTATTGCCAGTCAACCAGATTTAACCGAGAGCGATCGCCAGCTTCTTTTAAGTTGGTATCATAGTTTTATGGGTTTATTTGCCATTACCCAAATAGAGAGCGATCGCCTAAAATTAAAAAACTGGTTAACCGATAAATACTATCTTGTAAAACCCAACAATCCCCAAACACTACAAGCAATTTCTCGCATAAAACTAGGCGAAATCTTATTAACTCGCATAGCCCCAGTCACCGATAATTACTGGACATTTTTTGGACAATACACAATATTAGGTAAACTGGGTAAACCAAAACTCGCTGTAGCCATTGGCAATTTCAAAGACAATTATAAAAACTATCTTTATAGTGACGCACCAGATTTATTACAAGCTGCTTGGGAGTCAGTAGCCCAATATCACGAAGATTTTATTGATTTTTTTGGGAGTGATGAAATCACATTACCTGGATATCAACTTAACCAAAAAATTAGAGAATTCCAAGAATTAACCGCCGAGAAACGCTTGGCAGCTTTAGGAATTGATCAAAATAAATCTCTCAGTGACTTAGCCGCCGAAGCCGGAGTATCAGAAGCAGAAATTACAGAAGCAGCAAAAGAAGCTGGTGCTGATAGCAAATTAGTAGCGCAGATATTTAACAACAAAAATGGCAACAGTAAAATGGTAATGCCAAAAGTTGATTTACCTGCGGAACTGAAAAAAGCAGAACAAGTCACCGCTATTTCTCATCCCCGTTGGGGACAGATGTTTTTACCAACATACAGCCAATTTCAAGCACTATTAACAGCAGAAAATTGGCAAAGTATCGAAGGTGCTGATAAACTAATTCGTCATTACCTGGAAGATAAAAATATTAATGCGTTTATTTGGCATCGTTTAGCCCAAAATTACCCCAAATCATTAGAAAAAGTCCTACAAGATTATTTACAACGTCCAGAATTTAACCTTAAAGATGACTTAGATAAACTATTGCAAGAATTTGATAAACCCCTGCAACCAGACTTACCAGAAATTGCCAGTGTACCGCTACATCTGCATGAATTATTTCAAGAAGCTGTAGTAGAAGTTCACAAGTCTAAACCTAAAGGAAAGGGGAAACAAAAACCAGCCAAGGGTTTTCAATAAATAAATTGTAGTGGGGTGGCAAGGCTAAAGTAGTGCAAAAATATAGTTCTTGTGGTGTGGGCTTCTAGCCCGCACCGGACGGGCTAGAAGCCCATCCCACAAGAGAGTTTTAATGCAACATTTAAGGCTTGCCACGCCACTACTTAACTAGGCTAAGTAGTATATTAAGTAACATTTTAAATTGAAGTCATATTTAAGTAGCATATTTGGTGTATACTCACCAGAATGGATGAAAATAAAAAAAATTTATGCGTGAGATCAAGCCTTGGACTACTACAGTAGTAGTTATAATATCTATTATTGCAACTTATATGGGTGTTTACAATCTTGAGTGGTTTTTAAATACTATATGTGTAATAAATAGTATGCCTAACATGAGTAAACACTGTCAGCGTTAATAAAAAATAAATTGTAGGGTGTGTTAGGTGGAAAGTACGACACCAAATAAGGAAAATGTAGAGACGTTGCATGCAACGTCTCTACATATTTGCACATACCACTAGCAAAAGTTTGTCCTTTTCCCCTATTGTTGAGCCTGGGTAGCTACCGTTAAAACCTGCGGTGGTGAAGCATCGGGAGGATAAAGAAAGTCTACTTCTACTAAAGAGCGATCGCCTGATTTCAGGTTTAATAAAGCTAAAGGTTCTCCAGGCTGGCCTCTCCTCTGCACTAAATGGATAAAATTAGTTTTAGGCTGGCCATTCTCATCTTTATGTCGTATTCTCACACTACCCCGAAAGAAAACTTGACGGGCGGGAGTAGTAAAAAAGCGCAGTCCTGGTTTTGTCAGTCTGTCTTCTTTAATTGGGGTTTGGATCGAGATACTCACAGTTTGGGAATTAGGAGTATTGTTATATAACGGCAACCTCAAACTATATTGAATACCGTAATTTCCATGTGCGCGATAAGCGGTGTCAGGATAACGTACCAAAAGCGGTGCGCTTTGAATTTGTTCTGTTCCCAAAGTACCACCATGCAGACTGCTAAGAGGATAAGAAAATGCTGCACCGGGTTGGGGAATAGTTAAATACTTGGCTTTCGGACTATCAGCAATCAAAGCCCGCCAATGTACGCCACGCGCTACCCCAGCTACTCGTCCATAAATGCGCGGTTTACCAGTTTCTTCTAAGGGTGTAGGTACTTTATCACGGGGGCCAGATACATCACTATTTTTTAATAAATCTTGCCATTCTTCTAATGTCGGCGCACGTTCACTAGCATCAGCATTAGTTTTGGCAAACATCGCCAAACTAGCTGCATAAACAGTACCATTACTTCGCAGTCGTGCTAAAGTTGAACGCCCGTTGAGGGGTGGGGTGAGTCCTCTTACCGGAATAGGTTGGTTAAGTAACATTTGACTTTCCCCTGGTGGTATGACAATTTGAGCGGGGAAAATATCTTGTCGTCGTCCTCGGAGTATATCTAACATAACGCGATCGCCCGGCCCCGCGAACACATTACCCAACAAATTCGGACTAAACGAGGGTAACTGAATAAATGGCGCATCCGGTTGACTTAAATAACTCGCACCTTGCAACACATTCACAGTTACTGGTTGGGCAGTGGGATTATGTAAAATTACCCCTACATATAATGAGCGTAAATCTTCCGGTGGTTCAGCCCTAGCAACGTGATGAGCAAACACATCAAATCTACCGCGAAAGGGAAAATTCAAATGGGCAGATGGAACTTTTTTCCCCTCCGGTGGAAAAGTCGAAAGTAAAATACCCTCTTTTAAAACTAATTCTGGACTATTGCTATTAAATGTTGGTATTGTATCCAACTGTCCTGGTAACGGACGCACCTGTTGCGGTTGTACCACTTCTGCCGGTGGTGGTGTCGCAGGAGTTGATTGAGCCACTAAAAAACCAAGTAAAAACGGTAACATATTCTGAATTAATTTATTTTCCTTGATAACAAAGACTGGAAGGTATTAGGGACTGGGTATTGGGGACTGGGGACTGGGAAAGAATTTCTCCCTTATCCTCCTCATCTCCCTCATCTCCCTCATCTCCCTCATCTCCCTCATCTCCCTCATCTCCCTCATCCCCCACCCTTCGGACGGTGATAACTTTACAAAAGTGCCAAATTGTTAATAATTAATAAGAAATTAGCCATAATCACAATCAAATTTTCTTGATTCAAAACTGGGACATGGACAAATATACACTGTGCTTTCAGTTGATTTTGCCTTAAGTAGTCCAGTACAGAATAATAAAGTCCCTCGCATACAAATTTACCGCAGTCTTCACTAATATCTGTGACTTTTGCTCCTGCTACTAATTGTTTGACATCAATTGTGGTGTGTAAAAAAGTTTCTCCACGACTAGCACGAACTTCTAGACTTAATTTTTGCCGACTGGATGCCATGCCACAACAAACGATGTAATCTGGTTGGTATTCCTGGATTTTTGCTATCACCTGCTCACTAGCAAGGTCGATGTCAACAGGTAACAGGCGCAAAAATTTTAAATCTAATGGGAGTGAGTCAAGTTTGAGCAGTTCAAGTAATAGATCATCAGAGGAATTTGACTGTTGATCTGCAAGCCAAGTGTCAAAAGAAGTTAATAGAATTCTTTTCTTCATCAGAAATATTCTTTAGAATATAAAAAAACCTCCATAAATAATTTACAAGGAACAGGCCAATGCCAGTGATTGCGGTTGTAGACTATGACATGGGAAATTTGCATTCTGTTTGTAAAGGTTTAGAAAAAGCTGGAGCTACGCCTAAAATTACTGATTGCCCCAAGGAATTAGCTAAAGCAGATGCGGTGGTTTTGCCAGGTGTGGGCGCATTTGATCCCGCAATGCAGCATATCCGCGAGCGAGATTTAGAACAACCGATTAAAGATATAATCGCATCCGGTAAACCCTTCTTAGGCATTTGTTTAGGACTACAAATTTTATTTGAATCCAGTGCCGAAGGAACTCAACCAGGGCTAGGAATTGTTAAGGGAAAAGTGCGGCGGTTTGTTCATGAACCTGGGATTACAATTCCTCACATGGGTTGGAATCAGTTGCAATTAACTCAACCAAAAAGTATTTTGTGGGAGCATTTACCCCCGCAACCTTGGGTTTACTTTGTGCATTCCTATTATGTTGACCCCGTAGAAGCGCAAGTTCGCGCTGCAACTGTTACTCACGGTACGCAAACCATTACAGCAGCGATCGCCCATGAAAACCTGATGGCGGTACAATTTCACCCAGAGAAATCTTCTAACATCGGCTTGCAAATCCTGTCTAATTTTGTTTCGCAAGTACGGGAAAAAATCGCGGCATAATATTAAGTATAAATTTGAGGGTTTGTCATTTGTCCTTTGTCCTTTGTCATTAGCTTTGCGACAAACTAATGACTAATGACCAGTGACTAATGACTATCGACACAATGAGTCTAAGAATTTACGGGAATCGTCAGATTAAAACCTTACCAGGACAAGAAACCCGACCCACGAGTGCGCGGGTGCGGGAAGCAGTGTTTAATATTTGGCAGGGTGAAATAGCGGGTTGTCGCTGGCTAGATTTATGCACCGGTAGCGGTTCAATGGGTGCAGAAGCTTTGTGTAGAGAAGCTAGCCTAGTAATTGGAATTGAAAAATCAAGTCGAGCCTGTGCTGTGATTCAACAGAACTGGCAAAAAGTCGCACAGCAAAATCAAAAATGGCAAGTATTACGTGGTGATGTCATCCAGCAGCTAAAGAACTTATCAGGGCAGCAGTTTGATAGAATTTATTTTGACCCACCTTATGCTAGTGGATTATATCAACCAGTATTAGAGGCGATCGCACAATATCAATTATTAGATGCTCATGGTGAAATCGCCGTTGAGCATAATCCCCACGGTTGGACAGATATCATCATTCCTCACTGGGAAATTTGCCGCCAAAAAGTCTACGGTAACACAGCCATAACTTTCTACAGAATTGGGGAATTAGAGGAGTAGAGAATAGAGAGTGGGGAGTGGGGAAGGAAAATCAGAATTACTTGATCATCATCCCCTATCCCCTACTCAAAAATATGTAAAGATGCGATGAAATGCGTCTCTACTTAACCACCCAACTCAGTGGGGCGTTTGTATTGCTTGTAGGCAGCGTAAAATAGCCCACCAAGGGTAACAACAATCAAACCAAGCACAATGCCAGAAAGCAGGGGTTCAACCACTTTTAATCTCCTGTTTACGATTCTTGAATATTCATTTCCCGCTTTTGATTTTACCAAATTGCGGATGAATCCCGCTTGCTACAAAGATTTTAGCAATAGTTACTCATCAGCCCAGCCCTGGATGTGCTTGCAGACAACATCAAGAACTTTTAAGCTATGTGTAGGAAATGAAAATTTTGCAAATCAACTAGACCTTAACAGCAAACCGTTTGGATAACCAACTTACTAAACCTGAAAATCTGATTCAGCAGATCGTTTTATTGGCTCTAGCGATACTGCTAGTAGTGATTTTGGGCGTTTTTGGTGTTCAGATGGTACAAGCCTCTGACCCATACGTCAAGGGTGTTCTGGCGTTGCAAGGAGACCCAATACAAGGACACGCTATTTTTCAAATCAATTGCTCTGGCTGTCATGGTTTAGAAGCTGATGGACGAGTAGGCCCTAGCTTACAAGGCGTTTCTAAACGTAAGTCCAGGTATGGACTAATCAATCAAGTCATTAGTGGGAAAACTCCACCAATGCCAAAATTTCAGCCCAGCACCCAAGAAATGGCAGACCTTTTAAGTTATTTAGAGAGTTTGTAATTGGCATCTTTACCAAAATTAACAGTAGGTGGGTAACTTTTGATTGTCCACTTACTGCTAATTTTTATACATTTGTGTAGTTTAGCTCCCCAACTTCTCAAAGAATTCGGGGATCTGAATCACTATATAGGATTTATGCAAGTGCCACATTACAGAAGACTGTTTAAATGCTGTCAATAAACGTATTTTTGATATCTGACGCACCCTACTAATATGCCAGTTGCGTCAGTCCTGCGTATAGTTGTAGAAAAAACTTTACATTAGTAATCAATTACTGTATTAAAATCTTAAAGCTGTAGAAACTCAGCATTGATTACCCAAGAGTGCCAAACTAAAAGCATCATGACTGAAGTGCTGCAAATCGGCAACCGTACCATCCCAGCTAGTGAGCTTCTTCCCTTACTGGCAAATTATCAACTGCTACCGCAATTAATCCGCGAGATAATTATTGATGAAGCCATAGCCCCCATAGAATGCAATGCTGAAGAAGTAGCCCAAGCTAAACAGCGTTTTTACGCCGAAAGACAGCTAACACAACCTGCCGATATTCAAGCATGGATGGCGCAACAAGGTTTAAGTGCTGACCAGTTAGACAATATGATTGCTCGGAAATTAAAATTAGAAAAATTTAAGCAAGTCACTTGGGGTAATAAACTGGAATCTTATTTTTTCCAGTTGAAGACGAAATTAGATAAAGTAATTTATTCCCTACTGCGAACTCAAGACGCTGGACTAGCTCAAGAACTCTACTTTCGCCTTCAAGCGAAAGAACAGTCTTTTACAGAAGTCGCGCAGAAATATTCACAAGGGCCAGAGGCTCAAACAGGTGGGTTAGTCGGGCCTGTGGAACTAAATACACTTCATCCGACGATGGCACAACTACTTACCAGTTGTCAACCCGGTCAAATTTCCACCCCGGCGCGCATTGCTGAATGGTTCGTAATTGTGCGTGTAGAGAAGTTAGTCCCCGCCCAACTAGATGAACCCATGAAAGCAAGACTTTTAAATGAACTGTTTGAAGCTTGGCTACAGGAACAGCAAAAGCAAGCTGGGGTAGTTCGGGGTTAGGAGAGATGAGGGGGATGAGGAAGCAGGGGGAGCAGGGGGAGCAGGGGAGCAGAGGAAGACAAGGTAGACAAGGGAGAAATTCTGTAAGAGTCAACAGTCAACCATTTTGAATTTTGAATTTTGAATTTTGAATTTATATTGACTAATGACTAAACTGCTGAGTATAAAATTTGGCATAGCGACGCTCAAGGGCTAAAAGTTCTTCATGTGTGCCTGACTCTACAATCTGCCCCCGTTCTAAAACTAAAATGCGATCGCACTTTCTCACTGTACTTAAACGGTGAGCAATAATAAATACTGTGCGTTGCTGCATTAGTCTTTCTAAGGCTTCCTGTACTAAAGCCTCTGACTCAGAATCTAAGGCTGATGTCGCTTCATCTAAAATCAATATCTGCGGGTTCAATAATACCGCACGAGCGATCGCAATTCTTTGTCTTTGTCCACCAGATAAATTTACCCCCCTCTCACCTACCCAAGTCTGATAACCTTCTGGTAGCTGGCTAATAAATTGATGAGCATTAGCAATTTTTGCCGCTTCTGCCACAGCATTTAAATCATAAAACTCTTGCCCAAAGGCGATATTTTGGGCTACAGTCCCCGAAAACATGATGGTTTCTTGGGGAACTATACCAATTTGTCGCCGCAAACTCTCTAAAGACACATCCCGAATATTTACGCCATCAATTAAGATTTGACCTTTGCTGGGGTCATAGAAACGTGGCAGCAGATTTACAAAGGTGGTTTTACCTGCACCAGAAGCACCGACTAAAGCGATCGCTTCCCCTGGCATCGCTAACAAACTAATATCTTTTAAGACGGGTTCACCTGGTTGATAAGCAAATGTCACCTGACGATATTCAACTTTACCTTGAACTTGTGGTAAGCTGATTACATTGGGTTTCTCTGTGACTGTTGGCTGCATCGCCATCAATTCAAAAATTCGGTCAACAGATGCTTCCCCTTGTTTAAATTCGTTGTAGTTGTTGGTAACATGACCGATAGGGTCAATTAATAAGCCGGCGGCGGCTAGATAACTGAAAAATTCGCCTACTGTTAAGTTTTTTTGCTGAATTTGCCACGCTCCCACCAAAATTAAGCATAAAGCACTCACAGCTTCTAAAAATCCGATAATCGGTATCTGCACAGCTTTCAGGCGTTCGGCTGAGTATTTAGCTTGAAAACTGCGTTCTGCTTCGTGGCTAAATCTCGCAATTTCATAATTTTCTGCGGCAAACGCCCGCACTAAGCGAATACCACTGAAAACTTCTGTTAGAATTGCTGATAAATCAGATACACGGTTTTGGCTTTTAAGCGAATATTTACGTAAGCGTTCCCCAAACCAACCAATTAACACACCCATCAATGGCGCAACTATCACCGTGGCTAAGGTGAGTTGCCAATTCAGGTATATCATATAGATGGGGATGGCTATTAATTGCAACACACAGGGGAGAAAGTCATGAAATAGTTTCTTAACTACTTCCCCGATGCGGTCAATATCTTCGGTGAGGCGGTAAGATAAATCACCGGCTTTTGCAGTTTCAAAATAGCTTAAATCTAATTTTTGCAGGTGGGCGTATACTTGCTTCCGCAGGTAAAAAGCCACTCTTAACGCCGCTTTCGACATATAGATGTCCTGCACAGACTGAAAAAAGCCCCGCACAAGAAATACTAAGCCTAAGATAGCAGCTAATTGAGCGATCGCAATTACATTACCTTGACCAAAGGGTGCGGCTAACTGTCCCGCAAAATTAATTAATGTTAAAGTCGCCAGCACATAGCCTAAAATGCCGACAAATCCCTTAGTAATATTCTGCCACTGGGGTCTAATATAGGGCAGCAGTTGCCAGTAATTAGAACGAGTTTTCAAGCTCTCACATCCACAAAAATATTGTTCTTTGTTAGACGCTACCAGCTTTTGTGCAGTTTCTCAAAAAAAAGCAGTCTCGATAAAAGAAGAACTCCCTACAGTGTAGAGACTTTGTATGCAACGTCTCTACAAGGTTTGAAAACTTTCTTTTGCTGTTGATTTAGCTAAAAATCATTGTAATTAGGTTCTTTAAGTTCCCAACGCAGTAACCTTGGCAGTTGGGCTAAGTCTAAAGCGTAATTCCCCCCCCAGACGATAATTTCTAAAATCAACAAATTACGCATCCAGATTAATTCATTCGCAGAATTGATGATTCTCAAACCCTCATACAATTGCCAAAGGCGGTAAGGTACGTAAAGGTAAGGAACCATCACCCAAACTACATTGTGAAATTGCCTCAGTGTTAGACTTTCGGAGAGAATTTGCAACGCTAACATCACAAAGTACCAACCAAAGACAATTAATACCGAAGTATAGCCTTGGAAGACACCCCACCACAGCATCGCTACCAGTGGTAGTAATGCTCCCAAAAGTTGCACCGTACCAAACCAAATTTTAAACCACCCTGGTAGGGGTTCTGGTAGGGTATAGGGTTTAGCGTATCTCCACACCCAACCGACAACCACAAAAAAAGCAGTGGCTATCAAAAAAAATAGCAGGTTTTCAACAAACAGGTAGAGGTTGATATCAGTCATAATCAGATTTTCAACCTCTGCTGTTTTGAGTTCATTCACCTCTAGGGGTATTTTTCAGATTAACGTCCTAACCAAGTTTTGATAATATCGAGGAGACTAGAACCACCCCAAGCCAAAGCCATCAGAATCGAAGTAGTTAAAATTGCGCCTATCAGACACAGCACTAAACCGCCTAAACTGATAGCACCGTCATCTTCTAGCAAACCAAAACCTGTGACGAAAATACCCATCGCTGGTAAGGTGTTAGTGCCTGGGATGGGAATCATCATGGAAATTGCCATTAAGGCGATCGCAGTTCCAATGGTGACTCTACCTGCTAAAGTCGTACAAATATAAGATAAACGGGGACGAGCGATCGCTTCAATTCTGCGTAACCAAGGAATCCCCGCTTTTAAAAATCCCTGCACTGTTTCTAGTTCCAAGGGATGATTCATCATTTTCGGGGGTAGCCAAGGAGTTCTCGCACCAGTAATTAACTGCACTGCTAACAGAAAAATTAAGATACCGAAAGGTGTGGAATAACCCGGTGCTGGTACTGGTAAAGCTGAAGGTAAAGCTAATATCACCAGCAAAAAACCAAAAATCCTTTCCTCTGCCAACTGTAATATATCAGATAAATTAACCTTTCCTGGTCTAGATTCTTCAAAAAAATAACGTTGCAATTCGTTGGATAGTTTAGCCATAAATTTTTGATGCTTTTCTGTGCCTAATTCGGGAATATTTAAAAAGCAGTAAATCCCAGAGGATAAAGAATGTGCATACAATATCTTAGCGTTAACAATGTTGGCAACAGGAGCAATATTGTTAAGATTACATCAAGTTATCAACTCAGATAGCGACTGTGAAGTTTTGGGTGCAAGATGGGGAAATACTGGCAAGTCTTAAAACTATTTTGGAGTGCTGCGATCGCCGCCGAATTGGAATATCGTGTAAACTTCTTGATAGCTACCCTCAGCAGCTTAGGAAATTTAGCGGGTAGTGTGTTTGGTTTGTTCTTATTTTACCGGACTGGCTATACTTTCACTGGCTGGTCATGGCAAGCTGCTTTAGTAGTTCTGGGAATTTTTACCTTACTGCAAGGTTTTTCTGCCACCTTTCTCTCACCTAACCTGAACCGCATTGTCCGCCATGTGCAAGAAGGAACTTTAGACTTTATACTTCTCAAACCTATCCGTAGTCAGTTTTGGCTTTCCACCTATACCCTATCCCCTTGGGGAATTCCAGATTTAGTTTTTGGTAGCATGATTATTGGCTATGCCGGTCAACGTCTGGGTTTAAGACTCGAAAACTATCTAGTTAGTATCGTACCGTTATTCTGTGGGTTGGTGATTCTTTATAGCCTGTGGTTTATGCTAGGAGCGACTAGCATTTGGTTTGTCAAAATCTATAATGTCACGGAAGTGTTACGGGGTTTAGTGGAAGCTGGTAGATATCCCATAGTTGCCTACCCCGCAGCTTACCGTTTTTTCTTCACTTTTATAGTCCCAGTGACATTTTTAACTACAGTCCCAGCAGAAGTCATGTTAGGTAGGGTGGAGATTAACTGGTTGATAGGTGCGGCTTTGTTAGCTGTGGCTTTGTTTTGGCTTTCTACTAGGTTTTGGCGGTTTGCTTTACGTTTTTATACCAGTGCTTCCAGTTAAACAGAGGATGTTGAAAATAGAAGTTTTTGAGCAGTGGTGATGCAAAACTGTAGGCGATCGCTGCCAAGTTTAGCTGAATTTCATGCAGTCATTCAATTGGATGAAGCATCAATTATCATCCAATCGCTAGAGTAAAAGAAAGCATACCCAAAGTAGCGAAACTCTTACCTGTTTATTCCCCCTCAAACTAAAGTTTGCAGCTACATGAACAAAGCTCATCTTTAGTAGCTGCATCCAAAAAATAGTTATTCTCTAAAACTTAGTGTTGAATTACAAATTCAGATTATGAGTAGTTCTAAGCTTTCGGAAAAACAAGCCCTGGAAAAAGAACGCAGCGAAGTGTTGCAACAATTGGAAGATTGGTTAGAAACCCCAATGGTAGTGTTGGGCTTTGCATGGCTAGCACTATTCATCATCGAAATTATCGCCGGATTAAACCCTATACTGCAAGCCGTTAGCATCACCATCTGGATTATTTTTATTTTAGATTTTTTACTTAAACTAGCTATTGCTCCTCATCGACCTTCCTATATCAAAAGCAACTGGCTAACAGCTATTTCTCTATTATTACCTGCATTACGGACTTTTCGGATTATACGAGTCATCAAAATACTCCAAACCACAAGGGCTGTGCGAGGGCTACAACTGTTGCGAGTCATGACTCGTGCTAACCGAGGAATGCGGGTTTTGGCAGCAAGTGTCAGCCGTCGAGGGTTTGGTTATGTTGTGACTTTAACAATAATTATTACTTTAGTAGGAGCAGCAGGAATGTATGCGTTTGAAAATGAAGTACCTGTAGAATCTGGACTGCATAACTATGGCACTGCTTTATGGTGGACAGCCATGTTAATCATCACAATGGGTTCTGAGTATTGGCCAAAAACCCCAGAAGGTCGAATTCTTTGTTTTTTCTTAGCCTTGTATGCGTTTGCTGTATTTGGCTATGTCACTGCAACTCTAGCGACGTTTTTTATTGACCGTGATGCTGATGATGATGAAGCCGAGTTAGCCGGAACGAAATCTATTCAAATGCTTCAGAATGAAATCACAGCGTTACGGCAGGAAATTCAAGAATTATTGCATCAGCATTCACAGAATTAATACCTCTGATACATCTTCTTAGCCGTGAGAAAATCTTACCAGAAAAAGACAGCAAATTGCTAGAAGAAAGATATCATCAAATTATTCAAAATTGCGACATTGTAAATCATATTTAGGATGGTAAAACCGAGAAAAATAACGTAATTAATCAGATATTTGGGGGAAAAGCATGAAAAGTTTAAATTGGAAAGGTTATCGAGTCCTTGCTTGGATAGGGCAAGGTTTACTAACAATCTTTGTCATAGCCGCAACCGTTCAAGGTAATTTCTTAAATGCTTTAGGTCTAGCATTTTTCCTGCTTGCCTCTTTTTTGTTTGTCGTCCTAGATGATAAGTTGCCTACTTTGTTTGATTTTCTGTTTGTCTTAGCTGCATTGGTCAATGCTACTGGTTGGGTATGGGGTTTATTTGAGACAAAAGGGCCTTATGACGAGATTGTTCATGCTTATACTACTTTTGCAATTACCCTAGCATTGAGTTTTTTAGTCTATAGTTCAATGTTGAATCTATTTCGCAATCATACAATGTTGTATCTGGTGACAATTACCAGTTTTGGCATTGCTATCGGTGCTTTATGGGAAATTACAGAATGGTCTGCGGGAAAAATTCTTAACACTCAAGTAATTGGCAGCTTGGATGACACCATTATTGACTTAATTATGGATTCTCTTGGTGCTTTATTAGCTGCTTTCACTAGCCTTTGGGCATTGCGACAGTGGACAAATCGTCATCCAGCAGCAAACAGTTCACAAACTGAAACTTATGTTGAAAATATCTAAAAAGTTGAGGGAAGCGGCTTGAGCCTCTTCCCTCAACTTTTTATAATCCCCTCGCCTTTAGGCAGGGGAGAGGTCAATCTTCTAAATCCTCTATTTCTTCTGCTTGAAAGTCAAATTCGTCTACAAGGTCTGCCACATATTCTTCCTCTTCTTCCTCGTCTTCGTAATGGTAGTCAACAGATGGGTAAGATACTAATCGACCTGTATGTTGCAACCACTCCAGCAAAGATTCCTCTTGTTTGAGAGGAATTATTGGTGCTGGTTGGTAACGAGGTTCTTCGCGGAGGGGTGGGTTAGACCGTTTTACCATGATGTTTACCCCCGAAGCATCTCTATTAATTACCAGTGTGTTTTTTATAGAGGTAAAAACTTCCTCCCTATGGTTGATGTTTTCCTATTCATCAACATTCCTATTGGCTAAGTTAGTACCGCACCGCTTACAAAACTTTGCGTCTTGATCGTGAAATGCTAAACCACAACCAAAACAAACTGTTTCTACTTGGTTAGCTGTTTTCACCAAACCTTTAATTAAATCTCCCACTTGCCAAGGAATCAAAGTCACTCCCGTCAAAATCATTAATACTGTTAACAAACGTCCTAATTCAGAAATTGGTGTAACATCACCAAATCCCACAGTTGTCATTGTGACGACTGAATAATAAAAAGCATCAAAAAAAGTCTTGTAAAGCGAGTTTACAGGATGTTCTACTTGATAAATTAAGCCAGAAAAAACAAATATAATGGCAAATAAGGTGAATAATATCCGAATTAAAATGACGCTATCTTCTGTACTAACACGGCTAAATAAAAATCTTTTATCAATAAATCTAATTAAACGTAAAATTCTAAACCATCGAAGTAACCGAATAAAACTAATATTTACCCAACCGATAAAAAAGGGCAAGATAGCCATTAAATCAATAATGGCATAAAAACTCAAGATATAATTGATTTTATGGGCGGCACTCCACAAACGGACTGCATATTCTATAGCAAAAATTACCAAGATAATCTTATCTATTACATCTAACTGCATCCGCACATCATCAGGTATATTATATGTCTGCGCGACAAAAATACCGGATGATAATAAGACTAAAGCAGCAATTGTTAAATTAATCGCTTTACCGATAGGTGTTTCTAAGTCTGTTAAGTAAAATTCTGTTTGTTTTCTACTTGGTAACATATTTCCCATCCAGCACCCAAATATGTTATTTTACCGATTATATTGCTGAATTATCAAGCTAATATGAACCACGAATATTTTATGAGTCTAGCAATTGAGGAAGCCAAAAAGGGGGATGCACCTTACGGTGCTGTAATTGTTAAAGATAATCAAGTTGTAGCAAGGGCTTATAATACTGTAGCTAGAGACTGTGATCCTTCTGCTCATGCAGAAATTAATGTCATTCGTCGTTTAACTACTCAAATCAACAAGTTTTCTTTATCAGGTTATAGTATATATACGACTGGTGAACCTTGTCCGATGTGTGCAGCAGCTTGCGTTTGGAGTGGAATTTCAGAAATTGTTTATGGTGCTTCTATTACAGATTTAATTTCTCTCAATCAGTCACAAATTCATATTTATTGTGAAGAAGTAATTGCAAAATCCTTTAGCAATATTACAGTTACTAAGGGGGTGCTGAAACAGGAATGTATGAGTTTATTTACTGTTTAACTCGATTCGTTTAAATAAGATAAATAGGTATTGGCAATGATAGCAGCCTGAGTGCGATCGCGCAAATTTAACCGATTTAAAATATTTGTAACATGATTTTTGACTGTCCCCTCAGAAATATACAGTTCTTGGGCAATTTCTCGATTATTAGCACCCGTAGCAATTAATCTTAAAACTTCTTTTTCTCTAGGGGTAAGTTCTGCTAAACTCGGCGGAATAGATGGCGTTTGACTGGGTGCAGGATTCTGAAATTGAGTCAAAAGTTTTTTCACGATTCCCGGCCCTAGTTGAGTATATCCTTTCTGCACAGCACGAATGGCAACAGCTAATTCTTCCGAGGGTGTATCTTTAAGTAAATAGCCCATCGCCCCATGTTGTAAAGCCGCTTTTACATATTCATCATCATCAAAGGTTGTCAACACTAAAACTTTCACATCTGAGAAACTGTTTTGAATTTCTTTAGTGGCAGCAACTCCATCCATAATTGGCATTCTAATGTCCATTAATACCACATCTGGGGTTAATTCAGCCATGAGATTAAGGGCTATTTCTCCATTTTCCGCTTCTCCGACAATTTCTAAATCTGGTTCTAGTTCTAATAAAACTTTTAATCCTTGACGAATTAAACTTTGGTCATCTACTAATAAAACTTTAATCATTAAATTAACCTGCCTAAAGGTATATCAACTGTAATTTGACAACCGCAACCAAATGCGGTGTTAATGCTAAATTTACCTCCTAAAGCTAACGTGCGATCGCGCATACTTTTTAAACCAAAACCTGTCGTATTTTGCTGAATATCAAAACCTCTACCATTATCCTGAATTATCAGGTGTAAACTACCCCGGTTAACAGAAACTTCCAAATTTACCTCTGTGGCTTTCGCGTGCTTAGAAATATTTGTTAATGATTCTTGAAGAATTCGGTAAATCGCAGTATTAACTTCTGTTGATAAAGGATGGACAAGATTGATTTGAGAATGTAATATAATATTGTTTGAGCGTTGGAAATCTTCCGCCAAGGTATCGATAGCTTCTGATAAAGATTGGTTTTGTAAGGGATGCGATCGCATAGTCGAAACCGAGTGTCTCACATCCTGTAAAGCTTTAGAACCTAACTCTTTAGCCCTAGCTAAAAAACTATAAGCCTGATCTGGATTAGCTTGATAAAGTTTGAGAGCAGTTTCTAATTGTAAATTTAAAGCTGTCAGCGAATGACCGAGAGAATCATGAATTTCCCGTGCAATTCGAGTACGTTCTTCTAATGTAGCTTGATTTTCGATTCTTAAAGCATACTGTCTCAGTTTTTCATTAGCAATAGCTAATTCTTCTCGGCTTTGACGCTCAGATAATACAGTATTCATTAACAATAAAACAAACACTAAACTTAAGCCAAATACTAAAGATAAACTCAAAGTAAAATATCGAAACCGTTCTTGTGCGTGTGGTGGTAAAGGATAGCGAGGCATCCGATACATTAGCGTTAATAAAAATAAAGTAAAAGAAAGAAATGTAACTGATAAACGTCCAGGTAGCTGGAAAATTAAACAGCTACGAGTCACTAAAATTATGTACAGAAAAGGAAACAGTCGATCTGCTCTCCCACCAAATAACCCAGTGATAAAAATTAAACTAATTCCACAAGCTGTATAAATAATTTTCATTATGTGATTGCCTGTAGGCAACCTTAAGCCCATTAATCCAAAAATAGTCAGATTTAAAATTGTCAATTCGGGAAACTTACTAGAAAATCGCGGGGAAGGATGGGGAATTACAGATGTAATTACAGAAATCGCCAGTAGAATCCATTCCAAATAAAGCAAGAATCGGAAAGGATGATTATTGATTTGAATCGGACGACTCATAAAAAAATCAAAATTTAAACTTCAACATTAACTAAGACAAATTCTATGGGAGGTTGCGCCCCATACATCCAGAAATAAAGTACATCTATGGCTACGCCACGCCAGCTACATCAAAAAACGGTATGAGAAATTAAAGGGGACTGCTACATATTTACTTTAATTGTGCAAAAATCACCAGTCACCTCAATCATAGTTAAACCATGACTAAAGTCATGGGTGTATTCATGACTTTCTCCTCATGTGGATAGTTGATGTGAGTTTTTAAGATAATCGCATATTCACAAGCACAAAAAACGAGGTCATCAATGCAACTGAAGTCATTATCTCTGTTCGCGGGTGCGATCGCTCTCACTTTAACTGCAACTGTCACCCCCTTGGCAGTGCAAGCACAAACCCCCTCCTCCGCGCCATTTCGGATTGCACAAGCTCAAAGAAAAGGCCCTTGGCAAAGTTTGGGATTAACAGAAGCCCAAAAAACCAGAATTCAAGCAATTCACCGCAACACCCGCGCTCAAATTGAAGCAGTGTTCACCCCAGAACAAAAAGCGAAAATAGAAGCAGCACGTCAACAACGTCAAGCAAGGCGATCACAGCGTCAACAAGGCGACTTTCCACCACCTCCCGAAGCAGGTGAACGTCTGGGTAAGAAATTTGCACAACTCAATATGACTGATGCCCAAAAAGCTAGAATTCGGGCAATTAGAGAAGATGCTAAACAACAAGTTCAAGCAGTTTTGACACCCGAACAGCAAACCAAACTAGAAGAATTCAAAGCTAATCGTCGTCAGCGTTGGCAGCAACGTCAGAATAATCGTTAAATATCCTTAACATGAGCTGAACTACAAAAATTATTTTCTATCGCCCTCATTGAATAGACTTCTTGCAGAAGACAGGGAAAGGGTAAAAATGCTACCCTTTTCCTTTATCTCCTTGCCAAAACAGAATATTTAATCATCCCCCTAGAAAAGTTAACAGCTATGAGTTATGAGTTGATCAACACTCAAAGCTTTTTAACCTTTCAATATGTCTGAAGAATTTCCCATTGGCAGTAAAGTCCGGCTCATAGCACAACCACCCTACCTGAAAACCGCAGAACCCATGCCCATGTTACGCCCCCCTGATATCATTCAAGTGGGTGACGAGGGTATAGTCCTTGACCGTCGTCCCGGTGGATACTGGGGTGTGCGCTTTGATAAAGGAGCTTTTCTGTTAGACAGTCAATATATCCAAAGTGCAGAACAGCCTCCAGTCACTCAAGAACCTAAAACAGAATAAAACCCTGATCATCAGCAGCCAAGAATTGTAAACTTATGTAAAGTTGTCATTCTTGTCTGCATCATGATTTCCCGTCGTCATTTTCTGCACATCTTACTTGTCAGCTTGTTTGCTGTCATCAGTTGGTTAAATTTTACCCCTGCGGCTCAAGCACTTGGGGGTAAACTCCCTACAATTAATCAACCTGCGCCAGACTTTACTTTATCCACCAATACAGGTGATGGCAAAGTTTCTCTATCTGATTTGCGTGGTAAATGGGTAGTGCTTTACTTTTATCCCAAAGACTTTACTGCTGGTTGCACCATTGAAGCGCGTCGTTTTCAGCAAGATTTACCGAAATACCTGGAAAAAAATGTTCAGATTATTGGTGTCAGTGCTGATGATATAGATTCCCATGCCGAATTTTGTGATTCTGAAGGGCTAAAATTTCCATTGTTGGCTGACACTACTGGTGATGTTAGCAAAGCTTACGGTTCTTGGCTGGGTTTTGTATCCTCACGCCATACCTTTATTATCGACCCCCAGGGCATCTTGCGCGAGACTTTTGTGAAAGTTAACCCATCTGTTCACAGTGCAGAAGTTCTGGCGAGACTGGAACAGTTGCAATCAACAGCTTCTTAATGCCTGTTAAGGGAACACCAAAAAATCAATTATCCACATCGACTGTTAGTAGGGTGCGTCAGCATGAATATTTTCTTGGTATAGTAGGGGCGGGTTTATCAATATTTTGGATTGCTCAACTAGGGTATTTGTGAACCCGCCCCTACTACGGTTTCTCGTACTGACGCACCCTACATTTTGGATATTTTTTTATCTGGAAGTCCCCAATCATTGTTCAAGAAGGTAGGCATTATTTTCCACCTTCTTGAGTAAAATCATCAGTAATACATCCAGGAAGACAACCCATTTTTATCTAGAAAACTTTTTCAGATATTTTGAAAATTAGTCATAAAAAATATGTGGATAAATGTGGTTTTTCTCCACATATCCACCCAAAATTTATGACTGATGTCAACTACAAAAAGAGCCAGTTAAACTGTTATGTTTACAAATATTTCTCCAACATTAACGTGATGGAGTACCTTGATTGGGGCTACCTGCTACGTCATCCTCTCCTGTTGCTTCTGGTTTAGCAGACTCTCTAGCGTCCGATTGAGCAGCAGTACCAGTCTTACGGATATCAGCTTCGATAGGGGTTTGATAGCCTCCAGAAGCAGTAGGTGTAGTTTCTTGATTTTTAGATTTTTGTTTTTTCTCTTCAGACATCACTATACTCCTTTATCTATTCAGCCACCATTTTAAAAAAATAGGAGTTGTGATTTTATCTATCTAAAATCTAGTTATAGCTAATTTATCACTCTATCGGAAGTATTGTTTAGTTTGCCCAGAGAGTTAATATCAAGGTGACAATATTAATTGTCATGATCTTGTTGATGATTATTTGTGTGTTGATCAGTTTCTAGCAATCTAGCCATAAACACATCTGTTTTTCTACTAACAACGGAAATAACTTTATCAATGGCAACTACTTCGTTGATTTTGACCACCATTTCCCACAAAGTATCTTCCTCGGTTTCTTTGTTGTGAGTTCTATGTTTAAACCATAACAAATCATCCCAAACCCTAATGATTTTAGCAAAATACCATTTATCTCGTATTAGTATCCAGATTTCTTGGTCTATGTAGGTTTCTAGAATAGATTTCACAATAGTGGCAATGATAAAAACGATGAGGTAAATACTATGGGAGAGTTGAATATTATTGCAACTGTAAAATTACGGGATATTAAAGTAACTTTAATACTTTAGGTAGATGAAAAAACCGACTTTGCTCATTATCTGAGCAGCAAAACAAAAAAGCCTCCCCCGTAAGGAGGAAGCTTTTTTGTGATTGCTAAAGGTTAATGATTAACCGTTGATAGCAGGAGCGGTTAAAGCAACAGGAGCAACTTCGCCAGCAGCTAAGTCTAAGGGGAAGTTGTGAGCGTTACGCTCGTGCATTACTTCCATACCCAAGTTAGCGCGGTTGATGATGTCAGCCCAGGTGTTGATTACACGACCTTGAGAGTCGATGATGGACTGGTTGAAGTTGAAACCGTTCAAGTTGAACGCCATTGTGCTAACACCCAAAGCGGTAAACCAGATACCGATTACAGGCCAAGCAGCTAGGAAGAAGTGCAAGGAACGGCTGTTGTTGAAGGAAGCGTATTGGAAAATCAAGCGACCGAAGTAACCGTGTGCAGCAACGATGTTGTAGGTTTCTTCTTCTTGACCGAATTTGTAACCGTAGTTTTGAGATTCGTTCTCGGTTGTTTCACGCACCAAGGAAGAAGTTACCAATGAACCGTGCATTGCGGAGAACAAGCTACCACCGAATACACCAGCCACACCTAACATGTGGAAGGGGTGCATCAGGATGTTGTGTTCGGCTTGGAACACAATCATGAAGTTGAAGGTACCAGAGATACCCAAAGGCATACCATCAGAGAAGGAACCTTGACCGATGGGGTAGATTAAGAATACTGCGGTAGCTGCTGCAACAGGTGCAGAGAATGCTAGGCAGATCCAAGGACGCATACCCAAGCGGTAGGACAATTCCCACTCACGACCTAAGTAGCAGAATACGCCGATGAGGAAGTGGAATACTACCAATTGGTAAGGGCCACCGTTGTACAACCATTCATCTAAGGAAGCTGCTTCCCAGATGGGGTAGAAGTGTAAGCCGATAGCGTTAGAAGAAGGAACAACTGCACCAGAGATGATGTTGTTGCCGTAGATTAAGGAACCTGCAACGGGTTCGCGGATACCATCGATGTCTACTGGAGGTGCAGCGATGAAGGCGATGATGAAGCAGGTGGTTGCAGCTAGCAAGGTGGGGATCATCAGTACACCGAACCAACCGATGTATAAGCGGTTGTTGGTGCTGGTGATCCAGTTGCAGAACTGCTCCCATACGTTCGCGCTTTGGCGTTGTTGTAAGGTTGCGGTCATGTTTTTATGATGACGATAGATGTTTTATGAATGTTAGGTAGGTACTTTTCCTTACCTGTCTACTACCTTAAAACCTAAATTAAGTTTTGTAAAGAGATGTAACTTAATATTTATTTATATTTTAGATTTAATTTACTTATTAATCGCGTCCACAGACGCGATTAATTTGATTACATCAACCAGGAGGCCATGCGAGCGATCGCCCACCTAAAATGTGTAAATGTAAGTGGTAGACAGTTTGACCGCCATCATTACCCGTATTGATCACAACCCGATAGCCATCATCTAGTCCAGCTTTTTCCGCCACCAGCTTGGCTGTTAACAACAGATGACCCAAAAGAGCCTGATCTTCCGGTGTAGCATCAGCTAATTTGGGAATGGGTTTTTTCGGAATCACCAGAATATGTACAGGTGCTTGGGGGTGGATGTCTTTGAAAGCCAGGGCTAAGTCATCCTCATAAACAATATTGGCTGGGATTTCTCGCCGGATGATTTTGCTGAAAATTGTCTCTGTGGTTTCACTCATGCGGTTCTAATTACTCATCTGCTAGAGATTTTAAAGGGTTACTGTTGATAGAAGAAAGATTTAACCAATGCTTGCAAGAGTCTGGAGTGCGTCAATTGTCGGCATCGATGCTGTGAAAGTGGGCGTAGAAGTCGATGTGTCAGGGGGTTTACCGGGGATTGTAGTTTTAGGACTGCCAGACAGTGCTGTGCAAGAATCGAAGGAAAGAGTCAAAGCCACGTTGAAAAATGCTGGTTTTGCCTTTCCCATGCGGAAAATTGTGATTAACTTGACTCCGGCAGATTTACGCAAGGAAGGCCCTAGTTTTGATTTACCGATTAGTGTGGGAATTTTAGCCGCTTCTGAGCAAGTTAGCCCGGATTTGTTGGGTGATTATCTTTTTTTAGGTGAAGTTTCTTTAGATGGTAGTTTGCGTCCGGTGGCGGGTGTGTTACCGATTGCTGCGACTGCTCAGAAAATGGGAATCACAGGTTTAGTTGTTCCTGCTGATAATGCTCAAGAAGCAGCAGTAGTACAAGGTTTGGCTGTGTATGGCTGTAAAAATTTGTCTGAGGTGGTTGATTTATTAAATCATCCAGGGAAATACCAGCCTGTGCAGTTAGAAAAATCACAGAATGTCTTGTCAGCATCTTATCCGACTGCGGATTTAAAAGATGTCAAAGGACAGGCTCACGCCCGTCGTGCGTTAGAAATTGCGGCGGCTGGAGGACATAATTTGGTGTTTGTCGGGCCTCCAGGTAGCGGCAAAACTATGTTAGCGAGGCGGTTACCTGGTATTTTACCACCTTTGGGTTTTTCGGAAGCACTGGAAGTCACTCGGATTCACTCTGTGGCTGGGTTGCTGAAAAATCGGGGTTCGTTAGTGCGCGATCGCCCATTCCGCAGTCCCCACCATTCAGCATCAGGCCCGTCTTTGGTAGGTGGCGGTAGTTTTCCTCGCCCTGGGGAAATTTCTTTATCCCACCTTGGGGTCTTATTTTTAGACGAGTTAACCGAATTTAAGCGGGATGTCTTAGAATTTCTCCGCCAACCTTTAGAAGACGGTTATGTGACAATTTCCCGCACCAGACAATCAGTAACCTTTCCAGCACAATTTACTTTGGTTGCTAGCACAAATCCCTGTCCTTGTGGTTACTATGGGGATACTATTCAACAGTGTACCTGTTCACCAAGACAAAGAGAACAATATTGGGCGAAACTTTCCGGCCCCTTGATGGATCGGATTGATTTGCAAGTGGCGGTAAATCGCTTGAAACCAGAAGAAATTACCCAACAACCTTTAGGAGAAGCCTCAAGTTCCATTAGGGAAAGGGTACAAAAAGCACGCGATCGCGCCACTACTCGGTTTCAAGGAGAGACAAATCTGCGTTGTAATGCCCAAATGCAAAGTCGGCATTTGCAGATATGGTGTAAATTGGATGATCCGAGCCGGATTTTATTGGAAACAGCGATTAAAAAATTAGGTTTATCAGCCAGAGCCAGCGATCGCATTCTCAAAGTAGCCAGGACTATTGCAGATTTAGCAGGAGATGAAAACCTCCAACCGCATCATCTGGCGGAAGCCATACAATATCGCACGATAGATAGAATGCTGTAGGATTGGGGACTGGGGATTGGGGACTGGGGACTGGGAAAGAATTTTTTCCTCATCTCCCTCATCCCCCTCATTCCCCTCATCTCCCTTACACCCTCACTCAAACAAAGTTAAGTCAAACCAAAAAGTAGTACCAACACTAACTTCACTCACCAGATGTACTTGACTATGGTGACGTTCTATGATATTTCTAACGATTGATAAACCTAAACCTGTGCCTTCCAGGGTATGAACGCGGTTTTCTACACGGAAGAAGCGGTCAAAAATTGCCTGTTGGTCTTCTGGAGCGATGCCAATACCAGTATCAGCAATTTCTACGCGCACATAGGCAGGTTCACTATGAGAGGTGGTGTTGGCATCTAATTTATAGGCTCGAATTGCCACTTTACCACCAGCTTGAGTAAATTTTAAGGCATTACCAACTAAGTTAGCTAAGACTTGCAGTAATAAATCATAATTACCCACGACTAGCGGCAAGCCAGGGGCAACGTCCTGAATTAGTTCAATACATTTATCTCTAGCATTGAGTTGGTAGGTTCGCAGCGTTTGTTCAATTGCTTGGGCTAAATCTACGCCATCGAAATTATAAGTTTTACCAGATTCCAGCTTCGATAAATCTAACACATCATTAACTAACCGAGTTAAGCGGTCAGTTTCATTGTTCACCGTTTGCAAAAATTCCCGTCTTTGTTCTACGCTTAAATCTTCGCCGTAGTCGTGTAAAGTTTCAATAAAGGATTTGATGTTAAATAAAGGCGTGCGGAGTTCGTGGGAAACGTTGCTAATAAATTGACTTTTGGCTTCGTTTAGTTCCACCTCACGGGTGATATCTTGGACTGTGATGGCAATGCCTTTGATACTCTCCCTTTGTAGATTGAGTACCGTTGTTAACAAGATGCGGATGGTGCGCTTAATCGGTTGATTCAGAGGAATGCGAAACTCAGCACTATCACGTTCCCCGCCAGCCATTTCATACAGGGGTTTGGTGATTTCCATCTGCACCACCGGCGGTAAGTAATGTAAAACATTACCACCGACGACATCATCACCATTTTCCCAACCAAAAATATGTCGGGCTGTGGGGTTGACTAAAATCACCTGCATATTATTGTCAATTAACACAGCCCCATCGGCGATGGTGGAAACTAGGGTTTCTAGCTTGGCTTTTTCGGCGGTTAATTCTTCAATGTTTTGTTCTTCATAGCGTTCTAGGCGTTCTGCCATTTCATTAAAGTTTAAAATTAACTCTCCGAGTTCACCGCCAAGGGGTAAGTCGATGCGCTGCTTGAAATTGCCGGCGGCGATTTGTTTGACACCTACGAGTAGTTCTTTAATCGGCTTGGTGATAGTTAAAGCGTTAATTACTCCGGCTAAAATCACCATCACCCAAATTGTGATGAACACAGCAATAGTCACATCACGGGTGAGATTAGATGAGATGACAGCAGTTTGGTTGGGGTTAATGCCAATTGCCAATACACCTAAATATTGTTTATCGACAATCAGGGGAATAAACACATCTGTCACAACACCATCTGGTGTGTTATGTTGCCGCACCATTGGTTTATCCCCTTCCCCTGGATAGTCTTCTGGGAGTTCTATCCGTCGCTCAATTGTCAGGGAGTTTTCCACCTCTGGTTCCCAAAAAGGAATGCCAAAATAGATTTTCCCGGTTTCATCGGCGTAGAGCATATAGCGCACACTAGAGGTGGTGCTATAAAAGCGTTGGGAAAATCTAGCTATTTCGGTGAAATTTTGGTCAGCTACTAAAGGAGAAATGTTAGCAGCCAGTAATAGCCCCAAATCTCGCCCAAAACGGGTATCATTCATCCGGGCATCCTGCTGAATAGTATTCACCGCCCAGAAAGTTAGACCACTCATCACCAAAGAAACCACCAAAGTGGCTACAGCCAACAGTTTAGTTTGGAGAGTGAACTCTGACCACCAATTGGCGATCGCTTCTCGAATTGTTTTGAACAACGCCAGCATCTCAAATTAAAGTTGTTAGTAGTTCCAGTTAATCACCCCAACAACTAAAAAATTAACAGTTAATTTGACAAACGGGTAATAACTTAGTGATTAGTCAAGAGTTATGGGGACTGGTGACTCTTGACTGGTGACTCTTGACTGGGAAATCAAAGGAATTGGAACTCTGAGCAGGGAGAAATGGGGAAACTCTTCTCCCCCCTGCCCCCTGCACCCTCATCTCCCTCATCTCCCTCATCCCCTCTACAGACTCTTGACTCTATACCCGATATCTCTACGGTAATACATCCCCTCGAATTGAATTGATTGTAAGCCTTTGTAGGCTTTGGCTAGGGCTTGGTCAAAGTTTTCGCCGATAGCGGTAACATTTAAGACTCGTCCGCCATCGGTGACTATTTCCTGTTGCTGATTTAATTTTGTACCAGCATGAAATACCGTTACCTCTGCGGCTTCTGCTTGATTAATGCCGGTGATGACTTTGCCTTTTTCGTAATTCCCTGGATAACCACCAGATGCGGCTACGACTGTGGCGGCTGCGCCTTCGTGCCAAGCAATGGGGGGTAACTCGCCTAAACGCTGCTGTACACAAGCCAAAATTAATTCTTCTAGGGGTGTCGCCAACATTGGCAAAATGACTTGAGTTTCAGGATCACCAAAGCGGCAGTTAAATTCTAAAACTTTCAAGTCGCCATCGGGTGAAATCATCAAGCCAGCGTAGAGGATGCCACGATAATCAATACCTTTAGATTTTAAGGTGGCGATCGCTCTTTCTAAAACTTCTGTTTGCACCCGTGCCATAATTTCCGGTGTGGCTATCGGTGCAGGGGCATAAGCTCCCATCCCACCTGTATTTTCGCCTGTATCACCTTCCCCGACGCGTTTATGGTCTTGCGCTGGCAATAGGGGGCGAATTGTCACGCCATCAGTTAAGGCTAAAACTGAAACCTCTTGCCCGATTAAACATTCTTCAATAACTACAAATTCCCCGGCACTACCAAATTGTCCTTGAAATATGGCATCAATGGCTGCGTCTGCCTCGGCGACTGTGCTAGCAACGGTGACACCCTTGCCGGCTGCTAACCCGTCTGCTTTCACGACAATCGGCGCACCCTGAGCTTTCACATAACTTTTAGCTGCTGCCGCCTCTGTAAATACCGACGCTTTGGCTGTAGGAATTCCTGCCTCTTGCATCAGGGCTTTTGCCCAAGCTTTACTCGCTTCAATTTGCGCTCCGGCTTTGCTGGGGCCGAATACCATCAGCCCTTTGTCTTGCAAATAGTCGGTAATACCTTTAGCTAGGGGTACTTCAGGCCCGACTACCACTAAAGAAATCCCATTTTCTAGGGCGTATTGACTGATACCTTCAAAGTCATCGACTGCCAAGGCGACATTTTGACAACGTGCCATGCTGGCTGTGCCACCATTACCCGGTATACAGACAACTTGTTCAACTTGGGGCGATCGCAACAGTTTCCATGCTAGAGCGTGTTCGCGCCCACCATTACCTACAACTATAACTTTCACTGATTTCCTCTTGCGTCCCTGGTGAAATAAGAATCTTGGACAGCTTGCGGATCAATTCTTCACCAATTCTTACCCTTATGCAAGTACCCCAGTTAAGTTATATCATTTGTAGTTCATGACTTATCATTAGAGAACCGCAAGAGTGTAGGGAAAAGAGAGCAGAGTTTTTTAAGTGTGACAATGTGCAAATTAACACTAATTCATCGTCAATGATATCAAAAGTCAAACGGTAAATGAATTTAACATGACCGAGAACTAATGACGATGAATCATGATCAAGATTACTGAGGTTAGAAAATATTCATCAACTGGAATACATGACTAAAATTATCGTAACTGGGGCTGCTGGATTTATTGGCTCTCATCTTGTGGAAACACTTGTAAAACAAGGCAATGAAGTAATTGGGATTGATGTATTTAACGATTACTACGAACCGACGTTAAAACACAAGAATATTGCTCATTTACAATCTTTTCCAAACTTTACCTTAATTGACAGTGATATTCAACTATTAGATTGGTCAAAACTTTTACAAGATGTAGAAATTGTTTATCATCAAGCAGCGCAACCAGGAGTGAGAGCAAGTTGGGGTAAAGCTTTTCGTGCTTACACTGAATGTAATATCAACGCTACTCAAGTGATATTAGAAGCGGCTAAAGATGCTAAAAAATTAACTAGATTAGTGTTTGCATCTACGTCTAGTGTATATGGTGATGCGGAAACCTTACCCACCCATGAAGAAATTCCGCCACAACCAGTTTCACCTTATGGTATTACTAAACTAGCTGCCGAGCGTTTGTGTGGACTCTATCATAAAAATTTTGGTGTGCCTATTGTAGCTCTACGTTATTTCAGTGTTTACGGCCCCAGACAACGGCCTGATATGGCTTTTCATAAATTTTTCAAAGCGGTTTTGCAAGATGAAGCCATTCCCATCTATGGTGATGGACAGCAAACGCGAGACTTTACATTTGTGAGTGATACTGTGGCGGCGAATTTGGCTGCTGCTAGAGTACCGGAAGCAGTAGGGGAAATTTTTAATATTGGTGGTGGTAGTCGAGTAGTTTTAGCAGCAGTTCTTGACATGATGGAAGAAGTGGTTGGCAAACCCATCAAGAGAAATCATATTGAAAAAGCGATGGGAGATGCTAGACACACGGCTGCTGATGTTTCTAAGGCGCGGCAAATTTTGGGATTTCAAACACAAGTTTCTTTGAGGCAGGGTTTAATGCAAGAATGGCAATGGATTAAAGCTTTGTATGCTTGAAAATGATGATTGAGGATTAAGGACTCAAAGAGACTGGGGATTGGGACTGTTAAGATTTGATTGCGGTTTCTCGCTTTCACACTCCCCAGTCTAAAGACACGGGCAAACCCACCTTCACCCTCTTTCAAGAAACACGGGGAGTAGCGAAATAAACAGTCTACTGTGAACCTATATGACATTTCCTCACAAGATCCTCACAATTTAAGTTGAGAATAAGTTGCAGTAAATCTCAACAATAAATTTCTATGGAATGCCATAAATGTAAATCACAAGGACAATCGTGTGGAAAAAAATCCCGTGGATTGCAATTTCTTCGCAAAAGACAGCAATCTTGGGTTGGAGAGGCTTCCTCAAGTCAACCAATTGCCCTGGTAGGAATGCCCAATGTGGGTAAGAGTGTACTGTTTAATGCCTTGACAGGAATTTATGTCACAGTATCTAATTACCCCGGTACAACGGTAGAAGTGAGTAAGGGACTGGCACAGATTGGGGAGCAAATTATCACAGTCATTGATACCCCAGGGATGTATTCCCTTTTGCCTATCAGTGAAGAAGAAAAGGTTGCCAGAGATTTATTGTTAGTTGAACCTGTAGCAGCCGTGATTCATGTGGTAGATGGCAAAAATTTGGGCAGAATGTTGCCTCTCACTTTTCAACTCATAGAAGCTGGACTACCTGTTTTACTCGCTGTCAACATGATGGATGAAGCTCATCGTTGGGGGCTGGAATTGCGACAAGACACGCTGGAGATGGAATTGGAAATTCCCGTAGTTTGCATGGCAGCAGCTTTGAACCAAGGTGTAGATGAATTAAAACACAGAATTGCCCCATTCCTGCCTGTTTCAGCAGCCATGATACCGGCTTAATTACAATTCAAAATTCACAATTGAGAATTTTGCATAACTGGTATTGAGAATTGGACTCAGGAGGAAAGGGCATGATGAGCCAAGTTATTTATCCAGAACCGATTGAGGCAGCGATCGCACAACTCGAATCCTGGTGGCAAACTTTAGGAGACCGCTATTTATTTCATAATTACTCACTCTCACCCCGTAGTCTAGCTTTATTACTGTTACAGAAAGACCCAGGACTATGGCAAACCATGCAACGGGATCAAGAACAATGTCGCCATTTGGAAGTCTTGATTACCGTCACGCAAAATCAACTTAAACAACCGATTGGATTAGCGATCGCTAACTCTCGTCAAAGTAACGCTCATGCTATAGAAAGAGCAGTTTTGCAGGAAACCAGACAGGGGCGATCGCCACTGACTGAAACAATTCACAAACTCACAGTCAACCCCATTACAGGATTCCCCATCCTGGTTGTCATCCTTTACTACGGAGTTTACAAATTTGTTGGTGAATTTGGTGCAGGGGAACTGGTTGATCGCATCGAAACCTTTTTTGAGGAGCAAATCAACCCAGTAGTTGACCAAATCACCTCTCAAGTCATTCCCTGGCAACCAATTCAAGACTTGATTGCTCACGATTATGGCATCATCACCTTGGGGATTCGCTACGCTACAGCGATTGTGTTACCTGTAGTTGCCACTTACTTCTTGATGTTCTCCTTACTAGAAGATAGCGGCTATCTGCCACGTCTATCTTTAATGTTGGATCGCCTATTCAAATCCGTAGGCTTATCTGGTCGCGCTGTCATTCCAATGGTATTAGGCTTAGGGTGTGACACAATGGCCACAATTGTCACCCGCACCTTAGAAACCAAACGGGAAAGGTTAATTGCCACCTTTTTACTCTCCCTGGCTATTCCCTGTGCGGCGCAATGGGGCGTGATAGTAGGGTTACTAGCACAAAAACCCGCCGCTTTGCTATTTTGGGGAGGTTTTATTTCTGCCATCTTTATAGTAGTTGGCTATCTCACCGCCAAATTATTACCCGGTAGTTCTGGCAGATTTTACATGGAAGTACCACCTTTACGTCTACCCAAATTGCGGAACGTGCTAATTAAAACCTGGGTGCGGATGAAGTGGTATTTTATCGAAGTTTTACCTTTGTTTATTTGGGCATCAGTATTGATTTGGGCAGGAAGATTAACCGGATTATTTGATGCAATTATCCGGGCAATTGAACCGATCACCCTAGCGTTAGGAATGCCAGCCCAAGCAGCACCAATATTTCTCTATGGCTTCTTTAGAAGAGATTATGGTGCAGCCGGATTGTTTGATTTACAGCAACAAGGAACTCTCACAGGTAATCAGTTAGTAGTTGCGGCGATTGTGTTGACGTTGTTTTTACCCTGTGTTGCCCAATTGCAAATGCTGATTAAAGAACGGGGAACGAAAACTACAGTTGCGATTGTATTGTTTATTTTCCCCTTTGCATTCCTGATCGGATACCTTGTCAATCTTGGCTTAACCTTATTTGGAGTCAACTTTTAATTATGAACGCCTTATCAACTGTCAAAATTGGTCAACTACAAAAGGTAGTTTGTTTGCAAACTGAAGATAATGCAATTTTACAAAAGCTGATGGCATTTGGTATTTTACCAGGTAGTAATTTAGTGCTGGAACAACGCTTTCCATCCTACATCATCATGGTTGGCAGAACCCGCACAGCCTTAGATCAGGAAACAGCCCAAACTATTTTTGTGGAATAGCCTTGAGTCGTGTCTGGGTATTGGGGATAAACCAATTCAAAATTCAAAATTCAAACTTCAAACTATTTTCCCTTGTGAATTTTGATTTTTTATTCCCAATCGAAAATCTAAAGTCAAAAAAATAAGAATGGTATAGCAAGGAATGAAAAATATGCTGTCTCAAGCAATGATTGATCGGTTGAATGAACAAATCAACTTAGAAATGTATTCTTCCCATCTTTATCTACAAATGAGTTCTTGGTGTGCCTACAAAGCTTTAGATGGATGCGCTACCTTTTTGAGTCAACACGCTGATGAAGAAATGATGCACATGCGTCGCCTACTCAATTATTTGCATGAAACAGGTGCATTAGCAGTAATCAATGGAATGCAAGCTCCACCTAGCCATTTTTCTTCTTTGAAGGAACTGTTTGAACAAATCTATGAACATGAACAGTCCATTACTCGTAAGATTAATGATTTAGTACATTTAGCGAATACAGAACCAGATTATTCTACCCTACAATTTCTGCAATGGTATGTTGCCGAACAACATCAAGAAGAATTTTTGTTTAAAGGAATTCTCGACAAAATTAACCTGATTGGCACAGAAGGACAGGGTATATTTTTTATTGACCGAGAAATTGCCAATCTAGCAGCTAGTAAAGGTAAAGAAGCAACAGCGATGACTGCATCTGCATGAAAATCAACGAGTTCGTAGTAAGGACTTTAGTCCTTATATTTCAGCAATAAATTAGGGGCGAGTTTACAGATATCATCCATGATTAACCCAGATATCGGTAAACCCGCACTACTACCAACCCTAACAGATGTTTACTGCATCAGCCCGAACTTGGTAATTAATTATCTATTGCTAGAGATTTCTTCATTTGTTTTAACTGCTTCCAAAGATGGTGAATTTGTTTATAAGCTTCTTCAGGAGAAATTTTGCCGCCTGTTTGGAGATTCGAAATATAGTTAACTCGTTGAGAAAACTCTTGCAGATGGGCATTAAAAGCTACATAATCAGCCTTGAATTGTCCATGATAGGGATGACGAGGATAGAGAAAATCACATAATTCCGAGAGAAAATCAGAGTGAAGATTCATGGCTTTTAATGAGGAATAGGTTGAAAAATTAATGATTCGATAACTGAGCTAAAATATTCTTATTTATCTAGATCAATTTGCATTATATCGGGCAATTTTATTACGAATTTTCCATGTTCTCCCCTTTTGACAAGCATTGCAAGTAGCAGTTTTTGGCTCAAAATCAATACAGCCAATCGCCTGTTCCGAACAAGCTTTTTTAGGATGTACAGTACACTTTAGCCGATAATCATTAGTAAAAAATTCGCAATTATGACAAGGAACTTGATGTAATTTCCACAAAAAACTGATGCCTTTTTTGAGAGTCGTCCAAAAACTCCAAAGCAATAAAATCATTATCGCCCAAGCAGATAAGGCACACAAAATCGTAGCCATCACTATTTGTTACTCCAAAAAAAGTTTGAGGAAATTGCCCACAGTTCACTAATTGCAACCGCAGGCAGGGGAAGGAACTTGAGAATAGCTAGTGTTGAGGGAACTGGAAATGATTAGGAAATGCTACGCGCCCTCCAAGCGTGCCAAGCATAACCTAAGAAGGCTAATATTCCTAAAAAGAACTGAATATTTGCCAAACCTAAACGTTCTGAACCGTAAAACTCTGTTGGGAAAACTGTAGTATTATATCCCACAAAGCTGGCAGAAATCCAAGCCATCAAAGCTAAACCGAGCAAACTGTAAGCCAGAATTTCCTCACCATTTTCTATTGGTAAAATTCTTCTTAACCAAGCAAAGGGCTGCACAATAATATGCCATACACCGCCCAAAATTAAAATGCCACCAATCCAAATATGACCACCGATGACATCTTCTAAATTGTCAACACTGGCTAGTCCTAAAGGATGCCAAATATTATCTTTCAACCCGACTAAATAACCAAAAATTCTGCTTGGGTTAAGAGTAGGGTTAGAAATCAGGCGCACATCTCCCAAATGGGTGTCATAAATGCCGCCAAAAAACATAGCTTTTAGTACGAGCAAGAATGCTCCTAAACCCAGAATAATTAGGTGATGTCCTAAAATTAAACTTAATTGTTTAGGGTCATTCCATTCATAGTGAAATTTCGCTGCTCTGCCACCGTTATTGTATAAAATTGCCGGAGCGCGAAACACATGAAATAGTCCACCAGCACCCAACACCGCAGAGGAAATTAAATGCAGTACACCAATGACAAAATAGGGATAGGTATCAACTACTTGACCACCAGTACCTACTCCCCATCCTAAAGTTGCTAGGTGTGGTAATAGAATTAAACCTTGCTCATACATGGGAACATCAGGAACAAAGCGAATTACTTCTGTGATGGTTGTTGTTCCCGCCCAAAACATAATTAAGCCTGCATGGGCAATATGTGCGCCTAATAATTGACCAGATAAATCAGTCAAACGAGCATTACCAATTAACCAAGGTAATTGTGTGTTTGCTGCAAAAGTTCTATCAGTAGAAATTGCCACTGTTACCTATCCTCTTTAGAAAAGTGCTGAGTCTATAGATAACTCAGCACGCTAACCTCATCCTGATCACTCAGAGAGCGAGATCAAAACTGACAAATGATGACTAATTACTCAGCACTACTAATGGCATTTAATGACTTTTCAATTTGCTTAAAGTCAACACCAATAGCGCGTAGCGCGTGCCACAGATGACCTTGCAAGAAGAAGAAAGCTAAGAAAAAGTGGGCATTAGCTAACCATGCTCTGGCACTGTAGCCGCCATTGGCTAACTTGACTGTATCGGCAAAATAAGGAGTGATACCAAACTTTAATTCTAAGGGCGCACCATAGAACTCTACAGGATAAGCTAAGGTGTTGACTGCACAAAAATAAGCGGCAACAAACCCAGCTAAGGCAATACCACCCAAAGAGTAAGAAAGAATTGCTTCACCAGAAAAGAGTAACAGGTTTTTTGCCCAAGGTAATGGCTCTTTGATGATGTGCCAAATACCGCCACCAATGAGAATTAAACCTACATATATATGACCACCCACTAAATCCTCTAGGTTGTTAACACTGGCAAAGTGAGTTTGATAGCCATAGATCACAAAGGGGTTGAGGGTGGGATGGCTGACTACTCTGACAGCTTGAGTGGTCGCGTCGTATAGTCCTCCCCAAAACATAGCTTTTCCTACCAGTAATAAAGCTGCTACGCCTAAAAACAGGAGGTGATGTCCTAAAATCAAACCGAGTTGTTTCGGATCGTTCCATTCAAAGTGAAATTTCCGAGCAGAACCAGTAGTGTTCTTTAAATTGCGTGGCCCTTTGAAGGTATGAAAGAGCGCACCTGCTCCCAAAACGGCAGACGAGATTAAATGCAAAGCTCCGATGACGAAGTAAGGGTAAGTATCGACTACTTGACCACCTGCACCGACACCAAAACCCAAAGTAGCTAAATGGGGTAACAAGATCAGTCCTTGCTCACCCATTGGGATGTCGGGTTTGTAACGAGAAATTTCAAACCATGTAAACGCCCCCGCCCAGAGGGTTGTCAGTGCAGCTTGGGCTACGTGTGCGCCGATAAATAAGCCAGAGAGGTCGGCGAAGCGGGCATTACCAACCCACCAATCATATTTGACGTTGGGATTATCGTATGTCTGCATTGGTTTCTAATTTATAGAGTTGTTGCTAGAAATACTCAAGTATTGGCTGATTAACTTCAACATCAAAAAGTTGAGAGAATAACTAGAGTTAATTTAATGCTTGAAGTTAATAGTTGATTTGGGTGATGACAAATATAGTTTATTGAAAATAATTCTTAATTAACAGTACTTTTTACACAACTTAACAATTATTATTAGCAGTCAATTTAACAGCAAAAAATCGGCGACAATAGCTAATTTCGTCGCTGTCAAACAGTGGGCAGAACAAATTAAATAGGGGAGTATTTACGCCCCTAGAACATAGTTGTTAATTGATAAAACTGCTGTAAAATAGCGTATTTGAGTCCATTGGTTGTGGATAATAAATTTGCCAAAAATTCAAAATTTTTTCGCCGACTTGTTGAGGATAGAAGTAGTGGAAAAAATGATATCCTTGGGGGCATTCCCAGAGATTGTCTTCAGGTTTAAAGTAATGCACCCAGTTGTGTAATGCGGGTGAATTAACAATGGAATCATTCTTGCTACCACATACCATCATGGGCATAGAAACCCCACCTGTAGGTAAATCAACCAACTGGAAAAGAGAGTGTAACAAGGGGGTTTGCTCTAAATCTTTATTGAGCACGGCGATTAATTTTTTAGTTGTATGAGTTGGTTGCTCACCAAACAGATGGCGAACATTAGTTGCTAACACCTGCTCACGGCTGATAGTAAATAATTGTCTTTGCAGATAATAGTAAGCGTGCCAAGTGTTTGCAGGTTTATAGCCAACAGCGAGTAAAGTCAGCGATCGCACTTTTTCAGGATATCGCCGCGCATAACTTAAAGCGATCGCACCCCCCGCACCATGACCTGCTAAATTTACTGGATGAGAACACTGTGACAAAAACTCATCCAATAAAGTTACAGCCTCATCTATCGAACCGGCTTCATCCTTACCATAACGATATTCCCACTGAGCCACATTCACATATTTTGCTATGTATTGTAGTAATGGCTGATCGAAACGCTGCAACACAGGACTAGAACTGATCCACACAACATCAATCTCATCAGACATAAAAACCCCAAAAACTAAAATTAAATAACCACAAACACACACAGATTGTTTTCCAACCTTAGCGTTCCTTGGCGTTGAAAAACTAAATTATCTGTGTGCATCAGTGGTCAAACATCAGGTACAAATAATCAAACTACAAACCAAACTCTTTCTTCAACTGAGAAACCCAAGCCTTTATTCGTTCATCAGTCAAATCAGATTGATTATCCTCATCAATCGCCAAGCCGACAAACTTACCATTTCTCAAAGCCTTAGAATCATTAAAATCATAGCCATCTACTGGCCAATAGCCTACAGTTTTGCCACCACGTTCAGCAATTTTTTCTTCCAAAATACCCATAGCATCCTGAAAATTATCAGCATAGCCTATCTGATCACCAGTGCCAAAATAGGCTACCATCTTCCCACTAAAATCTATCGCATCTAATTCTGGGAAAAAGCCTTCCCAATCGCTTTGCAGTTCCCCAATATTCCAAGTAGGACAGCCAACAATCACACATTCATACTCATCAAAATCAGCAGCTTCGGCTTGGGAAATGTCGTTTAGTGTTACCACACCATCCCCAAACTCATCCCGAATAATTTCCGCCACAGATTCAGTTTTACCAGTTTGAGTGCCGTAGAATAAACCGATTTTTTTGGACATTTTTACACCTGATATTTAGAAAAACAAACTGCTATTGGTGATTAACAAATAAGCAAACAATGCACCGCCACAGCCACCAACTATCCACCCAGCATTAAACTCACTCCAAGACTTAGGTGTTTTGAGATTTGCTGGTAGCTCACCTTGGGGAGATTTGCCTTCTTTAAACCATGCGCCGCCATACAGCCACAGGCAAATCGATAAAATCAACAACAGACCAATAGTTGCCAGTAAACCGGCTTGATTGGCTAACTCTGTATTCCGCAGGGGGCCTAATTTGACGAAGGGGCCAAGTAAGAAATAGCCGTGAGCCATACCAATTTCTAACCCACGGGCAAAGGGAGACAAACCCGGACGGTAAATAGGCAGACTTCCCAAAAACTTCAGTGTCAAATCAGAAGTATTAATTGGGGTTTGCAGGTTGCCTAATTCTGGTGTATCCAGATAGTTGACTACCCCTTGTTCAAAATTCAATCCAGCCGCTAGGACACGTACTCTCAAAGCGTGCCAGATATGACCAGTTAAAAACACAATTGCCAAAGCAAAATGACTGGTTGCCAACCAAGTGCGAACCGAAATCACTCCTGATGTGCTACTCAATCCCAAGGGGCCGTAGAACTCAGTTGGATAAACAGTATCATTGACAGTTACAAAGTATGCTGCCAATAAGCCCATGTATCCTAAAGCAGCAAGACTATAAGATAAGTAAGCCTCACCAGACCAAAAGAGTATATTTTTCGCCCAAGCAAAAGGTTGAGTGAAGATATGCCAAAATCCCCCAGCAATGCAGAGGATACCTACCCAAATATGACCGCCAACAACATCTTCTAAGTTATTGACAGCTGCCATTCCCTGCTTGCCAAATACACCGAAGAGGTAGCCAAAAATCCGAGTGGGGTTGAGAGTAGGTTCGGTAATGACTCTGACAGATGCGACTGTGGGATCATAAAGACCACCCCAGAATAAGGCTTTTGCTACCAACAACCAAGCACCTACACCTAACAACAGTAAGTGAATGCCGATGATTGTGGTCATCTTGTCTTCGTCTTTCCAGTCGTAACCAAAGAAACCAGGAAATTGATTGTTTTCTGGTAAGACTTCCGGCCCCAAAAGAGCATGATAAATGCCGCCAGCACCGAGTACAGCCGAACTGACTAAATGCACTACACCAATCACGAAATAGGGATAAGTGTCAATGATTTGACCGCCATCACCAACACCAAATCCTAGTGTTGCTAAATGGGGCAGTAAGATTAACCCTTGTTCGTGTATGGGTAGAGAGGCGTTATATTTGGTGATTTCAAATAGGGTCATTGCCCCTGCCCACAGTACGATTAACCCTGCATGGGCAATATGCGCTCCTAAGAGTCTACCGGAGAGGTCAATAAATCTAGCGTTACCTGCCCACCATCCATATTGTTGGGGGGTGATTGTTGCAGTAGTCATAGTTAAATTACCTCGCCACGGGTTGGACGTAAGACTTTTCCAGTGCGGAAATCAAAACCCGCAGCGCGGAGGGCGTGCCAGAGATGCCCTTGGAGGAAGAAAAAGCCCAGCCAAAAGTGAGCATTTGCTAACCACACGCGAGAGGATAATAAATCGGTACTTTGGAAGTAGGGGAAGCGGTCAAACCCAATACTCAAAGCTGGCCCGTAAAATTCTACAGGATAAGCCAGTGTGTTGATAGAGACAAAATAAGCTGCTATCAAACTCATTAAGCTCAAAGCACCTAAGCTGTAAGAAAGATATGCTTCTCCTGACCAAACAAAGAGACTTTTGACAAAATCGGAAGGCTCGCTGGTAATGTGCCAGATACCTCCTGCAATGCAGAGAATACTGACCCAAATGTGACCACCAACTAAGTCTTCTAAGTTATTGACTCCGGCAATCCAATATTTATGACTACCAAACAAGTAGCTAAAGATAGCTGCAAAGTTCCAGGTGGGGTGAGAAATGACTCGTACTTCTCCGATACTGGGGTCGTATAAACCACCAAAGAAGACGGCTTTAGCAACGAGTAAGCCTGCTCCTAGTCCTAGTAAAACTAGATGGATGCCCAGGATGGTTGTCATTTTATTGGTATCTTGCCAACGGTAGCCAAAGAAGGAAAATTTCTCTTCGAGAATGGCGGGGCCGCGGAGAGCGTGAAAAATTCCGCCTAGACCCAGAAAGGCAGAGCTAATTAGATGTAAGACTCCAATCACAAAGTAAGGATAGGTATCTATAATTTGACCGCCACTACCCACACCCCAACCCAGAGTGGCTAAGTGGGGTAAGAGAATTAAGCCTTGCTCATACATTGGTTGCGAGGTCTGGAAACGGGCGAGTTCAAACAAGGTTGTTGCCCCTGCCCAGAAGACGATTAAACCTGCATGAGCCACATGAGCGCCTAACAATCGCCCTGAGAGATTAGTTAACCGAGCGTTCCCTGACCACCAAGGAATAGAGTCTGGGGTTTGCACAGCCATGCTCGTCATCGTGTCATTTCCTAAGAATGGTTTGAAATGGTTGTGATGTGGAAAATGCTTATTGAGATATATATTCAATAAGCTTTGAGCATATCTTATCAGATTTATTGAGAGATTTTTTCAGTAAGTTCAGATAAATTTTTGTAAAAATCATGTTGAGTTCACAAAAAATTGCTGGGGATTGGCGATTAGGTGTAGGGGAGACAGGAATTTTTATGCTTGGTGTGGTTGCCCAAATCACCGTCTAGCTGAGACTTTTGAAGGTTGAGGTTAGCGTAGTCATGTTGTCAGGCTGATCTTCCTATTGGCTATGACAGGAAAATAATCTGTTACTCATGCCGTAATAGTTGCTAATAATTTTTATTAATGGCTGGGGTAAGAGAAAATAATCTATCTCTGTTTTTAAAGAATCCCCCGACTTTTTGTGAAAATGAGCGATAGCGAAATTTTTGCAGTCGGGGGAGTGTCAAATTAATTATTTAACTAGCTTGACTGATTGAGATTTTTTCAATTAGGAAAATGTGCGGGAGAATTTAATCTCCCACAAGACAGCTTGATAATGGAGGTAATAGATTTATACAAGCACAATCTAACAAATTATCTAAATTATTGCAACTACTTCTCAATAAATTTAATCAAGCGATCGCCATTCGCCAAGCATTCCGTAATGGAATCTGGGGGCGTTTGGTTCATGCTATGATTTGATTTTTCGCCTGTTATAGCTTGCTGCTATTGGGATTAATGCTGATTGACAGTATTGGCAGTTAAGGGTTCATAGCCAATCCAGTAATGTTGAAGAGTCACGATTTCACAACCTGCTTTCTGGGAAATTTTCTCATAAATTGCAGCAATCCAAAACCAGTGTTTTGAATTTTGAACTGATGACTACTCCCATTCTTCAAATTCATTGCTAGTATTACGCAGTAAGGATGTAATTTGTGTGCGGTGGGTTTCAAAGTTAGCGGCGATGGAAATTAGGGCAATTCCTAGGAGTAAACCTACTACCCATTTTAAGAAGGGGTAACGCAAACTAAATATGACTAATTGATAAATACTGGTGATGAAGAAAGCACCTGTACCCACAGTCAGAAATGCCCGCACACGCAAGGCTAACCCGGCAAAAATCGCAATGAGGGCAAAGCCTCCGGGGATTAATGGAGTATTTTGATTAAATAATATCGCCCAGCCACATATCACACCACTGACAATAATTCTGAATGTGTGACGGGGTAGTTTATTTTCTGGTTGTCGCAGTGCGGGGTCTACTTGGGCAAGATACAGCAATGATAAACTGATGATGGTCACGTACCATAAGCCATCAGTTAGGCGTAAGCTATCCAACCACAAAAATAACGCCCAATCTATTAAGGCTACACTAATATATGTAAACCGGATGTTTTCCCGTATCTTGGCGAGAAAGATGTAGTAGCCAGCCGCTATGACTAAGGTTATCGGGTAAACTTGCAGTCTGGTTTCTGCTAGCACTACTAGAGGAAGAATGTAAGCGGCTATTTGCCAAGGTTGTTTAGACCATCGCCAACGCTGCCAAGGTAGAATGTATAAAAAGTAAGCGAATACACAGGCGATCGCACCATTCCAAGGTACTAAGGAACCTGCTAATAATTCTCCTACGGCGGTTTCTCGCCAATAAACCCTCATCCCCCCGACTAACAAGAAACCCAGGTAAACCCACAAGTCGGCTGTGGGAATACGTCCAAATACTAAAGGTTGATTTTCGTTAGCTGTTTGCTTCCCTTGTAAAATGGCATAGCTAATTAAAAATGCTCCTGTTCCTAAGCCTACCATGCGGTTAACTTCTATCGGTAGCATCACCGCACCCATCAGTAAACCGCTACTCCAAACCCAGTGTAAATGAGCAATTCCTTGCAATTCTTGGGGGGTGAGACGTAACCATGTCCCCAGCCAGGGCGCGAGAACTCGGTACACTGTCATGATACTCGTTCCCAAGGCTGCCATTGCAATTAAACCGTCACCTAAGCCACCGCCAGAGGTTTGTAACATCTGGTAAAATAGCAGTTCATAGGCTGAGACGGAAACGCCGATAATTCCTAGGTACAGTAAAGGTTTTAAATCACGGTTGCGTCTTCCTACCCCCACAAAGATTAATGCTACACCTAAAGAACACAACCCCGACCAATCGGTAAAGGTAGACAACCGCAGAATTACACTAAATGCACCATACATTAAGGGTAAAATGTGGAAGCTTCTGGGTAGTCTTGTTAATTGGTATCTGCGCCGCCACCATTCGCCTAAAATCTGGGAGAATAAACCCAAGGCGATGTTAGCGATCGCAATTCTCATAATAGAATGTTCACCAAAACCCAACACCTCGGCAACTAACAACTCTACACCCCAACCGATGCCATAAAATGCCCAGTCTGTCGGTTGTCGCCAACTCCGATAAATAATTGCGGTTAAGGTGATGGTTGTGGCGATGAAATACCAAAATCCCGCCGTCACATCACCCTGATAGACTAAGGCAGAATGTAGAGTCATCAATGTTAACTCTACACTACATAATGCGATCGCCCATTGGTCACTTACGGCGGCATATATCCCGCTTAATTCATCATTCCGTCGTGACAGTGCTGTTTTTCCTAACCATAAACCTATAGTAGCGATCGCACCGACAACATACCACCCCGGTATAGCTAGGCGTGGTACACCCGGTAAACCTTGCCATAGCAACGCAGCAATGAAACCTAGTCCTAAGCCTATGGTAACACCCGCAACTTGTCGGCTGCGTAAATACCGACCATCCGCATACATCACCCCAGCACCCACGGCTAAACCTATTAATCGAGTTCCTGGGTAGGGTAAGGTGAGTAACTGCGCCACACCCACAGTTAAAACACTCACCATGCTATTTACGGTACGCTGTTGAGTTGTGCGACTAGCTAAAATTGTTAGTGTTACAGGTGTTGTTAACCAAATTAGTCCCCAATAGTTGGGGGTGTTAGTTAAACTTTGCCAAGCTGGGGCGGTATTTATCCAGAGTAATACAAAACTCACGGCGGCAAGTGCAAACCCCATATACCATGCACTATCCCGCCATAAATTTTCACCTAACCCCCTAACCCCCTTCCCTGCGAGGGAAGGGGGAATATTTAAAGCCTCTCTCCTTGTAGGGGAGAGGTTTGGAGAGGGGTTTTCTAAATTCTCTGGCAAGCTATTACTCTGACTATATCGCCACTGTGTCACCAGCTGCCATAAATTTTCACCTAACCCCCTAACCCCTTGTTGGGAAGGGGGAATATGTAGAGACGTTGCATGAAACGTCTCTACATTTGTCGGGGTGGGGTTTGCTAAATCCTGTGACAAACTATAACTGAGACTATATCCCCACTCTGCCACCATTAACACTAATAAAATACACGCCCACAGATGTAATGCGAGATTTGGGAATAACCAATTAATGATTGAGGAAAATGTTAACACTGCCATTGTGTGCGTCAGGTACACCAAGGGAACAGGCAGACGATAACGGCGTTTACTGACAACTACCAAGGTGATGGTAGACAAAAGTAAATTGAGCGATCGCAAGCTAGGATTTACAGTAGCGATTGTAGTTAAACAAGTCCCAAATAATAAATTGACAATTTCGCCAAAATGTGATAATTCTCGTTTATTAGCTTGGCGTAACCTCTCTATCACCACCACCATCATCAAGAGGTAAGGAAACAACACCACACTTAATAAAGCCCAAGGTTCATTTTGTGAATGGGTGAGTTGCATTCCCAGAGTCACGGCTAATTGTTGCCACCCAGAGGGGACTAACCGCCAACCCAACCAAGTCGCCTGTAAACCAATACTAAACAATAATAATAAATCAAACTGCCTACTATATCTCTGCAATCGCTGTGTCACTACCCACAAAGCCAAGCCACTCACAGCTATAGCTTGCGCCGGATGATTAAAGACTGCAACAAACCAACCCAAAAATAGTAAAATTCCGCCGAGTCTTCCCCAGAGTTGGGGGGATGAGGGGGATGAGGGGGATGAGGGGGAAGTGTTGTTAATGGTTTGCTGTGCTAGCCAAGTTGCTAACCAGCCACAGATGCCAATGGCTAAACCTAATTGAGTGACATCAACACCAGCAACAAATATTCCTCGCCCTAGTAGGAGTAATAAAGCATAAATAATGACAGACGCATATAAGTTAATGCCTAAACTATGACGCGGTTCATCTTCAGTGGTTGGAGGTGGGGAATGATGAGAGCGATCGCCTGTTATAGTGATGATAGTTGTACCTACCATTGCCACATATATCGCTGCCACGGGCAACAATGGTAATTGCCAACCCCAATGTAGAAAACTTAAACCCAGAAGATTGATTATCGGTAGTTTGCCTCTGGGTGCGTTGGTGATGACTGCGCGATGATTACATAATAAAACTGTGACTATTGTCAGTATCGGGGAGGCGATCGCTACTGTCAACCAGTCTACAGGATTACGCCACAACCCAAAGCTATCCATTGCCCAAAAATTGACAGGCACTAATAACAGTGTGACAATCATTAATGTCTGTGCTGTCAATCTCAGGTTATTTTGTCTTCCCGCCCAAAAGCTTAAACCCCAAAAACTCAAAGTATAAGCAAATAATACTCCATACTGTCCTGCCGCCGGAAACCTTTCCCATTGACTCGCCGCTAAGACTCCAGAAGACAACACAACTAAAAATACACCCAAAAACAGCAGCCAACGCACGCTTAACTCTGCGCCTAAAGACTGCAACATTTGGTTAAAAACGTTAGGTTTTGCTGGTTGTTTTGGTGCTTCCGGTAGATATGCAATTAACGACGGTGTTAATACTGCTTGTGGTTCAGGTTTTACCTGGGTTTGCAACTCCACTCTACAGGAAAGATATTCTCTACATATTTGCTTGACTTGGGTATCAGAAATTAAACCCAAGTGCAACCATATATCCAACCCTGCCAATAACTCAGGATGGTGAGATGATATTTTGAAATTAATTTGTGTGGGCGGATGCTCAAAAGGTGATGACATAAGCCGCAGGAGGTTAACTAGATACCTCAATCATCATTTGGTAACAGTATATTTATGCGATCGCTATGCCAGTTATTCTACTGACTGCTACTAATTATTCATGTAAATTCGCATTACTTAACCTTGCCAGAACCGTAGATGTTTGGAAAAACCAAAGTTCTCACAGATACAAAAGCAATTTTCAAAACCTTGTACAGATGTTTATGAAACGTCTCTACATTTTGGTTTCATTAGCCGAGAAATCCTGTCAAACTTTGCGCCTAAACCTTAGCTAACTGGTTAACCTAGGGTTAGCACCACCTGACAAATCATCTCAAAATGCAAATTGCGCCCTTCTTACCAATTGCTTACCGGCTTCTTAAACCTAGTTTTCCCACCTGTCTGTGGAGTGGTAATTGTCACACTAAAACTATAGCTTTGACTTTTGATGATGGCCCCCATCCTGAATATACTCCCCAAGTGCTAGCAGTGTTAGACCGTTACAATATCCCAGCTAGCTTTTTTTGGTTGGGTGTGTGTGTCAACCGTTACCCAGAAATCGCCAAAGCCATAAGCGATCGCAGTCATTGGATCGGATTACATGGTTATGATCATCGCTCTTTTCCCATGCTTTCACCCAACGACCTCAAAGAAAGTTTACATAAAACCCAAACCGCTATTTATCATGCTTGTAATATCTTACCTGCACAAGTCCGCGACGTTAGACCACCCAACGGTTTATTTACACCCCAAACTCTCCACCTATTCCGACAATGGCAATACCGCCCAGTCATGTGGAGTGTTGTCCCAGAAGATTGGGTTAGACCAGGAGTGACTAAAGTTGTACAGCGAGTTCTGAATCAAGTCCAAAATGGCTCTTTGATTGTACTACATGATGGGGCTTGTGGTGGACAAGATGTAGCTGCCACAATCCAAATGCTCATACCCCAACTGTTGCAACAAGGTTATGAGTTTGTTACTGTTGATGCGCTATGGCAGCAAACTCATCATACAGAATTCACAACCTGATACAATTCTCACAAGATACCATAGAGACGTTACACATAACGTCTCTAGGATGTTGATTTTAAGATATTTGTCAGGTAGTTTTAGCTGACGGCTGTTCAACAACTTCAGACTCAGGAGTAGTAGCCGCAGCTTCCTGATTACCCAAAAGTTCATGGATTTCATTTAATGAGCTTGGTTTAATCACAGCTTCTTCTGTAGGCTCATTCACATACTCAATCAGGTCTTGTACTTGGCAATTCAAAGCTTTACAAAACCTCACAATTCTTTCAATATGATCAGTTCCAGTTCGGCCACTTTCCCAGTTTTGGATAGTGCTTTCAGTCACGCCGACAAGCCGGGAAAGTTCAAGCTGGGTTAGTCCTGCTTTTTCCCGAAGCAAAGCAATCCTTGATTTTGGCTTTTGTTTCACAGCTACAGCACTTTTATTTAACTATAGTATCTATCTATAGTCGTATATCCTATCATCAAAGAAAACCTACGCCCATAAAATTGCTAAAAAACTTTGGGTAAATTGATAAAATTGTTTACATACCATACTCACCCCGATCAAAAATGGTTGTCATGTCTAAGCCAATACAGAAACAAACTTCGCACTTATGGTATGTACGCTACTTCAAAAAAAGTAGTTAATATTTGCAAATTTAGCCAAATGTCAAGATAAATTAATTAAAATTTAGTTTTGTTGCATTTCTAAATGCTGCAACAAGATTGCTAGTGAGCGAGAAAATCGGTAAAAACCGGTTAAATAGGGACTTGTAACTGATTTTCTAGATTAACACGCAACCACAAGTCAGCAAACGACCAAACACAACACTCGTCAGCAGCTTCTAGAAAATCTTCGGGTTTATTAGTAATAATCGCATTGAGTTGATAATGTTGCCAACAAACCAACTCCACAGCAGATTCAAAATCCTTCACAGGTGACACTCGTGCTGTTTGTAGCAGATTTTGGTCAACCAGACAAATTTGCACTTGCTCTAACAACCAATTAATTACTATATCAGCAATCTGAGGAGTTTTTAAACAAGCAGCATAAGCATAAATTTTCTGCAATCCCACATCCGTTAAGTACATCTGAATTGATGGATGTACTCTTTCTAGTAATTGTCTCACATCTGTGGTCAATGCAGTGCGATTCATCAAAGCTTCTAGTATTAAATCAGCATCAATTAAAATTTTGAACACTTTTAACCCCCATTTTCCATCCTCAATTGAGTGATACGAACTCTGAAAGCTCAATGGTTTCAGCATCACTAAACATCTTTTGTCATTAATTAGTAGTTTTTCTGTTAGCCAATACACACAAAAATTGGTGACAGAAAATATAGAAATATCAACTTGTCTTTTCTAAGGCAAGTAAATCAGTAGATACAACCTAAAACAATAAACTTCCGGATAAAACGCCAAATTCTTAGAAAAATATCATAACAGCATCGATGTCAATAATCAGACCTAAATTAATTCCTCTGTTTATTTTCTTAATAGAGGAACTTAACCACCTAACTACTTACATGGTTTGACACAGACTAGCAATAGATTAACATTTTAGAGATGACGATAGATAATTGTTGAGAGTTCCAAATGCAAACCAGTATTTTTATAATTTTTAATAAAATCTTAATATTATATCATTGATTATATAATTTTAGCCGTTCAGGACTGACGAAACTGGTACAGCTATGCTCATATCTTGCACCAGTTTCGTTATGTCACATCTTGCACCATTCTCAATCAGCTTCAGGCGATGCACAGCTAACAACGTAAAACTAAAGCTTTGGGCAACTGCCAAGCAATGCCCACCCTACAAACCGGTACAGCTATGGCACATTATGAGGGTGCGTCAGATGTGGAAACTTTTTGAGTTTTCACCCAATCATTGCTGCTGACGCACCCTAAAAGATACTCCCCTACTGCTTATGTTGCTGGAACATCCTGAAAATCTGATGATGATTACTCATTCATATTGTGGTACGTAGCAACTGCGGAAGGTGATATACGATTGAGATAACGGAAAATCCAGTATTTAAAAATGGTATCTAAAATCACTGGAAAAGTAGCAATAAATAAGAAGATAAAGTCTCGATTGGCTGGTAAACCCCAGTGACGAGATACGCCTTCCAAAATTACTTCCCAGCCGTGAGGAGAGTGAAATCCGACAAAGATATCGGTAAATAAGATAATGATAAAAGCTTTGGCACTGTCACTTAAACCATAGACAACATTATCAAAGAAATCTTTCAGCACCATAATCGAAGACTTGCTAATCAGTAACAACCAAATAAATGTGCCTACAGAAAAAATGTCCGCAAAAACATTTTTAATCGCATTCGCACTTTCACCACGAAACTCATTAGCAACCTCACGCGCTTTCTCTTGCATTTGAGTTTCTAGTTCTGCGGGGGAAAGCGGAGGAGCATTACTAATCAGGTTCTCAAACTTAATTCGTTCTTCAAATCGTTGCAGAGTGACTAAAGCTTCTTCCTCCATTTCTTCATTAAGAAATATTTGCTCGGCTTGGGAAGTTCTCAAGCGATCAACTAACGGCCCTACCACTAATGCTTTTGATAACTGATGGGTTAACAGAGGTACTATAATAAGTAATAAAATAAATCTAATAGATATGATGGTTCTTTTTTGAGCTTGGCGGAAATTCTGCACCACATCTTGTTCTGAGTTGGGGTCTAATTCAATTTGCAGACGGCCAATAGTGCTTAAAATAGAACGAGGGAGAATACCAGTTGAATCGGCTTTGCGGCGGATTTTATTATTTGCTTGTATATTTTGTCTAGGTGTTGGTGGTGATGTTGGCGCGTATATGCGTTCTACCAAATTATTCTTTTGGGCTGGAGTTATCCCGGAAGGAGTGGTGAGTGATTTGTTGTGATGCGGCACTGATTCATGGGGAATGCTTGACGATTGGTTGACAATAGGCGAAGACGTTGCTTCTGGCTCAAAATTGGTGTATTTTGAGGTGACTTCATCAATAAACTTTAATTTTTCCAGAATTACCGCAGGACTAGGATACTCTATACCAGCTTTATGAGCAGCTTTTTGATTAGATTCGTTAGCAAACCACCGACTAAACTTAAATTCTGTCAGACGCATTCTGACTAATTTTAATTGTTTGTTTAAATCTGACTCAAAATAATCCATCACACTACTACTGTAAATGGCTGAGTCGAAGTCTATTTTATTACCTTGAAAATATTCATCTTCTATGGCTTGAATCTTCAAAGCTGCCTTGTAAGCTTCATCTAAAGAACGTTCTGGAGTACGTAAGTACCATCGGTAAGCGGACAACAAAAACGGATAAATTTGGTGTTCAAAGACAGAAATTTTCATCGGGAGTAATCATCCAAGATTGTTGATTGCGTGGTGATTATTATTTTTAAATTAACGCAAAGTATAAATATAAATCTGCTTAGGAGAGGGTGAGTGGTTTCTAATTCTGTTTGGATTGTTGGTAGTAGTCGCAGTGGTAAGACTACTCGCTTGATCGAAAAATTTTGTGCTTGGGTACAAAACGAAAAACAGATTTACGAGTTATTTTATACTAAAAAAGCTCTACTGAATGCAAGCAGTGACACCCCACCATCTGTATTGATTCAGCAAGCCAAACCGGGGGTTTTGGTATTGGCTGCTAATGGTGATAATCGTCGGGAATTAGGCGACAAAATTGTTACCAAAACCCTAGGAAAATATCCTGTGCGGGCGAAAACTCCATTAGGTTTTTTTCAAGATGATGTTATCTTATTTTGGCCTTTACTGATTGAATTGTTGAATCTTAAGGCACAGTTTCCTGTGCGTTTGCGCCCTGAAACTGAGCAAGAACTAGCCACTAAACTTTGGAGGGCGCAGTTAGATGAAGCAACTTTACGCCGTGTGGGAGTGAATGAGTACCGCTTAGTCAGGCGCATTCTGGACTTGATGCAGTTAGCTGCTTATAGTGGTAAAGCTTGTGAGGATATCGCTGAGATTTTGCAAACAGCTTTAAATGAACAGTCCCTTGATCTAGAACCGGAATTTTTGGCATCTTTGCTGCTAAATTGGCGTAATTGGTGCTTAGAGAGGGGATTTCTTACCTATGGAATTATTACCGAACTCTACACTCAGCATTTACTACCTCATCAGGATTATCAACAGCAACTAATTAGCCGTTATCAAGCTGTCTTGGCGGATGATGTAGATGAATATCCAGGTGTGGCGCGTGATTTGTTCGAGTTGCTATTAAATCAAGGGGTTGTAGGTGCGTTTAGCTATAATCCTGATGGTGGGGTGCGATTGGGATTAGGGGCTGATCCTGATTATATGGCAGGGTTAGGAAGGCTTTGTCAAATAGAACTTTTGAGCAATTCGGTTGTAGACTCGTTAGCCGATAGACTAGCTACACCAATGGTGGAATCAGTGACTACACAAATGGTATTGTCAGATTTACCCAGGGTGGTGCATTCAATTCAAACTACATCCCGTTCTGAGTTATTGCGGAAAACAGCCCAAGTGATTGCTTCTGCTATCAAGTCGGGACAAGTGGCGGCAGAAGAGGTAGTAATTATTGCCCCTGGTTTAGATGCGATCGCTCGTTATGCTCTAGTAGAAATCCTCACCAAGCAAAATATCGCCGTCGAGTCTCTCAATGAGCAACGTCCCCTGGTTAGTTCCCCTGTGATTCGAGCGTTACTCACCATGCTGGCTTTAGTCTACCCCGGTTTGGGACGTTTGGTAGACCGGGATGCTGTCGCCGAGATGTTGGTGGTTTTGAGTAAAAAACCAGAAGCATCAGAAATTCCTGCCGCACTCTCGACAAATATCGATCCGGTAAGGGCGGGATTAATAGCAGATTACTGCTTTGTCCCCCATCCAGAACACCCGAATTTGTTACCTGTGAAAACCTTTGAACGTTGGGATCGGATTGGTTACGCTGCTACTACAGCTTATACTGAGATTTTAGAGTGGTTAGAACAACAGCGATCGCAAAAAGAACAGCATTTCATTCCTAGCCCCATTGCCCTGTTAGATAGAGCCATTCAACGCTTTTTATGGAATGGTAGTAACCTTCCCTACGAACAACTAGCAGCACTGCGCGAATTACTAGAAACTGCTCAACACTATTGGGAAATTGACACCAGACTGCGACAAATTGATCATCTCCAGACGACATATACCAATACCATCGCCGAGTTTATTCAACTACTGCGCCAGGGGACTATTACCGCTAATCCTTATCCTATACGTTCTATCGGCAAAACTAAAAAAGCAGTCACCTTAGCAACTATCTTTCAATACCGTGTGAGTCGAAGATTTCACCGTTGGCATTTTTGGCTAGATGCAGGTTCACCCCTCTGGGCTAAAGGTGGGGCAGCTACTTTGTTTGGTGCGCCGTTTTTCTTGCAAGATAGATTAGGGCAACCTTGGACAGCAGAAGATGAACAGCAGTTAGACGCTGAACGTTTACAAAGGATTTTGCAAGATTTGTTATCCCGTGTGTCTGGGAGAGTTTATTTATGTCACAGTGAGTTAGCGGTGAATGGGCAAGAGCAATTGGGGCCTTTGTTACCGTTGGTTCATGCTTGTGTACAGAGTGCGGGGTAGGAAACGCTCCAGGGGCGCAAAGTTGGAATTGGGTTGTGTGTCTGATTTTAAGAATTACAATATTAAGTAAAGTAAAAATGTGTATAAGAATTTAGTGGGGAAATCAATGGGATTATTTGGATTTGGTAAAAAGTTGGTGATGCCCTCTCGTGAGCAAGCTTTACCGGGAAGAACTCAAATGATGCCTGTACCAGCTACTCATTATGTGAATAACAACCCTCTCAAGCCGCCTTTTCCTGAAGGTATGGAAATGGCTTTGTTTGGTTTGGGTTGTTTTTGGGGTGCAGAACGGAAGTTCTGGCAAAAGCAAGGGGTTTATACAACTGCGGTGGGTTACGCTGCTGGTTTCACTCCTAACCCTACCTATGAAGAAGTTTGTTCTGGTTTGACTGGACACAATGAAGTAGTATTTGTGGTGTTTGATCCCCAGGTGATTAGTTACGCGGAATTACTCAAAGTGTTTTGGGAAAGTCACAACCCCACTCAAGGTATGCGTCAAGGTAATGATGTCGGTACTCAATACCGTTCAGGAATTTATGTTTATTCCCCAACGCAAAGACAGCTAGCTGAAGTTTCACGGGATGCTTATCAAGAAGCTCTGAGTAAGGCTGGATATGGGAAAATTACTACAGAAATTCTGGATGCTCCTGAATTTTACTACGCAGAAGCCTATCATCAGCAGTACCTAGCGAAAAATCCTAATGGTTATTGTGGTTTAGGCGGCACAAATGTAGCTTGTCCTATAGGGGTGTTGGAATCTCCAGTTAATGGGTAGTTGAAGCAGCAAGGGAATTTCAGGGGAGGACTTTCCCTATTTTTCCTTGCTCTCTAGAGATTACCGCTTAGAGGATTGTATCTAATGGTAACTGCCAAAAAATACAGGCGAACAAGATTATAGCTGTGTGTGCTAGTTGCTACTAACTACTCAGAACACTGATTTGAGTAAAGCGATCGCACCCGCCCATAGTACAATACTGATGGGTGCGCCGATTAAAAGACCTGCGATCGCCCAACCTCGTTGATGGTCTTTGAATTGTTCAATACTGCGCCAGCGTCTACTTTTCCAAGCCCATTCATTACCTTTTGCACCGAGTCCGATCGTCATTATCCAACCAATTTGGGGTACAAAACAAAATAATCCTACCCAAACTTGATTACTCCACAACCAAAACCAAGGTAATAAAAAAGCCCCCCAATTCCATCCTTGAATTTCCTCCGGTACTTGCTCTGTGGTGTTATTAATTCCACACCCAGAATTATTAATAAACGGTTTTCTCGGTGGTAGTGGGGTCAAGGTTGCAGATTTCACCGCTAAACCATTTCTCAGCGCATCTAGAGCTTGACTCGCAGTAGTAAAACGTTGTTCTGGTGCTGGTTCTGTCAGCTTTTGCAACCATTTGACAAAACCCGGACTCAGATTAACTAAATTACTAAATTGTATCCGTAAATCTTTCTGAGGTAATTCCGCCGGAGAAACACCAGTTAACAGATAAATTAAAGTAGCCCCAAGTGCGTATAAATCCGATGCTGGAACAGCCCGACCGCCATATTGTTCCATCGGTGCATAACCATAAGTTCCCACAACAGTAAAAGTCACACCCTCTTTAGCAGCCTTATCTTGAACCGCGCCAAAATCTACTAAATAAATATGTTTATCCTCACCCAAAATTAAATTACTGGGCTTAATATCACGATGCAAAACCCCAGGATTTAACTCATGCAAATACATGAGAATTTTTAGTACCTCAGTTGCAATTTTCTTGGCTTGTTTTTCCGTAAATCTTTTGCCAGCAGTGAGTTTTTCTTTGAGTGATTCGCCGGGAATATATTCTTGAACTAAACCAAACCAAAGTGTGCGGTCATCAACACAAAAATAATCAATATATTGGGGAATGCGGGGATGATTTAGCTGTTTGAGAATTTGCGCTTCCCGTTCAAATAGTTTCAAGTCGTCCCACTGCACCGCACCACCAAAAGCCAAAAGCTTAACTACAACCTGTGAATTTTCTGTATCATGAGCTTGTAAATCTTTAGCTAACCAAGTTTGACGAATACCATTGTTACCCAATTGTCGTAAGACTTGATAACGGTCATGCAATATTTGTTCTACTTGCAGCATTTTGCACCTGCTGGCAATTTACATAAAGAATTCCCCTATTATTAGGATAGACAAAAAATTTAGGAGATGAGGGAGTGGGGGGAGATGAGGGAGATGAGGGAGATGAGGGAGTGGGGGCAGAAAAACTAATGACTAATGACTAATGACTAATGACTAATAACTAATGACTGACGTAGTTGTAATTGGTAGCGGTATTGGTGGTTTGAGTTGTGCGGCTATTTTGGCTCGCTATGGGTTTGAGGTGACTGTCTGCGAGAGTCATTCTATCCCTGGTGGTGCGGCGCACAGTTTTGAACGTCAGGGGTTTAAATTTGACTGTGGCCCTTCTCTCTACTCTGGGTTGTCTTATAGTCCTTCTGTTAACCCCTTGCGCCAAGTTCTTGATGCAGTTGGCGTTGATTTACCTTGTGTTAACTATGATACCTGGGGCTGTCGTTTACCAGAAGGTGATTTTGATACCGCAGTCGGAGGCGACCAATTTTGTGAGGTTTTAGCGAGACTGCGGGGACAGGATGCTGTCAAAGAATGGCGAGAGTTACAAAAGGTGATGTCCCCACTCGCCCAAGCTGCGATCGCTCTGCCTCCATCTGCCTTACGCTTAGATATAGGTGCAGCTTTGACTGTGGGTAAATTTGCCCCATCTTTAGCTAAACATTCTGTTAATGTTCTCAAGTTAACGGGGTCTTTTGACCGGATAATGAACGGTGTAGTTCGTGACCCGTTTATTAAAAATTGGCTAAACTTGTTGTGTTTTCTCCTCTCTGGACTACCAGCATCAGGAACTAACGCCGCCGAAGTCGCTTTTATGTTTGCCGACTGGTACAAACCCGGAGTAATGTTAGATTATCCTGTCGGTGGTAGTGGTGCTTTAGTTAATGCGTTGGTGCAAGGACTAGAAAAACATGGCGGGAAATTAATCTTAGGCTCTCATGTTGAGCAAATTTTGGTAGAAGGTAAACGGGCGGTAGGTGTGAAGCTGCGAAATGGTGTAGAAATTCGGGCGCGGCGAGCAGTTGTTTCTAATGCTTCGGTGTGGGATACGCTGAAGTTATTACCAGAAGGAGCAGTACCAGCAAAGTTTCGCAGTCAACGCCAAGCTATACCTGAGTGTGATAGTTTCATGCACCTGCATCTTGGTATTGATGCTCAAGGTTTACCAGCAGATTTGGCTTGTCATTATATTGTAGTTAATGATTGGGAATTGGGGATGACTGCGCCGCAAAATGTGGTGTTGGTATCTATACCTTCCATTCTTGACCCATCCCTAGCACCACAGGGAAAACACGTAATTCACGTTTATACTCCTGGTAATGAACCTTACAAGCTTTGGGAGGGGATAGACAGGAGCAGTCAGGAATATGCACAACAAAAGCGATCGCGCTCTGAAGTGATGTGGCAAGCTTTAGAAAGAATTATTCCCGATATTCGCTGCCGTTGTGACATTACTTTGGTAGGTACACCCCTGACACACGCTAGATTTTTACGTCGTCATCGTGGTTCTTACGGGCCTGCGATTTCCGCCGCCGAGGGTTTATTTCCGGGACACAGCACACCTTTAGCTGGGTTGATGTGCTGTGGTGATTCGACTTTTCCGGGGATCGGTTTACCTGCGGTCGCTGCTAGTGGAATGATTGTGGCTAATAGTCTTGCTTCGGTGGGTCAGCATTTGGAGATGCTTGAGGATGTTGGTGTTTTGAAACGCAAAGGAGCGCAGAGGTAAACGCAGAGGAGCGCGGAGTTTTTGTTTAGTCTGGTTTTTTGGCGATAATTGCCCGGTGTCGGGGGTCGGTGGGGACGGTGACGGGTTCTAGGAAACCGACTTTTTGTAGTGCTGCTTCGATGTCAAAGCTGTAGTATTGGTCACTCCACGGCTCGGTGCTTTTCATGAGGGTGAAGAGGACGGGGGGTAGGTTTTGGATGACAGGCGATCGCGGGTTATTATCTACTATGGCTATATAACCACCCGGTCTGAGTAATCTTTTAGCCTCGGCGAAAATTTCCTCGCTGGCGTAACTGGGGAGTTCATGGGTGATAAACTGGAGTGTTACTAAATCAAAGGAGTTGTCTGGTAAGCCTGTATTTTCGGCTCTGCCATGAATCCACTCGGCTATTTCACTATTAACATCTCTAGTTCTAGCTACAGCCAGCATATAGGGTGACAAGTCTAAGCCGACGGTGCGAACTGGGTATCTTTCCCGGCGTTGGTAATAACGGTGTAGTGCTAAAGTGGAGACACCGACAGAACAACCAATATCTAAAATATCCCTGACTTGTTTCGGCCCGTAAGTCTCTAAGGCATCATGAAAAGTACCTCTGAGTCTAGCATGGGCATCTTCCCAAGTTAGGTTTTCTTGCGGCCATACCCGTAACGCCATCGCATAAGTCGCTGACTCGGTTTCAAAAGCAGCTTCCCAGCACAAATTCCCCTCAGAGTAAGCATGAAAGGGGACTTTGTAGTAGTCGGGATAGACAACACGGGGGTTAGTCACTGCTGATAACAGTTTTTTTGCTCCCGATGTTTGCAACGCCTGATAATTTTTCCGCCAGGGAATGCCATTTTTTTCAGCCGTTTTAATCAGGACTTGTCTGGCTTGCTGTTTCATCACCCCATAAATGGGTTTGGTTTGAATTAACAAATTAACGAAGTTGGAGAGTAAACTTTCACCAGCCCAGTCTGGTTTGCTCTTTGTGTTCATCAGCGTGAATTTAATGAAGCGATAATTGCAACTGACTATATTTTAGAGTTGAAGCGACGTACAGCAACATTCATTTATTCTAAATTGGCATTTAGTTACTGAGAAATGTAATTTCTTTAGGGCTTACACAACTGGCACATTAGTAGGGTGCGTCAGATGTCGAAAATCTGTTCATCTTGACCAAATTATCTCTTCTGACGCACCCTAAAAAAGAGTTGAATTGTTTACACGCTACAATTTAACTCTCCGGCTTTTTGAGTAAACCTACGGTTTTCCCTGTAGTCTACAGGACAATCAATTACAGCAGGGACATCTTGAGCTAAGGCTTCTTTGAGTACAGGAATTAAATCTAAAGTTGATTCAACTCGATAACCTTTTAAGCCCATACTTTCGGCTAGTTTGACAAAATCAGGATTGCCAAAATGCACAAAAGATGAATGTCCTTTACCAAAATGATTTTCTTGTTTCCACTCAATTAAACCGTAGCCACCATCATTAAAAATTAAGGTGACAAATGGTGTACCCACTCGCAAAGCTGTTTCTAATTCTTGGCAATTCATCATAAAACCACCGTCACCGGTAGCTGCTACAACTTTGCGGTTAGGATAGACAAGTTTGGCGGCTAAAGCACCAGGAATAGCTATACCCATTGCGGCGAAGCCATTAGAAATAATGCAAGTATTGGGACTATGACAATGATAATGGCGGGCAATCCACATTTTATGTGCGCCTACATCAGAAATTACAATATCATCTGGCCCCATGACTTGCCGCAAGTCATAAATTAACTTTTGCGGTTTAATGGGATAACCTTCATCATTGGCATATTGTTCATAATCAGCCCGAATATTTGCCCGTAAACTAATAGCGTAGGGGTTGGGTTTTCCTTGTCGGTCTGCTACTCTTAATATTTCCATGAGCGAATCGGAAATATCTCCGATTACTTCTACATTGGGAATATAACTACTATCGATTTCCGCAGAATTGGCGGCAATATGCACAATGGGAATTTTACCTTCAGGATTCCATTTTTTGGGGGAAAATTCAATTAAATCATAGCCAATGGCAATTACTAAATCTGTATTATCAAACCCGCAGGTGATAAAATCTCGCTGTTGTAATCCTACTGACCATAATGCTAAAGGATGAGTATAGGGAATTACACCTTTACCCATGAAGGTATTAACGACAGGGATATTCATCTGGGTGGCAAATTGCGTGACTGCATCACTAGCTTGGGCGCGAATTGCTCCATTCCCGACTAATATTATGGGGTTAACTGCTTGAGAAATAGCGGCGGCGGCTGCCCGAATGCTGGCAAAAGAAGCGTAGGTTTTTTCGATATTATCTTTATGCAATGGTTTGCCCTCTACGGGCATGGCGGCAATATTTTCTGGTAAATCTATATGAACTGCACCGGGTTTTTCTGTTTGCGATCGCTTGAAGGCTTTCCGCACTACTTCTGGTGTAATACTCGGTCTAACTATCTGTTTATTCCACTTAGTAACAGGGGCAAACATTGCCACTAAATCTAAATATTGGTGTGATTCAATGTGCATTCTATCTGTTCCCACCTGTCCCGTAATTGCCACTAATGGCGCACCGTCCAAGTTAGCATCTGCTACACCAGTCATTAAGTTTGTCGCCCCAGGGCCAAGGGTAGAAAGACACACCCCGGCTTTTCCGGTTAAACGTCCGTAAACATCCGCCATGAAAGCTGCACCCTGTTCATGACGAGTTGTAATAAATTGAATTGATGAATGTTTGATGGCTTCTAAAACGTGTAAATTCTCCTCACCTGGAAGTCCAAAAACATATTCTACCCCTTCATTTTCTAAACACTTAACTAACAATTCTGCGGTATTCATTTTAAATTCCTCACTAAATATCTGGGGAACTGGAAGGGACTGGAAGGGACTGGGAAAAACTAATACTTTATCTCATGCCCTATGCCCTATGCCCTATTCCCAATTCCTATTTCACCCAAACAGTTTTCACATTGACAAACTCATGTATCCCTTGAATACTGAGTTCTCTGCCATATCCAGAACGTTTGATACCACCAAACGGTAGTCGGGGGTCAGATTTCACTAAGCCGTTAATAAATACTGCACCGGCATCAATTTCTGTAATTAAGCGATCGCGTTCTTGGTCGTTATTTGTCCAAGCACTTGCACCTAAACCAAAGGGTGTAGCATTTGCTAGTTTAATCGCAGCATCTATATTTGGCACACGGAATAACAACGCCACTGGGCCAAAAAATTCTTCTTGGGCAATGGGCGCGTCTATCGGAATATCTATGATAATTGTTGGCGGGTAAAAGTTTCCAGAAATGTCTGATAAAGGTTGTCCACCTGTGAGGATTTTTCCCCCACTTTTAACCGCAGTTTTTACTTGTTGGTCTAAATCTTGCAGAATATCAGGTGTTGCTAATGGGCCTAAATCGGTGTCGGGAAGCATGGGATCACCAATCTTCAAGGCTGTGAATTTTTCTAATAGCAACTTCTCAAATTGATCTGCGATCGCTTCTGCTACTATAAAGCGTTTCGCTGCTATACAAGATTGACCATTATTTAACATCCGTGCTGTGGTTGCTGTCGCCACGGCTGCTGCTAAATCCGCAGTTTCTAAAACAATAAATGGGTCACTTCCGCCCAATTCCAACACAGTTTTTTTAATTTGTTTTCCCGCCGCCGCCGCTAGGGATGCACCGGCTGGTTCGCTTCCGGTTAAGGTAGCGGCTTTTACTCTGTCATCGGCGATTAAATCAGCAACTTTCGCCGCACCAATTAACAGGGTTTGAAATGCACCTTCAGGAAAACCCGCCTGGCGAATTATTTCTTCTATTGCCAAAGCGCACTGTGGCACATTAGAAGCGTGTTTGAGTAAGCCGACGTTACCCGCCATTAATGCGGGTGCTGCGAACCTAAACACCTGCCAGAAGGGGAAATTCCACGGCATGACGGCGAGAATTACGCCTAGAGGTTGATAGCGTACAAAACTATGGCTAGCATCAGTTTTCACTGTCACATCAGCTAAGAAATCGGCGGCGTGTTCGGCGTAGTAGCGACAAACCACAGCGCATTTTTCCACTTCTGCGATCGCAGCTTTGTAAGGCTTGCCCATTTCTAGAGTCATGATTTTGGCAAAATCAGCCTTTTCTTGCTCTAAAATGGACGCAGCCGCCATTAAACACTGCGATCGCTCTGCAAAACTTGTATGACGGTACTTTTCAAAAGCCTGTTGTGCCGTATCTAATTTAGCGGCAATTTCTACATCGTTGAGTGGCTCAAAGGTTTTGAGCGTCTCCCCAGTAGCGGGATTGATAGTGGCGATCGCCATTCCCTGACCTCCCGGTTTAAAATAGCTTGAGGTAGCTTCTTAGTGTTACACATATTTTTTAAGGGGGCTACCACACAAATTGTAGTCTTTGAATTTGGACTCAGTTGCTCAATCTTAAAATATTGCAATCAATTTTGCATAAAATTACACTAAATGCTTCAGTAATAATCACGAAATAGTCCCGGTTGTCCCCATGCCTCTGTGGTGAAAAAATCATCTTTTCCATACAGATAAACAATAAATAACTATTTATTTTCATTTTGATGCAATTCAGATTTATCTAAAGATGACTGACGATAGTTTTCTCTACTGGTAAAATTAGCTTGTTCCACCTGCCTAATCTCCCTTTCTAAGAAGTAGTTCAGCAGAGTTCTTAACAGTACAATAGCCCCCAGATTGAGAATATCTTGGCGTGTGGGTGCAACTGCTGTCTGCAAAATATCACTAGCAACAGTAAATTCTAAACCTAACGCTAATGCCCTGCCTAATTGCAGACGCACTACTTCAGTAGCATCAATATGTTGTTTATAACGATAAAATAATTGGCGAAAATAAATAGCAATACTGCGAAATACAGCCAATCCGATAACTACGGCGGCGGCGATTTCTGCTGCTGCTGCTAAGTAGTCAACTATCAGCTTGAGCCATAATTCCAAAGGACTTGTAGAGTCTGTTGTTGTCTCAACGTCTCCAACGTTAATCCCTAACAGTAAAACTAACCCCAAAATTAATGCTAGAGGTAGCAGAAGATTGACTAACGACTCCAGCAATGAATCTTTTTTCATCGTGATTATCTGGGTATGTCCAATTATCTTTTAAACTGATAAGTGTGACAATGGCATCTTTCTATTTGAAGAAAGCCCAGACAATTAGTTAGGATATTATTTAATGGCTATTGTAGAGACGCGATGAATCGCGTCTTTACAAATGACTAATAATTGTTGTCGCTTGTTGTAAGTTTGTTTGATAAACTTTGACTAATCTATCAATACCTTTAAAGCGATAATCTCCCATAGCTTGGAAGTCAGAAGGTTGTGAAAGTAATTGATAAGTGACTTCACTAATTACACATTCACCAGGAGGACAAATTCCTTCCATACGTGCGGCTAGGTTAATAGTAGCACCTAATGCTGTGTATTCTACTCTTTGGGAACTACCCACATCTCCCACAACCGCCTTACCAGTATTAATCGCAATGCGTAATTGTAGGGGTTCTTGCCAAAAACCGTTGGCATTGAGATGTTTTAAACGAGTTAGCATACCTTTAGCGGCGGCTGTGGCGCGCTCGGCATGGTCGGCTTGCGGTTCGGGTGCGCCAAAAAATGCCATGATACAATCACCGATATATTTATCTAACGTACCGCCACAAGCAAACACTTCTTGTAGCATTTCTTCAAATAAGTTATTTAATAATTGAGCGATCGCAGTTGGTGTTAACCTTTCAGAAATAGCCGTAAAACCTACTAAATCTGCAAACAAAATACTAATTTCACTCTCCGCCGGCGGTAAACGTCCATCAGGTAAACCACCGACAGAAATCAACTGCTGTACTACCGCCGGAGAATGATATCTTTCTAAGCGATGGCGAATTACTTCTTCGGTTTTGAGTTTTTCTGCTAGTAACCAACGTTGTACACTGGAAGCCACAAGATTAGCTAACGCTGAAAAAAAGCTGAGTTCTTCCTCTCCTTCATTTTCCCAATGGTAAGAAGAAAGATGAGCATCCGCATAAAGCACACCTACTACTTTATTTTCATCCCATAAAGGTACAGCCATAGCACTACGAATACCTTTAAGTAAAATGCTATATTCTCCTGAAAATCTTTCATCTTTTTGAGTATCAGCAGTTTGAATCACTACTTTTTCTGCAAATACTTTTTGACAAATACTCCGACTAATCCAACTAGCATCAGCTAATAAATAATGCTGTTCAGTTTTGTTTCTCGTAGCAGCATTGATTAACTCTAAATCACCACAACCATTCACATCAATTAATAAAGCCAGGCGGTCAATACTGCTAAGATAACGAAATACAACTTGTTCAACTTGTGAAAAAATCTCTTCTATAGATGCTGCTGCACAAAGATTTTTGGCTATATCTACTAAATCTTTGAGCCGGGCTATAGTTTTATTCTTATTGCCAATATCACTATCTTGACTATCAGCTTCTATCCATTGCTGTTGTAGTTCTTTGGCGTTCCGAAAAATTGTTCTTTGTTCCGCAGTCTCCGCAACGGTTACTAGCTTCGTTGGTGATGTCGGTGTGGCAGGAATTTCAAACAGCACAATTAAATTCACATTCCCTAACCAAATGACATCACCGTGTTTGAGCTTTTGAGCGTTGCTAATAAAACTTTGATTAACCTGTGTCCCGTTTTTACTACCCAAATCCTCAATTACCCATGTACCATCAGCCTGTTTGACGATTTGGGCGTGTTTGCGGGAAACTCCCCCGAAAGGTAAGTATAAGTTACATTCTGGCAACCTACCAATTGTGAATACATCTTGATTCACAGTCACATTTGTTTCCGTATCTCCCTGGTGTAAGCGTAAAGTCAGTTCAGTCATGAGTGTGATGTGTTTATCCTGGGGGTTGGGGGCGCAAACAGATTTCAGTCAGGGTTATCCCTTTTACCATTTCTTTATGGCACTGTTCATAGCGAACGACAACTATTTGTAGTAAACATCACTTTAACCCTGTATTCCGTGAGATGCAGTGAGGATCACCCCAGTTTCTTCTTCTCCGTATTAAATAATACTAACTCGTGAAAATACTTACAGAAAAATATTCATAGAATTTTTAAACAAAATTAAGTATTTTTACGTAAGACAATTTTTCGTAATCCTCAAAAAAGCTTTTAGAATAATAATTGTAATTTCAAATAGCTAATTGCAGCTTATTAGCAAATTGTAATTTTTATTACTGATATTCTTGAGTCAGAATAGCCTGCCGTAGCAGACTATATACATGACTTTCCTGACTCCTGCATTTTTTGTTGAGATGAATTTCGGACAGGTTCCATGATCAAATATCACCAATTGGCAAAATATCTCGGTGTTTTATGTTTATCAGTAGTGTTAACAGCTGATTTAGTCAGTCCTTCAGCAGTTGCTCAAACTAGAATTAAATCTTCTGTCGGTAAAGCTGTGACATTCTCCTGTCAGGACAATGAGACAACCATCAAATTAAAAAATGGCCCCAAGGTTGTCAATGGACTGACTACTATTTATATCGGTTATCAGCAAGTATCATCTATAAACCAAAATCCCATCCTCATCCGTTTTGACAATGGACGCAGAAGATGGTGCCGTACTGACTACGAAACTACACTCGATGATGGTACAGGCTACGGATTATATTGGGATGGTGGCAAAAATATGTATGGTGTGTTCAGTTCCACCGGCACCCAGAATGGTAATGATTTTCGTCGTTTTGCTACTCAAGGTTGGCTAACTTCTTATGGTAGCGGCGGTGGTGCAAAAGTCGCGGTTCTCACCCGGATCGATCCCGGCAATGGTAATATTACCAGGGCAAGTTTTTTATCTGCTAGAAAACCTAGTGATGGTAAAACTAATTCTTTAGTTGTTACTGGTTTGTCATGGAATGGGAAAGCTTTGACTGTGAATGCACAGTCTTGGTGGTCTCCCCGTCGCCGTGATCGAAGTTCCATGACTTGTTCTGGTTCATCACCTTTTCAATATACGGTGGTATTTAGTGGTGACTTAAAAAGGGTAAATTCGGCTTCAGCTGTTAACTGTAGGTAATTCTAAGGGGAGAGTGCCTAATAAACCTTTGCGGTAATCTGTTAACAGTTGTCTAGCTGTTCTCTCTACATCACCTTGATAGCGATGTTCTGCTAATGCGTGTAAGTACGATTCTCCTGTGTAGGGTATGGGGTCGAGTTCGTAACGCGAATACAAGGGTGATTTCGGTAGTAACTCACCGGCTTGTTCTAACAAAGAGTTAAGTATATCTACGAATGCAGCCGCTACTAACTGGTTATCATAAGATGCTTGACCGATATCATCACAAATTGCTAGTTTGACTGCTGCTTCTTGATTTCCCAATTTAGCGGGAATGACTCCGGGTGCATCTAATAATTCCAACTGATCAGAAATGCGTACCCAGCGCAATTGACGCGTCACCCCTGGACGGGCTGCACTTTCGACTACACGCTTGCCTAATAACCGATTGATTAAGGCTGATTTACCGACGTTGGGAAAACCAATCACTACAGCCCGGACACGACGAGGTAACATCCCGCGATCGCGTCTTCTTTGATTGACTGCTACTCCTGCGGCTTGGGCGGCTTTGGCAACTGCTGCCACGCCTTGACCATGTTGTGCATTGGTAAAATAGGGAACTACATCCCGATTTTCAAAGTAATCTGTCCACAGCGATCGCACCTGGACTGGTATCATATCTAACCTATTTAATACCAAAACTCGCGGTTTATTTCCTACCCACTCATCGATTTGCGGGTGGTGTGTAGCTAAAGGAATCCGCGCGTCTCGTACCTCAAATACTACATCTACCAGGGATAGCTGTTGTTTAAGATTCTTTTCCGCCTTGGCAATATGACCAGGATACCACTGAATCAGGTTTAATTTATAGTTATCTGTTAAGCCCATAGTTTGGGGATTGGGGATTGGGAATTGGGGATTGGGAATTGGGGATTGGGGATTGGGGAACAACTTATTTTACTATTCTCCCCTGCACCCTGCTGCCTTGTTCCCTTTATTATCCCCTATGGCTTTGATGTAAAATCAAACGATTGCCATCAGGATCGTAGGCGTAAATTTCTCTGCCGTGGGAGGCGATCGCAATTTCTCCTGGTGGTGGATAACCTAAATTTACCAGATGGGCGATCGCTGCTTCTAAGTCACTCACCTCTAAACATAAACTCATTTTGCTGGCTGCTGCGTTTTGAAATTCTGCATTATCTCGGTTTTTCGGGCGAAAAATCCCTAATTTCAAACCAGCCATCTGAAACTCAGCATAGACGTTAGGAATAACATTTATTGGGTTTTCTGTCAACAAATTACTATAAAAATTTACTAATTGATCGAGATTAAAGGTGGCTATTGTGACAATTGCACCTGTACATTGAAAACTCATATCATCCAGATGGAATTGTAATGATAAACTCTGCACCCTTTCCTGGGGTTGAAATACACTCTAATTTACCTTGGTGTTTGTTGACAATAATTTGATAGCTAATTGACAAACCCATCCCCGTACCTTTTCCTATAGGTTTTGTGGTGAAAAACGGATCAAATAAGTGAGTGCGTACTTCTTCCGTCATACCGGGGCCATTATCTACAATGCGAATCCGGGCTTGTTGATCGGCAGTAAGTTCAGTATGTATGAGAATTTGCGGTTGAGTCAACACTTGAGGATGGTTAACTGTTGACTGTTGAATATTGTCTAAGCCTTCTTCTAAAGCATCAATGGCATTAGCTAACAAATTCATAAACACCTGATTGATCTGCCCGGCGTGACAGGCTATTTTTGGTAAATTGCCATACTGTTTAATGATTTTAATGTCGCTATATCCCGTTTTAGGTTTCAGACGGTTTTGTAGTAGTAATAAAGTGCTATCAATACCTTCATGAATATCTACAGACTTCATGCCATCTTCATCTATGCGCGAGAAATTTCGTAAAGACAGAACTATCTGCCGGATACGTTCAGCCCCTAAATTTATAGAATCTAGGAGTTTGGGCAAATCTTGACTGAGAAAATCTAAATCTATCTCGTAGATGTGTTCATGAATTTCTGGCACTGGTGGGCAGTAATGCTGTTGATATAGTTCTACCAACTCCAACAAATCGCTAACATATTCACGGGCATGGTTAATATTACCGTAAATAAAATTAACCGGGTTATTGATTTCGTGGGCAATACCTGCTACTAATTGTCCCAAGCTGGACATTTTTTCAGTGTGAATTAATTGCACTTGGGTTTGCTGCAATTCTAATAAAGTGGCTTCTAATTGCTGGGCTTTTTCTTGGGCAGTTTTCGCCACTTCTTTAAATTTAGCTTCAGATAGCCGTAATGCTTCTTCTGTTTGTTTGCGCTTAATGCCAATAGCAATTTCATGGGCGACAATTGCCAAACTTTCAAAGGTAGAATCGCTGAGTGTTTGGCGAGAAAACATTGCTATTACCCCTAGGGTTTCTCCTTCCACAATTAAGGGATAACCCGCAAATGCTACCATACCCTCTTGTTTAGCCCATTCTTTGTTACCCACGCGGGGATCTGTTTGTACGGAGTTGGTGAGGTGGGGTTTTCCTTCTTCGGCGATTAAACCAATTTTAAATTTTCCTACTGGTACAAATCTATGGGGGCCATTAATGTGGGTGTACATTCCAGAACTGACTTGCAACTCTAGAATATTTTCTTCTTTGTTCAATGTCCAGATGCGGGCAAAGGCTGCATTGAGATGTTTGACTATGGCTTCGGTGCAACCCTGCATCATTTCCTGTAAACTGGAACTTTGCGCCAGGAAACTATCAACTTCAGCCCGAAAGTTTGCTAACTTGACTCTCTCTGCTAGTGCTTCTTCTGTGAGTTTGCGGGCGGTAATATCATGACCAATACCAAGACAGTACAAAACTTTGCCATTGGCATCTTTAATAGTTGTGGCATTACTTGTATGCCAACGCCAACTGCCATCTTTATGTTTTACTCTATATTCTACATCTTCTTGGTTTTCACCTGTGTTAACAATTTTTGACAAATATTCTACACAATGTGGCACATCATCAGGATGGATAAAGGGGACAAAAGATTGACCAATTACCTCAGATAAATCATGTCCTAAAATTTTAGTCCAATTGGGTGAAACATAGGAAAATCTCCCTTCATTGGTGAAGATGTAAATAATATTATTGTCATTTTGTAAAATTGTTTGGAAGTTAATGTTACCGTGTAAAAATTCTGTTTCTATAGCTTGTTTAACTTCCCGAATTAAAACTATAATTTCTTGTGATTGTAAGGATAGTAATCTAGCTTCACAGGTACAAATTCTGTGGGATAATGCAAAATTATAAGTAAAATTGACTGGTAATTTTGTTTGTATAACTTGGGCGATCGCCTGGTGAAAATTGCCTCTAATATGTGGTGGTAGGTATTCTAATAGAGGTTTACCGGGAATTATCTCTGCTAATCTCTCTGTATATTCGGATTGCCCTGGTTTATAATCTAAAATATTACCCTCAGCATCCAGCCGGAAATATGTGTCTGGTATTAATGTTAAAATCGCTGCCAATTCTGAATTTCTTTGGCATAACTGCTGTTTGTTAATATCGTGTTCTGCAATTTCACCTTGCAGTTCTTCTAAAATATTTTTTGCCCCTATAAATTCTTTTTTTGATTCTAACACCGCTTGATATTCCTGATGTTATGGATAAGTTTTTATTTGATGGGAAATTTTAGGATTTATCTACAAAAATGTTCTCTAGTTTTTTAAAAAATTTTATTGTCACATAGTACCTTGTCATTACTTATCATATATATAGACAATTCCTATGAAGCAGAATTTATATGCTTTGACTTGTGTTTGCTACATATACTAATTCATTTTGTTGCAAAAACAATTAGTATGATTACTGAAAGTTAACAGCACAAACTGAGGAAAAAAAGGCAAAAATATCTAAATATATTGAATCTGGCTGCGAAAATTCACTCTTGACTTGTAAGGGAATACCAAAAATTGACGCTGAGGAATGTCAAAGATGGGATAAATTAGCTTGACGCATACCGTAAGCGGCACTGCTTGGGAAAAATAATCATCTGAAGTTATCCCAAAATAGATAAATTCTCGGCAAATCATCCGTAAGATAGCCTTAACACCTTGTAAAGATAAAAGTTACTGGCTTTTTGTGTGTTATAAAGCTCACAGAAAATCATGTTATTGTAAGGCTACTCTATGGAACTAGAAAAAATTGGACGTTTTAAAGAGTACGGCGAACTTATTCTCGGAAAAATAGATTCTGTTCCGCAAACCCCTTCTAAACAAGAAGATTGGATTCCCACAAGCTTAGATGATTGTATTTTGCGTCTCCGGGAAGCTGCGGAGAAAACTGTAGAACTGGCTACTTCGCCTGTAAAAATTGGTGTGATGGGTGAGTTTAGTAGCGGTAAAACTTTACTTTTAGGCAGCTTAATCGGTTATGGCGATGCGTTACCGATTAGTGAAAATCCTACCACCGGGAATGTCACGGCTATTCATCTCATCCCCCAAGAAGGCTTCTCAACTACACAGGTGGGTAACTTTACTGTGGAGTATTTGACGCGGGAGGGGG
>NZ_LUHJ01000013.1:0-34161 GCF_001597745.1 Anabaena sp. 4-3 | reverse complement strand
GAATGAGTGTTTGCGGTTTATGCTAGGGGAAGCTAACCGGCGCACAATAGCGGCTGGACTTTCTCCCATCCCTGCCGCTAAACTCAGTTCTGGACAAGAAATTCTCAATTGGTGTGCAGAAACTTGGAATAGCAGCAATAATTTAGAGTTACGTTATTTGCTGCGGGAGTTGGTATTGTTTGTCCGCGCTTACAGTTCCTATGGGGATGCTTTGTGTGGTAGACGTTACGTGATTGATGCGGCGATCGCTCGTGAAGGGTTACAATTGGCAGACCAACCAATGGCTATTCAAACCCTCAGTTTTGAAGAGTTACCCCCAGCGCATATTCGTTTACCAAGTCCACCGCAAAAGTTAGCAACTAAGCTTTTACAAAATAGTTTCCCCTTAATTCGCCGGATTGATATTGAAGTTAAAATTTCTCCAGAAATTTGGGATGTTACAGGTGCTAATAATTTTATTCTCTTAGATTTTCCGGGTTTGGGGGCGGCGAATTCTGGCGCGAGGGATACGTTTTTATCTCTGCGAGAATTGGCGGAAGTGCAGACGATTTTGGTACTCCTGAATGGTAAGTCACCGGGAAGCGATCGCGCCAATAAAATTTTCACGATGATGCAACAACAGCGTCCCGGACAAGATTTAAAAGATTTAATTTTAGTCGGGGTGGGAAGATTTGATCAGTTACCTTTAGAAAGTGAAGGCGGTGAACGAGAATTAGACTTTCTCATTGATCAACGTCACACTCCCCACCTGACAGCAGAGATGGTGTTACAAAAACTCAAAGTTTTACAAACTACTATCGATGGTGCAAGTGCGTTTACTATTAATAAAGACCGGATGGTTTTACTATCGCCGTTGTTGGGATTAGCGGAGTTAGCTAAACGGTCGAGTAGTCTCAAAGCTGGTTCACCGGAGTTTTTAGCAAACTTAGATTATCCTGAATATTTAGAAAGACCGAAACGACTACAACAAAAATGGCGAAGTTTGAGCGATCGCCTGTTAGAATCAGATCCACGCCATGATTTAGGGCGTAAGTTGGGTTACTTTGCTCAAGATGGGGGTATCGCCAAACTGCGGGAATTAATTCAAAATCATGTCAATACCCACGGTTTAAAACAATTATATGAAGATACCCGACGCGCGGCTGAAAATTTACGTTTGCAACAAGAACACCTCAAAAACATTATTGCTGAAATTCACGCCCAAGGTATTCCCACTGGGGACGGTCAAGCTTTTCTAGACTTGAAAAATGCGATTGATAATTTAGATAAAACCTATCGTAATTTTCAAAGAGATTTAGGTACAGAACCACTTAAAGACCGTCAGGGAACAGTTGTTAGTGATGTGGTTAAAGATGAATTGACTTTTAGAGTAATTAATTGGAGTCAGTGGACTTTATTATTTAACAAAGTCAATAATGGTACGATTACGTTAACAGAATCGAAAGGTGCAGCCGGGAAGTTATTTGATCGGGGTAATCGCACTAATAATAGTATACCTACTAAGAGCGATGATTTTTATCCAGCCTTTGCCAAGACAGTCAAAGAACTAGAAGAATTTGCGCGCGATCGCATCCGTCAAGCTGTAGTAGACTTACTCAATAAATTATCGCACCACATCGCCCCAGAGCGCGACCGTCTTTTAGAAATGCTTACCCCAGACATGGAACAAGCAATTGAAGCCAAATTTGGCCCGGAAGAAGCTGATTTATTTTATCAATTGCTGTTAGGATGTGACCCGAATAAATGGCAAGATGTGATTTTAGAAGAAATTGAACAACAAGATAAATCTTTGATTCCTGAAGTTATCTTTCCCCTAGCGCGTCAGGATGAAAAACACAATATTGGTCAAATCTTTGATTGGTCGCCTGAAAAAAATTATGGTATACCTAGGTCAGCTAATCATCAATTATTCGTCTTAAGATTGCGGGATGAAATTACCGCCAGTGCCAGCTTGCATCTTGTACAGTATGTCAGCGAAGTGAATCAACAAGTCAACGCCGAACTAGAGGGAATTTTGGATCAAATTGTTCCCACTTTACAAAACCTCTCCAAAAGAGATGCGTTGCTGAGATTTATTTCCCTGGGTGACTCCCCAACGGGGGGAGAAGTTCCCAACTGGCTACAGAATCTCACAGAAATTGCTAATATTTCTGATTCCTGAATGGCTAACAGTAATCAGTAAGTAGATAGCTATTGCTGATTTAATTGTGCCTTTAAGGAAGCTGCAAAAATGCCTGTAGAAATTCAACTTGTGCCACGCTTTCAACTGCGGGTTAATTATCGGAAGTATTTAGAATTGCCTAGCATTCAACTGCTGGCTTCTGGAAACAATATCCCTCATATTTCTAGTATTACCTGCACCGTCAAAGGCGTACCAAGTGAATTAGCCAGTAAAATTCAACAGGCTTATAAAAAGTTTGATTCTGATATTCCGAAAATTTCCCAACTTGGACAATTAGAACAATATCCTTGTAAATTAGAGAAACCGCTAACCCAAGCAATCAACTGTCATTTACGGGTAATGGTGGAATATTTTGATTCTGATGATACCGGAAATCCACTGTTATCTGTACGGCAAAAAGTAGCAGCTTATTGTCATCTGTGGTCACTACCTATGCAACCAAAAACACCAAATCAATCAGGAAAAAATCCGTTTGAAATTCCTAACTACAGTGCCGAACCTAGTAACGGTAAACCGAAAAAAAGATTTCCGGGTTGGTTAGCTGTAGATTTTGGAACGTCGAATTCTACAGTTACACTTTTCGACCCGATAGAAGTCCCCATTGCGGAAATTTTACCACGAGAACAAGAGTTAAGATTGCGCGATCGCCTGTCACAATGGTTAAGTTCTCCCGCTTCTCTTGCCTTACCAGAAGTGAATGAAACTGAATGGGAAAAGTTTATCATTGATATTAGTAAAAGTCTGGAAATTGAACCCAGTCACTTAAGTGAGGTGTTTAGCAGTGATAATAAAACCAGATTTTTAGAAGCAATTCGCCAAATAGAATTATGTTTAGGTAACAGTGATAGATTTCGTCGCGCCGTCAGCAAGAAACTTTATCAAATATATCATGAAGTCTTCCGCGTCCCGACTTTAGAATCACAGAATTTAATCCCAGTGGTTTTAGATATTGACCGCCGTGACACCGAGATTCCCAGTGAGTTAGAAGTGGTGAATTTAGACGGTTTAAAATTGCGGATGGGGAGAGAAGCTAGAGATAATCGCAAGAAAGCCATAGCACAAGGAAGCAGCAGTTCCTTAACAGAAATTATCAGCAGATTTCACCATTCACCCAAACGTTATTTTGGACAAGATAAAAAATTTTCTGTGCTGTGGGATGGCAAAGAAGATATAATTAATGTTAACCAACTTATTCAAGCAGCTTGGGCGCATTTAATTACATTAACTGAAGATTATCGTCAACGCGCTAGACGCAGGTTTTCCGAAGGGGATTTTTTAACAGCAGTCGTCACCTATCCCACCGTTGCACCCCCTGTAGTGCGGAAAGAAGTTAAGGAATTAGTTGAACAGTTGGGAATTGATGATGTACAAACAGCTTATGATGAAGCTGTATCTGTTGCTATCTTCTTTTTATGGCGAGAATTTGGCGGCAATCTCAACATCGGAATAGAATCTTTTAAAACCCGTTGTCGCCAAGAGAAAAATAAATGGTCACAAAATGTTTTAGTGTTAGATATTGGTGGGGGGACTACAGACTTAGCATTAATTGAATTGACCTTAGAAGATAGTACACCATTTTTTGCCAATCATGAAGATAGAGGTTTAGGCGGACGTTATTATAAACTGACTCCAAAATTGTTAGGTTCATCTGGACATTTACAGTTAGGTGGTGAGTTAATTACCTTAAAAGTGTTTAGACTATTAAAAGTTGCGATCGCCGACTTTTTATTAACAGCAGTAACTAGAGGAGATATCGAAAGCGATAAACTCGAAGACTTAATCAACGCCGAATTAAATGAACGCTTTTTAGAACAAGGTAAATTTAAAAGTGGCAGTTTGTTAAAATGTATCGATAAAGAAAATCCTGAAGGTGACGCAGCTTATAAAGATGCGTTAGACACCGCCGAGAAAGTCATCCCTACCCGTTGGCAACAAGCACCGCAACGCCTACAAACATTTTACACACTTTGGGATCATGCCGAAACTGCTAAACTTAAACTAGGACAGAAATTACCCAACGATGAATGCCGATTAAGTTTTACAATTTCCGAACAGCAAATTGCAGAACTCCTCACCCAAAGCGCGATTAAATTCCAAGTTAGAAACTCAGAAAATCTCGCCGTTACTATAGATAGTCAACAATTTGAACGTGTCGCTTCCTCCGCTATCAAAGAAGCAATTGGGATAGCTAAAGGTTTAATGGAAAGTCGTCTCAGTGCTGACAACAATAATATAGATGCGTGGAACACTCGCAAAGTTGACTGGTTAATTCTCTCCGGTAAAACCTGCAATCTCGACTTAGTACAACGTCAAATTTATCAAGAGTTTAGCAAATCACCCTATTTTGTTTGGAATCCTGAACGCATCACTTTTGTTTTAGAGTACACTAAACTCGCCACCTCCGCAGGTGCTTGCTATGCAGAGAAACTGCGAAGATTGAGATTTGATCCCGAAGAATCAAAAGGTTTATTACGCAAAGGTGCAAATCAATTAGAAATAGACGTTAAAAACCTCTTTTATTATTTACCCTGCAATTTTAAGCGCAAAACCCAAAGTCATGAACTTCTCCCAGTCTTTAACGCTGGACAAGAATTATATCAACTTTCTCCCTCAGAAAATGTCGCTAAAGTCCGAACAAATTGGGTAGGGATACAGTTAACTAACATTATTTATCGCCAAGACTACGAAGCTGGAGATTTACGCCTGTGGGGTAGTTTCGACGGTAAAAACCTCATGCAAAAATTGGGGATGGAGGAAGCGGAGTTTTTGAAAAAAATTAAACTTCAGTTTGAGATTGACCAAACTCTACAATTTAGTGTGTTGTTGTGTCAAGGAAATCCCCATTATTTAATCGATGTCCCCGGTATTGAGATTAGTACAGGGTTATTTACTGATGGTAAATTACAGTGGAATATTGCAGTTGAACGTGCTGATAAAGATTTAATTGATGGTGATATTGCTGTTAATGTGATTGAATCAGCGACGGTAGATCAACCTGATGCTTATCATTTAGTATTTGAAGTTGATAAAGATGGTAGCAAACCTCTGCAAGAATTCCATTATTTGCGGGATGGTACACCCAAATCAGGTTATGGTTTAATTAGTAATCCTTTACCTCCGTTTCCTCACACTAATCAGCATACTTTTTATATGTATCAAACTGATGTGGAAACTAATAGTAAAAAATGGATACGCATTGGTGCTTTAAGTAAACCTGATGTGAGTACAGATTATCCTTGTCAATATCGGGTGACGATTGATAATTTGGGTATTCTTCGCATTCACGCTGGGGATGTTCCTTATTGGACATCTACTAATTTAGAATGTCTGACAGAGGAGGGTTGTGTTTACCGTGGTGAGTTAGATTTACAACCGAATGAGGTTGATAAGGAACGTGATCCTTTTTGCGGTATACATTAGGAAACCTCACGCAAAGGCGCAAAGACGCAAAGGCTTTCTTGGCGGCTTTGCGTGAGATATTATAGGTAAGATTTATGCAGCATCTTAAGCATTTATTGGCAGTAGAAAACTCAAGATTGGCTGAGTTATTGCGGTATAGTTTGTATGGGTTAGAAGCTTGTTTGCGAAAGGCTCAAGCTGAGTATCCCCATGACCCTGGTGTTAAAATTTGTGATGAGGTGCTGCAAGAAATTCAAGTTTTGTTAGAAGTGGAAAAGGAGGGGAACAGCAGCACCTTTAATTCTAATGTTTTTAAATTACATGATTTGCGTTTAGTTTTTGAGTCTGACTCGGAATTGAGGTTATATTTAGGTGATTGTCATTTAACAAGTGAAACTGATGGGGATTTATGGAATGAAATTCACCGCAAGTTGTTGCGAGTTCCTGAAGATTTGGCGCAGTTTTGGCGACAAAAGGCTTTAGATTTTGCTGAAGCTGTGGGTGCGATCGCAGATTATTCTCAAGTCTATCATTTACCTTTCATCCGCGATGAAATTATCTACCCCGGACTCAGAGGTACTGTAATTTGCCCTGGTTTGGGTTTATCTCAAGCAGCGTTTGAGCAAAGTAGAATTATCCCAGGATATACTGCTGAGGAAATCACTTTATTAGCAGGTTTTTTAGGTTTATTAATTAAATTCATTGAGATTGATTCAGACTTACATCATGCTTTAAAAAGTGTGTTTAGTTTTGATATCATTCCTTTAGACTTGCAGCCAGAACAAAGAAATCAATATATTGAAGCGTTAACAGACCGTTTTCACCGTATCCAAAAAGCTGAAGAAACAGCAGACCCTTTGTTAATTGTACGCGCTTGGCTGGATATAGATGAAGCCATACACTCGTTAATTTTTGTCCCCCCAGCCGAACGTTATTCTTGGTGGGGTAAACTACAACAAGAATCACGGCGCGCTTTAAAAAAATTAGTTGTCAGTGCTAATAATGCCGGTTACGATGTGCGAATTCGGCAATTAACGGGAATTTACGCTGATATTTGTGCGTTAACTAAAGATGATTTACAACTCGACTGCGGCGGTATCCCTGGAGAAGTTTTAGCCTGTTTGCGAGTCTATGCCAAAATTAACCATGAGGAAATTCCCGGACGCGTCATATTTCGTTCCTCAAGATAGAATTCAATAGCATAGGTGAAGATTCGGCATGGTTGGTTATCCATGTTTGCGACTTGCTAGAAGGGTGGGCATTGCTTGCAAGTTGTTCAAACCCTTAGTTTTAGGTTGTTGGCTGTGCAGGGAGCGACGCTTATTGAGAATGGTGCAAGATATGACTATAGTTACTTTACAATATTCAAATCATTAATAATAATTTATTAATTTGATATTACCTATAGAAAACACACAAAACATCACTCAATAACTTGATAATTTTATAATATTTTTCCTAAAATATCAAATCAAAAACCTAAATAAAAAGACATTAATCCTGATATTTTTTGTAAGAACCTGCCAAAAAATTTCCAGTATAACTTTTTTGTATTCAAGTTAATTCTGTCTTTAGTTAAATAGAATTAATTGATTGACTGGTTTATTATTTTCAGGAAGATGTGTAATGTATGTAGAGCTAGCCCACACTTTAAATCCCAGATGGTTAATGCTCAGATTCAATATCTTTATGAAACATCAGTCATAGAGTAATAAAGTTTAAGTATTAATTGCAACTGTCATTAGTTAATATTTTTTTTTATAGCATTATGTTGCACATATTCCATTAATTGAGAATGGAGTTTAGTGAAAAGATATTTAGCTTTTTAATATCTAGACGATGAGCATAGTTTAGATTAATCATGTATGGGTTATAATGTTTAATTACTTAATTGATTGCCAGAGACTTATTAATATAGCTCTGTTCACCTTTGTATTAGCAACTAATCTGATTGCAGATAGAGTGAATGCAGAACATCAGTCAGATATAGAATTGAGAGTATCTAATAACTTTACTGATAAAAAAAACACAGTTTTTACACAAAGTTTCCCTTTAAAACCGACTAGAGATATTCCTAATCTTCAAGATACGAATATTCCCATCCCAATTATACCATTACAAAAACCAGATATTAATGATGAGGAATCTGATACTCCAACTGAGCAGAATGAAAAACCTATTCTGCAAAAAAAAGATTTAGAAATATTTATATTAAATGCACTGACTAATAGTGCTATTAGGTATCCTTGGATAATTGATCCTAGAGATAACTTTACTTTTTATTCTGCGCCATTTAATCCTATAGCAAATACAAAATATATTGAATATTCTCTGAAATTTTCGACGGAAGATCCTGTATTTAACCGTTTTACATTTGCCAATTTTCCTAAACAAGACCAATTTTATTGGGTGCTACCTGGTAATCGGGTTGTCATAGAAACCAAGGGATGGCAAAGTGGAGTTACGTACCAAGGAGCAACTACAAATACTCAACGTAGAGAGTCGATTAGATTAACTCAAAGACTTTGGGGAATGCAAGCAGTTTCATCTCTACCGCAAGGTGTTCAAGAACTAACACAAGCAATTGGTACTAACCAATTTACTATCGAATCAATTGCGGCGGAAGTAATTAATCCAGTGGGGGTTGAGACTGCCCCCGTCGTGATTAATGCTAGAGGTAATCCCAATAATTCGATATCTTCAGTTGTACCTAATGTTTCATCATTGACTACAGATCAATATCCGTTAATCTTGCAAAATTTTCCTAGCAGTAATTTACAACCATTATTAGGAGAAGTAACTTTGACTCGTGGAGAAATAATTTCTCCAGAGACTTTACAACAAGCCGGATTTATTTGGGGTAATCCTGTTACTGGGCAAAAAACTCAATTTCAAGCTGAAATCACATCCTATCCTGGGATTAAGGTTGGCAATAGAGAAGAATTTGGTAATGTTGATTTATATAACATCTTACTAAATCCATCTATTAGTACAAATCAACGCAGTTCTTATTATTTAAACTCTCTCTATTGGGTGACTTTAGGTGAAAGCCAAAGTCTGTTAGGAATTAGAGATAAAATAGAACAACATGATTGGCATAGATTTTATCTGAGCTATTCTCATAATAGAACTCTATTAGAGTATGACCCTTTAGAAGCTAAAGCCACTTATACTAATATTGCTACTAATCCTGGTGTTTCTTTATCTTTATCCTTTTCTGAAAGACAAATAGATAAATCACAAACTGCTAAATCTACATTAGGAATGTTGCTAGGTAGTATTTTTGAATTAATAGATTTTTCTGAGCTAGAAGCAAGTTTACATGAGGCTAAAGAGCGATATTCCCGACAAGATAATTTTGCGGTTTTAGATTCAAAGGCAACCCCAGAACAAAGAAGACAAATTAATCAAATACTTAACAGAACCCTATATTTAGGTAATCAGAATAGTGGATTAGAGCAAGTTTCTGGAATTCTCAGCTTTCCCAGTACCATTACCCTCAATAGTTCCAGTATTTTTCAAATTCGTACTGGTAATCATCGGCGTTTAGTTCAGGTTTTCGATGGTAATCGCACCTGGAGAGAAGGAGAAACTTTTATTTCTAAAGCTGATGTTTCTAATCAAAGTTTTGGCCCTTTATCATCTGTTAGTATACCTATACCCTCCCAACAAACACCTAACCGTTCATCGGCTGTACAAGTGACTTTAACTGCTCCTAATGGGCAACAGTTTATTCAGAATTTAAGTTCGGCGAATCTGACATCATTTCCAATTAATGTTCGTGCCTTTGATATGGCTTTTGATCGGATCGAGTTAAGTCAAGATGGCAAAATTACTAATTATTTTCAAGCTTTTGATGGATATTTATATTTACCTACTATAGAAGCTTTGTGGGCTGCTGCTTCTGGTAACTGGAATTACGGTATTAGTTCAGGTATGTGGTTGAACTTGAATACAGATACTGCATTTAATATTACAAATAATTTGGGAATTTTAGAGCCAACACTAGGCATTTATTTTAACGGAGTCTTGAATTATATCAGCACTCATGTAGCAGTGGATGCAGAAGGACGAACTGAATCTATTACTAACCATATTCCATCATTACAATTGTATTGGAATAGTGAAGTTAATTTTTTAAATCCTGCTTATCTGAATATGAGTTACTTGTTTTCTCATCAAAATAGAAATTTAAATTATTCTTTATCTACAGCAATTCTATTTTTAGATAATCAATTCAGTATTACACCAGTAGGATTATTTCAAGGAAAATTAGGTTTTAATACAGGTTTAGAATTTAGTAATTCTCTAGAAATTAGAGGGGATTTATTCTATACCTTGGAAGGTTTACAACAAGTTAGTCCTCAGTGGGCTTTTGGTGCTTATCTACAGAATTTTAAAAATACTGAACGAGATACAGGAAATCGAGTGGCTGATTTTACCTATGGATTATTGCTGCGGCGTAATATTCCTGGTAGTGGTAATTTTTGGCAGTCTCGTATTGGGATGAGTGGAGACAACTTTGAAGCACTTTTTCAAGGTGGTTTTAGGTTTTAATATTTGTAAGATATCTTATTTTATATATCTCAAATAATTAAACTAATTAATTAACACACATCCCTTCCATGATGGGGAAGGGATGGATGTTAATTCTCAATCACCACGACTTAATCTAAACCATCATTACCAACAGCCGCTCTTACCAATGCTGTATATTCATCTAATGTGAGATTGCCGTATCTCAGTCTATCAACTATAGCTCCTCTAATAGATCCCGCTACATTATACGGAAGTGCTAATAATCCACCCGTGTGCAGTGTGATGCTTGGATAGGCAACATGAGTAATGGGATCTATATATGAAATTGCTGTAACTGTGTATGCACCATTGAATCCTGCGAAGTAAGTGCCTTTAGGTGCGACTGCTTCAGCAGCAATGCTTGATAAATAATTACCAGGGGTAAGATACACTGCTGCACCGGCAAAGACGGCAGGTTCTCCAGAACTAAAATCAGAAATAGGGTTTTCTATTAATGCTTGGGCTGATGCTGGAGTTGATTTCAAGGTTAAACAGCCAATCAAACTTGTGAGAGCAAGACTAACTTTTAAAAAAATGCCAGCAGAATGATAACGTAGATTCATGTTAGGTAAGCCTTTGTTGTAGGACTTGAGTTTTGTTTGCTGGATGTTGTCTATATAGCTGAGATAAACTGGATTTATCAACCAAAAACTAGAAGTTATTAGTTTTGATTCAATACATAGATATATTGATAAATTAAGTCTTTATTTTTGGAAAACTTGCGAATAATACTCAGCAATTATCCTCAATTAATTTATAACAAATATATAAAAAAATAGGAATAAATTCGCGGTAAAATCTTCAATTAAATGGACATAAATCGTGTTTTTTTTAGACTTAAAAACCTGAAAAATGTCTAATTGAAACAGAAATTTGGCCAATATTTATTAAAGTAGTGATTTTATGCTATATACAAAAGAAAATCAGAGCCAGAACAGCAATGCAGAATGAAAAATCATCTAGCAGTTGGCAGTTGCGTCGCCCAAACAGATGGCGATCGCCATTTTTCATTTTCTGGGTGGTACTGATTGCGATCGCACTCTGGCTATTTTACCCACGCCCCCAGCCCATCATTACCCAAGGCAGTAATTACGCCATCCACAAACGCCAAGACTTTAATCAAACACAGTTTTATCCCCTTAATCAAACTGTTAACCCTGATTTATATCAACCTGTGGCTGAGTGGGTAGGCAGGTTAATTTTACCAACGCCACAACAAATCCCACCGGGAGAAGACTGGGTATGGATGGAAGTACAACACGCACCCACAGAGTTACAGCAATTAGTAGGTCAAGTTGTCCGCCTGGAATGGCAAGATCAACCAGAGTTAAAATCTTATGTGCAAGCTGTACAACAAGATATCAAGTTTACACAAGAAACGAAAAACAGCGCAGCTACAGGTATTATCCATCCCTCACGCCTTGATGGTCGTCTAAAAGTCGGGCCTTTGCAATCCCTGGCTGGTGCTAGACCAAATGATGATCTGATTGTCACCTTAGATGATGTTAAACTCCTAGAATCCAACTCAGGACAACCACGGTTGCAAATTGCCCATGAGCCTGTCTTAGCCACTGGTAGATTCTACGGCTTAGTTAAAATCTTATCTCCAGCAGCAAAAGTCTGTCCTGAAAATACTACTTGTGCCAATGATTTGTTTCAGGTGCGTCATTATAATCGCACTTCTCGCCAATTCGATGGTGTCGAAGAAATTATCCGCATTCCCCAACAGGTAGTAGACAGACGCAATATCCCACCATCTACCCCCAATCAACTGGAAAATTCACCAGCCGGAAAAGCGGGTTGGTATATTTACGGCGGCAAAAATGCAGCCGGGGTGTTTGTGGTGCAGGGATTAGTCCCGCGATCGCTTCTACAACTCCAGCCAGATAAAATAATTTCGGGAAAAGCCGCCGGATTAAATTACATCAAAAATGAAAATTGGCAGATTACACCCCAAGATCAAGGTACAATTGGCAAGGTCTTGTTAAACCCCACCGCCACATCATCCCATTGGCAAGAAGGCGACAAAGCGATTCTTTTACACAATTTCGGCGGAATTGGCGGTAAAAAAGCGGAAAACTTCCCAGCGTTTACAGTCACCGGACATTTTGCTTTTGGATTGGCGCAGGTAGTCCGTGAACCCATCACCCAAGAATTACAATTCGCCATTGACTATCTGCAAATTTACGCTAACAACTCTGATGGCATTATCTCCGGTACACATACCTGGGCTGACTACATGGGTAACTTACAGTGGGGATGGGCGGCGACTCGTCCAATTTCCGATGTGCTGATGAAGTTTGCACCTGTGACACAAAACTATAATTTTGGGGGAATCAAACTCTCTCCTGTGACAGAATTTCAGCAACAATTGCAGGTGATGATGGCGCGATATCGCACAGGTGACGGAACTGGTGGCGCGACGGTTTCCCCAGCAACTTCCTGTGTGCAGGATTCTAGTCAAGCCCTTTATATTGCCATTCAAGTGATTACTGAGCAAGTCGCCAAAGAACCAGCAATTCAGCAATGGCTCAACACTCACCCCAATGATCCCCAAACTTCGCGCTTTCAAGAATTAGTTAGTTTGGGTGAGGCTTTAGAAAACCAATTAACTCCTTTGGGTATCGTGCGTGCAGACTGGCAAAGTCACGCAGATTATTTAATGGGGACTGGGAAAGGACAAAAAACTTTTCGCGATCGCAGTATATGGGCTGCTCTCACCAGTTGGCGGACAATGCTACCTAGACAAGCACAGGATGAACTAGCCGCCCTATTCTTGAGACATGACGCTCAACTCTGGTTTCTCAGAACTAATCAAATTGGTGGTTTAAATCCAGATATTGCCCCCCTAGCGGCAACAATGGCATTAGGCTATCTGACAATTCCCGGAACAAATATTGCACCTATCACCATTTTACTGAACCGATTCCTCGCATCTATCGTACTGCCCCAAAGTACAGATTGGTTAGTTGTGGCAGGAACACTGTTAATTTATACTGCGATCGCCTTACCTTTAGGATTAAAAACTGGCTTTTTGTATTGGAGTTTTACCCCTACTCAAAAAATCTCACAATTCAAGATTGTACTACAATCAGCCATTTCACCAGCCCTCACCGAAGAATTAGTCTTTCGCGTCTTACCGCTTCCCCATCCCATAGAAGTCATCAACTGGTATCAATGGGGATTATGGGCTGGATTCATCTTAGTTTTATTTATTATTTATCATCCCCTCAACGCCAGAACTTTTTTCCGGACTGGATATCCAACATTTTTTCAGCCAATTTTCCTTACCTTAGCAGGACTTTTAGGACTGTGCTGCACAGTAGCTTATGCACTCACAGGTTCTTTTTGGGTAATCTTCCTCATCCACTGGATTATAGTAGTAGTTTGGCTTTTGGCTTTCGGCGGCCAGCGTCATCTCATTGCTGAGTAAACTACATTTTTCATCGGTTATATACCCTACTGTTTGCTAACGCATCCTACATAGGTAATGAAATTTTCCAAAAATTTTAAACTTTTCAGATAAATTTTCTTATGTCTGCTTGATATTTTTTGACTGAAAAAGGGTATTTTACCTAGGGTAGAAGACAAGCTTCTGCAAGATTTTGATCCAACCACTAGCATTCATAGATTAGTTTCTCCTTATCAAAGGGTCATTGGGAACTTATTAAATAATATTCAGGTCTGCTTATGTAGCGTATATGACAATTTATTTGATACACCATAGCCTAAAATCAATTATCCGTAGATTTGAAAACCCAGTAAATCTAGCTAAAGGCTCAAAAAAACCGTAATTTTACTGGTAAAAATGCGGCTACAATCACTGTGTAGTTTAAAAACCGGAGCTTGACATTTAATATATGAAATCGCTATTTGCCATATCAGCAATCAATAAGTTAAGGAAATACCATTTTTACTTTTTCTTTGTTATTTTGTATTTAACGGGACAGTTCCAACACATCTAGTCGGTTTATATATCAATTAGTCCCACATTGACCAACAATTTTTCTCAGATTTACCTGATATCTGTGCTGAAGTTAATTTATTTGCACATAACACCTAATCTAGAAACAAATTGTATGGTAAGTAGCACAACTGCAAAATAGGTTGTTTACATAGGAAGATTTGATTATGAGTGTTATCCACAGCCATAACCAAGATATTGTCATGTCTGCTTTTATCAAACCTATCGACATCACCGAAAAAGCAGGTAGTCAGAAAAAATTGGATTTGTTGCAACCCTTACGTGAAAAGCTGGATGCAGTAGAAATCCACAATCGTAAATTAGCTTGCTTGATCGCCAAATTGATCCCGGCTCAATGTCCTTTTGAGCGTGACATTGTGCTATTTGGACGCAAAATAGGACACATCCCTCCTATGTGTAAGCTCAATCCCCTGTATGATCAATTTGTGGGCTTGCGTTTTCGCGCTTTATGTTATTTAGTAGATGAATGTGGTGAAGACATTCAGTCTTACTGCTAAATCACTACAGATACAAGGCGACATGGAAATTAAAATTGAGCATCAACCAAGTCAAGAAAGACTACAGCAGTTGGGTGTGTTTCAGTGGGGAATTTGGCAAAAAGAAATTTCAAAATTTCCCTGGACTTATGATACTCAAGAAACTTGTTATTTCTTAGAAGGTGACGTAGTTGTTACGCCTGATAGCGGACAACCTGTACAAATGGGTAAAGGAGATTTAGTGATTTTCCCGGCTGGAATGTCCTGTACTTGGGAAATTAGACGCGACGTAAAAAAACATTATGCTTTTGATTAGCTAAAAGTAACGTATCCAAGTCACAGGGAATAAGGGAATATTCAACTTGAGACAGCGATCGCAATTGGTTTGCACCTACATCAGTCATATACCAACCAAACAGGGGTAATTCTGACATATCGCAGAATTACCCTAAATTGTTTGAGAAAAAAGTCATTAGTCATTAGTCATTAGTCATTAGTCATTAGTCATTAGTCATTAGTCATTAGCTTTTCTCCCCTGCTCCCCTGCCTCCTCCGCTTCCCCCACTCCCTACTCCCCGTGTTTTATCGAAAGGTTCTACCTGAAACGCTACAACCTGGTTAAACTTTAGATGTTGGCTTCAAAAATAGCCATGCCACAAAGAATGTAGCAGCTGTAAATAGTTGCGTTAAATCCAATGCAGATAAATAACCATCAGCGAAAGATGCAATACTGCGATCGGTAATCCCAAATACCCAAGAAGACAAACCAAATAGCCAAATTCCATTCTTGAGATTGTCGATAAATTCCTGAGAGTTATTATTTTGCTCGTCTTTCATCTCTTCTACTCCCTTACTAAAAAACTGGGAACTGGGAACCCCCCTGTGAAGAAATTCTTGTTACCTTGATTTGCGTGAACTCCCAAAGTTGAATTTCTACTTATATTAATAAATATTTCATTTACTTGACAACACTACCAAAAGGTACATATACCTAATTTGATATTCAGACTTTAGTTCTGAGCCACATTGGAGGCTCACATTTTGCAACAGCTGCTTGATTGCGATTACAGGGCGGCGATGCACTCCTCAAAATTCGCTTAAACCCTTATTTTTACCTTGTAGGCTGTGCATCGCCCCACGGTTATTGAGAATGGTGCAAAATGTGTGTAGAGACGTTGCATGCAACGTCTCTACAATGTCTGATAAGTTCTAAATCTCTTCCTTGTAGGTGTTGAAACCCGTAAAAAATCAAGCTTTAGATACTCCACAGCTTTGTAGAAAATTCAGTTAAATGAAAGAGTGGCAAACAAAGCAAACTAAATTCATGACTGCAACCCAGTTAAACACACTGCCTAACACAGCAAAATTACCAAAAAATGAGCCGCCAAGGTTAGGGCTGGTTTGCATTACCTTTGATAAAACAGTGCGGTTTCGGACAATGACACGCACACGTTATTTACAACTTTCCCTGAGTCAACGGGAAACAGCTTTAAGGGAGATTTACCAGCATAACCTACAGCGACTACATGATGCTTTAACCTTTTGCGATGCCAACAATATTAGACTGTATCGCATGACTTCAGCCTTGTTTCCCTTAAGTGATATGGAAGACGAAATTGGGGCGAAGATATTAGACAGCATGAAGGCTGAACTGGCTACCATTGGCGATCGCTCCCAATCCCTCAACATTAGAATGGTACTACACCCTGATCAATACGTAGTCCTCAGTTCCGACTCGCCCGAAGTCGTACAAAACAGCATCAAAATCTTAGCCAGACACGCCCTCAACTTAGACTTACTCGGCTTACCTCGTTCACCTTGGTCATTAATGAATATACACGGTGGCAAATCTCAACGTAGCGAACAACTAATCAAAGTCATCTCCGAACTACCACCAGCCATCAAAAACCGTTTAACCCTAGAAAACGACGAATACGCCTATAGTGCCAGTGAAATTTTAGCAGTATGTCAACAAGCACAAATTCCAATGGTATTTGATGCCCATCATCATATTTGCTATGAAAAATTAGACAGCTACAACCACCCCAGCGTCACATCCATGTTTGAAGCAGCCAAAACAACCTGGAAAAATCCAGACTGGCAATTAGTCCACATCTCCAACGGTGAACAATCTTTTCTCGACCGCAAACACAGCACCCTGATAACCGCCATGCCCCAAGTTTACCATCAAGCCCCCTGGATAGAAATAGAAGCCAAACACAAAGAAACAGCGATCGCACATTTGCGTAGTTGGTGGCTTATGGGAAAATAGTCTCACTCAAACAAACACTTTGCGCCTTTGCGCCTTTGCGCGATACAATCATCAGACTATGGCGATCGCAATTGATTTTGGTACAAGTAACACAGTAATAGCCCGTTGGAACCCAGTCACCCAACAACCAGAAACCGTCAGCCTAGCAAACCTATCAATCCAACAAAGCCTCAACCCACCATTAATTCCCAGTTTGGTGTACGTTGAAGACGCTAACCAGAGTAAAATCATCGTCGGTCAACAAGTACGCGATCGCGGCCTTGACCTAAAAAATGATAGCCGATTTTTCCGCAGCTTTAAACGGGGAATAGCCGCAGATATTCAAGGCTTTTTACCAGAACTCGACGGACAAATCATCAGCTTTGAACAAGTCGGACAATGGTATTTGTCTCACATCATCACACAACTAGCACCCCAAGAAGGCGGCTTAGATTCACTCGTCTTAACCGTACCTGTAGATAGCTTTGAAGCTTATCGTCACTGGTTAGGGAAAGTTTGTCAAGCCCTGCCCGTGGAACAAGTGCGGATGTTAGACGAACCCACCGCCGCCGCTTTGGGTTATGGTTTAGTTGATCAAGAAATTTTGTTAGTCGTTGACTTTGGCGGGGGAACATTAGATTTATCCCTTGTGCAGTTGCAGAAAACTGGACAGGCAAATAATAAACCTGTAGGATTTCTGCTCAAATGGGGTAACAAATCTCTTGCGGAAGACTCAAAACAAAAAGTCAAAACCGCCCGTGTACTAGCCAAAGCTGGGCAGAATTTAGGCGGTACAGATATTGATAACTGGTTAGTTGATTATTTTGCCAAACATCAAGGGTTGGCGGTTAGCCCTTTGACAATGAGACTGGCGGAAAAACTCAAGATTCAGTTATCAAGTCAAAATCAAGCTAGTGAAGTTTATTTTGATGACGAAAGTTTTGAAACCTACGAACTCAGTCTAAATCGGGACAATCTGGAAAATATCCTCACCGAACGGGGATTTTTTCAGCAGTTGGATGAGTGTATGACGAATCTCTTACAGCAAGCCCGCCGTCAAGGTATTGAAGTTACAGATATTAATGCCGTGTTATTGGTCGGTGGAACTGTACAATTACCAGCAGTTCAGAAATGGATTGAAGGTTATTTTACCACAGACAAGATTCGTTGTCAACGTCCATTTGAGGCGATCGCTCAAGGTGCATTGCAACTATCCCAAGGGGTAGAAATTAAGGACTTTCTCTATCACAGTTACGGTGTAAGATATTGGGATCGGCGGAATCAGCGTCACTCTTGGCATCCGATAATCAAGGAAGGACAAGCTTACCCGATGAATCAGCCTGTAGAGTTATATTTGGGGGCTTCCTTGGAGAATCAACCGAGTATAGAGTTGATTATCGGGGAATTAGGGGCGGAAACAGGCGGAACAGAAGTTTATTTTGATGGCGATCGCTTAATTACTCGGCGGCTGGATAATGGTGTAACTAGCGTGAAACCGTTGAATGATCAGGAAGGGGCGAGAAGTATCGCTAATTTGACACCTCCTGGGTTTCCGGGGAGCGATCGTATTAAGGTAATGTTTCAAGTGGATGAGCAACGGTTTTTAAGAATCACCGTTGAGGATTTGTTAACCAGTGATACGCTTTTGGAAAATCAACTCGTCGCCCAGTTGAGTTAATAGCTTGTAGGGTGTGTTAGGCGCGTCTGTTTCGATGTTTCATTGCGTCTTGTCGTCGCGCCTAACGCACCGTTATCTCAATTTTGGGCTTGTGGGGAAATGCTTTCTTTACAGGTATTTTCGTGGGTTAACTATATCTTTTTTTGTCTCGCGCAAAGGCGCAAAGGCGCAAAGAAGAACGCTAATTTTCTATAACTGTGTAGTGTTTCAATCTCTAATACACACATCTTGCACCTGTTCCTTGATAATAATTTTTGTAGGGTGGGCATTGCTTGCAACTTCCTGAAAGCCTTAGTTTTGCGTCATTGGCAATGCCCACCTGACGCTTATTGAGAAAGGTGCAAGATATGAAAATAGGGATTAGTTAATGTTGCAACTAATAACTTAACGCGATCGCCTACCCTTATCTCAAGTTTCAATCCCTAATAGGGATTAGTTAATGTTGCAACAAATTGTTTGTAGCAATGGATAATCTTTATCTGCTGTTTCAATCCCTAATAGGGATTAGTTAATGTTGCAACTTGGGCTGTGGATTCATCCATGTATATGCGTTGTCAAGGTTTCAATCCCTAATAGGGATTAGTTAATGTTGCAACTATTGATGGTTTATCCTTACTTTTCTCCAACATCGTTTCAATCCCTAATAGGGATTAGTTAATGTTGCAACTTGCCACTGGGTTAATTGCGTTATTGGGATGTTCGCCGTTTCAATCCCTAATAGGGATTAGTTAATGTTGCAACCTTCATCTGGTTGTAGTTTGTCAGGATGAAGAACTAGGTTTCAATCCCTAATAGGGATTAGTTAATGTTGCAACATCGATTGGTTATCGGTACTCGTCCCTGGTCGATGGTTTCAATCCCTAATAGGGATTAGTTAATGTTGCAACCGCTAAGGAACTTTTGGAGATTGGCGATTATCCCGGTTTCAATCCCTAATAGGGATTAGTTAATGTTGCAACTTCAGATATTAAAGAATCGTGTCTGATTCCAGATCAAGTTTCAATCCCTAATAGGGATTAGTTAATGTTGCAACTTTCGATATTAACCAATTGGGTTAAAGTGGAATTATCCCTAAGGTTTCAATCCCTAATAGGGATTAGTTAATGTTGCAACGGGACTTCCCGCCTGTTGACCCTGCGGTTATTCTGTTTCAATCCCTAATAGGGATTAGTTAATGTTGCAACATCGATGCTCTGTCTGAATTGTGTGATAGTTTTAGAGATTGTTTCAATCCCTAATAGGGATTAGTTAATGTTGCAACATAAATAGCAAAGTTTCTGTTAGCGGCGTTAGGTTGTTTCAATCCCTAATAGGGATTAGTTAATGTTGCAACATTGTAAAGCTTTTGTAATAAGGTTTCCTATCTGTTTCAATCCCTAATAGGGATTAGTTAATGTTGCAACAGCGGCTTCTGACAGATCCTCGCCTGTTAGTTGCGTTTCAATCCCTAATAGGGATTAGTTAATGTTGCAACGTGGATGTATGATCCTCTGCTTTGTCAAGATTGTAGGTTTCAATCCCTAATAGGGATTAGTTAATGTTGCAACACCCTCGGTCACTCGCCCCCCTCCCTGCTATCCCGTTTCAATCCCTAATAGGGATTAGTTAATGTTGCAACAATAGGATACTGTTTAATAGGCATTTTATCACGTTTCAATCCCTAATAGGGATTAGTTAATGTTGCAACGACCTGCCAGGGAGACGACAACCGACAACCAATCGTTTCAATCCCTAATAGGGATTAGTTAATGTTGCAACTCAGTCACGCCAACATCCCCTCACACCCCTCTAGAATGTTTCAATCCCTAATAGGGATTAGTTAATGTTGCAACTTGAAATACTCTACTCTGTCCCTCCCAGTCGTAGATAAAACGTGAGTCTTCTGGTTTCAATCCCTAATAGGGATTAGTTAATGTTGCAACTTTTTTGCCTTTGCTGACTACAGCCTTCAGCAACTTTCAGTTTCAATCCCTAATAGGGATTAGTTAATGTTGCAACTTGGTTGAATGTATCTTGTGCCTTTGCGGCAATGTGTTTCAATCCCTAATAGGGATTAGTTAATGTTGCAACTTTGAAAAAATGCAAACTAAAATTTACTCTTTTGTTTCAATCCCTAATAGGGATTAGTTAATGTTGCAACAACTGACGATATTGCTGCTGTAGCCAGCTATTTGGTTTCAATCCCTAATAGGGATTAGTTAATGTTGCAACTCAAAAGCTTGGCTATTGAGTGGGGTAGCCCAAGGAAGCGTTTCAATCCCTAATAGGGATTAGTTAATGTTGCAACCTGTGGTTTTCGCAAGGTACTTCTGTATTTCTCGGTTTCAATCCCTAATAGGGATTAGTTAATGTTGCAACTGTAAGAAAGGTTTTCTACGACCTGCAAACAGGTTTCAATCCCTAATAGGGATTAGTTAATGTTGCAACCGGGATTATCGTTGTAAAAACCACGAAAATCTGTTTCAATCCCTAATAGGGATTAGTTAATGTTGCAACTGTAATTGTTGATTTAGATGTACATGGAAATAGTCGTTTCAATCCCTAATAGGGATTAGTTAATGTTGCAACAGCACTTTAAGGTCGTCATCCCCTAATACTTGCTTCTTGGAGTTTCAATCCCTAATAGGGATTAGTTAATGTTGCAACAGAGTCGCTTCGGGTTCAAAAAGAACGAATTGAGCGTTTCAATCCCTAATAGGGATTAGTTAATGTTGCAACTTTCAACCAGAGTTCACTAAGTCAATATGCCAGCACTATCCACGCGTTTCAATCCCTAATAGGGATTAGTTAATGTTGCAACATGCTAGCTGAGGCTCGATTTAATAAGAAGGGAGAGTTTCAATCCCTAATAGGGATTAGTTAATGTTGCAACTGTAGCTTTAGCAGTGTCGATGCCTTTTTGCACGTCCGCCGGGTTTCAATCCCTAATAGGGATTAGTTAATGTTGCAACGCACCATCTTTGTCGAGGTAGCTAGTAGAAAATAGTTTCAATCCCTAATAGGGATTAGTTAATGTTGCAACACTGTAGGCGGCGGGGAATAAGGTAAAAATTTTAAAGTTTCAATCCCTAATAGGGATTAGTTAATGTTGCAACGCAAGAGTGCTGTTCAACTGTTTACGCCAGTAATGTTTCAATCCCTAATAGGGATTAGTTAATGTTGCAACCCAAGTATCATTCTATTGGATGTATCTGGTTCAATGGGTTTCAATCCCTAATAGGGATTAGTTAATGTTGCAACCCAGTACAAAGAGGCGTTGGGAGGAAATCTCACTGTTTCAATCCCTAATAGGGATTAGTTAATGTTGCAACCACAATGGCGCGATCGCTATCACTGGGGCAGGAGTTCCTGGTTTCAATCCCTAATAGGGATTAGTTAATGTTGCAACCAATATCTGCTTTCTGTTGATATTGGTCAGCCGCAAGTTTCAATCCCTAATAGGGATTAGTTAATGTTGCAACGACTCGCTGTTGCTCATGGTTATTAGCACTATGGTTTCAATCCCTAATAGGGATTAGTTAATGTTGCAACAAATACCTATTTTATCGTTCGCAGGAATTATCTTAAGTTTCAATCCCTAATAGGGATTAGTTAATGTTGCAACCTCTCTGACTTCACCAGCTTGAGAGTAGTTTAGTGTTTCAATCCCTAATAGGGATTAGTTAATGTTGCAACCTTGGCATACAGGAATTAAAGCAACCATCTGGTACTGTTTCAATCCCTAATAGGGATTAGTTAATGTTGCAACCTTGTGGCGGCGTTCTGGGAATGCTTCTCGTGGTGTTCCGGTTTCAATCCCTAATAGGGATTAGTTAATGTTGCAACGAGACAAGGTGTACTAAAGGGTACAGCTTCAGTACAAGGTTTCAATCCCTAATAGGGATTAGTTAATGTTGCAACTTTACTCAGTTGGCTATGGCTAGCACGTCTCTCAAGTTTCAATCCCTAATAGGGATTAGTTAATGTTGCAACCTCGTGCTATTTGAAACGCTTTTGTCATGTTGCGTTTACCGGTTTCAATCCCTAATAGGGATTAGTTAATGTTGCAACTACAAAAAACCTTAACACAATAATGAAAGGAATCTAGTTTCAATCCCTAATAGGGATTAGTTAATGTTGCAACCTTACTTTGCGGTATGTAGTGCCAAAGTCTATTTTTGCGGTTTCAATCCCTAATAGGGATTAGTTAATGTTGCAACATTGCAGGATGACAAGGTTCATCAGTCGATAAAAGTTTCAATCCCTAATAGGGATTAGTTAATGTTGCAACTTTTCTAGAGGTTTATAGTTGAACTAAGTAAGGGATGTTTCAATCCCTAATAGGGATTAGTTAATGTTGCAACAATGTCTTTCACTTCATAGCCGTAGTAGTTAGCTGTTTCAATCCCTAATAGGGATTAGTTAATGTTGCAACGCTAACAATGATATGCCCACATTTCGATAAAGTGTTTCAATCCCTAATAGGGATTAGTTAATGTTGCAACTTAGATAACTACGGGTTATCATTGTTTGACGAATCATGTTTCAATCCCTAATAGGGATTAGTTAATGTTGCAACTGCTTTCTAATTTCTCTTCATTGTCAATCGCAAATGTTTCAATCCCTAATAGGGATTAGTTAATGTTGCAACAATACCAAGGTTAATGTATGCACGTCTGAATGTGTTTCAATCCCTAATAGGGATTAGTTAATGTTGCAACGTCGTTTATGGGAGCATTAAAACTCGCCTATCAGATGACAACAGTTTCAATCCCTAATAGGGATTAGTTAATGTTGCAACTCCACCACCACCACCGCCAAATACAGAAGCCTGTCCTGGTTTCAATCCCTAATAGGGATTAGTTAATGTTGCAACTTTTTGCAAGAATTTTAGCGTAGACAGTATGGTTTCAATCCCTAATAGGGATTAGTTAATGTTGCAACCGTCATCGTAGTCGTAGCGAGTCTGTATGCTGGGTTTCAATCCCTAATAGGGATTAGTTAATGTTGCAACTGCGCCGCCATCGGCGTTCATATTGTCGTTGATGTTTCAATCCCTAATAGGGATTAGTTAATGTTGCAACCGCACAAGTCTTTTTGAGTTACTTTGCTACTATCAGTTTCAATCCCTAATAGGGATTAGTTAATGTTGCAACTATTGCCATTGGTTGAACAATCAATTTCGCCAAAATCGTTTCAATCCCTAATAGGGATTAGTTAATGTTGCAACTGCGGCAGCCCGAAAGCCAATGTATATAAGGTTTTCAAGGTTCAGATTCGCGGATGGGTCTATCATAGCACGAGAAAAGTGACTGGCAAGAGGGCAAAATCGCTGAAACCCAGACAGGGCAAGGTGCGCGGGTGGTTTTTTTAAAAAAAATCTGCAAAAGCTGACGGGATAAGGAATACAGCCATTTTTCCCCAAACCCAATTTTGTACACCTACCCCTCCGCGCAGTCAGTCTAAAAAATCCTTGCGTCACAAGCTTTTCAGCCTCTAAATCACTCATAAGCGTAAAACTGCGCTCATCAACAGCTTACTAAATCACAATCTTATCCAACTCACGCTCAAACCACTCATCCCCTACCCGTTCCGCTACCAAAGGTCTGACAATAAACTTAGGTGGATTGCCATTTTTGACATCAATACGCACACAGGAGTATGATAGCCGCTTTTCTAAACCATGACCACTACGACCGACGTAAAGCTGGGAATGGGCGACTTTACGGATAGATTTACCAGAATTATCCTGAAACATCTCCATTAACACTGTCCCCTCTGCTCGCTGACGACGGGGACGGCGACCGCTACCACCAGATACAATACAATTAATGTGCGAGTCTGCGTGTCCAGTATCCAAGGTGCGGAGATATTCTAAACAGTGGGCGTGTCCGTTGAAAATTATATCTACTATGGGACGCTCTTTCACTCCATCCCCCACAGTTTCCGCCACTTGATTAAACACCCAGCGCAAACGCTGACGCACTGCTAATGTTTGCGCTTGATCCCATTTCGTCGCTTCCGTGACGTAGGGGGGATGATGAAAAAACAGAATTCTTCCCCGCACTTCGGAACAGTGCCAAGATTCAATTAATCTGCTGCGTAACCAGTCTAATTGTTCCCAGTCTATCACCGGGCTGTCGTCTGATGCTAGTTGTTTCTCAATGTCGAGTTTGATTTCGTTGATTTGGTCTAACTTCGCACTGAAATCATCCAGTAATTCCGCATCGGCAGCTACTTCAGAATTGAGTTTATCGCATTCAGCTAAAATTAGTTCTTCTTCTCTATCTATTTCTTGGCGACGCTTTTGTAATTCCCGGCGGTACACATCTCCGGCGGCGGTGTGCGGCAACGGCGCAGGTGTGTTAAAAGTGTTAGAATCTAGGGCGAAAAAATCTATCCCACCGTAACGAAAGCTATAATATCGGTTCGGTACACGGGTAAATTCTCCCGGTAGGTAATGTAAGCATCTTCCGGTGTCTGTTTTCCCAGTGTAGTGTTTGTCTAAATGTTGGTTGAGTTCTTGCGGTGCAGCAATACCTGTGAGATAATCAATAAAGGCTCTAGCATAGGCATCTCCTTGATTAGAACCATGCCAACCAATCTCAAAATCTTTATACCGCAGCATTCGCCGCAAGCTTAAGGTACTACCTGTAATTAAACGGTAGAAAAACGGTACGTCATAATAATCATGGTTGCCTAGCACTGGTAAAAATGGTAGGTTAAACACCATGCTGTCATAGGCGATTTTTTCGGGCTGTTCTCCACCGACGATAAACTCTCGGTAAGGTTCGATAAAGTTCGCTGGGTAATATTCACGAGAACCAACTACATAGATGACATCCCCTGTGTGTAGCACGAAGCTGCATTCGTCTTTATGTTTGAGCATCAATTCTGCTACGAGTCTTTGGGGATGGTATCCATAATGGGATTTTGTGCCGCTATCCCCCAGTACGATAAATGAAAAGTCTGGGTGATCATGCTGGTCTATCACCATTCTGGTTTGATCGATGCTTCTTTCTATTATACTCGGATGTTGCCATCGTACCCTTTGTTTCATTTTCTGGATTTTGATGGCAATTGATGGATCGGAAATTAGTTTCATAGGTTGTTTAAAAACGCAGAGGGGCGCGGAGGTAAACACGGAGGTACGCAAAGTTGTGGTTTATTGATAGCCGGCTGCTTGTATGGTAAATAGTCTGGCATATAGTCTGTCTGCTGCTAGCAGTTGTTGATGAGTTCCTTGTTCGACTATTTCGCCGTTGTCGATGACTATGATTTTGTCTGCCATCCTCACTGTTGAGAAGCGGTGTGAGATTAGAAATACCATTTGGTTTTGGGTGAGGGTGCGAAAATGATTAAATATCTCATATTCGGCTTGGGCATCTATGGCTGATGTGGGTTCGTCTAATACTAAAATATCTGCTTGTGTTCTCATGAATGCACGGGCTAGGGCTATTTTTTGCCATTGTCCCCCAGATAGTTCTTGTCCGCTTTTGAACCATTTCCCTAGTTGGGTTTGAAATTGTTGGGGTAGGTTTTCAATGAAGTTATCTGCTTTACCTTTTTGCGCTGCTGTTCGCCATCTGTTGTTGTTGTTGATGTTGTTGACATCCCCTACGCCAATGTTTTCGCCGACGGTGAACTGATAACGCACAAAGTTCTGGAATATTACGCCGATACGTTGGCGCAGTACGTCTACATCCCATTCTTGTAAGTCTACGCCATCTAACAGTATTCTACCTGTGTTTGGGGTATAGAGTCTTGTTAGCAGTTTGATTAATGTCGTCTTTCCTGAACCGTTTTCACCGACAATGGCGAGTTTTTCGCCGGGTTTTAAATGTAGGGTGATGTTTCTCAATGTCGGTTGGGTGTTACCTGGATAGGTAAAACTGACTTTTTCAAACCGGATACCGTCTTCGGGTTTGTTTCCTCTGGTGACTTTTCCTCTGGGTGGGGTGACTTTTTCTTCGAGAAATTCGTACAGGTTGGAAAGATATAGGTTATCTTCGTACATTCCCCCTATCGATGTCAGGGCGTTAGCAAATGTCGTCTGTCCTTGGCGAAACACGGTAATATACATGATCATGTCGCCTAACGAAATTTTGCCGATGACTGTTTCTATTACAATCCAACCATAGGCAATATAAAAGGCGGTGGTACTCACCAAACTCAATATATATCCCCAAGTTCCCCGGCGGATGGTTAATTTTCGGTCTTCTTGATATAATTGCTCAAATATGTTATAATAGCGTCCCAGCAGCATTTCCCCTAGTTGGTAGAGTTTGACTTCTGTTGCATAGTCTTCTCTAGCTAGGAGTGTTTCTATATAATGTTGTTGTCTTGTTTCTGGCGCACGCCAACTAAATAACCGAAAAGCTTCGCCAGCAAACCGAGTTTCAGCAATGAAGGCTGGCATGGCTGCTAAGATTAAGACTACTACAGCCCAGACTGAAAATCTTACCAGTAAAGCCCCATAGGTAATTAGGGAGAGGGCATTCTGTACTAAGCCAAAGGTACGATTAACTAATGATAAGGGACGTACTGACGCTTCTCGGCGGGCGTTGGTTAGTTTGTCATAGAATTCTGAGTTTTCAAAGTGGGTTAAGTTGAGAGTTAAGGCTTTTTTGAGGATTAAAACATTAACTCGTTGACCAAGTAAGGCGCGTAGAAGTGACTGACAGATGGTTAAACCGCGTTGACTGCCAGCGAGTAATGCTACTGCGATCGCCTCTAGGCTGACATACAATAATGGTTGGTAAATGTTGCTGTTAGTATTTGTCTGTGATGCCAATACCACAGCATCAACTATTAACTTACCAATATAGGCGATCGCCGCCGGTAATAAACCAGCCAATAAGGTTAAACTAGCCAGAATCATTGTCAAACTGTGGCTAGTCGTCCAAACTAAGTTTATCGCTCGTCCGCTATAACGGAAAACACCCAGTGATTGACGCAGGGGGTTAGGTTGCTTTTTACTCTTCATTATTCATTTTATTTTAACTCGAATTTGATCAACCTCTCCCCAACCCCTCTCCGACACGGAGAGGGGCTAAAATATGCTGCGTTTTCGACGAAAAATAAAGCTTTTAAAGCCTCTCTCCTTGCAGGGGAGAGGTTTGGAGAGGGGTTTTTCGAGGATGTGAATAAAAATAATTGAACGCAGATAAACGCAGATAAACGCAGATAAACGCGGATGAGTCTGTATTTTATCCGTTTGGGAATTTTGAATTTTGTCCCTTGTTTCCTGTAGGCTATGCGTGAATTTGGAATTGCTATCTAGCTTTAGACTTTCGCAGTACGATAAGAAGCGCGAAGCTATCTCTCAGGATGGATGAAAACGAAAGATGCCTATTCGTCACACTTTATCAACCCCTGATATCCAGTTATCTTATTTGGAGTGGAATCAAGGCACAGAACCTTTACTGCTACTACATGGTTTAGCTGACCATGCTTTGGTGTGGTCGAGTTTAGCAGATGAATTACAGGCAGATTATCATATAATTGCGCCGGATATGCGCGGTCATGGTGAGAGTAGTAAGCCAGAAACAGACTATACTTTTGAAAGTGCGATCGCTGACCTAGAAGCACTCATGGATTCTTTAGGGTGGAAATCTGCTCACATAGTCAGCCATTCATGGACAGGTAAACTAGCCGCCATCTGGGCTAGAAAAAATCCCCAACGTTTGCGGAGTATGGTTTTAGTCGATCCCATCTTTATCTGGAAAATGCCCAGCGTCTTAAGACTGACTTTCCCCCTATTGTACCGCTACCTCTCGTTTCTCAAAGGCATGGGGCCATTTACCAGCTACGAAGTTGCCGAACAACAAGCAAAGCAATTAAATCAATATCAGGGTTGGAGTAGCTTACAACAGCAAGTCTTTCAAGCAGGGTTAGAACAAAAAGCTGATGGTAGCTGGGGAAGTAAATTCACTATCGCCGCCCGTGATGGCATTTTTGAAGATGTGATGTGCGTACCTGGTTTCACTGTTCCTCTAGAAACTCCTACCTTATTCATCCAGCCAGAAAAAGGTGTAAATCGTCTAGATTGGCAAATTAAACCTTATAAAACTTATCTGAAAAACCTGCGTCTGTGTCAAGTTCCTGGCAATCATTGGCCTTTCTTGACAGCACCAGCCGCATTTAACCAGACAGTTGCAAAATTCTTAGCAGAATTTAACTAAAACCCATCTGATTATTAATCAACAACAACAAAAGAGTAAAGCTCAGTTTTACTCTTTTGCAATTTGACGTTTCACATCATATCATGACCCTTTGTATCAATCCAGTTTGTCCCAAACCTAATCATCCCCACAATGAAAAAAACCGCTTTTGTCAAAGTTGTGGTTCTCAATTAGAATTAATCGGACGCTATCGGGTGATGCGCTTACTGAGTGATACAAATGGATTTAGTAAAGTTTATCAAGTCAGAGAAAAAGACACAGTAAAAGTTCTCAAGGTACTACAAGCAAATCTTGGCAGCAACACTAAAGCCGTAGAACTATTTCGCCAAGAAGCCGTCATCTTGGGAAAACTAAATCATGTCGGTATTCCCAAAGTAGATGAGTATTTTCAGCATCAAACTAGAAACAGTTTAATTCTGCACTGCATCGTCCAAGAAAAAATCGACGGTTTGAACTTAGAACAATGGTTAGAAAAGCAACAAAAACCTCTCACCCCAACACAAGCTATAAATTGGTTAAAACAATTATTAGAAATTTTAGACGTAGTTCATAACCAGGAATATTTCCACTTAAATATTAAACCATCTAACATCATCCTCAGACCAGATAAACAATTAGTTTTAATTGACTTTGGTACAGCCAAAGAAATAGCCAGAAATTACCAAAACCGCAGCACCACACCCACTATGTCATCTGGTTACAGTGCGCCAGAACAAATGCACGAAAAAGTTACACCACAATCAGATTTTTTTGCTTTAGGACGCACTTTCACTTTTTTACTAACAGGAAAACATCCTCTAGATATGTATGATGCACGCCATAATTTATTGCAATGGCGTAGTTCTGTTCATCATATTCCACCTGCACTATTAGATTTAATTGACTGGTTAATGACACCAGAATTAAATCAACGCCCCGCTAAATCTCAAGAAATTTGGCAACGGCTCACTATTATTGAAAATCCCAATATTCACCTTGCCAAAAAATCACAAACTGTAGAATTTGCCCAACCCAAAATTCCATCTCCTCCATCACCATCAGCCAAACCTACAGCCAAAATACCTTTAATGGCGTTGTTTGCAGCCTTGCTAGTCTCATTAGGTTTACTCAGTGTATTATCTTTAATGTCAAGTGTTCCCACCTTGACAAGTTTATTGCCATCCCCAAATCAATCACCACAAAGAAAAGATAAAATTGATTATTTTCCTTATCAAGAAGGCAGGGATAGTCAAGGGAGGGTAGCTGAATTTAACATAGCTGTTTTATCAGTAGAATACAAATGGCTTGCTGAAAGTAACTTTCAAATTACTAATAATAATCAAATTATTAGTCTAGATGTTTTAAAATTAATCTTAGAACAATCAGGCATACAACAAATAATGCAAGAACCAAATGAGATTATCTCTGTAGGTATAGCTACTTGTGATAGTAAATTAGCCACTGCACAACAAAGAGCATTGGAACGTTCCCAAAACATCCAAAATTTATCAGAAAAATTATTTAAAAATATCCCCAGTGTTCAAAGTTATCGTTTATTAAATCTTGGACAATTTCAACGCCGCGATTGTAAACCAAATCAAGATGTTACCAGATATCAAAGTAGCGTCATTATTATTGGTGTAAGAAATCAATCAGCAGGTGTAATTCTAGATGAAGCACTACGAGATAGATTAGCAAATAAACCTTTTGCTGATTTTAAATTAGAAGATTATTCTTTAGGTTCTGTCGATCAATTTAGAACCATAGTTAACCAATCGTAAATGAATCTGAAGCACAAGTTAAAAAAATCTTCTTTTTTATGCCCCCATTCCCGAATATTTTTTCAATCCTGCACGCCATAACCAACGATTTGCTCCTAAAAATATTAATATCCAAGCTAGTAGGGACAAAAACCCTCGTGTTATATCCACAGGTAAGCCAACCAAAATACTAGCAGGGAAATTGATTAAGTAGGGGAAAGGTGTAAATAAAACTATCTGTCTTACAGCTTCCGGGAAGACTTCTAATGGTGCTATTAAACCAGACAAAAACAAGTAAAACAACATCCAAAAATTTTCTAAAGCGTTAGCCCTTTCTGTCCAAAAAGCGAATATGGCAAGGGTATACTGAATTACAAACCGCAAAATAAACGCTAGCACCACCGCCACAGAAAATAATAATAATTGTCCCAAACTGGGCAACCACATAGCCTGGGGATAGAGAACAAAAAACAAGACTATAAGTAAGACTGCAAATGGTATACGAGCCACTCTTTCAGACAAATGGGATGCCACATGATGCCATACTGGATCTAAAGGTTGCAATAATTTAGGTGATAGTTTACCTTCTAATACTTCCTTTTCAAACTCCCATATTACCCAAACAGTTGATATTTGTCTGACAATAAAAACTGTCAAAAAGTAACGGGCAAAATCTACAGGTGTTAAACCAAACTGCCCACCTTGCGCTGCTTTTATCCAAACCCCCATCAAAATAATTGGTAAAGAGCCAGATAAAACCCATAAAATTAATTCGGCTCGATACTCCACCATGTAGGCATAGTAAACTGTCAGTAAAGTTAGAGTTTTTCTAATAATTCGTTTCATTTATTTTTGAATCAGAGAATTTTGAATTTATTAAACCACTCCTGCCTGAAAAACTCGTGCAATTACATCTTCTACAGGTGGTTCAGTTACGGTTAAATCTATGACTTCTAAATTAGCTAAAATCTGGGATACTGTGCGGGTAAGTAAATCTTGCTTGACTATAAAATGCACGGCTCGCCCTTCTAAAAGTTGCACATCACCATAAAGTTTGAGTGTTTCCATTGATAGAGGTTGGGCTAACTCTACATAAATTTCTCGGTAGGGGGCAAAACGTTCTAACAACCCATCTAAGCTACCGTCATACATCAGTTTTCCTTGGTGAATTAACAGCACTCGTTGACATAAAGCTGTAATATCTGCCATGTAATGGCTAGTCAACAAAACTGTTGCTTGATAACGTTGATTGTACTCACGCAAAAAATCGCGGACTGCTACTTGAGCGTTAACATCTAACCCTAGTGTGGGTTCATCTAAAAACAAGACTTGGGGACGGTGTAACAGTGCTGCTAATAGTTCCGCCTTCATGCGTTCACCTAAAGACAGTTTCCGCACTGGTTGATTTAGCTTCCCTTCTAAAGACAGCATTTCTGTTAATTCCCCGACGCGGCGGTGAAATTCTTTATCTGAAATGTTGTAGACAGCAGCGTTAATTTTTAAGGAATCTAGGGCGGGTAAATCCCAGAGTAATTGTTGTTTTTGTCCCATTACCAAGGTGATTTTTTGCAAAAATGCTTCTTGGCGTTTAAAGGGAATATGTCCAGCTACTCTAACTACACCGCTAGTAGGATAAATTAGTCCTGTGAGCATTTTAAGTGTGGTAGTTTTACCAGCACCATTTGGCCCTAGAAACCCCACTACTTCACCGGGTGCAATTTCAAAAGTAACGTCTTGAACTGCTTTAATTGAGCGGTAGGTGCGGCGGAAAAAGTGGGTAATTGTGCCTTTAATTCCGGGTTCTTTCACCGCTACAGGATAGGATTTACTGAGATTTTCGGCGATGATGATTGACATATTATCTCAAGAAACATGGGGAGAGGAAGAAACTAATTACTCGTGTAAAAACACGATTAATTCTGTTTTTATTGAATAATAAATTTAAATGCGTTTCTTTCTTTTTTGCTAGCCTGCCGAAAACCTGCCTCTGGTAGAGATGAGAGGACTAAAGTCCTCACTACAAACAATTGTTTTATTTTAAACGCCCGGAGCGCAAGATACTGATAATTAGCCACAATCCCAACAAACTCGCCGCCGCAAATAAGAAGCTGCTTAAAAATGACAGTTGGGTTGTCTGTGCCTTAGTTGTGATAATTGCTGCCCCCATAATCAGCGAACCTACTAATATACTAAATGAGAGGCGGTTGGCTGCATCGTCCATTGTGCGGCGTACACCGTCTAAACCATGTAGTGATAAGTTCCAGCGTAAGGTTTCTGATGTTACTCTGTCTAATAAGAGTTCGATTTGTCGGGGCGATTGTAAGGAGAGGCTTTTGATATCTAAGGCGGTTCTGAGGAGCGATCGCACGGGATTATCGCCTAATAATTGCCGCCGAAATAAGTCTGTAATTAAAGGTTGGATTTCTTCAAATAAATTTACTTCTGGGTTAAATATCCGCGCTACCCCTTCTAAATTCGCTAAGGTTTTAGCGTACAAGCCCATGTTACTGGGTAAGCGAATTTTATTATTCCGGGCTACTTGCAAAATTTCATAAAATACTTGACTAAAATTCATCTCAGTCAAGCTGACGTTATAATACTTCCGCAGCATCCGGTCGTAATCACTTTCTAACCGCGCCACAATTACCGGTTGTGCTGAATCTGCTAGTTGTAAAGTCAATTGGGCGCATCTTCCCGCATCTAAATCGACAATTGCTAACAGCATTTCTGTTAATATCTGCTGAGTCCGGGGATCAAGTCTGCCCACCATGCCACAATCTATCAGGGCAACACGACCATCGTTGAGATAAAAGATATTACCCGGATGGGGATCAGCATGGAAAAAGCCATCAATATATAACTGCTGAAAGAAAGCCCGAAATAGTAGGGTGGTGATTGCTTGACGCTCGGCTACTGGTTCTGTACCGTTATTGTTGCTGAAATTGGCTGATAGTATTGGCACTCCTTCTAGCCATTCCATCACCATTAATTTTTCTGTAGTTAAGTGCCAGTAAATTTCAGCCACTACTATTTTTTGGGGTTCAAACCAACGACTGTGAGATAAATTACGCCGTAATTGGTCTGTATAACTAGCTTCCCGTGTAAAATCTAACTCAGCTTCTAAAGCTCTGGTAAATTCTTCCGCAATCGATTTAATTTCATAATTCTGCCCGAAATCGGTACGCGCTACCAAATCGGCAATCCCTTGAATTAAAGCAATATCTTGAGCCACGGTGATATCGATCCCCGGTCGTTGCACCTTCATTGCTACTTCTCGTCCATCGGCTAATGTAGCGCGATGAATTTGGGCAATTGATCCCGCCGCCACAGGGATAGGATTAATCTGTTTGAAAGTTTCTTCTAAAGGACGTTTTAGTTGTTTGCGAATGACAATTTCAATTTCTGCCCAAGGAACAGGCGGTACTTCGTCTTGCAGTGTGGAAAGTTCTTCAATGTAAGGCGCGCTGAGTAAATCTGGACGGGTAGACATCAACTGACCAAGTTTGACATACACAGGCCCTAAATCCACCAGGATATTTTTTAACACTGCCGGGGTGGGTAGCTGTGGTTCATCAGCTTTGCCACCTGTTAGTAGTCTCCGCATATAATCCCAACCGTGGCGGAGGACAACTTCAATAATTTCTCGTTGACGGGGAACTGTTTGGGTCAGGAACATGGGGGTGAGTGGGGAGATGGGGGAGTGGGGGGAG
>NZ_LUHJ01000012.1 GCF_001597745.1 Anabaena sp. 4-3 | reverse complement strand
GGAGTGGGGGGAGATGGGGGAGTGGAGGGAGATGGGGGAGTGGGGGGAGTGGGGGGAGATGGGGAGGAATTTTTACTTACCTCATCCTCCTCATCCTCCTCATCCTCCTCATCTTCCTCATCTTCCTCATCCTCCTCATCCCCTTGATCCCCTCCTCGCTAGTTATAATAAAAACCCTGCTTTTGTGCCTCTGCCAAGAGTTTTAAGTTTTACCAATTACTGAATAGTTAAAGCAGGTCAGTAAATCGGGGATCATTTTGCAGGGTTTTGAGAACCTGTTTAATTTCTTGAGTACGTTCTTTATTGACGATGAGCGTGACATTGCGATCGCGCACAATCACTACATCCTCTAAACCAATAGTAACAATTACATCCTCTGGATTGGTAGCATATACAATAGCCCCTTGCGTATCCAGCCCTACATGGGTAGCAAGTTCTACATTGGAATTATTTTCTGTTTTTAGTAAGCGTTCAATTGCATTCCAATCACCTAAGTCATCCCACCCAAAATCTGCTGGTAAAACATAAGCTAAATTAGTCTTTTCCATCAAAGCATAGTCTATACTTTTTTTAGGTAACTGGGGATAAATATCAAGACCCTGTTTTGCCAATGGCTCGATAATTTCAGGTGCATGAGTATATAGTTCATTCAGAACTACACCAGCCCGAAACACGAACATACCACTATTCCAGCTAAATCTGCCCGTGGACAGAAATGATTCTGCTGTTTCACGGTTGGGCTTTTCAGTAAAGCGGTTAACGTGATAAGCTGGCAACTCATTAAAGCTACCAATTTTTTCGCCTTGTTCGATGTAACCGTAACCAGTTGATGGGAAGCTAGGCTTAATTCCTAAAGTGACGATTGCTGCTGTATTTGCCGCTAATTGGGTAGCAGCATCTAATGTGCGCTTAAACGCTTGTTGGTCAGCTATCCAGTGGTCTGAGGGAAAAAAGCCGATAATAGCGTCATCTCCATAACGCTTTTGAATTGTCAAACTTGTCCAAGCTACGGCGGCGGCAGTGTCTCTCCCCTGCGGTTCAATCAATAAGTTTTCAGAGGGTAATTCGGGTAGTTGTTGTTTCACTCCTTGTCCTAACTGACTAGAAGTGATTACCCACAAGTCATCCCAACTGCCTGCGAATGTTAGCAGTCGCTCGGCAGTTGCTTGTAATAGACTTCTAGAGCTACCATCAAGACTTAAAAATTGCTTGGGTCTGTCTTGGCGACTGAGGGGCCAAAAACGCTCACCTTTGCCACCTGCCAGAATTACTGGAAACAATGAACTACTCATGTTGTCATACACACCGACGGTAGAACATTTCAAGTTTACAGTGCAGTCTGACACTGGCAAGATTGATAGCTTGGTTTAACATAATTTCTAGGGAGTGGTTGAGTGGGGAGATAATTGTGATTAAACAGGTTCAATTTTCAGATAATCAAGTCGCGCCTCAACAAATACCAGATTTAGAACTAGAGGTAGGATCTGGGCAAATACAACTTGTAGATAATCAGGTCATGCCTCAACCAGCAACGACACCAGAAATGGAAGTCAAACCTCAACCACAGTCAGTGGCTTCCCGTAATGTTGTCGAATCTGTAGGCGCAATTCCCAACGAGCTTTATGATCGTTTGGGTTTGACCATGCCTCGCTGGCTATTGTGGATTTTGACTGTGGTTGTGGGGACAGTTCTCTCTGGTCTGTTGGCATCCACATTAGCCTTATGGACTCCATTGTGGAGCAACCTAGACCGCACAGAGGAAGAATTAGGGGTTGCTGGTCAAGATGAGCAGAAAATGCCCCTACCTGGGGAATTATGGAGCAAAATTTCTCAGTATCAACTCTCCAAACCCATGAATATTCTGATCATGGGAATTGAGCCAGTTCCAGGTGCTGTTGATGGTTCAGCAGAAAGCTTTGGTGGCAAGAGCGATACTATGATGCTAGTCAGACTCAACCCCAGTAACAAAACTGTACGGGTGCTGTCAATTCCTAGGGATACAATGATTGCTATCCCCGAACAGGGATTGACTAAGGTATCAGACGCTAATGCCCAAGGCGGGCCAGTTTTAGCAGCTAGGGTAGTTAGTCGCACCTTAAATAATGCCCGGATTGACCGCTACATTCGCATTTCTACCAGTGGCTTAAGACAGTTGGTGGATCAGTTGGGTGGGGTAGAGGTTTTTGTTCCCAAAGCTATGTCATATCAAGACCCCAACACTGGATCAACAGTTAGTTTAGTTAGTGGCTGGCAAACTCTCAAAGGTGAACAAGCAGAATTGTTTGCTCGATACCGGGAGGAAGGTTTAGGGGATCTACCACGAGTGCAGCGACAACAAGCACTGGTAGCAGCATTGCTGCAACGGTTAAATAGTCCGACTGTTTTACCCAGATTGCCCCAATTAACTCGCTTGATGCGGAAATATTTTGATTCCAATTTGAAGATAGAAGAAATGATGGCTTTGGTGAATTTTTCCGTCAATCTAGAACGGGATAATTTCCAAATGACTATGTTGCCCGGTATATTCAGCAAATTGAGTCAAGATCCCAATAGCTATTGGCTGAATTTGAATGGTCAACAAAATCTATTGAGTAACTATGTGGGGGTCGATATACCTGGACTACAGCCAGATTCCCGCCCAGTTTCTCACCTCAAAATTGCTATTCAAAATGCTTCCAATCAACCTCAATTAACTGAAAAAGTTATTGCTTACTTGAAACAAAAAGGTTTTACAAATATTTACACTACACCGGATTGGCCAGATACTCAACGCCAAACTCAAATTATTGCTCAAAAGGGGAATCGAACCGCAGCAATTGAACTACAAAACATCTTAGGTTTAGGTTTAGTTCAAGTTAAATCCACAGGGGATTTAGACTCTGACATCACAATCAGAATTGGGAAGGATTGGAAGTAGTCATTAGTCATTAGTCATTAGTCATTAGTCATTAGTCATTAGTCATTAGTTATTGCTTTGGACTTTTGACTTTTGACTATTAATTGGGTGTTGAAAGTTATGAAGAAATTTTGGCTGAGATTATTTAGTTTAATTGTAATTTTGCTGCTGGCTTGGTTTTGGCTCGTCATCAATCCTAAGCCGGCTTTTGCTCAAATTAATACAATTAACTACAGCAATACAAATCTAGAAAATCGTGACTTTTCTAATACTGATTTGGCAGGTGTAACTTTTGTAGCGGCGGAAATGCGAGGAACAAATTTCCAAGGTGCAGATTTAACTAATGCTATCCTCACTAAAGGCGTTTTGTTAAAAGCTAATTTAGAAGGTGCAAATTTAACAGCTGCTTTAGTAGATCGGGCAACTTTAGATAGTGCTAACTTAAAAAATGCGATTTTTACAGAAGCTACTTTAACCCGTAGCCGTTTTTATGATGCTGATATTACTGGGGCGGATTTTACAGACGCTATTATAGACCGCTATCAAGTGTCTTTGATGTGCGAACGAGCAGATGGGATCAATCCCGTTACTGGTGTTTCTACACGCGAAAGTTTGGGTTGTCGTTAGAGGATGTTAAATAATGTAGAGACGTTGCATGCAACGTCTCTACATATCCTCTCTGGCTTTCAAAATTTGTCTGGTATTATTCGTGACTAATCAAGAACCAAAACCCTCTCGTTCTTTCGCTGGGATTGCTGGTATTGTTGCCGCAGCGACGTTAATTAGTAAAGTATTTGGTTTAATTAGACAGCAGGCGATCGCGGCTGCTTTTGGTGTGGGTGCAGCTGCTACGGCTTATAGTTACGCCTACGTGATCCCCGGTTTTTTATTGGTACTATTAGGGGGTGTAAACGGGCCGCTACATAGTGCGATCGTCAGCGTTTTAGCCAAGCGCAAGCAAGAAGAAGCCGCCCCCCTAGTCGAAACGGTGACAACTCTCGTCGGTAGCGTGTTGTTATTGGTGACAGTCTTGCAGATTGTCTTGGCTGGTAACATTATTGATATTGTGGGTTATGGTTTAGATGCCAAAACTAGAGCGATCGCCATTCAACAACTGCAAATTATGGCCCCGATGGCTTTATTCTCAGGATTTATTGGCATCGGTTTCGGTACTCTCAACGCCGCTAATCAATATTGGTTACTCTCTATTAGCCCCCTATTATCTAGTCTCACCGTGGTAGGTGGTATTGCTGTCTTGGCTTTGCAACTCGGCAAAGACATCATCAAGCCAGAATACGCCTTCATCGGTGGTATAGTTTTAGCCGGGGGAACTCTAGCAGGGGCAATTCTTCAATGGGTAGTGCAGTTAATAGTACAATGGCGGTTAGGACTCGGTACATTAAGGCTCAGGTTTGATTTTAAAGCCCCCGGAGTTCAAGAAGTCATTAGAATCATGACCCCGGCAACAATTTCCTCTGGAATGATGCCGATTAATGTGGCGACTGACTTGTATTTTGCCAGTCCGATTCAGGGTGCGGCGGCTGGTTTTAACTATGCCAATTTGTTGGTACAAACTCCCTTGGGGATTATTTCTAATATTATTTTACTGCCGCTATTACCCATATTCGCCAAGCTAGCCGAACCAGAAAACTGGCCAGATTTAAAATTACGCATTCGTCAGGGTTTATTACTCACTGCTGTGACGATGCTACCTCTAGGGGCGTTGATGGTGGCTTTATCTGTGCCAATTGTTCAGGTAGTTTACCAACGTGGTGCGTTTAAACAAGAAGCTACGCAGTTGGTTTCATCCCTCCTCATCGCCTACGGTATCGGGATGTTTGCTTACTTGGGGCGTGATGTTTTAGTCAGGGTATTTTACGCCTTGGGGGATGGACAGACACCTTTTCGCATCAGTACATTTAATATATTGCTGAATGCTGTACTCGATTGGATTTTAGTTAAACCTTTTGGTGCGCCTGGTTTGGTGTTAGCTACAGTGGGTGTAAATTGTAGCTCAATGTTAATGCTGTTATGGTTACTTGACCGCCGACTCAATGGTTTACCCTTACGTGAGTGGAGTGTCCCCATTTTAGGACTAACGGCTGGTAGTGTGGTAGCTGGGATTGCCAGCTTTGCCACTTTGCTAGCTTCTCAGCAAGTCTTGGGTAAAGAAGGTTTATTAATTCAAATCTTGCAATTGTGTATATCTGGTTTAGTGGGGATGGCTGTATTTGCGGCGATCGCCTCACTGATGAAAATACCTGAAGTGAATACTTTTGTCATCCGTCTGCGTCAACGCTTCCTGAAAAGATAAGTATAGCAGGATGAGGAAGCAGGGGATTAGGGGAGATTTTTACCCAAAATTCTTTAATTTTGAATTGATTAGTCCCCATTCCCTACCTAGTCCCAAAAATACCCCGGTTTAATCGTGGTGTGGCGGGTAGTGGAGTCGTATTCTAGCAGGTATTCGCGGGCGATCGCTTCGTTTTCCCTAAGTATTTCTACTTCTGATTTCCCGATTTCTGTATCAGTGGAAAGTAAAATGACTTGATGACTAGCGGCGGGAAAATAACGTTCCACTAAGTTGTTACGGTGGGAGGAATCCAGTCTTCCAAGAGGTGTATCAATAGCTACTGGTAAGCGATGACCGGAAACTTTGGCTAGTCCCCAGAGGAAGGCGATCGCTAATAGTTGTTTTTCCCCTGCTGACAGGCGATGTTTCGGTACTGGTTGACCTTTCAAATCATACAGCGACAGGCTGAAAGTTTCCGTATCAATAGCGATGCGATGCACTAAATCCGATTTATGCAATAAATAGAGGAAACAATTTTTGACTTCTTCCTCTAATTTATTGAGTTTTCTGAGAGTTAATTTTTCTCGAAAAATCTTCAGGGTTTCTTGAACTTTCAGCACCGAATCAATCAAATGTTCTCTATTTTTGTAATCCAGGTTTTTATCAGTATATTCTTTTAATTCCTTTTTGGTCTGTTCAATAGTATTACCTAATGTAGTTAGTCTGTATTGAGTTGTTTCATAATTACCTTTAGCTTCAGCCACTTGCTTTTGGGCTAATTTTACAGCCTCCTGTAATTGTTTATAAGCCTCTGGTTCTGCGGCTGTTTGTACTTGTCTTTCTAGAGTAATAATTTCTTCTTCCGTGTTTTGCAGAATATCTAACTGTTGCTTTAGTGATTTCAGCAAAGTTTTTAAATGATACTGTGCATTATCTAACTGACTTAAACTTTCTTCGTCAGCAAGTAACCAAGGTGGTTCTCCTTGGGCATAACCTGTATATAAATTTTCAACATCTTCAGCTAAAAACAACTCAATTTTATCAACCTGTTCTCCAGGCATTGCTAACTGATTCAGCCAATTAATTAAGCGTTGATCTCGCTCTATTAACACATCTTTAGCTAATTGTATCTGTTGAGAACGAAATTCTTTTTCTCCTTGTGCTTGTACCTGACTGAGCAAATTAGGAATTAATGCCAATGGTAAAACATCGGCAGCTAATTCACACATTGAATCCCGGACTTTTTCGGCGGCGGCGATTTTCTCTTTTTTTATCCGTTCTAATTGATTGCGTTCCGCAGCAATTTTACCGCCTTCTGACATAAATCTATCTAAAGCTTCTTGCTGCTTGATTTCTAAGTCATCTAGTTGACTTTTAAGGGTTACTAATTCTTGTTTTATGGTTTCGTATTCTACTTGCTGTTGCTGTAATCTTTGCTCAATTATCTCTAATTGTTCCAAGTCTTTTGTATTCGCCAGTTCTCGGCGTTTGCGGTTGACTATAAAATCTAAGTCACCTGCTAATTTATCTGCTAACTCCAAACCTAAAAGTCCGCGTATCGCTTCAATAACTATTGGTGGCGGTGTATCTTGTTCCGCAAGTTCTTTTACTTGTTCCCCATCAAACAGAAATAAGTTAGAAATTCCTAATGGTAGGAGATTTTCTATATAGTCATCCCAAATATTAGCCAGAGAATCAACAGGCCAGGTGTCATCATCGCCTAAAATTCCTAATGTATCTTTACCTTCTTTGGGATTTTTGTCCCAAACTCTCACAATCCGATATCTTACTGGTCTATCATCTTCAATATGTTCAAAAAGTAATTCAATGCGTGTTTTGTCAAAAGGATCAGTTTTATTATTAACGCATTGGGTTAAAAAATCAGGATAACTCAAGTTACCACGAGTAGAACATTGGGCGCGTTGTCCATATAAAGCTAGGCGGATAGCATCCATAAGGGTGGTTTTTCCGCCACCATTCATCCCACCTAAGAGGATAATTGGACGGTGTTCTTCGTCTTTTATGGGAGCAAGATTGATTACTTGTTTCCCTGCGTAGGGGCCAAAATTTTGTAATATGAGTTCTAAAAATATCATTTTTTTTAAGAGTAAAATATAGATTTAGACTGATGAAGTCGGCTTAAATAATTAAAGGTTTGTAGTGTACCCCTCCGGGGAAGCAAGCTACGCGCAGTTTCTGCAACAGAGGACTTTAGCCTTATTATGAGGACTAAAGTCCTCACTACGAACTGAAATTAATTTATTTTTACCGACTGACTACAAACCTATAATAATAAATCACAAAGGGACACAGACCAAGAGAAAAATCAGTTTCGTGTTTCAATAAAAAAGTGGTTCTGTACTCAACAGAACCACTTAAATTAGTGCAGAAACTCAAAGATTTAGCGAGCTAAACCTTGATTAGAAACTGCATCAATTGGCTTCATCAAGTACAGTTTTAACAATTGCCAACCACTGGAGATGTAAATTGGTAGCTTCTGGAAGAATTGCAAGAATTTGGGAGTGTTGGAGTTAGCGATCGCACTCAATTTTTCGTTATTCTTGACACATACATCCAAACGTTCATAGAACTCTGGACTTTCTACATCTAGCATCACTGGGAAGACTCTTCCTGCTGTTTCGTTGGTCTTCTTAATTACATAGATGTCGTATTCCCGCGCATCTAAACCAATGGAAGCATAGAAGTCTTGACGCTGGATGTCATTGAGATACATCGTAGCAAATACTGACAACAAGAAAAAGCGGCTCCAAAGTTTCGCTTTCCAGTCGTTCAACATTTGCGGCTGGGATTTCATGATTGCATCAAAGAAATCACCATGACGGTTTTCATCCTGACACCAGTTTTCAAAGAACCGGAAAATTGGATAAATTCTATCTTCAGGATGCGCTTCTAAATGGCGATAAATGGTGATATACCGCCAGTAACCAATCTTTTCTGAAAGATAAGTGGCGTAGAAAATGAATTTTGGTTTAAAGAATGTATAATTGCGGCTCTTGGTTAAAAACCCTAAGTCCAAAGACAGGTTAAAGTCTGACATCGCTTTGTTCAAAAAGCCAGCATGGCGCGCTTCATCCCGTGACATTAGGTTAAAGCATTCTGCCAAAACAGGGCTTTTATCTTTCAAACGGCGACCGAGTTCTTTGTACAGCAAAAAGCCCGAAAATTCTGCCGTACAAGAACGTTCTAGAAACTCCACGAACAAGCGGCGAGTTTCCCCGTCAATGTGATCCCAGGATTGTTCAAACTCCGCATCCCGCACAAAGTGATGGCGGTTATAGTCCGCGCGGAACTCTTCCAGAATGGCTCTCAACTCGTCTTCGTTGACGGAGATGTCCATCCGTGCCATCTCATCAAAATCGGTGGTGTAAAACCGGGGTGTTAACAGAGTTTCCTTTGCCGGGACTTTAATCCCTGGCCGCATTTCTTCAAAGCCTGGCTTTTTTAGGGAATCTACCATGTCCTAACTGCTCTTTTGTTTTTATTATCTTGACTAGAACCCTGAGAGGCAAGGGTGATACTCTCTCAAGGTACAACAGCCGACAATAATTAATTTGTATAAATTTCAGTCTACCAAGGTGTAGAGGTAAACAGGAGGGGGAAACATTAAGAGTTGCAACAAAAATTTAAAATTAGTCATTGGTCATTAGTCATTAGTCATTGGTCATTAGTCATTGGTCATTAGTTATTCTCCCTCATCTCCCTCATCTCCCTCATCTCCCTCATCTCCCTACCCACTCGCCACTCAAAGCGCATAACCTTACAATAGAAGTAGCGTGATGAGTATAATTCGCCATGCTGCTGTGAAACAAAATTGTAGGGAAATCGCATCTAAGCAAATAAGCGCAAATCCAAGGGGTTGACCACAACATGACTGTTGACAAGAATCCGCATCAAGACCGTATCCTTGTGTCTTATATTTTGAGTGCAGCGTGGTTTTTAGGTCTAGGGGGACTGCATCGACTTTACAATGGCAAAATCGGCACTGGTTTGTTGTGGCTATTCACCGGGGGTGTGTTTGGTATAGGGCAGTTTGTAGATTTGTTTCTGTTGCCTGGAATGGTTGATGAATATGAACAGCAACTACGCCTGAAAGCTGGTGTATCGCCCTTGGGTGTACCTGTGAATCAACCGATCACTACTTCCCAAGTCCAGCCGATGACTAAAAACCAATTGATGGTAAAATTAATTGAAGTCGCAGAAAGCAAGGGTGGTAGCTTAACTGTGACTCAAGCTGTGAAAGCTACAGGAGTCGGTTTTGCGGAAGTGGAAGCGGTACTTAAAGAGATGCTGAAATCAGGTTATGTGAAAATAGACAACGACCCCATCACTGGAGCCGTTACCTACCATTTCCATGAACTCAATTAATTTCTACCTAGCCACTTTTGACCGTTCAAACGATACACTAAACGAGATACCAACATATCTAGTGTGACTTTACGCTCGTCGATGAGAAATGACTCCAAAGTGCTGGGCTTTTTGCCTTCGTTGCAAGAAAAGCCTTTTTTACCTTGGATATCTTCATCAGGGAAATAGAGGTTAAATTGACGTTGACCGTTTTGCCAGCTGCCAATCACTTGCCAGTATTCTTCTGTTGATTGAAAACCTGCAATGGGTAATTTCTGCTTGGCAAAGGATAATTGTATATCTTTTACCCCTTCTTTGACGATCGCCTTTTCTAAAGCTGGCAAGTAGTCTTGCTGCATGAACTCTACAAATGGCTTATCTTCCACCGCAGGAGGTTTTTCCTTTTTGGCGGCGGGTTTGGCTTCCTGGGTGGCTGCGTTGGGGTTGGTTTTTGGGTTTGCTGCTTTCGGGTTTGGTGTGTTAGCTGTAGGAATATCTGTTGCTACTGGTTCGCTGGTACTGGGAGCGTTTGCTGCTGAGACTGTGGGGGCTTTTTTGTCAACAGTGCTAGGAATAGCGTCTCCCGCTTGATTTTGATTGGTTTCGTCTGCCATTACTTCGGTCAATCCTTTATCTAGCTTTTCGAGCTTCGCTCACCTTTATTAGTAAGTTATTTTCATTTTTACACATAAGAGCTAGTCAACCCCTGCGGGGAATTCAAAATTCAAAATTCAAAATTCAAAATTACCATTCCGATGCTGAGAAGTAGGGAGGTGTTATCAGAACTGATTCTGTCTATGACTACTTATCTTGACAATCAACAGATAAATAGATAATATTCAATCCTTAATATTCAACCATCCTAATGTTATTGCTAGATAAAGTCGTATTGATTAGTACCTTTTATTGAATTATTGTTTATTTTAAATATTATGGCTATTAACAGCAGAATTATTTAATGCGATAATTTTGCATTTTGCATTTTGCATTTTGCATTTATTTGTCTCTATTCGCTCACTTAACGCAGTTGACAATTAAATGGGTTAAGGCATCAATCAGGCGATCGCTTTCCATAGGCATAATATTTTTACCGTGCATAATCTCTTGGGTAATCACAAAATGCACCAATGAACCAATCAAAATCCTCGCCGTCGCCTCTGGATCTGGTATATTCAACTCTGAACGAGCAGCTAAATATTGACTGATGGTTTCTATCGCTGGTTTGGCAATGCTAGCAATAAACACCTGCGCTAACTCTGGAAACCGCGCCGACTCCCCCATCAACAACCGTTCAAATGCTTGATATTCCGGGTCGTTTATCATCTGATTTAGTGCTGTTTTCGCTAGTCGTCGCAGCACTACATAAGGTTCTCCCTTTAAAGGTTGTGTCCCCAAAATCAACTGAAACCGCTTTCTCGCTAATCTTTCTATCAAGGCTCTAAACAACCCTTCCTTATCTTGAAAGTGACTGTAAACCGTCGCTTTAGACACTCCCGCCGCCTCGGCTACTTTATCCATACTTGTAGACGCATAGCCGTAGGCTAAAAATTGCTGCATCGCTCCTTGCAGAATTTTCTCGACTTTATCGCTAGAATTTGAACGGTCCGTTTCCCCATTTTTAGGGCGTGCCATGTTTTGATGATTCCTTGTGGGTGGTGCTTGACTAAACTACTCGGTTTAGTATAATCAAGATTATAAGACTAAACCGTTTAGTTTTGTATATATCAGTTCAGATATTGAACAGGTATTAAGCATATAAGAGTAGCTGTATCAGTTATCAATTACGCAGTAATCAACTCAGGAAATGTTCACAAAAAACTGTTTGTTGATAACTAGAGAAAATGCTTCAGGACATTTACCGAGATGAGATTTTAGTCAGCGAATTGGGAATTGCCATAAAGGTATGCGATTGTGCAGAATTCAAAACTACAGCGTTCAGTTTTCCCGCAATCGATTGTACGTCCATTCATTTTTTTAGCTATTTTTGTATCTTTTTCTGTCATAGGAATCAGTGTTTACATAACAATAAAATTTCGGGAAGCATCTCATCAGAAGGTACAAGCACAAACAACATTATTATCCGAGCTAAAAACTGTGACAGCCTTGGGACGAATTGAGCCACAGGGAAAAGTGATTAAACTAGCTGCAACCACATCTAATGAAAGCAGTCGGGTAGAGCAATTATTAGTCAAGGAGGGGGACAGGGTAAAAGCCGGACAGTTAATAGCAGTTTTAGATAGCCGTGATAGGTTAGAAGCAGCCTTAAGAGAAGCCAAGGAACAAGTAAAAGTAGCACAGGCAAACCTCAACCGCATCAAAGCCGGAGCGAAACGGGGAGAGGTTACAGCCCAACAAGCAACAATAGCACGTTTGGAAATAGAAGCTAAGGGTGACATAGCAGCGCAGACAGCTACAGTAGCGCGACTACAAGCCGAGGTAGAGAATGCCCAAGTAGAAGAACAACGTTATCAACAACTATATCAAGAAGGGGCAATTTCGGCTTCTCAAAGAGATAGTAAACGGTTGAGTTTAGAAACTGCCCAAAAAAACCTGGAAGAAGCCCAAGCACAGTTGCAAAGGCTGAATTTAAGTAGCCAGAAAAAATTGCAAGCAGCCGAAGCCACCTTAGAGCAAATTACTGAAGTGCGGGGTGTAGATGTGGCAGCAGCCGCAGCAGAAGTTAATCGAGCGATCGCCGCAATGAATCAAGCTCAAGTTAATCTTACCCTAGCTTACGTGCGATCGCCCCAAGATGGACAAGTATTTGAAATTCACAGTCGCCCTGGAGAATTAATTTCTCATAACGGCATTGCTGACATTGGACAAACCAGCCAAATGTACGTCATTGCCGAAGTTTACGAAAGCGACATCAGCAAAGTCAAACCAGGGCAGAAAGTGCGAGTCATCGGTGATTATCTACCCATAGAAATGCAGGGAAAAGTTGAGCGTAAAGGGTTACAAATACGCCGACAAAACGTAGTTAACACAGACCCCTCCAGCAACATTGACAGCCGAGTAGTAGAAGTCCACATCCGCCTAGATTCTACCTCCAGCCAAAAAGCTGCCGATTTAACAAATATGCAAGTTAAAGCAGTCATCGAATTATAAACCAGGAGGCAGAAGGCAGAAGGTAGAAGATTGTTCTGTTAATTAACCTCATCCCCCTCATCCCACAGTCCCCATACTATGTTTCAACAACTGCGGCGACGAACCCCTTTAGGTTGGTTGCAACTAAGTCATGAAAAAAGTCGGCTATTAGTAGCTTTGTCAGGTATTGCCTTTGCGGACTTGCTGATGTTTATGCAGCTAGGATTTCAAGCGGCGTTGTATGACAGTAACACTCGCCTACATCGCAGTTTACAAGCTGATATTATTCTGATGGGTTCTCAAACTCGTAACCTGCAACGCCTCTCTACATTTTCTCGGCGGCGATTATATCAAGCGATGGATGTACCAGGGGTGAAATCGGCTGAGGCCATGTATGTAAGTAACATGGTGTGGAAAAATCCCCAAACCCGTCGCGATACAGAAATCTTAGTTATAGGTATCAATCCCGATAAACCTGCTGTTGATTTTCCTGAAGTTAACGCCAAACTTGCAGAAATTAAGTTACCAGATACAGTTTTATTTGACCGTGCGTCTAGAGGAGATTATCAAAAAACTATCGCCCAAATTGAACAAGGTGAAACGGTAAAGACAGAATTAGAACGGCGCACAGTTACTATTAGCGGTTTATTTAAATTAGGAGCTTCCTTTGCGGCTGATGGGACGCTAATTACCAGTGATCAAAATTTTTTGCGCTTCTTTCCTCGACAACAGGCGGCTAATGTCAGTTTAGGTTTAATTAAATTACAGCCTGGGGTAAATCACCAGCAGGTGCAAGCACTTTTAAAAGCACGTTTGTCACAAGATGTCAATGTGCTGACTCATCAAGAATTTATCGAATTTGAAAATAACTTTTGGCGTACTAATTCCCCGATAGGATTTATTTTTAATATTGGGGTATCAATGGGCTTTGTTGTAGGTGTGATTATTGTCTATCAAGTGTTATCTACAGATGTCAATGCTCACCTGAGAGAGTATGCCACCTTCAAAGCTATAGGATATCGCCATTATTATTTACTGGGTGTAGTGTTTGAAGAAGCCTTGATTTTGGCATTGTTGGGTTTTATTCCAGGTTTAACAGTCTCTTTAGGACTTTATCAATTAACCCGCACTGCCACCAACCTACCCATGTATATGACATTAATGCGGGCGTTACAGGTATTAATCCTCACTATTATTATGTGTGTAATTTCGGGAGCGATCGCCACCCGTAAACTCCAAGCCGCCGATCCCGCAGATATGTTTTAGACAAGGTATACAAAGTAGATTTTCTTTCCATAATAATTATGTCTTTAGGATGATGACTTTTGACTGAATTTTACCTTACTGCCTGACGCTGTTCATTTTCATTTCCATGCGCCATCTTCAAGACGATTTGGGTAATAGTTTACTGCGTCAGCCAGTTTGATTGAACATCAATTTATAACTTAACAAATGCCAAATTATAATTTGGACTTCCTACTAGCTAATTACTGACGGCATTTCTCAATCAGAATAAGCATCTGCCAATTAGCACGAAGACTTACCCCACTTGCAACTGACAATTAGAACGCATTTCTATATTTTTCAATTTACACACAGTTCATCTTGATCAGGTACATTCTTCTAGCCTCTGGTTGTGTTCCCTTGAAAGGTGTACTGTACCCAGCCGATAAAAGCTGCCTATTTTAGCATATTTAAGCTAATAAGACTCTATTATTTACAGAGTAAATTATATTTTCTGTCCAACGCTTCAATGTAAGTTATGAATCCACTTTAGCCAGTATAAATAAATAAGATAAATTATTTTTTTTAATTATATATTGTTAATTTCTCTTTATAAAAAAATATCAACTGAAAAACATGAAAAACAAAAACTTTATGCTTTAAGTAATATCTACATGGTCGAGCCGATTTAAAATATTTGATAATTCATAGATTGCATTAATTGCTCAGTTTCGGTATATAGTTAATGCTCTATCTGTTTCCAGAGTTTAAAGAATAAATATGAGTTTTTTATGAGCAAAACATCATTGAACAACAAAACTTGTACCTGTCGCCATACTGCACGCTGTCACGCCAAGGAAGCTGGCAAACTCTTTGTCTGGTTTCCCGTTGAACATACGTTAAAGAAAGTGATTAACTCCTTACAGCAATGTGCTGTTAAGTATGAATTAATACATGACAAACCGATGTTGAGTTTGGACTGTAAAATTGGGCAAGCCCAAGAAATTGCCTCTCGTGTAGGGCAACTCCTCACACCGATAGAATTAAAAGAAACACAAGTCTTATTTATTAGAGGTACTATTCAACCTCAACTCCAAGATTTTAGTGACATAGCCTCCTTGCAACAGTTTATCAAGTTCACTCAGTCTGACTGGTTGCTGGAAATGTTGGAAAAGGAAAAATTCACCAGCTACTTCCAACCAATTGTTTCCATGAAGAATACATCCCAAATTTATGGATATGAGGCACTGTTGCGGGGGATAGATGCACAAGGCAATTTAATACCCCCAGCGCAAATTATAGAGTCAGCGACGGAAGCCGGACTTCTACCGCAACTAGATCGCATTGCCCGCCTCAGTTCCATTGCTCAGTTCAGCCGTCATCAAGTGAGTGGAAAAGTCTTCATCAATTTTTCACCAACTGCACTTTATGATCCGGTGTCTTGTCTACGGAGTACAGTAGAAGCCATCAACCGAGCAGGTATTTCTTATGAACGGGTTGTCTTTGAAGTGGTGGAGTCAGACACGCCGCAAGATTTAGAGCATCTCAAGGCTGTTCTCAAATACTACCGAGATGCGGGTTTTGCTATTGCTCTTGATGACATTGGTTCTGGTTATTCTAGCCTGAACTTACTGCATCAGTTACGTCCAGATTTGATTAAATTGGACATGGAGTTAACTAGAAATGTACATTTAGATCCATATAAAGCTGCGATTACTGAAAAAGTTTTAGAAATTGCACAACAGTTAAACATTCTGACTGTGGCTGAAGGAATTGAGTGTATTGATGAACTCAATTGGTTGCGAGAACGAGGCGCAACTTTTGCTCAAGGATATCTTATTGCTAAACCCAGTCCTATACCTGTCAATGAAACTCTAGCTACATCTAGTTTCTAAGTTCTTCACACAGTCGTCGTAGTTTTGTCAAATTGTTGCCATAACTTTTTGGCATATTAAATGATGTATTTGCTTACAAATTGCTTTTTTTGGGTTATAAGGTAGGTTTTCCTGCCTTTTTTTGTTTATAGTCATTTTAATAAAAGATTGTAATACGCTATACCTAAGTTGAAAAATATGGATGATACAAAGTTTTTTCGGATGTTTGGCTCTATATTTGCTGGTGTTGGCAGTATCTTCGCCGTTACAGGCATCATAATTACGTTCAATACTCGTTCTTTTGTAGCTACATCTGTAACTACTCAAGGAACTGTCATTGACTTAATTCCACGTTCATCTAGTAGTAGTAGGAGTGTTGTCTACTATCCAGTGGTAAGATTTACTCCATCCTCTGGTGATCCTATTACATTTGCAGCTAATTCAGGTAGTAATCCACCGGCACACACTAGAGGTGAGCAGGTTGAAGTGCTGTACAATCCGCAAAAGCGGGATTCAGCTATGATTAATTCTTGGTTGAGTCTATGGTTCCTACCTGTGATGTTTACTGGTATGGGTTCACTTTTTGTAGTGATTGGAGGAGTGGCGTTAGTGAAATCTTTTCCTTGGATGCTAAGTTTTAAGTCAGATAAATCGTGATTGAGGTATGGCGATCGCCACAATCACAACAATATTCCAAACTCAAAAAATATATACTTAATTTCACAATATTTAAAGTTATATTAGTTACTTCAAACTAATATATTTGTTGTTGCATTTGTTTACATATTTTGCATTGTTATATTGCAGTTTGTAACTATTTTGTGTAATCCCAAAGAATATTCCTTTAGACTGAATTTCAATTGTGAAAAATAGGGATGAATGCAAATGCACACAAGCAGTTTATTATGTCACGGGTTTGTAGTTGCTGTTTCATTTGTGGCTTGTATTATTGGTTTATTATTACTGTGGGATGAAAAAAACAGTCAGAATGATGAACGCGCAGAAACAGAAGTGATTTTATTTAGAATGATCTTCACTTACTGGCTGGTTTATTGTGTGGCGTTTGGTTTAGAGAAGATGGTCTTCTCTAATTTTGAACCTGTAATCATGACTTTAAAAATAACTACTGCTTTGTCATATTTTTTAACTTTTTCTTGTATCGTCAGTTTGCCACTACACAGATTTGCCATCCACGAAGTTGAAGAGTAGACAGTAATCATCAATAGTGGTGGTTTTAAGACCTTGATTGTAAAATATCAGGAATTCTTCATGGCGATCGCAATTAATTCTGTGAGTTTATCCTGACTTAAAGTAGTCAGGATAAATACCTCTTGTACCGTCTTACCGTGTCGCGCAATTACTTTGTAACCACCACGAATAGGTACAGACACACGCAATTGCATTTTTGGCGCATGGCCTTTAACTCTGCCAATTACGCCGGGCGTGATGGTGTTGATGCCATCTTGCTGACACAGGCGTTCTAAAATTGGAATCAAACCGGGAAGATGAGTTGAGTGGTTCCAGACTAATCTACCATCTTTACGAGCAGCAGCTTTTGGGGTTTCTGAGGAGGGTTTACCCATGAGAATTAAGCCGCCTCTAATGGAGCCATCGTTAATCCAGCCCGACGCAATTGTTGATGATACAATTCTGCTGGTTCTTGCGGGCCTACCCAGACAATAGCTTGTCCTTCATAATGTACCTGATTAGTTAAGTCCCAAGCCAAATCACTGGTCATCCCTGGTATATACTTCATTAAACACTCAGCCACGTGCTGAAAAGTATTAAAATCATCGTTTAAAACAATCACCTTATAATTCGGATAAGGCTTCTTGACAACTTGACTAGACTTTTCTGGAGTTACAGTTGGTGCTGTAGCCATAGCGAAAGCCACTGCTGAAAGTGTTTTAAGCATAAAGCAGTTAACCAACAGAATTTTACAAAACTACACTACAAATATCTAGTTTAGTCCATGTTGGGGAATGGGGAATGGAAGGGACTGGAAGGGACTGGGGGAGAGAAACTAATGACTAATGACCAATGACTAATGACTAATGACTAATAACTAATGACTAATTACCGCCAATCTTCCCAATTTTCGTTAAAAATGGAAGTATCAGGGAAAGCAGTAGGGTTGTTGTTTTGTTCTAATAGTCGTTTGAGGGCTTGTAATTGGGGTTCGGCTTTGGGTAAGTCGTCTACAAGCTGGTAGGGTGCAACGTTATTTTTTAAAGCAAAAGCCGCAACTGTTCCCGCCGCCGCACCGGCAGACCATTCAAAGGAATGCACCCGATAAGCCGCCGCCGCAATGTGACTGGTAGCAATACTTTTACCACCTACTATCAAATTATCAATTTTTTGGGGAATCATCGCCCGGAGTGCAATTTGGAAAGGGTATGCTTGTCCAGCCCCGCGCCTTTCACCAGGATATTCTTTATTACCGGGGGCTTCTGGGGGACTGTTCACCATGCAAGGATGAAAGTCAATGGCGTAGTGACCAATACCTACAGCATCGGGGAAAATGGTAGAACGAGTTCGCTGCATGACTTTTTCTGGGGGAATTTGCCCAGAAATTACCGAAGTCGCTTCTAAACCTGCCAAGGCTGCTTTTAACTGACGATACATAGCTGGTGGCAGGGTTTGGCGATAATACTGATCATTATAGTTGCGGCGTGAAATATCAATTTCCCAAATTGTAAAGCCTCCCGGTTGTCCCCAACTCGGACGGCCGATAATACGTCGCCCTTCCCGCATATAAGGATATTTCGATAAACCGTGGACTGTTCCCATTGGGGAATTTAACCCGGATAAAAAGCGGTTATTGGTTTGTTGACGCTTCACACCTGACCCTAACTGTGAGTCTGTAGTTCCAGCTACTAACCAGTAATAATAAGATAAGGCGTGTTCCTCTGCTTTACCTAAAGTTTCCGTCCGCAGTCCACCCAGCCAACCACCGGGTTTTAATTGTCCTGTCGCTTGTAATTGTTGGCGAGTATAAATTAAATTATCCTTAGCTGTACCGGGGCGGTAGTCGTTCCCCCAAGTCCAGTTTTGCATGGAGATGTCGCCAGGGGTGGGGGCTGTAAAATTTATACCGCCGAATCTTTTAGGTTCTCCTGCGGTGGGACTCCAAATACGGCGATAGGTGAAGACTAAACCAAAGTCTGCGAGACGTTGTAATTCATAGCTAAAATAGGGAGAGTATTGTAAATAAAATGGGGGCATTTTTTGCGGTATGGGTTCTGCTGTCGCCTCCATTGCAAAGGTGTAAGTAAAGCCTTGAGTACAATAAGGGTTATTGCTGGTGCTAGAAGCTGAAGGTTCTAGGAAGGAACGTCCGTCAATACCGAGTCTGTAGGGAACATCGGCTAAACCAACAATTTCTCCGGTTTCGCTAGCATCAACGACATACCATTTAGGTGCGTTTCCTTTGGTTTGTTTGGGAACTAAGCGAATGATAGTTTTAGTAAACCGAGATGAATTTTGATAACGATAAGCGTCTTCAATAGTTTGTGAGAGGGGAAAGGTGTTGAGAGGTGGCGCGCCTTTGGCTGGTTGATGTTGGATTGCGATCGCGCTATTAATTAATTGTCCAGTTGTATGAGCATTTTTCCCGGCTGGCGAAATTTCCAAGTCTTTAACCACCGTGTTGGGAAACCATTCCAGCTTACCTCTACCTCGTTTTTCCGCATCTTTGAGCATCTGCCTGGTAATTTCATGAGCATCACGCGGTAGAAAACAAGAGTCACTCACCCAGCATTCCCCAGGATTCAGTTTACCGTACTTCTTCTGGATGCGGTTTCGCAGTTCCAAATAACCGCGAGAATAGAATTGCAAGCGGCGTTGAGTGGGACGTTCATCTAATGCAGATGTCCCTTGTGAAGAAATTTGTCCCCCCAACCAGTCAGTTATTTCTGTTAAACAAACCTTTTTTCCGGCTAGCAAACCTTCATAAGCTGTAGCAACACCAGAAAGTCCCCCACCTACTACTAAAATGTCACAATTTACCGTTTTATCTGCGTTTCTCGGTGGTGCAGCGACAACGGCAGATAATGGTACTAAGTAGCTAGAGATTAAGCTAAGACTGATGAGTGAGGTTAATTGGTGTCTGCACTTCATGATCTGATAACTGTGTCTATGCTGTCCGAACTTGTAGACGTTATCATTCTATGAAGGTTCATGACAACTTGAAAGTTTGTAGTAAGTGGCTCTAGCCCTTTATGGTTGAGAGAGGACTAAAGTCCTCACTACAAACTACCCACCGTTAACAAGCAAATTCTGTTATAGATTAGGAAATAACCACACTGGAAAAACTGACCAATATATCAGGATGGTTGTGATGAAGAGCAAGAACCAGATTATTTTATCCTTATTTGTGAAAAGCGTCATCGTCTTTTCACCCTTGCTGCTGTCTGCTGAGATGAGCAGTGGACAAACTACACCATCCACCTCTAAACAACAGATTAATTCTGAGATAATAGCGCAAGTTCCAGCACAAACCAATGTTACTGAGCAAATACCAGCAGATTTTGAGCGAGCCTTTAACCGTACTACGATTTTGCTGAATATTTCGTTAGTTATTTTAAGTTTATTTCCAGTTGTCATCATTGCTTTATGTTGGCTATTGCGGCGAGTCGCTATTCGCGAAATTGTGGATAGAGCTATGACACAGTTGCAAGGTGTGGAAAAATTAGAAGGACAGTTAACTCTCGTTAAGCAAGATGCGGAAAATCTGATTCAAGAAGCTAAAGGTATTACTCGCGCTTTAGAAAAGGAAGCGGAAGCTTTACAACAAAAAATTAAAACTGAACATGATAATTTAGATTTTGTTACATCAGAACTTTTGCAAGCTAAGGCGGATAATTTAACTAAAATTACTACGGAAGTTACAAATTTTCAAAGAAAGATAGAAAATTTATTATCTCAAGTTGAGCTAGATACTCAGCATCAAAAAGATAGCACGGTAGAAAATATCAGGAAGGTAGAATCAGAGCTTGCTTATCAATTTTCAGAGGTACAGCAAGATACTGAGCGACAAAAAAATTCAGTTCTAGAAGATTTAGAAAAAACTAAGTTTGAATTTCAAACTCAGTTAGCAAATTTATATGCTGATTCTGATAAGCAGAAAGATGAGATTTTTGTGAGCTTAATGAATTTACAATCAGAATTTGCGGTGAATTTGGCTGCTTTAGAGGACGATGTACAGCAACAAAAAGATATTAAGCTAGAAAATCTGCAAGTTATCGCTAATGAGTTTAAATCTCATCTATCAACTTGGGAAGTTGAGACACAGCAACATCGAGATAATATAGTTGAAAATTTAACTAAGTTACAGTCACAATTGGCGCAGCAGGTTGATAATTCTCAGTCAGAAGTCAAGAGTCAGCAAGAGAAAGTATTACAAAATCTCTTAGAATTGGAGAATGTATTTAAAGCGCAAATTGAGGAAGTAGAATCACAAATTACGCAAGAGTTAACAAAGTTACAGTCTGATTTTGCTGCTCAATTAGCTGAGTTACAGGTAGAGGTGCAGCATCGCAAGCAGCAAATTATCGAAAATTTAGAACAATCAGGTTCAGAGTTTGTTTCCCAGTTTTCCGAGTTACAATTAAATGCTCAACAGCAAAAATTTGTGATTTTAGAAAAGCTGGAGAAGTTAGAAACAGAATTCGTTTCTCAACTGTCTGAGTTGCAGTTAGATGCTCAACAACGTAAGGATACAATTTTACAGGAATTGTCGGAGGTTAAACCCACAGCTACCCCCGCACAGGAAGTAAGACAAGAAACACAACCAACAAGAGAACCTGAAGCAAGACAAAGCAATGCTGAGGAGTATATCCAACAGGGTGATGCTTTGTTTGCTCAAAAACAATATGAGGATGCGATCGCAGTTTATGAACAAGCGGTCAAAACCCAGCCAGATAATGCGGTAATCTGGTTAAAATGTGGTCTAACTTTCGCCAGATTGCAACGCTATAAACAAGCTATAGGTGCTTATAATCGAGCCATTAAAATTTTACCAGAATATCATCAAGCTTGGTGCGATCGCGGTGTCGCTTTTGGCTATTTAGGAAGACATCAAGACGCATTTCAATCTTTTGAACAGGCGGTAAAAATTCAACCAGATGATGCGGTTGCCTGGATGAATCGCGGTCTAGCTCTGATAGAATTAGAACAATACGAAGAAGCGATCGCCTCCTTCGACAAATCCCTAGAATTACAACCCAACTCTGCTAAAGCATGGAATAAACGCGGTTACATTCTCGTCAGATTAGGGCGTGATAATGAAGCCATCAAATCTTTTGACAAAGCCATAGAAATTAAACCAGACTATGCCATAGCCTATTATAACAAAGCCGCCTGTTTTGCCCTGCAAAGAGAACTACAATTATCCCTAGCCAGCCTAGAAACAGCCATTAGCTTAAATCCCAAATATCGAGCAGAAGCAGCAACCGATATAGATTTTGATGATATTGCAGATGATGAGGACTTTAAAAAATTAATAGCCAATGAAACCCTGCAATAACTCAATATCTTACACTCAGGTGTAACTGTATAGTTAACAGAGCGAAATTATAGCAGATTGCCACCGGATAGAATACAGATTCATCCGTTTACCCTGCGGTATCTTTCTACATCTGCGTCCATCTGCGTCCATCTGCGTTCAATTATTAAAAATTGCCGCAGCTTGACATCAATTCTTAACTAAACACTACCTATCAGATAGCCAATTCTTAACCTAGACGTGTCATTTTATCAGGCGTGGTATTCCGTCAGTGAAGTACATGAGATTTTAGTCAAGTGGTGAAAGTTAAATTCAACTGCTGAAGCATGAGATTAGCCAACTTTAATGGGTTTGTTGATTAAATTGAGCTAAATCATGACAACAGCATCAATAAACTTCATCTTTCACCAATCATCTATGTACGACGGAGAAATATTTGCAAACCGCAGGTATATTCTTTTTCACGTTCAGTTTAAGGTTGTGAGGAAATTGCAGAAGTTATGGCTATCATCAAAGGCACTACCAACAGCGATAGTTTAAATATCCAAGATGCCAATGCTGATCTTGTCCTTGGTTTAGCAGGTAATGATAACATCGATGTCATCACTGACAATGGCGACGAAATTGTTAGTGGTGGTTTGGGTGACGATGAACTGTTTGTTAAAATTGGCGATCGCGCCTTTGGTGATTATGGCAATGATACCCTAACCTCTGACCCCCAAGGTGATGTCTCCAGTGCTAACCGTTTGTTTGGCGGTTCTGGAAATGATATCTTATTCCCTGACCAAGATGATTTAGTCTCTGGTGGTTCTGGTAACGACACCCTGTATGCAGGTAGAGGTGGTAATACCCTACGTGGTGGATTGGGTAATGATGTATTTTGGTTAGCTAATGCGGAACGTCCCACCAACCCTAACCGCATTACCGACTTTAACCCCATTGAAGACACCCTCCGCATCAATTTAGAAGGTGTGCAAAGCTTCAATGATTTAGTCATCACTGCTGACGGTAATCATGTCGTTATCAACACAACAAATAGCACCGTTCCCCTAGCGACTATCGAAAACATCCAGCCAGAGGATCTGACTGCCAATAATGTTCTAATTGATAACAATGCTGGCAACAACACGGGTATTGCTCCCCTAGATGATAAAGTCAGAGGTGCGGCAAGAATTACCTTTATTGGGCAAGACTTATTAGATGATAATGGCTTAACCACAGATAACCAAGGCAGAATTCAGTTTCTTGACCCAGTAACAGGAAATAATACCACCGTTGGCGGACTCTCTGGGATTACCTATGATCCAGTTGAGCAAGTCTATCATGCAATTTCCGACGATCGCAGCAACATTAACCCCGCCAGATTTTACAGTCTCACCATTGACCTCAGCGATGGTAGTTTAAACAATGGTGATGTCAGTATCACCCGCGTCACTAGCTTATTAGATGAAAACGGTGATCCTTTTGCTGCCAATAGTCTAGATCCAGAAGGCATTGCCTGGACTGATAATGGTACTGTATTTGTCTCCTCAGAAGGGGATGCTAATAATTCTATTGCTCCCTTTGTGCGTGAGTTTTCCTTAGCCGGGGGACAATTACAAAACTTTGTAGTTCCTGAGAAATTCCTTCCCCAAGCTAACCAAGGTATTCGCAATAACCTAGCTTTTGAAAGTTTAACCCTCACCCCTGATCAACGCTTCTTATTTACCGCCACCGAAAATGCTTTAATTCAAGATGGGGAAACAGCCAACGCTACAGATGGCAGTTTCGTGAGAATTATCCAGTACGATCTCACTGGTACAGTTCCCCAGGTGGTGAAAGAATTTCTTTACCAAACTGATGCAATTCCCCCTGTAGACAACAGTAACAGCGTTGATACTAACGGGTTAGTGGATTTGGTAGCTATCGATAATACAGGTAGTTTACTAACATTAGAGCGAGCTTTTACGGCGGAGGGAGGCTATAGCGGCAAAATCTACGAAATTCGTCTACAAAACTCGCCCGATATCAGTAATCTTGCCTCTGTCTCAGATGCAGATATCACCCCAGTCAGCAAACGTTTATTATTCGATTTATCAACTCTGGATATCCAGATTGATAATATAGAAGGGATGACACTAGGGCCTGTATTACCCAATGGTAAACGCTCCTTAATTATCGTCAGTGATGACAACTTTGATAGTTTTGGCCCCCAGAATAATCAAATTCTAGCTTTTGAAATCAATATTGGTGAACCACCAGTCTTTCTGAATGATGCTTTACCTGATTTGCTGGAAAGAAGTCCAGCCGGTACTATTGTCGGTAATGTGTTAGTTGATGACCCAGATTCAGACGATGATCTACTCACTTATGCGATTACAGGTGGTAATCTGGATTTAGATGATGATGGTAATCCTGCTTTTGTAATTGACAGCAGTACCGGACAAGTTCAGGTTAACGACAGTGACGATATTGATATCGATAGATTTGAGCAAGAACCAAAATTCGATTTAGAAATCACTGTCATTGATGCTGATGGGATAACTAATACAGGTAATATTGCTATTGACTTAAAGCCACAGTTTGGCTTTGAGAAAAACCAAGATGGCAAAAATGGTTTATTCCGCTTGCGGGGTGACACAACTATTGAGTTAACTGTCAACACCGTCAGCACTAACCAGACAAATGAAATCTTAATGTTTACGGTGGATGATGCCAACGGTAACATCTTTCAAAGAGATAACAATGGCAACATAGTTACAGATAACCAGGGTAATCCGATTTTGATTAGTCCAGATAATCTTAATTATCTGACTCAAATTATTGCTAACCATCGCTTTACTTCGGGGTTGACACAGGTAGCTTTTTCTGTATTGGCTAGCGATAACCCTAGTGGTTTACCTAGTGGTTTCTCTGTGAGTGGTTTAAGTCGTGCTTTGGAATTTGGCGCAGGAACTCGTCTCGGCTTTATGTTAATTGCTGATGGTACTGTTCAGGAATTGCAAAACGGGTTAACTCGTCAAGTGTTTTTCTCTAATCTCAATGGTGTAGAGGTGGAAAACTTCCCATCCGCAGACTTCCGAATCAAGTTTAAAGACAGAAGCACAGGCGCGTTTGATGCGTTAGTGCTACAAATAAAAGAACAACCCCCCGGATTGATGAAGAAAGGTACAGCACTACAAATGCAATCAGGTTTGGAAGTGATTGATTTGCGGGGAGAAGCAGACAGTCTGGTGAGAATTACAGTTAATAACGAGGCGGCTTTCTCTAATTTTGTCGGCTTCTATGCAGCAGTCAATGAGCAAGGCGGTATTCGTCGCGCTAATGGTACAATTGCTTTACCTGGTGATAGTGACTATACTCAATTGGCAGTTAATCAACGGTTGAATGTCTCGATTACTAAATCAGCGAATGTGATTAACAATGTCACGCTGACTGGGGATAGTATTCTAGTGCCGTTTATTGTTGCCAATGATGACAACTTGAGTAATGGCTTTGATATCAGTCAAGTTTACTTCCCCTTCTTGGGTGCTAACAGCGATCGCTCGGAACATATCCGCTTATTAGGCGATAATGTGTTTGGGTTTGAAGATTTACCCAATGGTGGCGATCGCGATTTTGATGACATGATTATCCAAATCGACTTTATCGCCTAACCATCGGCAACATATACAAAAAGCATGAGTAATCTACACTACTCATGCTAAAAACAGTTGACATCTGAATCTCTCCTAATTGCGAAGGGAGGAGAGACTAAAAACCTTTTTGCTGATAAAGATATTGTTACTCAGTTGCATTATCTCTCTAGAGGTTTAGCAATGCTAAACCCCTACTCTCTATGACTGCAACTCGGTATAAGCAAATAGCACCCTATCAACCACCCGCCACAGCAGGAACAATACTCACCTCATCACCATCTTTTAAAGGTGTAGCTGTGCCATCCAAAAAGCGGATATCTTCACTGTTGACATATAAATTTAAAAAACGTCTTGGCTGTCCATTGTCATCGCACAACCGTGCTTTAATACCAGGAAAGCTTGATTCTAAAGCGTCTAACAGTTCAGCAATGTTGCTCCCACTAGATTCTAGAGTAGCTTGATTATTTGTGAGAGTTTGCAGAGTAGTGGGTACTAAAACTTTTACAGCCATAGTGAATTAATCGTGATCAGTTGTGAGATGTTTGTTAGCTATCAATAGTCATTATTCCAATCCTAATGACTATTGACTCATGACTAATAACTAAACCAGAACTTGTTGCCATTCTAAGCGGTCTAAAGTCCGAGAACGTTCTAATGCACGTTCAAAACTATCTAGTTTAGCATCAATTGTCAAAGGTTCACCAATATAGCCTTGTACAGCTTCTTGGGTTTTCAAACCGTTGCCAGTAATGTAAACCACAGTGGTTTCATCTGGATCAATTTTGCCAGCTTCTACCAATTTTTTCAGAACAGCAATGGTAGTTCCCCCAGCCGTTTCGGTGAAGATACCTTCTGTTTCAGCTAATAGCTTGATACCTTCGATAATTTCGGCATCGGTGACAGATTCTATATTACCGCCAGTCTTCTTGGCAATCTCAACAGCGTAAACACCATCTGCGGGATTACCAATCGCAATTGATTTAGCTATTGTATTCGGTTTCACTGGTTTAATAAAGTCGCGGTCTTCTTTAAATGCTTCGGCGATAGGTGAACAACCTTCTGCTTGTGCGCCACTAAAGCGGACTGACTTACCTTCTACTAAACCAACTTCTACAAATTCTTGGAAACCTTTATAAATTTTGGTGAATAGTGAACCAGAAGCCAAAGGTGCAACTATATGATCTGGTAGTTCCCAACCTAATTGTTCTGCCACTTCATAGCCTAATGTTTTAGAACCCTCAGAATAGTAGGGACGCAAATTAATATTGACAAAACCCCAACCATGTGTATTCGCTACTTCTGAACAGAGGCGGTTTACTTGGTCATAATTACCTTTAACAGCCATCAGGGTAGGACTGTAGATCAAGCTACCCAAAACTTTACCAGCTTCTAAGTCTGAGGGGATGAATACACAACAGTCTAAACCAGCATGGGCGGCGATCGCAGCTGTGGAGTTAGCCAAATTACCCGTACTAGCACAAGAAACTGTAGTGAAACCCAACTCCCTAGCACGGGAAAGGGCGACAGATACCACCCGATCCTTAAAGCTGAGGGTGGGCATATTTACCGCATCATTCTTAATATATAGTTTGTTTAGACCCAGGCGACGGGCTAGACGGTGGGAACGCACCAAGGGAGTCATACCTGTTCCCACATCAATTACATTGTCAGTTGCGACAGGCAAAAAGGGACGATAACGCCAAATCGAATTAGGCCCCGCTTGAATTTTTTCACGAGTTACAGACAGACGCAAAGCATTGTAGTCATACTTCACTTCCAAAGGCCCAAAGCAGAACTCACATACATGACTAGCCTTGAGTTCATATTCCGCGCCACATTCCTTACACTTCAAAGCACTAAAAGCGGCGTTGGTGGCTGTGGTAGGTTTGGATACTGCCTGAGTCATAGTAACTATTTTTCCCTGTTTGTCTGTCAACTGTGCCTGAATAGTAACACGAGTAAAAATACCCGTCAAACATACCCGACTATTTTTGTCGGATTTTACTAAAACATTTAATATACAAGGGTTTTGACTGGTTTTACACTAAATTTACCAATTCAAAACAGAAAATCAATTTTAAGAAATTAGAGAAATTAATCTTTAGCCTTAACCTGTCTAAATATGTTATGTCATATTTTACCAGGGAATATACAGAATAAAAAATGTTTTCAAATATAATAAAATCACTTAAATTAACTAGGATTATTTAAGTATATTTACAGTTTTATTTTTCTTCAGAGCTTTTAATAGCAGTATTTACACTGGTTTAAAATCAGCAGACTTTGATTTAATATTTTCAAGCGATCGCTATGTGCCGAGTCATCAAATTTATATCAGTAAATCAAACTGCATTAACCAGAAACTGCTAACAACTAACCCAGTAAACAAAATATTCTGGCAAAACACAGTAATTTTAGTTACTGTGAATTCAACTAATTAGTAGATAAATACCTGTAATATTCAGCACTTTTATAATTTGGCGAATTAGAGGTATTTTGCATCTATTGTGCTTGATACCCAGCGTCATGCTATCCAGTGACTACACACGATGAAATCCCGTCAAAAATTGAATCAGGCTAAAACATCAAGACTTCACCCGGCTTTAGTGACAACCGCACTTCTAGCAAGCGGTTTTTTCCAATTTGTCTCCCCTGCTTTAGCTCAAACAACTAGCGCAGGTACAGTTATCAACAACCAAGCAACAGCTACTTACGAAGATCCTAATAACCCACCTGATCCGAATAATCCTAATGACCCTAGAAGACTAAATACTACTTCTAACACCGTAACCGTGACTGTGGCGGAAGTAGCGGGTATTTCTGTAGTAGCTGGTACACCTGTAGATAACAACGCTGGAACTATTCAAACGGGTGATCTCATATATTATCCCTTTACGATCACCAACGTTGGTAATGATCCAACTCGCTTCCAAATTCCTACCCAAGCTGGTATCACAGGCCCAGGTACAGTAGGCACATTACAATACAGTACCAATGGGACATCATGGACAGATGTTCCTAATGGTGGATTTACTACAGCTTCCATACCAGTTAATGGAACAATACAGGTAAGAGTACCGGTAACAGTAAATTCCGGTGTTACACCTGGTCAAACGATTAAAGTTACTTTAGGGGAAACTACACCGGCTGAAACCGCAACTAATTCTCCACGAGCCGGATCGGTGAATGACAACAGAGACGTTTATACTGTAGATAACCTGAATGGTACACCTGAAGAAGTTACAGGTTTACCGGCTAATGGTGTAGTAGAAGGCAGTGCAGCAGCCTCCATAACTGTTTCTCCGAAGTATTATTCTTTGGCTACCATACTCAAAACTCGTGGCAATTATAGCAATAACGGTACACCAGGAGATATCACAGACGATACCATCGACTACAATTTGAGTCTGCGAGTTGAGTCTAGCGATGTGACAGGACAAAGTATCACTCCCTCACCTTTAGCGGGTTCTACCGTACCTGGTCTTCCTGGGAGTAATATTTTAGTTGCTGATGCTATTCCTTTTGGGACGCAACTAGCAGTAGCACCAACAGTTCCCACCGGTTGGCAAGTAGTCTACTCTACGACTCCTGTCACCACATCTGCCAATGTAGCCACCTGGACAACAGTACAACCAGGAGATTTAGGTACAGTAACGCGCATTGGTTTTATTAAACCCACTACAGACGGTGATACCAATACTTACCTTGCTGCTAATGGCCAGTCAACCTCATTCTCCATGCAGTTAAGAGTGAGAACAGGACAAACTGCTCCTCTAACCATAGCCAACATTGCTCAAGTTTTTGGTAAAACCCCAGAAACAAATGCTCCTGTGTTGGATGAGTCTGGTGATCAAAATCCCAGCAACTTTGACGGAACTTCAGGTAACATGACACCCCCATCAAACACAGACACTAATGGGGATAATGTACCTGATCAGTTACCGCCTACTGTACCTGACGGTTATATCACTGATCCAAAAACTGACCCAAGTGATTTAAACACCACCGGAACGGATACTGCTGGTGATAATACTGGTGATACTAACAATCCAGGTGCAAATGCAGGTGGTGAAGCTAACGTCTTTAGCGTGAATGTGTCCTCAGTGGTGAACGGGCCAAACGGTTCGCCAGATGCGGTTGGCCCGACAGACAATAATGATGATTTTACTAATAGGTCTTCCAATGTTCCGGCTAATACTGCTCCAGGTTCAACATTTGACCCAAATGTAATTAATTTTACTAACACTGTGAGAAATAGTGGTACTCAAGCAGACAATATCTCTTTACTACCTACACCACCAGCTAACACAGGTGACTTACAAGTAAATACAGTCGTGACTATATCTGCTAACAATGGTGCCACAATTGCTACTTATACATACAATGGCACGCAATTTAACTTTACCAGTGGTACTGGTCTTGTCGGAGGCAACCCAGTCAGTGCTACTAACCCAGTCAGAATTGATAATGTAGCAGCCAACGGTACAGCTAACTACACTGTCACCGTTGACCTACCACCTACTACTCCACTGTCAACTGATCCTGGTTTTGAAAGCGGTTTTCCTGTACCAATTACAGCATTTATTGACAGCAATAGTAACGGTTTGGCTGATGATGCAGCGTTTAACATTACCATTGACCGGGTATACACTGGCTTCTTACAACTGATCAAACAGTCCCGGATTTTACAGGGAACTGGCCCAGCAGTTCAAGGTACAGATGGTACTTTAAGTACAACACCCAAGACACCCGCGCCTGGAAATATTATTGAGTACGTAATTCAGTACAAAAACATTTCTGAGCCAGCCGTCGGTACTGGTAATGTAATCTTGAATGCTGGCAATGTGGTGATTACTGAAGATGGTACAGCATCACCCAATAACTGGGCAATAGATAACGCACCTAGCAACGGCATAATTGATACCAGTCACGTGCTTGGTTCGGCTCAAGGTGCTGGCACAATTCAATACTTCAGTGGTACCTCTGCTAATAATCTGCTGGCTGGTGAACAAAGTGGTAGTAGTGCAAATAGCGATATCACCAAGTATATAAATACTCTCACTAATCCAGTTGCCCCTGGTCAGACAGGAACATTTACCTTCCAACGCAAGGTTAACTAATTATGAAGATAAAACATTTCTTGATGTCCGGGGTAAGTGCCGGTCTACTGCTGACAACGCTTTCGTTTCCTACTCATTTACCAGGGGTAGTTAGTTGGTGGTCATCTCACAGTGCATTTGCTCAAAGTCCCCAAAAGCAGCAGCCTTTACAGTTGCATTTAAAAGCAGAAAAGCAGATTTTAACAAAGAATCAACAAGGTAAGCAGCAAGTGACTTGGCAAGCTTTGAAAGGTCAAGCACAGGTTAAACCGGGGGATAGATTACGGTATACCGTAACTGGGGAAAATACAAGCGATCGCCCCCTGAAAAATCTCACTCTCAATCAATCCATCCCCAACGGTATGGTATATGTGCTGAAGTCTGCCAATATCAACAATCAAGATGCCAAAATCACCTACAGCATCGATGGCGGACGCAGTTTTGTAGAAAATCCGATCATTAAAGTTACCCTGACTGATGGCAAAGTCGAAACCAAACCAGCCCCGGCAACTGCTTACACTCACATTCGGTTACAAGTACCTTCAATAGCAGCCAAGGCAGTAGTCACCGCAACTTATCAAACTCAAGTACGTTAATTAATAACTTTGGTGCTGTGTTTGGGAAAACTTGATTTTATAGTCAGCCGTTGTTTATGCGTTCATTTTTCAACACCGGCTGATTAGTATTAATTTTTACTTTGTTATAGATGCCTTGATGAGTGAAGGCATTTCAGAGGAGATAAATTCAGTGTTCCGTCCTCGTCAACGCAAAAAAAACACTTCTGGTAGTAATTGGGTGCAAAAGTTAACAGCAACTATTCTCCTGGGAAGTTGCTGGCAGACTATCGTACCCACACCAGCATTATCACAAGCACCTCCTGTTGTTAATCTGATCAATCAAGCTACTTATACTTATACAGATATTTCCAGTAACAATAAATATCAAGGTAATACCAGTCAACTTAATCTGAATTTTGACCCATTAGTTGACCCATTAGGACGGATTTTAGGCTGTGCAGGTGCGATTTTACCAGACTACACAGGTTTTTCTGTGAGTGTATATGAACCTAACCCCAACGATGCCACCGGCACAGAATTAGGACAACTTGTTTCGTTAACACGTACAGAAGTCCCTGATATTCCTAATAATAATATTCCTGGTGGTAAAGCACCAAATAGTGAAAATCTTAATCCCTATTTGATTACAAATAATCCGGCTGGTGTCTATAATTTCTTACTTGATCCGAATAAAGGTCAAACTGACCCAGGTAAAACCTATATTTTTGTAGTTAATCCCCCAGCTAATTCTATTTATCAGCAACGACGCATCAAGATAGAAATTCTCAACCGTACAGGTACAGCTAATAATATTGTGCGATATCTGGCTACTGCTTTAGATGGTCAACCAATTAGACTGACGGGTGAAAATAGAGTAGAAGGCACAATTGTTTTAGTTCCGAATGCAGAGTTAGTGGGATTGGACTTATTAACTTTTGAATTTACCACTAATATGTGCCAAGCCAATCAGATGCAGATGATCAAAACAGGCGATCGCGCTACAGCTGAACCAGGAGATACTGTGATTTATCGCCTATCAGTCAGAAATCTCTCTGATGCGGCTTTAAATAATCTCATGATCACCGATAATTTACCATTAGGATTTAACTTTTTACCTAAATCTGTCCAGGGAGAAATTAATAGTCAGCCAGTTACCATCACATCCACACGCAACGGTAGTACAGTCAGCTTACGTACAGATGCCAATATTCCCATTGGGCAGGTGCTAAATATTGCCTATGCTGCCCAATTAACACCCGATTCTCTCCGTGGTACAGGTCGGAATAGTGCGATCGCCAATGCTCAACGTGCTGATAATCGCTTTAGCATCAAAGATGGGCCAGTCACCCACCAACTCAGGATTCGCCCAGGTATAGTTGCTGACTGTGGCACAATTATCGGTCGAGTGTTTATCGACAAAAACTTTGATGGGGAACAACAAGACGGAGAAGCCGGAATTGCCAATGCAGTAATTTTCTTACAAGATGGCAACCGCATTACTACTGATGCCAATGGTTTATTCTCACTAGCTAATGTTTTACCGGGAAGTCACACAGGAGTATTAGACCTGAGTAGTGTTCCTGGCTACAAACTAGCCCCTAACAAAAAATTCCGAGAACGCAACAGCCAAGCGCGCCTAGTGCGTTTAGAACCAGGGGGTTTAGTCCGCATGAATTTCGCTCTCACTCCCATCTCAGAGGAGGTAGTTAAACCATGAAACCTGTGACTAATTTCCATTTAAGGTTAATGGGGGTGATGGTAGGAGCTTTCAGTAGCGTTTTGTATCCCGCGACAGTTCACGCCAAGAGTAATGATCATCTGTACATGGCATCAGATTTAGACAACCCCAATCTGACAAATGCACCGACATTTCAGGAAACATCTCGACATATTCCCGCTTCTCAACTAGGGAAGCGGGTAAGAGGCTTAAGTCAAACAACCGAATTCAGTACGCACTCCCGCCAACAACAAACACCGCCAGACTTAACAGCAGAAGTCACCACACCCCACGAGGAAAACTTTCAGTTTGCTCAAAACACCATTCCACCATTTCAACCGTCAGCTGATATTGAAGTACCTCAAGGTTTAAGCAGACTCACAGAAATTCCATCCTTTCAACCAGGAAAGGATACAGCCTTACCCAATAGCTTACGTAAATTAATCACAACACCATCAAACACAGGCGATGAATACAAAGAAAATAATTCCCAATCCCTAGTCCCCAGTCCCCCATCTCTAAAAATCCTCACTCCCATTCCTGACAATGTTGTAGATATCCGCGCCACTCAGATAACGGTGCAGTTTCCCGAAGGTAGTCCCATAGAACTACGGGTAAATGGGGAATTAGTAGACTCTTCTTTGCTGGGACGCACAGAAACCGATGCGGATACTGCTTTAGTAACGCAGACATGGTATGGAGTCCCACTCAACGACGGTGTAAATCATATTTCTGCACAAATCATCGGCAGTTCCGAACCACCCGTAACAGTGCGGGTAGTGGTACGAGGAACAGCCAGCAAATTAACTATAGAAACAGTTGAATCTCGGATTTTAGCTGATGCACGTTCAACAGCCACAATTAAAGGTCAACTATTAGATAGCAATGGAAATCTTTCCTATCAAGATACAGTAGTCACTATCATCCCAACGGCGGGAGAGTTAATTGGAACAGACTTCAAACCCGAACAACCAGGATTTCAGGTAGAAGCAAAAGCAGGACAATTTACAGCTACCTTACGCTCAAACCTCAAAGCCCAAACTGTACGCATTCGGGCAGTAGCTAACGATTTAGAAGCCTTTACTCAAATACAATTTGAAACCGCATTGCGTTCTAGCCTCGTGACTGGGGTGATTGATGTGCGTTTAGGCGCAAGAGGGACGAATTATTACGGCAGTTTTCGTGATTTTCTCCGTCCTGATAGCCAGAGAACTACCCAATTAGATTTTCACTCAGCTATTTTTGCTACGGGTAGGATTGGCGAGTGGTTGTTTACTGGTGCATATAACAGTTCTCGTAGTCTCAACGAAGATTGCAACTGTGACAACCGCCTATTTCGTACTTATCAATTTAGTGAACAAAACTATCCTGTTTATGGTGATAGTTCCAAAGTTGATGTAGTTACGCCTTCCATTGATAGTGTCTATCTGCGTTTTGAACGTTCCACACGCATTCCTGGCGTTGCACCTGATTATGCGATGTGGGGAGACTACAGTACAGAAGAATTTGCCCGTCCATCCCAGCAGTTTACAGCTGTAACTCGTCAACTCCACGGCTTTAAAGCTAACTACAACTTAGGCAATCTGCAAATTACAGGCTTCTACGGTAATAATTTAGAAGCTTTTCAAAGAGATACCATTGCACCTGATGGTACTAGCGGCTATTACTTTCTGTCGCGTCGCTTAGTAGTTCCTGGAAGTGAAAATGTCTTTATTGAGTTAGAAGAATTAAACCGCCCTGGTACTGTATTAGAACGGAAAGCATTAAACCGGGGGCCAGACTACGAAATAGATTACGATCGCGGGACTCTATTATTTCGAGAACCAATTCTGCGTACCGACATTGACGCAACAGGACAAGTTCTCGTCCGGCGAATTGTGGTTAGCTATCAATACGACAGTAACAACTCCGATAACAAAATTTATGCAGGTCGTCTGCAATATAACTTTTCCCGCACCCTTAACCAAGAAAGTTGGATAGCTGCTACCTACCTGCGAGAAACCCAAGGAATACGGGGATTTGAACTATATGGTGCAGATGGGATGATTGCTCTTGGTTCTCAAGGTAAATTTACCGCAGAATACGCCCATTCTACCAATGATTCTGACATTATGGGACGGGTAAGCGGCGAAGCTTACCGTTTAGAAGCCGAAGGGCGATTTTTTCCAGGTTTACAAGGTCGCGCCTACTATCGTTACGCTGCTACAGGTTTTGCTAATAACGCTACTATTAGTTTTGTTCCCGGTCAGACTCGCTATGGTGGACAATTAATCGGGAGAGTCTCTAAAACCACAAATATTCGGGTGCTATACGACCATGAAGATAACTTTGGCATTGCACCCCAACCTTTAGATACATTTGAAGAATTATTTTCACCCCGTTCTCAAGCTATACCCGGTAGCCAAGTGGATAATTCTCTCACCACCATTTCGGCGGGAATTCAACAAAGATTCGGGAAAGCCACCATAGATGTCGATTGGATTCGTCGTCATCGAGAAGACAGAATAGCGACAAACGCTGTAGAAAATACAACCGAGCAATTGCGTAGTCGTTTCACCTATTCCCTCACCAATAACCTGACTTTCCAAGCTCAAAATGAGCTAACTTTATCTTCACAAAAAGACATCGTATATGCAGACAGAACTATTTTCGGGCTAAACTGGGCGGTTGTTCCCGGTGTGAATATTAGCCTAGCTCAACAGTTTTACAGTAGCGGTCAAAATTCTGGTAACTCAATTACTAGCTTAAATATTAACGGTGAACACAAACTTGGCACAGATACCACTTTAACGGCTCGTTACTCAATTATCGGTGGTGCTAACGAAATGACTACTCAAGGTGCAATTGGTTTAAATAACCGTTGGATGATTGCACCAGGGTTGAGACTCAATTTAGCTTACGAACACGTTTTTGGTAACTTCTTCCAGCGTACCGCCGCAGGTCAACAATTTGCCCAACCGTTTACACCGGGACAAAGTGCTTCTAGTATCGGCTTTAATGGCGGCGATAGCTACAGTATCGGCTTGGAATATGCGAATAATCCTGAGTTTCAAGCTAGCGCACGTTATGAACATCGCACTTCCTCCGGTGGTTCTAACACCGTAATTTCCGCCGCCGCCGTGGGCAAAATTTCCCGTGCGTTAACAGCTTTAGTCCGCTATCAGCAAGCCAGTTCTGCCAATCAAAAACTGACTGGACTGGGTGATACAGCGAATTTGAAATTAGGTTTAGCTTATCGTCACCCCAAAAACGATAAATTTAACGCCTTATTGCGTTATGAATATCGGCAAAATCCCGCAACTATCCCTGACACCATTTTCTTAGGTAGTGGTACAGGTTCACAAGACCATACCTTTGCTGTCGAAGCCATTTACGCACCCAATTGGCAATGGGAATTTTATGGTAAATATGCGTTGCGAAATAGCACTTCTTATTTAGCTAGTGATTTAGCAGGTACAAGTACAGTCAATCTGGGACAATTCCGTGCTACCTATCGCTTCGGCTATAGCTGGGATTTAGTGGGTGAAGCGCGTGTGATTGGTCAAGCTAACTATACTGAGACAGGCTTGGTAGTGGAAGCAGGTTATTATTTAAGTCCTAATTTGCGTCTGGCAGCTGGTTATGTGTTTGGTAAAGTCGATGACCGAGATTTTTCGGGTACACGTTCTGCGGGGGGGCTGTATTTGGGTTTGACGTTGAAACTTAACGAATTATTTGATGGGTTTGGATTACAGAAACCAGTGGCGCGTTAACGGTAGGACAAAAGTATGGGCAAGTCGTTATCAAATCACCACCAAAAATTATACTTAGGTAGCCTAGCTTTATTGTGTATTTTAGGAGCAGGTATCAAGCCGAGTTGGGCGGAAGGAAGTAAAGAGTTAGTTGCAGATGGTGGAGATAGACCTTACCTAGAATGGCTAGACGCAAACACCTATAGAACTGCGGGAATTCTCAGACAAAATACACTTAAAGTCTATGTTCAAGCTGGAGAAACAGTTTATCTTGGCTCTAGTGTTTACAATGCTGATCCTGTTGCCAATAATCAAGATATTATTTACCGCAGTCCCTTTGGCAGTCAAAACGGTGCTTGTGATGTTGTAAATGGTGGCTTTGGTCACATTAACACACTAACTAAAGAAAACCTTGGCCCTGCACCTTTAAGGACTGGTGGTTACACTCCCTGTAGCTTTGTAGCTACGGAAACAGGTATTTATGAAGTAGAATTTCGCTCTCCTAAACCCCTTACTAGCCCTCTGGATGGCGTAAACCCCCCTGCTAGGTTGGCTACCGCCCAATTTCCTACAGATGCGTCTCAAAACGGCGGGATAGCAGCTTGGGATATTACCGTGGCTAATAATGGTGTAGCTCAAACTGGACGGGTATTTGCTAATTATCTAGCCCTGAATATGGGTAGTAATGGTCGCTCTCTCAATTCTAAACTCTACATTCAAACAAACGATGGCTATCGCTACGAAACCGATATGAATGGACTAGATCCCTTTGGTTTCATCTTCTTTGCTAATAGCCGGGGATTTATTGATCAAACGAATAATTCTACACTCTATCACTCTGCCAATTCTCCAGATGCTCCTCTGAGTCCCCTAAACTTTTATGGTAATGTAGCTGTCCAGCGTCCTGATGTCCCAGACACAATTACTGATATTACCCATTATGTTTTCATTAACCGCCCAGCGACGGTAACGCTTAATGCTTTAGGAGTTCCTTTAAATGCAACACCACCAGCAGTCCCCGAAAATTTTCTGTTTACTGGTGGAAGCGGTGGCAGTGGTAATCAGACTTTTGTGGGTGTGGGAGGAAATTTTAGTTTTAATGTGGCTCGCAGTGGTAGTTATCAAATTATTATTGATAGTAATACCGATGGCATTTTTGACCCTAGTGCAGACCGGGTATTACAAAATGTCATGTCTGCCGGGCAGGTTGTAGTTTTCTGGGATGGGAAAGATGTTAATGGGGTGAACTTACAACCCCGTCCCGGAAATCAGCCCTATGATGCTCAAATTACTACGAGAGGCGGTGAATACCACTTTCCCTTACTTGATGCCGAAAATAATCCGAATGGGTTTAAAATTACGATGGAAAACCCACCAGCCCCTTACCCGATAATTCAAGATCAAAATGGACAAAATATTGGGTCTACCACAATTTATTATAATGATACTAACTATACAACTGCTAATGGTACCAATGTCAGCTTAGATGGTACAGGGGCTAGTAATCCCAGGAATGCTGCTAGAGGAGTAGACAGTAATAATGCTTTATATAGACACGCTTTTAGTAGCAACTATGGTGATTTTAAAGGTATAGACACTTGGACATTCTTCCCCAGTCAAGTTATATTTACACCTTTAGTAATTACTACTAACAAACAAGCCAATGTCAGAGCAACTAAATCTGTGCGCTTTGCGGTAGATAGTGATGGAGGGGAAACTGTAAATGTAGGTGATATTGTAGAATATACTATTACTTATTCTAACCTAGCTCCTGGTAATAGTGATGCGATTAATTTTATAATTACTGATAACTTACCATCACAGTTAACTTATCAAAGTGCAATTATTACCAGTGCTACTGCGGGCAATAATATCACGCTCAATCCTAATTACAATGGCACTGGAGCTTTAACTAATAGCGGCACTTTGCGAGTTGGAGATACTATCAGCATTAAAATTACTGCCAAAATTAATCATAATAATGGTGGTAATCCGATTAGTAACCAAGCTAGTGCTACTTTTAATACTCCCGATAATGCTCAAGCAACGTCTGGTACTGTTTTAACTGATGCAGATTCATCTGGTAGTAGTAGTAATCCGCCAACTGTAGGAAATTATTTTGCCCAAACTGCTGATGATGGTTCAAATGTAGGTAATAATCCGACTCAAACCGGAGATGATGATCCGACTCTGTTAACAGTAGCTACTGCGCCTACCAATCCACCTAATATAGTATTAGTCAAACGGATCACCCGGATTAATGACCAAGATTTCACTGATATTGTAGATGGTCGTAGTGATGTTCCGCCAACTGCTACTAACTATGTAGCGGCACCACGGGATACTGATGATAATGATTCTAAATGGCCAGTGGGTTATTTACGGGGTTTGATCAATGCTGGTAATGTTCAACCAGGTGATGAGTTAGAGTATACGATTTATTTCCTGTCTAATGGTCAAGTCAATGCAAATAATGTAAAATTCTGTGATTTAGTTCCTAATAATGTGACGTTTTTGACTAATGGTTTTAATAATCAAACTCCTAATGATGGGGGTTTAGCTGGGGCTGATCATGGTATTGCTTTGGCTGTAGGCTTGAATACAGTATTTTTGAGTAGTGTAGCAGATGGCGATCGCGGCACTTTTTACCCAGCCAATGACCCCAATACACCAACTTATTGTCCTAGCAATAATACTAATGGTGCTGTAGCAGTCAATATAACCCGCAATCCCGATGTACCTAATCTACCAAAAGCAACTGGCTCTGGTACACCAACTAATTCCTATGGCTTTGTGCGCTTCCGCGCCAAGGTTAAGTAGTAGTCATTAGTCATTAGTCATTAGTCATTAGTCATTAGTCATTAGTCATTAGTCATTAGTCATTAGTCATTAGTGTTTCCCCCCCTGCTCCCCTGCTCCCTACCCCCTACCCCCCTAGTTCTTCCTAACCACCACTCACCGGGGGAATTAACACGACTTCATCACCATTTTTTAAGCCGGTATCCGGTTCAACAAACATTAAATTAATCCCAAAACGGGTGACATCTCGCCATTTAGCTAGTTCTGGGTGTTCAGCAATCAGGCGATCGCACACTGCGCTTACAGGTGTACCATCAGGAAATTCCCATACCAATTCTGAAACTCCATAGGCTTCTTGATAAGCGGCAAACAATTTGACGGTAATGGTGATTGCACAATTGCACATAAAATTTTTCCCTACCGATTTGACGGTACGAGGATTTTGTTTGAAAAACGCAGACTACCACAGTACAAGAATTGTTTTCAAAACACAGAACACACCAACAATATTTTGCCGATTTCGGTCATCATTAAAGTTGAGTCTAGGCAGTAGCTAGTTAATAGCTGACTCTGACTAGCAAAAATGTTGACTATTACCTCTACCTCTGGTGGTATACGTTTTTTAAAATTTATGTAATTATTTCACAATATGCAAGCTGAATTCAATTTTCTGCAAAACTGGTATCCTGTATCACCCATTGAAGACTTAGACCCCCAACGACCAACCCCAGTTACTATTTTAGGACTGCGGTTAGTTATCTGGAAACCTAAAACTTCCGAAACTTACCGAGTGTTTTTAGATCAGTGTCCCCATCGTCTAGCTCCCTTGAGTGAGGGAAGAGTGGATGAGAAGACGGGAAATTTAATGTGTAGCTATCACGGTTGGCAATTTGATCAGCAAGGAATTTGTACTCATATCCCCCAAGCTGAAAATCCAGAACTTGTTACCCAAAATCAACACAGTTTTTGTGTGACTACATTACCAGTGCGCCAAGCCAATGATTTGCTTTGGGTTTGGCTGGATGCTCAATCACCAGAATTAGCAGCTACTCAAGCTTTACCTTTATCACCGCAAATAGATACAAGCAAAGGTTTTGTTTGGAGTTCTTTTGTGCGTGATTTGGCTTATGACTGGCAAACTTTAGTAGAAAATGTGGCAGATCCTAGTCATGTTCCCTTTGCTCATCATGGGGTACAGGGTAAGCGAGAACAAGCAAAACCTGTTCCTATGGAAATTGTGCAATCTACAGCAGATTTAATTCAAGCCCATGTTAAGGGCAATTTTAACAGCACCATTACCTTTGAGCCACCTTGTCGTTTAGAGTATGCCATTAGTTTCGGTAATGCTGGCAAACAAGTAGGATTGATTACTTACTGTATTCCTGTAGCTCCGGGTAAATCTCGGATTGTCGCCCAATTTAGCCGCAATTTTGCGACTAAACTCCATCGACTTACCCCCCGGTGGTGGGATCACATCACTAACCGTAATGCGGTTTTAGATGGAGATATGATTTTACTACTCCAGCAAGAGAAGATTTTGCAACAAAAACAATCAACTGAAAGCTGGAAAACTGCCTACAAAATGCCTACCAGTGCTGACCGTTTAGTGATAGAGTTTCGGAGGTGGTTTGATCGCTATTGTCAGGGCAAGTTACCTTGGCAAGAGGTAGGAATTAATCCTACAGACAGCTTAACCATTAATGACGATCGCTCTGTGATTTTAGATCGTTACAAACAACATACCCAACATTGTAGTAGCTGCCGTCAAGCCCTGAAAAATATCGAGCGATCGCAATTCATCTTACTCACATATTTTGCCATTACAGTCGCCGGGGCTGCCATCCTCCCAGATAGCGTCAGACTAAAGTTAGGTTTACCCCTAATTATTACAGCACTCTTAAGCCTTGCTGTCTATGCTTGGCTCAAATTCTGGCTAACTCCCAAATTTTACTTTGTAGATTATATCCACGCCCAAAGGTAGGGACTGGGGAGGAGCGGAGGAGCGGAGGGAACGGAGGCGAGAAACTAATGACTAATGACTAATAACTAATAACTAATGACTAAAAAATCTGCTCTAACTTCTGGAAATCACGCTGTACTTCTTCCCATAAGGCTTTATTGTGAGGATCAGTTTTTAAGGCTTTTTTGAGATAAACCCTGGCTTTGAGCAATTGGTTTTCATTAATTAGAGCGCGTCCCCAAATTTGATAGGCGATCGCTTGCCATTGGCGTACTTCTGCGTCTTTGGGTAAACGTGCGGCTAAGGCTTCTGCTAAGGCGATCGCTTGGGGAAATCGCCGTTCTTTTAAAAACCGTTGCAGTTGTTCGTAAGTCTTCCACTTCAGCCGTTGCTCTATTTCCGCCATATTAGGCGGTTGGGTGGGTGGCTTTTCCGTGGTGGCGGTGGTGGCTTTAGGTGCTGTTTCTGGCTTGGTGGCTTGAGTCTGTTGGCGACTAGACGTAGATGTATAAGACTGCTTTACACTTTGGGCAGTCTCTTCTGGTGGTACTACTGTCAATAAGAATCTATATGCCTCTGTCAAGGCGATAAACTTATCTTTAGCTTTTTTGTCCCCTGGATTAATATCCGGGTGATATTGCTGCGCGAGTCGTCGGTAGGAGGCTTTAATGTCGGAAAAAGAAGCACCCGACCTTAAACCCAATAAACGGTAGCAATCTCCAAGATCCATCTTGATCTATTAGTGGTTGAATATTTCCGCTATCAGCTACTAGCTGCCAGCATGAAATTTTAATAATAAATAATCTTCTATTATAGTTTATCAGCTTGGACGATGCGCCAAACTCAGTATCTTCCGAATCAATTATGTAGTGCAATTGACATTTTTGCTAGGGATTGGGGCAGATCAATTCAAAATTCAAAATTCAAAATTCAAAATTCAAAATTGTTGACTGTTGACTGGGTACAAGTTCTTTTCCCTTGCTCCCAGTACCCAGTCACCAGTCCCTTCCAGTCCCTAATCCTAAATCCGTTCTTCAATCACACGGTCAATCAAGCCGTATTCTTTGGCTTCTTGGGCGGACATGAAAAAGTCGCGATCCATGTCTTTTTCGATTTTGGCTAGGGGTTGACCAGTGTTGTTAGCATAAATGTTATTTAACTGGTTACGAATCCGCAGAATTTCTCTGGCTTCGATTTCGATGTCGGTGGCTTGTCCACGAGTACCGCCAGAGGGTTGGTGAATCATAATCCGAGAATGGGGCAATGCTAGGCGTTTGCCTTTTGTCCCGGCTGCCAATAAGAAAGAACCCATTGAAGCGGCTAAACCGACGCAAATTGTCACCACGTCAGACTTGATGTGCTGCATGGTGTCATAAATTGCCAAGCCGGATGTTACCATCCCACCAGGGGAATTGATATATAAGTAAATATCCTTACCTGGGTCTTCCGAATCCAGATACAGCATTACGGCAATGATTTGGTTGGCGATTTCATCATCAACATCACGCCCCAGGAAAATAATACGTTCTCGGTACAGGCGATCGTAAATGCTGATCCAATCTGTAAACTGTCCTCCGGGCATCCGATAAGGAACTTTAGGCACTCCTATAGGCATATTTGACTCCGTTTGTAATTAGTCATTAGTCATTAGTGAGTCAGCGCGGTCTTGGGGGTTTCCCCCATGAGCGACTGGCGAACCCGTAAGGGTCATTAGTCGTTAGTCATTAGTCATTACTGTTGACTATTGACTGTTGACTAATGTTGCTTTAAAGAACACTAGCGGGTAGTGGAGGATTGGCAAGTTCTTCTTTTTCAAAGACTCGATCAATCAAGCCGTATTCTTTGGCTTGGTAAGGAGTCATGTAAAAGAGACGATCCATGTCTTTAGTAATTCTTTCTGGGGTTTGTCCGGTGTTACGCGACAAAATATCAACCATTGAGGCTTTGTTAGCCAGAACTTCCTTAGCCCGGATTTGAATATCGGTTGCTTGCCCTTGGGCGTAGCTCTTGGGCTGATGCAAGATAATGGAGGCATTAGGTAAGCTAGCACGGCAACCTTTTGTGCCAGCACTGAGTAACATCGCCGCCATACCCATCGCTGAACCAATACAAATGGTGTGAATGGGAGGCTTGATATATTTCATCGTGTCATAGATGGCGAAGGCTTCGGTTTCAAAGCCGATGGGTTCGCCACTATAACCGGAGGTGCCGGTAGAGTTGATATAAATTTTAATCGGCTTTTCGGGGTCGTCGGACTGCAAATACAATAGTTGGGCAACTATCAATTCCGTGACAGCAGGCACCAGTGGCATTCCCAGATAGACAATTCGCTCCTTTAATAGTAGGGAAGGTAAATCTGGCGGCGGTGTCCGGTAGAAGTTATCGCCGTAGTAAGGGGCTTGAACAGCCTTGATGGGGGAAATGTCCATAGCAACTGATCGCCTGAATTATGCCGTTAACTGTAATACATCCTAGCGCGATGCTAGCTATCTGCAAGTGCGGTTTTCTCACTTATGGGCAAGATAGCTGGGCATCTGCCAATGGTTGGCTTCTAAGATATTCTGAATATATTATCTGAAATATCTTCATGGATTGCTGAAATTAATTTTTCCGTAGCATTGCTGTAACGATTTGAAGCTATTCATAAATGTATATATCCTGTTTGTGATGTTTGGATTATGAAAGTTAATTTGCAACCTCTCCTCAATGATGGCAATATTGACGCAAGTCAAGCAAGCAGTCAGCGTCAGTTGGCAATTTCGGTTTCGGCGAGTGCGGAACCACAAGACCGAAATGTGCCGGTGAATTTATGCTTAATTCTGGATCATAGTGGTTCGATGAATGGGCGACCTTTAGAAATTGTTAAACAAGCGGCGAATCGGTTGGTGGATAAACTAAAAGTGGGCGATCGCCTGAGTGTGGTAGCCTTCGATCATCGTGCTAAGGTCTTAGTCCCTAATCAAGTCATTGACAACCCTGAACAAATCAAAAAACAAATCAGCCGTCTGGCGGCTGATGGCGGTACAGCTATCGATGAAGGTTTGCGCTTGGGAATTGAGGAGTTAGCCAAAGGCAAAAAAGACACGGTTTCTCAGGCGTTTTTGCTCACCGATGGGGAAAATGAACACGGTGATAATAATCGCTGTTTAAAATTTGCCCAGTTGGCGGCTAACTATAACTTGACGTTAAATACTCTGGGATTTGGCGATAACTGGAATCAAGATGTTTTAGAAAAAATTGCTGATGCGGCTTTGGGTACTTTATCCTATATCCAAAAACCGGAACAAGCTGTAGATGAATTTAGTCGCTTGTTCAGTCGGATTCAAACTGTGGGTTTGACTAATGCTTATCTGCTATTCTCTCTGATGCCCAATGTCAGATTTGCAGAACTCAAACCTATTGCCCAAGTTGCACCAGACACAATTGAGTTACCTGTGCAACAAGAAGCTGATGGCCGCTTTGCTGTCCGGTTGGGTGATTTGATGAAGGATGTAGAAAGGGTGATTTTGGCTAATATTTATTTGGGACAATTGCCGGAAGGTAAACAGCCGATTGTGAATGTCCAAGTGCGTTATGATCACCCGTCCCAAAATCAAGTCGGGTTATTCACGCCTAATGTCCCCATCTATGCTAATATTTTGCGGGTCTACCAACCAGATATTAATGCCCAGGTACAGCAGTCAATTCTGGCATTAGCTAAGTATCGTCAAACCCAAATTGCAGAAGCCAAACTACAACAAGGCGATCGCTCTGGTGCTGCTACTATGTTGCAAACGGCTGCGAAAACTGCTCTGCAAATGGGAGATAGGGGTGCGGCGACTGTATTACAAACCTCAGCCACTCGACTGCAATCTGGTGAAGATTTATCAGAAAGCGATCGCAAGAAAACCAGAATCGTTTCCAAAACTGTCTTGCAAGATACCTCTTCTTAGATGAAAGTCCAATTGCTCAGTGCGTTAAGTGACTACAATGTTGATGCGGCTCAACTCACCAGTCAGCGTCAATTGGCAATTTCTGTTTCTGCGAATATTGAAAAGTTTCAGCAGAATTTGCCGCTTAATTTCTGCTTAATTTTGGATCAAAGTGGTTCCATGCACGGCAAACCCCTGAAAACTGTGATTGAGGCTGTAGAACGCTTATTAGACAGACTAGAGCCAGGCGATCGCATTTCAGTTGTGGCGTTTGCGGGTTCGGCTGAGGTGATCATCCCCAATCAACCAGTTTTAGACCGTGAAACCATCAAATCTCAAATTAGGCATAAATTAACTGCTAGTGGTGGTACAACCATTGCTGAGGGTTTGCAACTGGGAATTACGGAATTAATGAAGGGGACAAAAGGCGCGGTTTCCCAAGCGTTTCTCCTCACTGATGGTCACGGTGAAAGCAGTCTGAAAATTTGGAAATGGGAAATCGGCCGCGATGACAGTAAACGGTGTCTGGAACTGGCTCACAAAGCCGCAAAAATTAACTTAACGATTAATAGTCTCGGTTTCGGCAATAGCTGGAATCAAGATTTACTCGAAAAAATTGCTGATGCTGGTGGCGGCACTCTCGCCCATATTGAGCGACCTGAACAAGCAACCCATCAATTTAATCGTCTGTTTACACGGGTGCAGTCGGTAGGACTCACCAATGCTTACCTGTTACTATCTTTAGCTCCTGATGTCAAGTTAGCTGAACTCAAACCCGTGGCGCAAGTTTCCCCAGACATTATTGAGTTACCCGTGGAAACATCCCCAGATGGCGATTTTATTGTCCGCTTGGGTGATTTGATGACGAATATGGAACGGGTGGTTTTGCTGAATTTGTATTTAGGACAGTTACCGCCAGGACAGCAAGTCATTGGCAAAGTGCAGATCCGCTATGATGACCCCTCTAGGCAACAAGAGGGAATTTTTTCGACTATTTGGCCAGTATATGCCAACATTTTACCAGAATATCAACCAGATTTCAACTCCCAAGTGCATCAGTGGATTTTGACCTTAGCTAAGTATCGCCAAGCCCAGTTAGCCGAGACTAAATTACGACTAGGCGATCGCTCTGGTGCGGTGACAATGTTACAAACTGCCGCCAAAACTGCTTTACAAATCGGTGATCAGAATGCAGCGACAGTTTTACAAACCTCCGCCACCCGTCTACAATCTGGTCAAGAACTTTCCGATGCTGACCTGAAAAAAACACGCATGGCTGCCAAGACAATTTTACAGACTTCTTGACATCATGAAAACTACTGGCATTCATCACATCGCTATTATTTGTTCAGACTACGAACGCTCAAAAAAGTTTTATGTAGAAGTTCTCGGTTTTCCTATTATTAAAGAAACTTTTCGCGCTGCCAGAAATTCCTATAAATTAGATTTACGAATTAACGCAACTACCCAAATTGAATTATTCTCATTTCCCCATCCTCCCCAAAGATGTAGTAATCCAGAAGCTTGTGGTTTAAGACATTTAGCTTTTGCTGTTGAAAATCTAGAAGAAACTGTTGATTATTTAAAAGCTCATCATGTCGAGGTAGAAAATATCAGAATTGATGAAATTACAGGTAAAAAATTTACTTTTTTCCCAGACCCTGATAACTTGCCTTTAGAAATTTATGAGTGTTAAAAATAAAATACTGATGGGATAGATACCCGACTTCTTTGAGAAGTCGGGTATCTGAGTATTACGGATGGGCCGGACAGCCTGTCAACAGGCTAGAAGCCTGTTCCACTATCTAACAATTAATTAAGCCTACTTACTAAGTTGAGTTACTTAATATCTATAAAAATTTTTCGTCAGATGTCTAATACTAGATATGGATAAATCACGCGAGATAAAAATCAGCAAATTTTTAAGCAAGCATTTGCGGCATACACCAGAACTGCTTAAACTCAGTTTAACTGCTGGTGGTTGGGTAGAAGTTGATGAATTACTTACAGCTTGTGCATCTCATAACTTTCCTATTTCCCGTACCGAATTAGAACAAGTTGTAAAAAATAGCGATAAACAGCGATTCTCATTTGATGAAACCGGAACAAAAATCCGAGCCAATCAGGGACACAGTGTAACAGTAGACTTGCAACTAAAACGACAAATTCCCCCAGATATTCTGTATCACGGTACAGGAGAAAAATCAGTACCAGCAATTTTGCAATCTGGAATTTTGAAGATGTCGCGTCATCATGTACATCTATCTCAAGATATAGAAACAGCCAGAAAAGTCGGAATACGTCATGGTAGTCCAGTTATTTTCTCGGTTGACGCGATGGTGATGTATCAAGCAGGATTTACTTTTTATTGCTCAGAAAATGGGGTGTGGTTAGTAGATCATGTACCACCGCAGTATTTGACTGTTATGGTTGCTGAGTGAGAGATAAAAACAGGACTAAAGTCCTGACTACTAACTGAAAATATGATGCTAGTTGGCTAGGCTTTGTTCATATTACCAGGACTGACACAATTGGCATATTATTAGGGTAGGCCAGATGTTGAACAGCAGTTGATTTTTAGCAAATTTTATTTTCTGATGCACCCTACAAAAGACTGTGATGCTCACAAGTGCGTAAGTCCTACTTACAAAAAGTTGAGGACTATTCTGACTTAGATGTAATTACTTCTGTTGGGCGTAAAACTTTTTCACCTATCATAAAACCTGGACGGACAATTTTAGTAATTGTTTGTTCTTCTACATCATTTCTCACTTCTCTATCTACTACTCTACATAAATTAAAGTCGGGTTGATTTCCTGATAATTCTATGGGTACAACTTGACGTTTGCTGAGTACGCTGAGAAATTTCCGATAAACTATTCCCACAGACTTGGGTAAGCGTTGGAAAATTTCCGGGTTGGGTTCTGGGTTGTTTTCTAAGTAGTTTAGCAATGCTTCTAGCGCGTCAGTCACTTCTAATAGTTCTAAAAATAAATCTTCTCTATTAGCTGCTGCTTGAGTTTGTTGTTCGCGTAAAGTTTGCTGGAGTAAAGTATTTTGTTTTTGTAAGTTGCTGAATTCTGCTATTAATTTTTCTCGTTGTTCTGATGTGAGAATATAGCGGTTTTGGCTGGATGAAAGTACGTCTTGAGCAGATGAGGATACTTCAGGGTTAACACCAAGAAGTTTGGATTTCAGCCAATTGGTAACTTTGAGATACATGGATGGCGAGTCAGACACGGGACATCTCTTGAGATAACATAGGTAAGGTTTTGTTTGCCCAAGTTTGCACTTGAGGATGGGAATGATTAACTAACATTTGGCAGAGGGCGATCGCTCGTTGTAGTTGTCCACCCATCTGATATGCTCTAATTAGCCACATTTGCGCTTGAATATAAGTCTCTGTATTGCGTTCTGTACAAATCTGGCAGTAGTCTTCTAAATATTTTATGGCTTTGGGGTAACGTTTCTCTTGGCAAGCTGTCACACCCTCGCTGAATAGTTTTGCTAAGGGTATCGTTAACGGTTCTCGTTCTTGGTTTTCTTCTTGGGTGGCGTGGGCGATCGCTTGTTCTAAGCCATCAAATTCTGGTAATATCACTAAATTCGGCGCGGACTCTGCTAACGCTGATAAATCACTGGTTTTAAAACGTTTGATCGCAGGTAATATCGGACGTAAATAATCAGCTATAATTCTCTCCTCTGACTTCATTAAGCTTTTTTGGGCTTTAGCAATGACATCTACAGGATATTGCTTGCGCTTCATAGCTACTGCCACAGCTTTCGTAATTTCAGCTTTTGACGCTGCTGGCGATACACCTAAAATATCATAAGGATTCTGTTCCATCTTGCACCTTGATTCAAAAACCATTTAGCCGACGACGAATTGCTTGATAATCTGTATTATCAGGACACAATTCACAAGCCCACCGACATAGTTGATGCACTAAATAACTCGATAAAGCATTGTTTTCAATTCCTTTGATTAATATCATCATGAAATAATCCCCGACATAGTATCGGATACCATCATATTGGGAATATTGAGCATGGCGAACAGCTTCTTCATAGCGATCGCGCTTGATCAAATTGCCAATTTCTTGCACTTCCTGGGCTATAATATACATCTCTTGCACTGTGGGATTTTCAGGACTTAGTTCATAAGCCCAACTGCCTAACTCATAAATATCTCTAAATCCTAATTTTCTAGTTTTAAATCCATCAATTAATATATCAATGCAAATTTCTGCTACTATATTTTTAACCTTTGTTTGACCATTTTGTTTAGCATACCTCACAGCACCTTCTAAATCATTTTTGTCAAAAAATACTTTAATTGCGTCTAGTGCTATGGCATTCTCAATGCTCTGCATTAAGTCAAGCACAATCGGATTTTCCACATCAATTAGTTTAATTCTCTCTAGTTTTTCTAAAGCTTGCTGTTTGGTGATTTTCTCATTAGCAACTTCCTCTCTGACTTGTTCTGCTTTATATTCAGCTAAATAAGCTCTAGCATTGGCACTATTAATCACATCGTACCAAAACTGAGCGAAAGCTAGATGTTCTGTGTTTTCTGAGATATTTCTACGCTGTAAACTGCAAAGTCTATCTATTTCTTCTTGCCATTCTTGATTAGTTTGAATTTGTGGCTGTGCTTGCTTAAAGGGATTAATTGCTTCCCGCCATGTTTGTTGTTGTAAATAATAGCATCCTTCATGGTAAGCTACAAATTGTTGAGCAAATATTTTTAATTCAGAATTGGCTTGATTCGTCGGTTTTAATTTAATCGCCCTTTGGCTATCTCCAACGATACAAGCTGCTACTGCTAAACCCCAAGTTGTGTATAAGCAATGTAGAATTTTTTCGCTAGTATCTATCTTATTTAAAGAAGTTTGTTTGCCAGAAATATAATGTTGATAACAACCAGGAGTTACAAATATATCATTTATTTTGACACCGTTTACTGGCGTTTTTCCAATTAATTCTAATGCGACTGATTCCAAACGCCAAGTATCACGCAGGTTAAAATAATCATGAAGATTGCTATCTTTGACAATATCAATCATTGCTTCTAATCTGTGTTTTAATTGTGCCGATATGGCAGCAAAATCAACAGATTTATTTCCCAGCCAAGGTACATCTTGCAGATTGATGTCTTGATGCAAATTTGCTAAGGCAGTTGCCAAAGAAATAATTAAATGCGATAATTTGCTAGAGTCTGTTTGAGCATGATAATAATTGGCAACTGCCCAATTATGTAAGGTGATAATATTAGGTTGTTCCATCCAGTCTTTTTCAGCTTGTTCACTAATAAGTTCCCAGTTTGCACTTTGCCAAACTGCTATTTCTAAACGTGGCTGAATATGTTGCTGAAGGTTTTCTTCTACTAATGAATCATAACCAAATTTTTCTATAAATTTTGTACTAGCTGTTTTGGCTTGCGGCAAATTTTCAGCTTTAACTAATTGTTCAATATTTTGGAGATATAGCAAGCGTTGTCTTTGGCTGAGAGTTTTGAGAATTTCTCGTTGTGGGGCGATGTTTTTACTAGATAAACTTTGCCATTCCCGATATGCTAGTTGTAAATTTTGTTGTTGGGCGTAAGCAAACCCCCGCAGATATGCAGCTTGTTCACTATCTAAACCTTCTAGGTAAGATATTGCTTGTCCCCAATCTTGAATTTTAATTGCTACCAATGCTAACCTGATTCGGCAGTTGCTGACATCTGGTAATAGATATTGAGCATTTTCATACAGAGAAATAGCTGTTTTGAAATCTCCGGCTTTTTCTGCTGCTAAACCTTGACGGTAAAGTTCTCTACCTTTGATAATTGATTGGAGTTTGTTTAATAAATCTTGTCCGTCGGTGCGGGGAAATTTAGCTACCGCCGATTGTAAAAGCGCGATCGCACCTCGTAATTTTCCTTCCCGTTCCCCTTGTCGCGCCCTTTGTAAACTAGCTTCAAAAGCTGCTTCTTCGGTAGCTTGGGCTGTCGCGTTAGCAATCGCCTCTGTGAGAGCCTGTGTAGAATAAAGTTGTTGAGCTTGGGAATAAATGGCGATCGCATTTTTAAAGTAGCGATTTTCTGCTTGAGACTGCGCCTGTTGTACTAATCCTTGAAACTGTTGGCGTTTGTCTAGTTCCCCTTGACATCGGTTGATAGCTTGCAATAGCCGTTCATCGTGGAGAATTTTGCTACAGCGTTGATAAATATTGATGGCATTTGCGAGTGTTTGTGTTTCCCAAGGATCACCTGTATCTTGTTTCAGGAGATTTTTAGCATTAGCGGCGAGTTTATTAGCTGTTGCTACTTGTTTACGCCACTCTTGCGTTTGCTGAGTTAGTTGCTTGAGCAGATTTCCTAACAGTAATTGAGTAAGCCAACGTTCCCAAAAACCGGGTTTTTTTGACCAAAAAGCGAGGGCGGTTTCGCCGATGGTGATAGCTTGTCGCAGGTGTTTTTTTTGTGCTAGTTCTGCTGCTTTTTGACTAGCTTGTTTAGTTTGTGGTGCTTGTTGCCAAGCGTCAACAATTCCTATGCCAAAAATATTCTTGGTGAATTGATTGATAATTTCCAGAAGGTTCATTAAATCCCCTCCTGACAATTGGGAATTTTTAATACTTCTCCCACATTGATATAATCTTCCCTACCTTGAAGTTGCGGGTTGGCTTTTACCATGATTTGCCAAGAAGTATTTTTACCACAGAATTTTTCTGCGATCGCACTCAGATGCTCTCCCGGTTTTACTGTGTATGTCGTTGGTGCTGGTGGTGGCTGGGGTTTGACAACAACGGGAGGAGTAGTTTTAGTGCGCTCAATGGGAATGGGATGAGAAACAACCACTGTATTCAACTGGGGTTGTGAAAATATCATGCTTGTTCCTAATCCTAAACCTAAACCAATGAGCAACATCAACAAGATAATTTTCCAGGAGAAAACTGCTCTAGTTTGCTGTTGAGGTAATTCTTGTAGCATCCGAATTAAACTCAAGTCAGCATCACAATTAGGACAAATATCACCTGTAATACCTTGGTAGCTGCACACAGGACAATTAAGATTAATCTTCATCGGCTAAGTCCGGTGACAATTATGTTACTGGGTAAATCATGATCTAGCCAACGTTCAACATCTGGAAGTAGTTCTTCCCACAAACGTTGAGCTTCTTGTTGATTTTCTCTTGCCATTGCGTCGAGTAGACGATAGAGTTTTTCAATCATCGCATTAGCTTGGGTGGGTGCAATTTGTTGAGCTTGGCGAATAGCCGCTAGACAAATTTGAATTAGTTGCACTTCATCTGGTAAATTTTTCAATTCTTGTCGAGCATCTTCGCTATAAGATTCCATTCGAGATAAGTCATGAGCATTAATTGCCAATTGCAAATTTTCAGTCAGTTTTTCTAATCTTTGCTGCTGTGGTTCGGGGATGAGAAAATGACATAATTTCAGGAGGCGATCGCATTCACCCGCTAAATATTTTGCTTCCAAACACTCCTCAGACATAGAAATTTGCAATGTTTGTAAACTGGCTTTGGCGCGATTCAGTAAATCTGTACGGTTTTGCCCTGTTTTATAATCAATAATTTGGTTAGCTGATTGCACTACTGGAACTGCTAACTTTAACGCTGCTTCTACACCTACTTGGGTTAGTTCTTGATTGTTGAGTTCAGCAATGGTAGCTTCTAATTCTTGGTAAATTTTCTCGTCAGCCTCACCATGTGAAAATGTACAACTCACTTTCATAGCAGGATCAACTTTGAGAGTAGCTGTCATTTTCAAATCGCTAGTTTTTTCATCTAACTCTAAATAGACTAAAATTTCCGTTCCTTTGGGATAAACCTCATCTAAACCCAACCACATATCCCCGATACTTTCCTTTGCATCTAGCCCATCTAATTCTTGTCTCACCTGATCAGGGCTAAAAAACTTAAAATGAATTAACCGTTGTCCATCCGCCACAGTTTTGAAGGTGTGGGATGTTTTCACAGGCAGAATATCATTCCGACTAATAACTTTATACTTATCGTCCACTAACTTGATATAATAATCACGGGACACTGTTGTAACTTTCTCTGTTTGCCCAGCCGCAACGATCGCTGCACCTTCCGCTACTGCATACATCGGGCGCGGATGCAAAACTACTTTATCAGCCCCAAAAGTTTCTTTGACTTTGCGCTGTACTAAGGGAATTTGAGCAGAACCCCCGACTAACAGGACTATATCCACCATTTCTAAATGATATTCGGCCTCTTGTACCGCCAGGCGACAAATTTGCACCGAACGCTCTACCAAATCGCTAATCATCGCCTCAAATTGCTGGCGGGTAATTTCTACCTCAATGGGGATAGCAATTCCTAATTCATCTAATAACTGAGTAGCTGGACTAATTCGCGCTACCTGAGAACTACTCAATTCAATTTTGGCACGTTCTACAGCTATTTTCAGGTCAGCGTTAAATCTTACCCGTTGATAATAGGGCATTTTGGCAATTAAGCCCTCAATATCAGCAATTTTTTCTTCTGTGGCGACTTGGGTTTTAACAAAGTTCATCAGTCGAGTATCAATGTCATCCCCTCCTAACCATAAGTCTCCGGCTTTGCCATGTTCAATAAATGAAGTTCCAGCAGATGTCAGCAGAGATGCGTCAAATGTCCCACCGCCAAAGTCGTAAACTAAAATTGTCTTGACATCATCGCTATTGGGTGAAAAACCATAGGATATAGCAGCAGCAGTAGGTTCTGGTAATAATTCTAAGGGAGTGAGTCCCGCTTTTAGGGCGGCGGTACGAGTAGCATAGCGTTGTTGATCATTAAAGTAAGCCGGGACAGTAATTACCGCTTGATCAATTACTTCGTCGGTTTTACCAATTCCCTGACGATAAGCTTGGGCGTTTCGTACCACTTTTTTGAGAATTTCGGCGGAAATGTCTTCTGGGCTGTATTCTTTGCCACCTAGCCAAACTGCTATACTATTATCAGTGCCTTGGCTGGGTTCGGTAATTTTATAACCCACTTTTGATTTTTGTTCCTGTACTGCTGGGTGACTAAAACCTCTACCTATCAACCGTTTGATGGAAATAATCACATTTTCTGGGTCAGCCCGCAATTGATTGTAGGCTTGATCCCCCACTAATAATTTATCTTGGTCGGAAGCTACGAGCGATCGCGTCAGTTTTCTATCTGGTGGTGTGTTGTCATTAGCTGTCACTACCTCTACTTCTGCTAACTTAAAAGCACCTACAGAATTAGTAGTTCCTAAATCAATACCGATTGCCTTACCCATTGCTGACCCAATACTGATTTGTATAAATTATTGATACACCTAAGCTTTTACATGAACATAACTTGTATAAATTAGAGTTGTTTTAGGCAGCTTAGGCGTAATTAAACCAATATTACGCAAATTTAGCCATATAATACCTCAGTAAAATTACTGGTATATTGGGCTGAAAATCGGGAATAAGTAGGAATATTGCTGATTGTTCATGATATTTGGTCATGGTAATTAGGGGTTCACCAATGCTGATCCTATATTTATCCGCAACAAAAAACCCCAGCCGCCAAGCTGGGGTAATAAGGAGAAGTCCGAATGACGATGAGAAACCTAGTAAAAAGTAAAAATTTTAACTAACACCCAATGCAACTAAAACTAAAGTGGTGACAAGCAATGTAGCAAATGCTCCTTGGAGTCTGTAGCGGCGTTGCTCCTCTTGGTTGGGATAGGTAGCATAGTACATTTCTGGTTCAGTTGCGTAGTTGTTCAGGATGCCGTCTTCGTTGATGGTGGTATACATAGTTTTTTTTCTAGCTTTTGTTAACTTATGTAAATAAATTTAACAATAATGTTACAAACTGTCAAGCTGACTTGACAAGAAAAGGGTGATAATGCTGATAAAATTCACTTATCAGGGGAGATATCAAGAGATAATGGAGAATGATGGCGGGAGACTCGGCTTAAAAAATGAGCTATTGCAGCGAGTAGCAGCCTTAGATGTACAGCAAGCTTTATTTCCATCACCAGAACCGAAGATTGATCAACTGGTGCAACAGTTAGAAATGCTCAATCCCATCCCTAACCCCCTGAGTGTGAATCACGTAGATGATTTATGTGGGAATTGGCAGTTGGTGTATGCTTCTCGTGGAACGGTGGTTACTCGTCCGTTGGCTTCAATTTCTGAGGTGTGGGGTGGAATCAAGATTAAACGGGTGTGGCAAAAATTGGTTGTAGGCGATCGCAACCACATCTGTGCTAGCAATGGTGCTGAGTTACAATTACCCTTGTTAGGAAACTGGCAAATCTCGGCTGACGGAATTTGGACTTGGGGAGATAATCAACAGGAAGCAATGGTGAGTTTTCATGGCTTTTCTGTGCAAGCTGTCAAACCCTTGGGGATATCTGGCTTAAATTTGCCAAAGTTAACAATTCCAGTCTTAGAATTTTTGCGAAAACAGGCTGTATGGATAACGTCATATTTAGACGATGAAATCAGGGTGGGAAAAGGCGCAACGGGTAATATGTTTGTGTTTCGTCGCCCATAATGTAGAGACGTTGCATGCAACGTCTCTACAGTGCAGAATCAAGGGCATCTTCATTAAGAAATGCTATTACTTTCTTTGCTTTCTCGCCTTCCAAGTGCCACCATAAACATAAAATGGGTTATTTTCGCTGACACCAGTCCAACATTGAGGACAAACGAAAACCCACTTTCCGTTTTCTTCAAATTTCACCCGATACAAAAGCGGTGCAGGTTGACTGCACCGATAGCATAGTTTAACTCGATTTACAGCAGACATTTGCCTCACGTCAATGCTGAAGCTTGGGGTTTAGCAAATATCATCCGTCCGGCTGAGGTTTGTAATGCACTGGTGACTACTACCCGTAATTCACCACCCACATAACTACTACCTTCTTCGACAACAACCATTGTGCCATCATCGAGGTAGCCGATACCTTGACTTGGTTCTTTACCCTCTTTAAGAATTTTTAAGTCCAGGTTATCTCCAGGTAAGTAGCTAGGACGGACAGCATTAACTAAGTCATGCACATTTAAAACAGGTACTTTCTGCACACTAGCGACTTTAGATAGGTTGTAGTCGTTTGTGAGGAGAGTCCCGTTGATTTCTTGAGCAAAACGCACTAATTTAGCATCTACTGTGGGAATATCCTCATAATCCGATGGATTGATGATAATTCTGTCGGGATATGCTTCTTTAATACGGTTCAAGATTTCCAGTCCCCGTCTTCCCCGGACTCGTTTTTGATCTTTGCTTGCGTCAGCGACTTGTTGTAACTCCTGCAAGACAAACTGGGGAACGATGATTTGTCCTTCTAAAAATCCCGTGTCTAGCAGCGTTTCAATGCGACCATCAATAATACAACTGGTGTCTAAAACTTTGGTTCTGGCGGGTTTGAGTGTTCCCTCAGCTACCATTGTCTCTACAGTGTTAGGATTAATGAACCGCAATAAACCCCGTCCGTGGGTGTCGGCTAAGTTCATCCCGGTGACGGCGAGGATAATACTACCGACAACTGCCACCAATGGTTTAATAAAACTAAAGTCTGTGGGGATCGGTAGTAAAAATAGTGGTGCTAACATTAAGTTAGCCAGCAATAACCCGATTACTAAGCCAATGGCACGGGTTAAAATAACTTCCAGTGGCATTTCTCGGACTTGTGCTTCTAAACGGCGATATGTCGTTTGGAAACTCAAGCCAATCGCACCGCCAATAATAGCAGCAAAGACAGCAACAGTTAAGCGTAAAGCTTCTAGATTCGTCACCTGATCTAACGTACCATTGGGTAATAGATCGGTGCTGTAGAATCCTATTCCTGCTGCTGCCAGGATAAATGAGAAAATAATAATGGCATCAAGCATGGTTTTGATTGATTCCTGCGAGTGTTTTACCCGATAAAGTCGAGAGTTTTGAATTTCATCGGTAAGAGAGACTAACTTATATTGACTTAGACTAGGGTTTTATGCAGGCAATGTCTGCAAACATTATAACTAAAGTGTTTTCTCTTCCGATATTTCATAGTTTCGTCAGCAAAAGATAATAACTGTAAATAAACTACTTATTTTCATTATTTCTAATTTTCTGTTAGTTAAGTTTATTATTGTTCACGATTATGCAAAAAGTTAATGATTTAGCCGTTGTGAGTTCTGCTTACGTACATATTCCCTTTTGTAGACGGCGATGCTTTTATTGTGATTTTCCGGTGTCGGTGGTGGGCGATCGCCTGCGGGGTGAAAATTCTGGTACTATTTCCCATTATGTCGAGGTGCTGTGTCAAGAAATCATCATGACACCAGCTTTTAGTCAACCACTACAGACAATTTTCTTTGGTGGTGGGACTCCTTCGCTGTTATCCCCAAACCAGTTACAACAAATCTTAGCGGTGTTAGACAAGCGGTTTGGGATGAGTGCGGGTGTGGAAATTTCTATGGAAGTAGATCCAGGGACATTTGATTTAGCCCATATTACAGGTTATCGTGATGCGGGTGTGAATCGGGTCAGTTTGGGTGTACAAGCGTTGCAAGGGGAATTGTTAAAAGTAGCTGGGCGATCGCACTCGGTCGAAGACATTTTTGCAGCTGTAGAATTAATTCACCAAGCCGAAATCCCCAACTTTAGCATAGACTTAATTTCTGGGTTGCCGCATCAGTCTTTAGAGCAATGGCAAGATTCTCTTACAAAAGCAATAGCGATCGCACCCACTCACATATCTATATATGATCTCACCATTGAACCAAAAACCCCCTTCGGTCGTTACTACAAACCCGGTGACAGTCCCCTACCCACAGATGAAACCACTGTCAAAATGTACCAAACCGCACAGCAAGTTTTAACATCTGTAGGTTACGAACATTACGAAATATCCAACTATGCCCAACCAGGGTATCAATGTCAACATAATCGAGTTTATTGGGAAAATCGCCCCTATTATGGCTTTGGTATGGGTGCAGCCAGTTATATAGATGGTAAACGCTTCACTCGTCCCCGTACCACAAAAGAATATTACCAATGGGTACAGACTGGCTGTGTCATTGATTGTGATATCACACCCCTAGAAGACAGATTATTAGAAACTTTAATGTTGGGGTTACGTTTGGCTGAGGGTGTAAACTTGGTATCACTCACAGAGACATTTGGTCAAGAGAAAATCGCAGCAGTTTACAAATGTCTACAACCTTACTTCACAAAAGGTTGGGTAGAAGTAGTCAACGAAAGATTACGCCTGTGTGATCCAGAGGGGTTTTTATTTTCTAATGTGGTCTTAGCTGACTTATTTAATCAACTAGGATAAAAACCATTTTGTCAATCAGTAATTTTACTGGACTAATGAATTTTTCTCCTCAGAAACACAGGCAGTGGGGAGGTAGGGGAGAGGAAGAAGCAGGGGAGAAGAACTTTTACTAAGCCCCTTGTGGGCGTTCGCGTAGCGTCTCGTCAGAGAAAAAATCCTTATTTCCCAAGGCTGGTAGAAACCCCAGCCCTTGTGGGTGGCTTAGTTTTCCCTGTTCCCTTTCATCTAGTCAACAGCCATAGAAGATTAAAAATATATCTTTAGTTTAGGTGCAATATTTTACAAAGGATGTTACATTGAGAAATGTAAAGTATGGTTTAAGCTTTGGAGCAAGTAAGATAACTGCTCAAAATAGCTTGTAACCTATTGCCCAACTGCAAAAAGTCCGCTATTACTTAGGACTTGCGGTGGTGTTACCAACTTAAAAATAAGCGCAAATTCATGAAGTTTTGTTGTAGGTGTTGGTAGCAGCCTTAAGGTTCAACCAAACCAAAGACATTTTTGCTGCGCTGATAAAAGTAGAAGTGCAATATAGTTAGCACTCCACTTTGGCGTTTTTAGCAAGCAACAATTATCTCTAAATTTGCCTTTTAGACTCCTATTCTGGCTCAAGAATTCAGGAAATCTTTGCCTGGGTATTGCATGGGATTGATAGTTTTGTAGTAGTGTTGAGACGGAACATGGAAATGAATATCAAACTTACATCTAATTTATTGGGTTGGCAGTTCAATCTAAAAACTATGATGCTTATGTAAACTAAGTTTCAGCCCAAAGTTGATATTTTTTGGAAATTTTTTTCCAAAATATTGCAACTATTCCGCAAATAGTGTTATGTTTACGAATGTGAAGAAAACCTTAAGCTCCTTGAGCAAATCAGACAAATCCTGCTAACCACTGACATAATATACCCGTCTACGATCAGCCCAATAATTATTGGACTCCATCTAGTAACACTACTAAAACACGGGAGAAAGTTAATGAATGTTGCTCGTATTTGCCGAGTCTTAAAGTTTAACCAAGACTCATAGATGTTTCCCTAAATACGAAAGCCAGACGCTATACATAATAAGCGTTATCTTCTGGTGCAGCTAAGTTTTGACCACCTCAAATGCTGCCAGTTATTCCCTCTGTTTTTGAGTAAAAATCAGAGTAAATTAGGCTGCTGATTAATTGACTGAAGTCTGTATTGGTGATTTCACCATTTTTGGATTTTCCCAAGGTTTCAGGCAACGCATACAGTAATTCATTGCAGTTAAAAGGCAAAAAATATGAGCATCGTTCAAACCACCTTAGAAGCGAAAGAAACATCTTTCCATGTAGAAGGCTACGAAAAAATTGAGTACGACTTAGTTTATGTAGATGGTGTTTTTGAGATTAAGAATCCAGAACTGGCAGAAGTCTACAAAAATTTTGGGCGATGCTTGGCGATAGTCGATGCTAATGTGAGTCAGCTATACAGCACCCAAATTCAAAAATATTTCCAATATCACAATATTGATCTGACACTCTTTCCGATTACTATTAGCGAACCAAACAAGACAATTCAAACATTTGAGAAAGTAGTAGATGTCTTTGCAGACTTCAAGCTAGTTCGCAAAGAACCAGTATTAGTAGTTGGTGGTGGTTTGATTACAGATGTTGTCGGTTTTGCTTGTTCTGCATACCGCCGCAGCAGTAATTACATCCGTATTCCTACCACATTAATCGGATTAATTGATGCTAGTGTTGCCATCAAAGTCGCAGTTAACCATAAGAAGCTGAAAAACCGTTTAGGTGCTTACCATGCTTCTGGCAAAGTGTTCTTAGACTTCTCCTTCTTGGGGACTCTACCAACAGACCAAGTGCGTAACGGTATGGCGGAATTAGTCAAAATTGCCGTAGTTGCACACAAAGAAGTGTTTGAGTTGTTGGAGAAGTACGGCGAAGACTTACTACATACGCATTTCGGCAATATTGATGCTACGCCAGAAATCAAAGCAGTAGCCAACGAAGTCACCTACAAAGCGATTAAAAAGATGTTGGAGTTGGAAGTTCCCAACCTGCATGAGTTAGACCTAGACAGGGTAATTGCCTATGGACATACTTGGAGTCCGACATTAGAACTTGCGCCACGTATCCCCATGTTCCACGGTCATGCTGTGAATATTGACATGGCGTTGTCTGCAACTATGGCAGCACGTAGAGGCTATATTACTAATCAAGAGCGCGATCGCATTTTAGGATTAATGAGTCGCATCGGTCTAGCCCTCGACCATCCCCTACTAGATGCAGAATTATTATGGCGTGCAACTGAGTCTATCACACTCACCAGAGACGGTTTACTCAGAGCCGCCATGCCCAAACCCATCGGTGAATGCTTCTTCGTCAACGACCTGACAAAAGACGAGTCCGCCGCAGCTTTAGCAGAACATAAAGAACTTTGCAGCACATATCCCCGTGGTGGCGAGGGTGTAGATATGTATCCCCTCAGCAGCCAGAAAGAACTTGTAGGGAGTGCTACAGCATGACTGATATAATCACAAAACCGACAGCTAGACCTGTCACACCCTTGGGAATTTTAACCCAGAAGTTAGAAGCCATTGTTGAACAAGTCAAGCAACAGCAAAACTTACCTGCTGAATTAGTAGACCAAATTCAGCAAGCATGGGAATTAGCAGCAGGTATCGACCCTTATCTAGAAGAATGCACCACCCAAGAATCAAACGTCTTGGCTGCACTGGCGAAAACCACCGCACAAGAAGCTTGGGGTGAACACTTTACCCAAGGTGCAACAGTGCGTCCTCTAGAACAAGAGATGCTGTCTGGTCATATCGAAGGACAAACCTTAAAGATGTTTGTCTACATGACCAAAGCCAAAAAAGCCCTAGAAATTGGGATGTTCACAGGTTATTCAGCCTTAGCAATGGCGGAAGCCTTACCAGAAGATGGTAAATTAGTAGCTTGTGAAGTAGACCCTTACGCGGCTAAGGTAGCACAGACAGCTTTTAACCAATCTCCCTACGGTGCCAAGATACAGATAGAACTAGGTGCAGCTTTAGCCACCCTAGAAAAATTAGCCGCCAGTGGAGAAAGTTTTGACTTAGTATTTATCGATGCCGATAAAAAAGAGTACATTACTTACTTCCAAATGCTGCTGGACAAGAACTTGTTAGCACCGCAGGGATTTATTTGTGTAGATAACACACTCCTACAAGGAGAAGTTTATTTACCTCCTGAAAAGCGCAGTGTTAACGGCCAAGCTATTGCTGACTTTAATCGTACCGTAGCCCAAGACCCCCGTGTTGAACAGGTTTTACTCCCCCTGCGCGATGGTTTGACGATTATCCGCAGAGTGTAAACTATGACACAATCAATTTCTCTTGACTCCTCACCGGCTACACCGTCTCTAGGTTTAGAGGCGAAAATAGCCGCAATCATGCAAAATATTGGGACTTTGGCTGTGCTATTTTTAGCATTGCCCATCAATGCCAGTATTGTTTTCATATACTTGGTTTTGGGTGCTATCTTTCGTCCCCAAACCGCGACAACCAGCAACCCAAAAAATATCCTCATCAGTGGCGGAAAAATGACCAAAGCTTTGCAACTAGCCAGGTCATTTCACGCCGCAGGACATCGGGTGGTACTGCTGGAAACTCATAAATATTGGTTGACGGGACATAGATTTTCTCAAGCGGTGGATAAATTTTACACAGTTCCCGCACCGCAAAAACAACCAGAAGACTATATCAAAGCTTTAGTAGATATAGTCCAGAGAGAAAACATTGATGTATATATTCCCGTCACCAGTCCCGTCGGGAGTTATTACGACTCCCTAGCCAAACCAGAGTTATCGCGTTATTGCGAAGTATTTCATTTTGATGCAGATATCACCCAAATGCTGGATGATAAATTTGCACTAGCAGAGAAAGCGCGATCGCTTGGTTTAACAGTACCCAAATCCTTTAAAATCACCTCACCCGAACAAGTCATCAACTTCGACTTTTCCGACGAGACTCGGAAATACATCCTCAAAAGCATACCTTACGACTCAGTGCGACGTTTGGACTTAACCAAACTCCCCTGCACCACCCCCGAAGAAACAGCAGCATTCGTCAGAAGTTTACCCATAACTCCCGAAAAACCGTGGATTATGCAAGAATTCATTCCCGGAAAAGAATTCTGCACCCACAGCACAGTCAGGGATGGCGAAATAAGACTACATTGTTGCTGTGAGTCATCAGCATTTCAAGTCAACTATGAAAACGTTGACAACCCGGAAATATTGGCATGGGTGAAGCACTTTGTCAAAGAACAGAAGCTAACAGGACAAATTTCCTTTGACTTCATCCAAGCAGAAGACGGACAAGTATACGTCATCGAGTGTAACCCCCGCACACACTCAGCAATTACCACCTTCTACAACCACCCCCAAGTTGCAGAAGCTTACATTGGTAAAACACCATTCACACAAACCTTACAACCATTACCAACCAGCAAACCAACCTATTGGACTTATCACGAAGTTTGGCGTTTGACTGGTATTCGTTCCTTCACCCAGCTAAAGAAATGGTTAGCGAACATTTGGCGGGGAACTGATGCGATTTTACAGTTAAATGACCCGCTACCGTTCTTAATGGTACATCATTGGCAAATTCCTCTGTTGTTATTGAACAACCTCCGTCAACTCAAAGGTTGGACGCGGATAGATTTCAACATCGGTAAGTTGGTGGAATTGGGAGGAGATTAAGAGGTTTTATGGCACGCAGAGACGCAGAGGCGCGGAGGAGAACTTAAAACCCTATTTTTTAAGGACTCCTCAAAATCTTCCCTCTTACTCTCTGCGTCTCTGCGCCTCTGCGTGAGTAAATTCTTCCACTTCCACAACGCCATTAACTAACATTATTCTTCATATTGAAAAATGCAAACTACACTAATAAATCCCCACGGTATAGAAAGAAATTACGACCTTTCTCAAGGCTTACATAACTTATTTACAGCACAGGTAAAACGCACCCCTAACGCCATCGCTGTAACTTTTGAACAGCAACAATTAACCTATCAAGAACTAAATGCTAGAGCTAACCAACTAGCGCATTATTTACAAACACTCGGAGTCAAACCAGAGACATTAGTTGGTGTTTGTGTAGAACGTTCTGTAGAAATGGTTGTGTGTTTATTGGGAATTCTGAAAGCTGGCGGTGCTTATGTACCAATTGACCCAGAATATCCCCAAGAACGCATCGCTTATATGTTAGAAGATTCTCAGGTCAATGTATTATTAACTCAGGAAAAGTTACTGAGTCAAATTCCCCAGCATCAAGCTGATACTATTTGTGTAGATGCAGAATGGGAGAAGATTTCTACACAACCAAATACTAATTTGGACAGTGGCGTAACACCAGATAATTTGGCTTATGTGATTTACACATCTGGTTCTACTGGTAAACCTAAAGGTGCAATGAATACCCATAAGGGTATATGTAATCGCTTACTGTGGATGCAGGAAACTTATCAGATAAATTCTACAGATAGTATCTTACAAAAAACCCCTTTTAGTTTTGATGTCTCGGTTTGGGAATTCTTCTGGACTTTATTAACAGGCGCACGGTTAGTAATTGCTAAACCTGGTGGACATCGAGATAGTAATTATTTAATTAATTTAATTATTCAAGAACAAATTACGACTTTGCATTTTGTCCCCTCCATGCTGCAAATATTTCTAGCTAGTCGTGGTGTGGAAAAATGCACTTCTCTCAAGCGAGTTATTTGTAGTGGTGAAGCTTTACCTGTAGATTTACAAAATAGATTCTTCGAGTATTTTGACTGCGAATTACATAACCTTTATGGCCCTACAGAAGCAGCTATTGATGTTACTTTTTGGCAATGTCAAAAAGATAGTAATTTAACAACAGTACCAATTGGTTGTCCCATTGCTAATACCCAAATTTATATCCTTGATGCTAATTTACAACCTGTTGATGTGGGTGAAATCGGTGAAATTTACATCGGTGGTGTAGGTGTGGCGCGTGGTTACTGGAATCGTCCAGAATTAACACAAGAAAAATTTATTTCTAATCCTTTTAAAAATTCCAAATCAGCCTCGGAACGGCTTTATAAAACTGGTGATTTAGCCCGTTATTTACCTGATGGTAATATTGAATATGTTGGCAGAGTAGACTATCAAGTAAAAATCCGAGGCTATAGAATTGAAATTGGCGAGATTGAAAATGTTCTCTGCTTACATCCACAAGTGCGAGAAGCTGTGATTTTGGCGCGTGCTGATCACAATGAAGAAAAACAACTTGTGGCTTATATTACCTATAATTCAGAAAAACCAACAATCAATAATTTGCGTGATTTTCTGAAAACAAAACTACCTGATTTTATGATTCCAGCCGCTTTTGTGATGCTGGAAGCTTTACCTTTAACTCCTAGTGGAAAAGTAGACCGTAAAGTTTTACCACAACCGAATATTTCTCATTTCATTGAAACTAATGAATTTGTCGCTCCTCGGAATGCAGTAGAAGCAGAATTAGTTAAAATTTGGTCAGACATTTTAAGCATACCACAAATCGGAGTTAAAGATAACTTTTTCTCGTTAGGTGGTAATTCCCTGAAAGCCTTGCATTTAATCTCGAAAATTGAAGAACATTTTCACAAAGAAATACCTCTGGCGACACTGTTAAAAAATCCAGTCATTAGGGATTTAGCGGCAGCAATTGATGATAATAATCTGATTCATAACTCGCCTTTAGTACCAATTCAACCACAAGGCGATCAACAGCCTTTCTTTTGTATTCATCCTGCTGGTGGTCATGTTTTATGCTATTTTAAATTAGCCCATTACCTCGGTAATGAACACCCGTTTTATGGCTTACAGGCGCAAGGTTTTTATGGGGAAGAAGAACCCTTAACCAAAGTCGAAGATATGGCTAGCCTCTATGTCAAAACCATCCGGGAATTTCAACCTCAAGGCCCTTATCAACTCGGTGGTTGGTCATTTGGGGGAGTGGTTGCTTATGAGGTCGCACAACAGCTAAAACGCCAAGGACAAGAAGTATCTTTGCTGGCAATACTTGATTCTTACGTACCCATTTTATTAGATAAACAAAAACCAATTGATGATGTTTATTTAGTGGGTGTACTTTCGAGAGTATTCGGAGGAATGTTTGGACTAGATAATCTAGTCACGCCCGCAGAAATCGCACATTTAAGTTTAGAAGAAAAAATCAATTACATTATTGATAAAGCCAGAAAAGCGAAAATCTTTCCTCCTGGCGTGGAACGTCAAAATAATCGTCGGATTTTAGATGTATTAGTCGGAACTTTAAAAGCCACCTATTCTTATCAGCGACAGCCATATCCTGGGAAAGTCACCGTTTTTCGAGCCAGAGAAAAACATATCATGGCACCCGATCCGACTTTAGTTTGGGTAGAATTATTTTCTGTAATGGCGGCTGAAGAAATCAATATTATTGATGTTCCCGGAAATCATTATACGTTTGTATTAGAACCCCATGTCCAGGTTTTAGCTCAAAGTTTAAAAACGTGCCTTCATCGGAGAGAGTAGGGTAGAAAAATTAAGATTTCTCGCAGATTCATCCGCGTACCCTACGGGTAGGCTTACGCCATCGTAAGAGAAGCAAGCTATATCTGCGTGCATCTGCGTTTACTCACATCTTGCACCAATAAAAATTGATGTAATTTTATTACTCAGTAAAAAAATGAAAGCCTTGATTTATCGACAAAAGCCTATAAAAGTAAGGTATCTTTATCGCGCATCTTTTTACTTTACCTGGGGTTGTACGTAGAGGTGCAAGAAATGAGTTTAAATATTTTTCCTGAACTGTAGACTTAACATCTTCTTAATCCTGCTAAGATTCTGGTTTGATAGCTTACATAAAAGCTGTTAAATCTTAGTAGGGGTAAGTATGCAATATAATGGCGATCGCCTACTCAATCGGCGTAACTTTCTACTCGGTGCAGGACTATTCACAGGCTTAGTCATCGCTAGCAAAACCTGGCCTGTAATAGCTCAACCTATATTTTCTAACTACCCATTTCAGCTTGGTGTCGCCTCTGGTGATCCTCTCCCCGATGGTATAGTATTATGGACTCGCCTCGCACCCGAACCCCTGAATGGTGGCGGAATGCAACCCGTAAATGTCCCCGTAGAGTGGCAAATTGCGCGGGACGAAAAAATGACTCAGGTTGTCCAAAAAGGCACAGTTTTAGCCACCCCGGAACTCGCCCACTCTATACACGTTGATGTCCGGGGACTAGAGCCTAACCGTTGGTACTGGTATCAATTTAAAGTAGGTAATGAAGTTAGCCCCATAGGACGCACTCGTACAGCACCCGCACCGAATAATTCTATTCAACAGCTAAATTTTGCTTTTGCTTCCTGTCAAGATTGGCAAAACGGCTTTTACACAGCTTATAAACATCTGGCTGAAGAAGACCTAGATTTAATTGTACATCTCGGTGATTATATTTACGAATACGGGGCTAACTCTGATACGCCACGCCAGCACATTGGCGAGGAAATTATTACCTTAAATGACTACCGCAACCGCTACGCTTTGTATAAAACCGACGTAAATTTACAAGCGGTTCATGCTAAATTCCCGTGGATAGTCACTTGGGATGACCATGAAGTAGAAAACAATTACGCCAACTATATCCCCGAAAATAATCAAAGTCGAGAAGCATTTATCACGCGCCGAGTCAACGCTTATCAAGCATATTATGAGAATATGCCGTTGCGTTTATCATCCCTACCGAATAAATCTAGTATGCTGCTATATCGGCGGTTGACTTTCGGGGACTTAGCAGAGTTTAATGTTCTAGATACTCGCCAGTACCGTACAGATCAACCTTGTAATGACGGACTCAAACCCCGGTGTGATGCAGCTTTAGATTCCCAGGCGACGATGACAGGCGCAAAACAGGAACGTTGGCTACTTCAGGGACTCGACAAATCACAAGCACGCTGGAATATAATTGCTCAACAAACCATGCTAGCTCAGTTTGATTTTGACCCCCGTTCTGAGGTACAATTTTTTAATTTGGATCAATGGGATGGTTATGTAGCATCTCGCGATCGCCTGTTAAACTTTCTCGAACAACGCAAGCCTTCTAACCCAGTGGTGATTACTGGAGATATCCATTCCAGTTGGGTAAATGATTTAAAAGCCGATTTTAATAATCCCCAGTCTGCAACAGTCGGTACTGAGTTTATCTGTACTTCCATTTCCTCTGACTTTCCCACCCGGTTTATTGAATCAACCCAAGCCGCACTCAGCAATAATCCCCACACAAAATTTTTTAATGGTAATTATCGGGGTTATGTCCGTTGTAAATTGACTAGAGATAATTGGCAAAGTGATTATCGGGTTGTTTCTACGATTACAGAAAAGGATGCTACTATCAGTACCCTCGCTTCTTTTGTGGTGGAAAACGGACAACCAGGTGCAAAAGCCGCTTGAGAATAAATTTTAGCATTTGACACCACAAAAGCTAAGGGGTCTAGTTGCTTTCAAGCAGACCCCTCATTGCTGTTCTTCTGTTTGGTGCAATTTGTCCTCCATCACGCACTTTCGTTTACAGGTCTTGCAATCTTTACCTAAACCTCCCATAGTCGCCTCTTCTTCAGATCCTGGTTTGGCTTGACTCTTAGGCTATGTCTGTGACTAAGGGTGTTGCCACTTATTGCTATGTCAGAGGTTCTTTGCAATTCCACTTATATATTAGCATAATTTTCTGTCTGTCAACCTACATTTTGGGAAATTCAGCTATTAGAAATAAAAGATTTTTCCTCAGTTATCAACCTCATCCATCTTTTAGATGAGCTTTGTTAAAAAACTCTAACTTTTGGCACAATATTTTTAAAATAAATAATTTTAATGTTCCAAAATTAAGATATTAGATAGAATAGATAATATCATTTACAAAGTAAATTGCTAATCATCGTATTAGCCAGCCAGTATCTACCAGTTAAGAAAATTCTTGGCTCAGTATTTATCTAGTTTGAAATACTCAAAATAACAGCATATTAGCTGATTGGTGCTACCCCATTGTCATCGTCAATGATGAACCCAGAATAAATACTTAAGTCTCTGGCTGGAGGTTTTCCATTTTTGAATATATATGAGGCAAAATCTGCAAACCTGGACACAGATTTGCTGATTTTTTTTAGCATTTACCAAAAAATCAAAAAACATTAATTAAATCAAAAGCAATCAAGATTACCAGAGGAGAGGAAAATGGAAATCTTTGATTATGTTATTTTAGGAGCGGGTTTAGGTGGATTAGCAACTGCTGCTTGTTTAACCAAGCAAGGATATAACGTAGCAGTTTTAGAAAAGCATTATTTACCGGGTGGTTGCTGCCATACTTTTGACTATGGCGAATACAGTTTTTGTGCTGATGTACATTATATTTCTCAATGCGGTGCTAATCAGACGATAGGGCAGTTTCTTAATTATATTGGTCGGGATGTCGCCTTTCATAGCCTTGATTCAGACTGCATAGATCGGGTCATTACCCCAGAGGTAGATTTTAGAATACCTTTAGGTTGGGAAAATCTGCGTTATCGCTTGCTGTCTACATTTCCTGAAGAAGCTAATGCTATTAACCGCTACTGTGACGAAATTAAGCAACTACACCAAGAAATTCGTAGCCTAGGTAAAGATTTGCGTTGGTATAACCAAAAATGGTCTGATTGGTTAAAGTTGCCTAAATATTTTCATCTATTTCGCAGGCGAAACTGGACTCTACAAGATTTATATAATCATGTGGGATTATCACCAAAATTACAAGCAATTCTAGCCGGGCAGAGTGGCGACTATGCTCTACCACCCCAAGAAATCGCCTTAATTACCCACACTTCTTTAGTTTGGGATTATTCCGAAGGCGCATATTATCCCAAATATCACTTTAAGGACTTTGTTAATACCATTGTTGATGCTATCACCACAGGTGGTGGTGTAATTGCCTATGCAACAACTGTTAATCATATTCAAGTCAGCAACGGTAGCATTCATAGTGTACTTGCTGATGGTAAAACCTATCGTGCTACTAAGGCTTATATCAGTGACCTTGACCCTAAATTAACTGTAGAATTAATGCACGATGGAGAAGCCATCAGTTACAAAGAATCTCGGCGGTTAACTAGCTATGAATACTCAGCGAGTGCTTTTAATATTTACTTGGGTTTAGATAGTCGGTTTGAGCCGCAACGTTACGGTATTGGTAACTGGAATCTTTGGTATTATCCGACTGGGAACTTAAACAGAGAATATCAACGACAATTGCAAGGTGATTTTAGCAAACCGTGGATTTTTCTGTCTTGTCCGACAATGAAATCTCATGAACCGGGTGTAGCTCCCCAGGGACATCATATCTTAGAAATTGCTACTGTTTGTCCTTATGAACCTTTTGCACAGCTACACAAAACTGACTCTAAAGCTTACAAAGCTAAAAAGCGGGAATTTTACCAGCAAATTATGAACTCTGTCAGAGATTTAATTCCTGATTTAGATAACTACATCCGCATGAAAGTGCTGGGTACACCCACCACGAGTGAGTTTTATTTGGGACAACCACAAGGTAATATTTACGGTGCAAAATTAGTACCGTCGCAAGTGGGGTTAAATCGCATCGGGTATATTACAGAATTACCTAACTTGTTTTTAGTTGGTGCCAGTGCTGGTTATCCCAGTGTGCCGGGTGTGATTGGCAATGGTATGGATGTTGTAGAATTGTTGACTGGGGAATCAATACGGTGTAAAGTTTTTCCGACTCAGCCGTTGGTTGCGGCTGGATGATTATGTTAAGTGATGAAGTAGAATAAGTTAATCATCGGTGGGCATTGCCAATCACATAATATGAAATGTTTGAGCAAATTGCCAGCAATGCCCACCCTACAAACTCATACCATTTCTCTATGAAGTTGCATCAAATCAATGATGTAGAGACATTGCATGCAACGTCTCTAAATTTGTAGGAGAGAGGTTTGGAGAGGGGTTTTTAGTATTCTTAATCACTTGTCAAACATTCTTTGAGAAATTTCTCAAAAATTCCTCCCTAATAAAGATTCAAATTCCGCTTGTAACGCTGTGATTTCGGCTAGTCTAGCTACGAGAATATTATCTTTCCCGGCATCGTTTAACCGCGCTTTCCAATAACGAATACTGTCGGCGTTATTCATCCAAAACTGCACTACAGTATCTATGACTTGCTCGGTATTCCAACCCCATTTTATCGGCAAGGGTTCTACAGTTTCTAATAATGCGTCGAGGGTGCATTTATGGGTGGCTAAATATTCTATAGCTTGCGGCTGGGGTTTATTCGAGGTTTGCTGTTGATGCGTAAAAAATTGCCAAACTGGAGACACGCCCACAATGTCAAAAGTGTATTTCATTCCATTGCTCCTCATGGTGAGTTAGTTCTATGGAACAGCCTAATTTTCTGGTTTTATTGCTTGTCAAAATTGCCTAAACATGACCTGGGAAAACTAAAACTATTACCTATTAATTAGGCGTTCAAGATTTTTGTGAAATTAGCACTTGCTAGCGGAGAGTGCTAATTTTTTATGTAGTTGTTTGATGTATTATTAAAGAGTTTCAGGCATAAATTTAGGGAAGGATTTGATTTTTAATAATTCTTTAACTTTTCTACTTAGTAATACTCAGGGTGAATTAGCGGCTTTATTGGCGGCTGGTTTGTGGGCGATCGCTTCCACGGTGTATGCTATTGTCGGGCGACACATTCCGCCATTACAGCTAAATCTGCTCAAGGGAATAGTAGCGATCGCCTTGTTGATTTTGACTATCCTATTCACTAGAGAAACCTTACCGATTTCTGCCCCCATGCCGATTTTGCTGTTGTGTTTGAGTGGGGTTATCGGTATTAGTTGGGGGGATACAGCGTTTTTACGGGCGATTAATTACTTAGGGGCGCGGCGGGTTTTACTGCTTGGTACTCTTTCCCCAGCTATGACTGCGATCGCTGCTAATCTTGTTTTACAAGAACAACTCAACATCAGGGCTTGGTGTGGGATTTTACTGACAATTTTAGGTGTCGCTTGGGTAGTCACAGAACGAGTTCCCAACACCAGCAATCATTCCCCCACGCACCTGTGGACAGGTGTAGGTTTTGGTGTCTTAGCCGCAATTACAAACGCCATCGCCACCGTTATCTCTCGCGTCGCCTTTACTATGGGTACTATTACCCCTTTGTGGGCTGCTTTGTTACGGTTAAGTGCGGCTGAGGTAGTGCTTTTAGCCTGGATTTGGTTTCCTCACCGTCAGCCAGCCGAATTTTCGCCTAACTCCTGGCAATCATCGCGTGTATTTTTAGCAACCTGTTTTGCATCTTTTTGCGGAACATACTTAGGAATTTGGTTGCAACAGACAGCAATTAAATTGACGGCGGCGGGGATTGCGGCGACATTGTTACAGACTAGCCCATTATTTGCCATTCCCATCGCTGTATGTATGGGAGAAAAAGTCAGTTGGCGAGCGATCGCCGGTGTAATAATAGCGATTATCGGGATTGGATTCTTGTTTTACCTGAAATAACTAACTTTCAAACCGTTTAAATATGTTGAGGATAATAAAAGTTAGCACAGCACCAATCAACCCCAATTGCCATAAACCACACCCAGCAGCAATTCCCAAGGCGGCTGACACCCAAATAGCGGCGGCTGATGTCAACCCCCGAACTTCCAGACGTGGTGGTGGGCTTTGTTCCAAATTAGGAGATTGCCCCGAAGATTGACGGACAATTTCACCAGCACCCAGAAATCCTATACCAGTTGCAATCCCCTGAATTAACCGGCTGAGAACTTCAGGGTGGGATTGGAATGTAGTGATTTGGAGAGGAATCAGAGTAAATAAAGCCGAACCCAAACTTACCAACAAATGTGTTCTGAAACCTGCTGGTTTGTGGCTAAATTCACGTTCTATACCAATAATTGCGCCAATTAGCACAGCTAGGGCCAGTCTAAATATGATATCCCAATAATTCAACAATTTTATATTGTCAACAAAGAATAATCTACTTTAAAGGAAAGTATTGCTAAAATTTCCCACAGACTAGAATTGAAGTTTGGTGTGATTGTCAATATTTTAATCAAAAATTGTTGACTTGTGTGGGTAATGACACTAAAGAAAACTAATTGCACAGTCAACATATTCTGTTTTAGGGAATCAGACCGGAAAATTTAGCGGAAACCGGATATCTGTAGCGTAAAATAATAACTGAGCAATTAAAAAAATTGAGTGGATAGACTCTACTGGCTTGACCAAATTAAACTGCTAGACCGCACCAAAGTAGGTGACAAAGCATTTTACTTGAGCAAAATCAAACAGCGTGGCTACCCGGTTGTTCCTGGTTTTGTGATTACAGAGGAATTTTTGCGACTATTTTTAGCAACTCTCAATAATTCAGATTCATTAGTCGCGCATTTAACTGATTCTTCCTTACACTTGGATGTAGGAAACTGGCGACAACTTCAGCAGGTGGCTGTGCGGTTGCGTCGAGAAATTATCAATGCACCTGTACCTACCCAGTGGGTGAGTAAAATTGTGACGGCGGCGCAAGAATGGCAAGCTAGTCATTTAATTTTCCGTCCAACTTTAGCAATACCAAAGCTGAGGAATACCTCTGGATTATTAGAATCAATTTTCTGCCATTGTGACGAAGAAGCGATCGCCACAACTTTAAAACAAGTTTGGAGTCAACTGTTTCGTGCCAGAAGCTTGTTTTATTGGCAACGCATGGGAATTAATCTGCAACAAGTTAACTTAGCCATTTTAGTGCAACCTGTAGAGAATGCGATCGCCAGTGGCTCACTTGAGGTTAACACTAACGGATGGAAAATAGAAGCAACTTACGGATTAGGAATTGCCCTGGCTCAAGGTGAAGTGCTACCAGATACATACCAGATTGAACAGGAAACAGGTACGGTTTTGGCAAGGCATCTAGGCAATAAAATGTTGGCTTATCGGCTGAACCATGATACACCTGAAGATTCTCGCCCAACTATACTGACAATAAATCACACTGGACTGAGTGCGTACTTACTAGAGGAAGCCCAGCAACAACAATATGCCTTATCAGAAGCATCTCTACAAGAATTGATGAGTTTAGGGCATCAACTTATCAGTGAACTAGGTAGACACTTTACCATTGAGTGGACAATTGCCGAGCAAAATTGTCTACCCCATCTCTACATCACCCAAGTCAACACTCCCCAATTAGGCATTCCCAACTTACACTTGATTCAAGGCATCGGAGTCACCACAGGTAGGGTAACAGCCACAGCGCACGTAGTCGTCAATACGCAGTCACAACCAGAACAACTACCCAAAGGAGTAATTTTAGTCATACCACAGTTAAAACCTGATTGGTTGCCCCTACTGCAACAAGTCGCCGGTATCGTGACAACACAAGGCGGATTAACTAGCCATGCAGCGATTTTGGCGAGAGAATTAGGTATTCCAGCAGTGGTTAACGCCACAGATGCTACACTTTTGATTCAAAATGGTGAACGGTTACTGATAGATGGCGATCGCGGTGAAATTTATCGCATGAGAGCAGAAGAAGCGAATCAAGGGGACACACAACACCTGAATGCACCTCATCTGAGCTTGTCACCGCCAACTGTTGTTGCTTCTCACTCCCCAATGATTGCTACCCAACTGTTAGTTAATCTTAGTCAAACCAGTTTAATTGAGCAAGTACAAAAATTACCTGTGGATGGGGTGGGATTATTACGTTCAGAACTGATGCTGATTCCGCTACTCAAAGGACAACATCCTCGGCTTTGGCTGTTAGATGGACGACACACAGAATTGTTAGACAAATTATCCGAGCAGATTATACAGTTTGCTCGTGCCTTTGCCCCCAAACCAATTTTTTATCGCTCCTTAGATTGGCGATCGCATGAGTTATCTGCCCACAACTCACAATCATCACTCAAATCAATTTTAGGCGATCGCGGTACCTTCAGCTACATTCAGAATTCTGACATTTTTGATTTAGAATTAACAGCCCTGGCTAATGTTCACAAGGCTGGCTACACTAATCTTCACCTGTTATTGCCCTTTGTTCGCAGCGTCCCAGAATTTACCTTTTGTCGGCAAAAAGTCGAACAAATCGGACTCACCCAAGTGCCTCAGTTTCAACTGTGGATGATGGCAGAAGTTCCCAGTGTCTTGTTTTTATTGCCAGAATATGTTAAAGCAGGTGTGGCTGGGATTTCCATCGGTACAAACGACCTCACACAACTACTTTTAGGAGTAGATCGTGAACAACCACAATTAACAAGGCTACTCAATGAACAGCATCCGGCAGTGATGGCTGCCATTTCCCAACTGATTCAGATGGCTCAAACTGCGGGTATCCCTTGTTGCATCTGTGGACAAGCCCCAGCGATTTATCCAGAAATCATTGATCAACTGGTAAAATGGGGGGTTAGTGCCATTTCTGTCGAACCAGAAGCCGTAGAACGAACATATCAGGCGATCGCGCGTGCTGAACAGCGTTTATTATTAGCCGCAGCCCGCCAAACCCTGCGGTAAATTCAAAATTCATACCACACCTGCCAAAAAATCAATATCGGAAAATTGCGGCAATTGGTTGATTATCAGGCATTTGTTCAGGATTAACCGTGTAAACTTGCCCACCGTTCAACAAGGTATAAACAGCAGCAAAATTTAACATATCTTCATCATTTGGTTCAGGCTGGGAGTGTAAATCCACATTCAGAGTATCGGGATCAAACTTACCCCAAACTTGCTGCTGGAGAGACACCAACAAAGTGTCAACCTTTTGGTAATAAGCGGCGGGGACAATTTCTTTGATATCATCAGAAGCTTGAGCAGTATCTTCTGGGGCGAGTTGTTGATAAAGGGCGATCGCTGCCTGTTGTTGTTCATCCAACCGAGGAGATACAATTGACCAAGCCTGCTCATGTAATTCCTCCGGCTTAATAACTTCCTGATTACCAGTAATACCCGCTTCCAGCAAATAAGGATATGTATTCGCCTCCCGATAAATCGGATGGAGATATTCAACTCCCGCCACAATTAGAGGCGCGTGTTCATCCCGCAGTTTTTCATGTACTGCTTGATCAACGGCATAGCAAAACTGTAGAATATCTGCTTGATGCTTATCTCTATCAGGGCTTCCCTGTCCATGAAATGTCCCTGGTTGCTGAAAAGGATTAGCAGTTCCGCCTCTAGATGTAGCAATGCGGTGCTGTACCCCTTTTTGCAGTTCTTCCTCTAGAAGAGCTTGCTGTAAATTCTTGGGCATATTTGCCACTTCCACCTCGTGGATGTCATAGCTGCTGGCGGCAAAAAAGCGGACATCCTTTTGACTGAGAGCCAGAATATAAAATTTGCGATCGCGATTAAGTAAATGCAGCAAAGGTTTAAGATGAAACTGATTCCCCACAACTACCAATTCTGACAACACAGTTGGCAAACAATAATAACGGAATACCTGGGGAGAAATAAAGATTGCCAAGCCCTTATCTTGGTGTTCCCAGAAATCATTCTGATCTAATGCCCTAGCTGCTTGCAGAAAGTTGATCGCCTCAGTATGGCGCATCCCTATGGCATCTAACCGTTCTTCAGCCTCACGCATTAAATTTTTAAAGCGAATTGGGTTTTGACGAATCTCAGGCCCGGCTTTTTGCATCGGCATATACAGAGAAACACAAGGCGACTGAGGATTGGTGACTAAAGTTTTTAATTCATCAATAGATAGTAGAGTCATATTATTAAATGCCTATCCTCGGTAATTAAAGTTACGTCACATCTTGCCCCAGTTATTTGATAGCAATTTTCCTAGGGTGGGCAATGCCCTGAATGCCCTCAAGCCCTAATATTTACATTGTCGGCATTACTCACCAGACAATGATTGAGAATGGTGCCAGATATCAATTAAAGGAGCTAGTCTTATTGCAAAGCTTCCAACTAAAAAATACATCTTTCTTTTGATAAGAAATTAGCCCATATACACACCATTCTTCAGAAAGAGAAATTACCCACCTGTTCCCACTCAGTCTTTTTGTTGCTCCCAAAAACTTTGATCGTCAATGTTTCCCAGTGAGAAAAATGTTTAATATAGAAAATTCACTTAAACAAATGTATAAAAATATAATGCTATAATTAGAAACAAACTCACAACCTAATCGAGCTTGTATTTGTCTACCTTTATTTGAAAATTGGCACAATCGGAAATCAGAATGGATGCTTCCGAGCTATTAGAAACAATCACAAATTTAATTGAGCAAGCCCAACAAGGAGAAATAGACCCTTGGGATGTGCAAGTAATTGAGGTGATTGACAATTATTTAGAACTCATGACACCAAAGACAACAGCCAGAGGCTACGAAGCTGATTTGTCTCAATCTGGACAAGCATTTTTATCAGCATCAATGTTAGTTTTATACAAAGCTAATACTTTGATGCAATTGTCAACAGCAACAGATGAACTAGAAGATGTCATAGATGATACTTTAATCGCCAGTGAAAACGGATTATTACAACAAGGTCATCGTTTACAGTTAGAGCGATATTTGCGCCGTCGCCCTGCCGCCATGCCCCCACCAAAACGCCGTGTAACTCTACAAGAGTTAATCGAGCAACTACAAATCATGGCGAACCAGCTAAAACAGGTGGAGAAAGTCAGTAAACCTGTTCGTATGAAGCGTCAGCCCAGTATCAAAACCATGCGTGAGGCACTGGAGTTAGCACACCAGGAAAATTTGACGGAAGTAGCTGGTGAACTAGAACAGGTATTACATTGTGCCGCCAGAGAATTACTTTTAGCCCAAAATTATCTCAATTTAGAACAACTTGTACAATTGTGGACGCAGACAAAGCAAGCTCATCAAAACACCTCTCATCATGAATCAGAAAACGGTCACATAGTCAGCGTTTTTTGGGCTTTACTGCTGCTATCGGCTCAATCCAAAGTCGAATTATTTCAAGAAGATTTTTACCAAGATATCAAAATTCGCTTAATTACAGATGAGAATAACACCGACCCAACTAGCTTGCTCTCAACCCAAGAGATTAAAGAAATTCCACCAAAAGCAAGATAAAATATTCGGGGAATTTACAGGCTTGTATTTCAGTCCCAGCCAAAATCCGATTAAATTAAAAAGATGACTGATGGCTTGTCATTATCTGTACCTCTTGGTTGCAATAATCGGTAGATTCCTGTTATTCCTGTTGTCAGGGATAACTTAGAGCAGAAATAAAAACTGATGATTAAGTATCACTCATTGAAAGTAAACTGGCTTGTGGTTGAGGAATAAACTTTTATGAAAGCGATGATTCTCGCAGCAGGTAAAGGTACTCGTGTCCGTCCGATTACGTATACGATTCCCAAACCGATGATTCCCATCCTGCAAAAGCCAGTGATGGAATTTTTACTAGAACTTTTACGTCAACATGGTTTTGACCAAATTATGGTCAACGTCAGCCATTTGGCTGAGGAAATTGAAAACTATTTCCGTGATGGTCAACGGTTTGGCGTACAGATTGGCTATTCCTTTGAAGGAAAAATTGACGATGACGGTAAACTCGTAGGGGAAGCAATTGGATCAGCCGGCGGTATGCGCCGCATCCAAGACTTCTCACCGTTTTTTGATGACACCTTTGTAGTTTTGTGCGGTGATGCTTTAATTGACCTAGATTTGACGGCAGCCGTCAAGTGGCATAAATCCAAGGGTTCAATTGCTACCATCATTTCTAAAACTGTACCCTTAGAAGAAGTTTCTAGTTACGGTGTCGTCGTCACCGAAGAAGATGGTCGTGTCAAAGCTTTCCAAGAAAAACCCTCAGTAGAAGAAGCCCTTAGCACTAACATCAACACAGGGATTTATATTTTTGAACCAGAGGTATTTAAATACATCCCCTCTGGCGTGGAATATGACATTGGTAGTCAATTATTCCCCAAATTAGTAGAAATTGGTGCGCCCTTCTACGCCATTCCGATGGACTTTGAATGGGTTGATATTGGTAAAGTCCCAGACTACTGGCGTGCCATTCGCGGTGTGTTGTTGGGTGAAATCAAAAATGTCCAGATTCCTGGTCACGAAGTAGCACCAGGTATCTACACTGGTTTAAATGTGGCTGTCAATTGGGACAAAGTGGATATTACAGGCCCTGTTTACATTGGTGGCATGACCAGAATAGAAGACGGTGCGAAAATCGTCGGCCCGGCGATGATTGGCCCTAACTGCTGGATATGCAGTGGCGCGACGGTTGATAACAGCGTCATCTTTGAATGGTCACGTTTAGGCCCTGGTGTGAGACTGGTGGATAAGTTGGTGTTTGGACGTTACTGTGTCGATAAAACCGGCGCAGCTATTGATGTGCAAGCAGCGTCTTTAGACTGGTTGATTACCGACGCAAGACAAGCACCACCAGAAACTACCCCAGTGGAACGACAAGCTATTGAGGAATTACTGGGAACAAATGGTTAGAGTCTAGAGAATCAGCAGGGGGGGCAGGGGAGATGAGGGAGCGGAGGAAGCGGAGGGAGCGGAGGGAGCGGAGGAGCAGAGGAGAATTTATTCTTAATACCCAGTCCCCAATCCCCAGTCCCCAGTCCCCAATCCCCAGTCCCCAATCCCTAGTCCCTAGCTATTGAGATATGTGTATCTTCTGAGACTATGTTCATAGGTTTGCAGTAGTCGCTGAGATTCAGCTAGAGTAATACGCCTTTCTTCTAAGGCTTTCTCACAGCGTTGGCGGATGTTTTCCACCATATCCTCAGAATCGTACTGCACGTAGCTGACTACTTCGCTCATGGTGTCGCCTTTGACTACGTGTTCAATTTGGTAGCCTTTGGGGGTTAACTGGATGTGAACGGCGTTGGTGTCGCCAAATAGGTTATGTAAATTGCCCATGATTTCCTGGTAAGCACCATTGAGGAACATTCCCAGGTAGTAGGGTTCTCCTGCTTGGAAGGGGTGCAATTCTAAAACAGATTTGACATCCCGCAGGTCAATAAAGCGGTCGATTTTGCCATCGCTGTCACAGGTTAAGTCTGCTAAAATTCCGCGTTGTGTCGGTTCTTGGTCTAGGCGATGGATGGGCATAATCGGGAACAGCTGATCAATCGCCCAACAATCTGGTGCTGATTGAAACACTGATAAATTGACGTAGTAGATGGAAGCCATGATTTTTTCTAGGTCTTCCAGTTCGTCAGGTACGTAATCTTGATGACGTATGATGTTAAGAATTTTCTGACAACAAGCCCAGTACAGCCGTTCGGCTTTGGCTCGTTCTCTCAGACGCAAAATTCCCAAATTAAAGCGGCTGATGGCTTCTTCTTTGAATTGGGTTGCGTCGTGGTAAAACTCTTGATAGTTTTCTGGGTTGATGGATTGGTAGGTTTCCCACAGGTACTTAATAACTGGGGATTCGCCTTCTTGTGGCGGTTCGGGGGTATCGAGGGGGACATCACTGGTACTGAGAACATCAAAAATCAGCACCGATTGATGGGAAGCGATCGCCCGACCACTTTCACTAATCAGGGTAGGTACGGGTATTTGCCGTTCTGCACAGGTATCTTTTAACTCGGCTACAATATCGTTAGCATAGTTCTGCATATTGTAGTTTTTCGAGGCGTAGAAGTTGGTTTGAGAACCGTCATAATCTACACCCAAGCCCCCGCCTACATCCAGGTATTTCATGTCTGCACCTTGGGCTGCTAATTCCACATAAATGCGGCTTGCCTCTTGAATGGCATCTTTAATCACATTAATGGCGGAAATTTGCGAACCAATATGGAAGTGCAACAACTGTAAAGAACTGAGTAAATCAGCGTCGCGCAATTTGTCAACTGCTTGGATGATTTCGGGAATTGTCAAGCCAAACTTGGCGCGATCGCCTGTAGATGTTCCCCAGCGTCCCATACCTTGGGTGCTTAATTTAGCGCGGACACCCAAAATCGGTCTAATTCCCAATTGATGACTAGCAGCAATTACCAAATCGACTTCTTCTACCTGTTCTAAGACGATAATTGGTGTTTGTCCGAGTTTTTGGGCTAACATTGCTGTTTCGATGTATTCCTGGTCTTTGTAGCCGTTGCAAACGAGCAATGCGCCTGGGGTGTCCAATAAAGCTAAGGCAATCATTAATTCTGGTTTAGAACCGGCTTCTAAACCAAACTGATGGGGCTTGCCAAACTTCACCAAATCTTCAATCAAATGCCGTTGCTGATTGCACTTGACAGGAAACACACCACGATATACACCAGGATAATTATAACGGGCGATCGCTTTGGCAAAACAAGCATTTAACCGTTCAATCCGGTCTTCGAGAATATCCGAAAACCGAATCAGTAGCGGTAGCCCCAAATTACGCTGTTTCAAAGCATTGACTAACTCAAACAAATCCAGAGAACCGCCGCGATCGCCTTTGGGAGAAACAGTCACATGACCAGCCGCATTGATCGAAAAGTAAGGTTGCCCCCAACCTTCAATCCGGTATAAAGCTTCGCTATCCTCAATTTTCCAAGTCCGAGAGACATCTCCTGTACTTGGTGCTAGCAGCCTTTTCGGTTTGTGACCTTTTCCTTCTAACTTATTGCTGTTAGACGGTACTTTTACCACCTCTTCTGATGTAGCAGTTGACTCAACACCCATGTCTGACCTCTGTGTTTCACCCACGAATAAACAATTTAACGCATTAATTGGGCAACGTATCGTAAAACTTCGCTGAATCTATAGACAAATATATGCACTCAGAGATAACTTCTGAGATAAACTCTGATTGGTCAGTAGTTAATACTCATTGGTCATGAGTCATTAGCAAAAACTCTGAGGCTGGGGACTATAGACTTTTGACTATCAACTGTTGACTCTTGACTACATAAAAATTTGATTAACTTTAGGGAGATAGCTTTGGAACGCACATTCTTAGCAATTAAGCCTGATGGCGTACAACGTGGACTGGTAGGCGAAATTATCCGTCGCTTTGAAACAAAAGGTTTTACCCTTGTTGGTTTGAAGTTCTTGCAAGTCAGCCGGGAATTGGCTGAAAAGCATTACGATGTACACCGCGAAAGACCTTTCTTCCCCAGTTTAGTCGAATTTATCACTTCTGGCCCAGTGGTAGCGATGGTCTGGGAAGGCGATGGTGTTGTTGCTTCTGCTAGAAAAATCATTGGTGCGACAAATCCCTTAACCGCAGAACCAGGAACAATTCGGGGAGATTTTGGCATTAATATCGGTCGCAACCTGATCCACGGTTCTGATGCTTTAGAAACTGCTCAACGGGAAATTTCCCTGTGGTTTAAAGATGAAGAATTAGTTAGCTGGCAACCTCATTTAACACCTTGGTTGCACGAGTAATCTAGTTGGGAGTAGGGAGTGGGGGGAGATGTAGCTTTAGCTTCTCTTTCAGAGACGCTAACGCGAACCCGCAGGGTGGGGGATGAGGGGGATTTTTCCCCAAACATTCTTAATTCTTAATTCTTAATTTTGAATTTTGAATTTTGAATTGTTTTGTCCCCAATCCCTCACTTTGGTACTTCTGTTTTTTCCGCTTCTACTTGGGGTGCTTCTGTGAGATGGCGTTTGGAAAATCCCCAAGTTAAAATTAGGGCGATCGCCGTAATCATTAACCATTCTGGTGGCACGAAATCATCGTTTATTACCTTCAATAACAGGCGCAACCCCACCAAGGCGACGGTGATATATCCCGCATCTTCTAAGTTTTCAAATTCATCTAACCAACGGATAAATAAGCCAGCCATAAAGCGCAGGGTGATAATCCCTATGGTTGTCCCCGTTAATACTAGCCATCTTTCTTGAGATACTGCGATCGCAGTTGTCACACTATCCAAAGAAAAGGCTAAGTCTGTTAAAGCAATTACTGGTATTGCTTGTAGCAAAGAATTAAACCGTGGCCCGTGGTGATGCTCGTCTGCGCTTTCGTCCGAGGTAAAGTGTTGGAATACTAACCAGAGTAGGTATGCAGCACCCAAAAGTTCAAATTGCCAGAATTTTTGTACCTCAGTTGCAGTCAGCAGCAGGGTAATTCGCAGTACATAGGCAACGACTAAACCAATATTGAGTGCCTGACGTTCCAGTTTTTTATTGTCTAGTCCTTGGGCTATGGCGGCAAGGGCGATCGCATTGTCAGCAGATAGCACTGCTTCTAAAAATACTAATATCAGCAGGACTATCGCAGCTTCAATGCTGAGATGAAAGTGCAGGTAGTCAAAAATTTGGTCTAGCATTCCAGGTTTCTCAAGCAGGGAAAATTTAAAATTAACAAGGATAGGCGATTGAATTGAAAAATTGCAATGAATTGCTACTTCATCCAGCTTAACGTGCTAAAGGTATATTCTCACTAGGCGATCGCATGATGCCAAAAATAGCATCACTGCGATCGCCTAGCTGGTAGTTTGCTTTTGGAGAATTTGCTCCCTTAGACTTTACCTAGAAAATTCCGATTAATGGAATTAGTTGCAGCTAATTTTCTGCCATAGCTAATGATGACAAAGCCAGTGAGATTCATAAATAAGCCATAAATAGCACCAGGAACCGCCATATCCGCATTATTCAGCAACCCGGCAGTGATGGCGATCGCTAGCGTGCCATTTTGAAATCCAACTTCAATAGCAATACATATTTGTTGGCGAATATTCAGTTTAAACAGTTTACTCAAAAAGTATCCTGCCAGGATTGAGAGCAAATTCAACATCACCACCCCAATACCGACTTGCAAGATAAATTCTGGGAGGCGATGCCATTCTCGGAGCAAGATTAACAAGATAATGATGGCAAGTAAGGCGATCGCTAGGCGATTAGTTACTTTTTCTAAACGTAAAGCCGTATCTGTAAACCTCTGGCGTATATACATCCCTAACCCAATCGGCACCATTGTAATTAGGAATATCTGCAACATTGTCGCACCTATCGGCAGTGCGATCGCTGCACTTTGTCCTAAAAAATGTTGCAGTGCCAGATTCGCAAAAATGGGAATGGTAAATATGGTAATGATACTACTCAACACTGTGAGAGTTACTGATAACGCCACATCCCCACCGGCTAGATATGTCACCACGTTTGATGATACGCCCCCAGGACATAATGCCACGATAATTAATCCCACGGCGATTATTGGCTGCATGGGGACTGTTTTAGCAATTAACAAACCAATGATTGGTAAAAGTATTAACTGGCTTACCAAGCCGACTGAGACGGCTTTCGGATACTTAGTTACACGTTGAAAATCCTCTGGCTGCAAAGATAAACCCATTCCCAGCATGATAATAGCCAAGGAAAGGGGCAGAATCACATTAGTTAACAAATTTGCTTGCATAAAGCTGGATTAAACCATATATCCCGAATAATCAGAAGTTTACCGGAGTGTGTCATCCAGCGTATGTAGAGTCATGGGACTTGGGTGAGCGATCGCTCCTCACCTGTTAATTGAATTCTCATCTGATGAGTAACAATAGCGATCGCGCCCCTGTTGTTTGGCATGGTACAATGCTTGGTCTGCTGAACTAATGAGTGTATCTGGCTTTATGTCCAAAGAAGGTATGAGTGAGCAAATTCCCATACTAACGGTAACGATATCCTTGACATCAGATTTTGCATGGGGAAGGGCTAGATCGTGAATTGCTTGCTGAATATTTTGTGCGACTTTAATTGCTGCTGTTAAGTCAGTATTAGGAAGGAGTATGGAAAATTCCTCTCCACCGTAACGCGCTACGAGATCAGCAGGACGATAAACTTTTTGTTGCACTGTTTGAGCTACTCTGACTAGACAATCATCGCCTCCAAGATGACCATAATAGTCGTTATAATTTTTAAATTTATCAACATCAAATAAAATCAGTGCTAGGGGTTGTTGTTCTCGTGCAAGGCGGGTCCATTCTGCTTGCAGTCGTTCATCGAAGCAGCGACGGTTAGCCACTTGAGTCAAACCATCGAGATTTACCAGTTGTTCTAGTTTCTGATTTGCAATTACTAACTCTGCTGTTCTCTGTTGTACCCTTTGTTCCAAAGTTTCCAAAGATATTTGTAATTCAAGTGCCATGTCGTTAAACGATCTTGCAAGTTGACCTATTTCATCTTTTGAACCAACTTTGGCGCGGATATCTAAATTACCTGCGGTAAACTGGGACACTATATTTGTAAGGTAAATTATTGGCTTTGTTAGCAGTTGCCCAATAGCAAAAGCGATAATTGTCACTACTGAAGCGATAATTGCCAAGAGAAACATTGCATCATGAATTTGCTTTTCTACAGGTGCTAGGGCAACACTAAGGGGTTGTGCAAATAACACAGACCAAGGTTTATATTTTAACCGAGCGATCGCAATCAGATTTACCTGATTACCTGTTGATGACAAAGATGTAATTAAATATGATTGTTTATCATCCAATGCTTGCTTAAGTTTAAACTCGTTAGTTGCCAATTCTTTAACAGGAGAATTAGGCAAGCGATCTTCTTTTTGCAGTTGATTTACAACAGCCAAAGGCAGAGGCACAATTGATTTAAAAAGTAGTTCGGGTGCTGTACTATGGGCTAAATAAATATTATTTTTATCCAAAAGAATAGCAAAGGATTTAGTCCCAACCTTTTCAGTTTCTCTAGTTACTAATTGCTGCACAACAGTAGCATTATAGGAAACTCGCAATATACCCAATATATCGCCCTTGGCATTGCGAACTGGACTACTAAAAAAGAGAGTAACCAGATCAGGAATTGTTGACGATAGCTTCATGCTAGAAACAAAAGATAAGCCTGTTTGCAGTGGTTGTTGAAAATAATCTGCGGCTGATTCGTCTTTGCCAATATTCGATTTCTCTGTATCCAATACATTTTTCCCGTTTAAATCGAGCAAGGAGTATGAGAGAATGTTGAGCATATCTTTGCGACTAAGACGGCTTAATGTTTGTGTTGCAAATTGCATTTCGGGGCTATCATTTCGCTGTTGTGGAGTGAGGCTAAGGTAACGTGCCAAACCTGGTAAAATTGCCTCTACGCGCACAGCATTGAGATTGGCATCAATAAAAGCATCTATTTTGTTAGTTGTTTCCTTAGCCGCCGCAGATAAAGCCTGTTTTGCATTTTTAGTAAGTGCGTTTTCTGTTGTCTGTTTGTTAATAGATGCCAATAACAGCAACGGAATTAAAGCAACAATTAGAAATGAGGCGATCAACTTGCTACGAATTCCACCCAAAAAAGTCTGCTGCATAACTTTATACTAGGAGGGAGGGTTCAAGAAAGAAGAATTGAACAAACTTTCTAACTCAGGAAGGCGCGTTATGTTTCCAGCGCGAATAAAAAAGTCTGCATATATCTTGGCCGTTTTGTAGACGGAGTTAGGGTTACTAGATTGAAAGAATTTTTGATTTTCTGCTAAATTAGTGAGGTTTATACCCTCCAGAGAGATTGTATTGCTAGGAATTTTTAACACTTTGCTGATGATAGCGTTTCCTTCCTGAATATTTGCTTTCCAGTAGTTTACTGCTTGCAGCCATGCCCGCACAAATGCACGAACATCTTCGGGGCGAGCGCGGGTTATCTCTTTGCGAAAGCCAATCACATCTAAAATCAAGCCAGGGGTTTGTTTGCTGGTAAATAAAATACGTCCCCCTGATTTCACAGCTTCAGAAAGATGCGGTTGCCAAGTGTGTCCGGCTTGAATAACATTATTTTTGAGACTTTGAGGAATTTCTGAAGCCTCTAATTTAACCAAGTTCACATCGTCGCTGGTTAAGTTAGCTTTTTTCAACATCTCAGTCACGAAAACTTCGCTAAAACCGCCTAGATTTGCACCCAGCTTTTTACCTTTCAAGTCAGCAATGGTTTTAACTTCTGATTGGGCGACTACTACATCTGCTCCTGTTGATTCATTTACAACCATCACGGCTTGTATCTCTGGATCTGTGGCACTCAACATGATAAAACTTCCCAAAGAAGCTATACCCCCATCATACTTACCCGCACTGGCATTTGCTTGTATCAATTGTATATCCTGTTTATGAATTAGTTCCACATCTACGCCTTGGGCTTTGAAGAATCCTTTTTCTTGAGCAATGATGGCTGGATACTCCCCAACAAAATATCCAGCTAGTATTTTCAAGGGAGGGTGTTTGAGTTTCGTTGGTGTCGAAGCATGACAAGCGAATAGCAAACAGGTAGTAATGAAACAGATACTAAGATATTTGAGTATTTTTAACATAGACTGCGTAAAATTCATCCAGGTCAGCCATCTACCCTTAATGTGGAAAGATGCACAAGTTAACGGGACTTAAACAAAAATCAAGACCAAATCAAGCCAAAACTGGGATATTCGTGGCAAATACGTCACGATTAACACTCAACTACTCAAAAAATATAAACAAGCTTTAACTAGCTTATAGTTCACAAGTATGGGTAGTAATCCAACTTTTTTAATCAAAACTTGTAAAATTAAGTAATATTAGTATTTTTAGTATATTACAATACTATATATTGCACTCAATCATCATCAGGTGGGCAATGCCGACAAGCTAAAAATAAGCTTTTAAGCAAATTATGAGGATTGCCCACCTATGGGGATTGGTGTTTAAATCAGGACAAGGCTGGACGGCGATAAATCCAAGGGTTAGCGGCTTCTAGCTGGGCGGCGAGGCTGATGATGGTGGCTTCTGCGGCGGGTTTACCAATTAGCTGTACACTCATGGGTAAACCGTTGCTATCAAAACCTACAGGTAAAGCGATCGCTGGTTGTCCGGTAGCGTTGGCTGGTGGACAAGGAGCAACCCAATTAATAATTTGTTGGAATGTATCTTCAGGACTTAAATTAGCCCATTCCCCGACTCGAATCGGTGAGTGTAAATATACGGGTAATACTAACACATCCACAGTATCAAAAAATGCTAAGATTTGCCGAGCAACTATCTGCATTTTATACACTGCTTGGACGTATTCACCCACGCTACCCACCCGCGCCAATAGCCAACGGTTCACAGGCTGTAATACCTCTGGTGGGATACCAGAACCAGCTATTCCAGATTGCCAGACAATTTGAAATGGTTCGACTAACGCACTAAAATCAAGACTTGTTTCTGTAACTTGATGACCATTCGCTTCTAGTAACTTCACTGTATGCAAAACAGCTTGCTGACAGTTAGCATCTGCTTGACCCAAGGGGGGTATATCGGTAGCAAAGGCAACTCGCAAACTATTTGGTGGGGTTTGTGCAGCTGTTAAAAATGACGGTTCTGGATTGGGTAGCCAGTAGGGATCACCTGTGATGTAGCCAGAGATACTGTCTAACATAGCAGCCGCATCAGCAACAGTACGGGCAATCGGGCCATTGGCAGCAATTCCGGCGAGGCGATCGCCTACTGGTGCGTCACTGACTCTGCCTCGTGATGGCTTAATGCCCACCAATCCACAACAAGCCGCAGGCCCCCGAATTGAACCACCACCGTCCGAACCTTGGGCGATCGCACATAATCCGGCGGCGACTGCCGCAGCTGCACCACCACTAGAACCACCTGGGGTGTATTCTAAATTCCAAGGATTTCTGGCTGGGGGAAATCCCGTTGGTTCTGTGTAAGGAAATGAACCTAGTTCGGAGGTGGCTGTTTTACCGAGAATAATAAATCCAGCTTGTTTGATGCGTGTGACAACTCCATCATCACAGTCTGGGATGTTGTTCAATAACGCCGGACTCCCATAGGTACAAGTTATACCCGCTACAGCGTTGAGGTCTTTAACCGAAATTGGTACACCAAAAAATGGTGGTAGTTCAGTCGCCGTTGTGAGTAATTCTGTTTTGGCTGTAGCATCTGCAAGTGCTAAATCTGCTGCAACTGTAAAATAACTGCCTAACTGCGGATTTAAACGCTCAATCCGGTTTAAATATATTTCCACCAATTCTAACGGTGAGATTTCCCGGCGACGAATTAATTGCGCCAACTCTAAGGCAGGGGTAAAAGCTAAATCAGTTTCATTCATAAGGTTTGGGGATTGAAGACAAGGTAATTTCCCGATATCTGTTACCCATGTCCCATTTTCTGAAAAATAGGACTTGTTACTTTAGCAAAGTGTCCGGGAACTATAAATCTGTTGTTTGCTTGATTTATGACTTCCTGGCTGTGATTTTTTGGACTTTCACGGGTAAGTTATCTATAACACAGGCGTTTTCCGGTTTTCTCAAGTCATTTGTGAATATTAATAACAGGTTTGCTTTCTCAATCTGTCTTTCTCTCAACCTAGCCTGGAAAATCTCTCTTATCTAGTTTCTAGCCTCAGCCCCTGTATTTTCCAGTTAATTACATAAACTTTCGCTAAATCCTCACGAGATATTTATGTCTGACTTAGAAAAATTGATTAATCAACTGCCAACAATTGTTTATAATCTCAAACTGACTATTGGCACTTCTCAAGAAATTATGCAACAGGTTATCCTGATCAATAATGCTCAGGAACAACTACGACAAATTCAACAAGCGATTACTCAAAATTTTAGTCTTGTAGCTAGTAAAAGTGTTGCTATCAAGACGCTACCTGCACAGCATCAAATGACAGGGTTGATGATACCCAGTATTTTAGCAGTCAATCCTGCTATTACTGGCAACCCTAACTTAATTGCCGAAAAGTTTGGCAATCCCGCCACAGAAATCTCTTTATTTCATCTAAAATCAAAAATAAATTCTTGGTTGGAATGGGGTGATTTGTTACAGGCGATCGCCGCAGATATTTTAGGTGATGCTGATTTAGTGCAACAAATTAATTTCAACATTCAACATCCCAGTTTATTAATTCAAATTCAAGAGACAGTAAATCATATATCCAGCAATAAACCCTTGTTAAAGCAACAGGTTAATCATCTTAATGAAGAATTATCCCAAGTAAAAAAGCGACTTGATTATGTTGTTGACACTATTAAAAATAGTCACAACTTTTTAACCATAATGCTAGCATTATCATCATTCTGTGGTCAATCAGGCTTTGCCATAGAATGGTTAGATGATGCTCATGAATTAATTATTTCTAGTAAACATCAATTTAGTGAATTGACAGATATTCTCAATGATTGTGAAAAATTGCAACAGAAAATTGCTGAACTTGCGGCGCAAATAAAAGAGAGTCAGAAGACAAAGCAGCAGCCTAAAAACCAGCAATCAAGAGTTATCAATTATCGCACAAAAAGCAGAAAGGATAATTTTGCAGCAGCGATGGTTAATAAAATTCTGGTGATGGCTTGTAGTTTGGCTGTCTTAGGCGTTGGTGGTTGGCTCATCCAAGATAAATTTATCCACAATCAAGCATTGAGTCTCAATCTCAATCAAGAAAGTATCGCTGTCAGCAACTTTAAATCTGCTTTAAAACTGGGGATGGAAGCTTCTTCTCTAGTTCAAAAACCCCCTCATCCTCTCACAGTTTGGCAACAAGCAGCATCTAAATGGCAACAGGCAACTACACTCTTAGAAAGTGTTCCTGAAGGCACATCTGTATTTGCACAAGCCCAAGAAAGACTAATTATTTATCGTCTCAATTATCGTACCATCGAAAAAAGAGCCGCCAAGGAAAAGCAAGCTGTAGCCAACTTAGAAAAAGCAAAAAAGTTAGCCACTGAAGCTAATTTCTTTATGGAAACTTCGTCTAATTCTTTATTAGCGTGGCAACAATCAAGAGATAAATTGCAGAAATCAATTAACCTATTAGAAGCGATTCCTAGCAGTAGTTTTGTTTATAAACAGGCTCAAGAAATACTGCCAGATTATAGAACAAATTACACAGCTATTAATTCCATCATGAAAAATAGATTTCATTCTGTTAAGAGATGATTTAGCAAGTAAACCTTAAATTGTAGGGTGCGTTAAAGCAGCGCGTCATGCACCGTATTTATTTATTGGTGCGTTACGGCTAATTCCTACTCTCTCAAACAATAAACTCCTAACTTGCACCATTCTCAATGAGAATAGGCGATGCACACCCAACAACCTAAAATTAAGGTGTTGAGCAACTTGCAAGCCATGCCCACCCTACAAAAATTTGCTGTGTAACTACTTACCACTGTTGAGTAAAAAATAAGAAACCTGTTTGGAATAAACCGACAATAAAACCTAATATTCCCCCCAAGGTGACAATTGCCTGTAATTCATTTTTCACAATTCCCTCAATTGCCGCTTCTAAATCAGCCGGCGATGTTGATTTTACACGGTCAACAATTACTTGATCAATAGATAAAATCGGAATTACCTGGGCTACAATAGCTTCTAAATCCTTTTCTAAATATCGCTCTAAAATCAGTGCTAATTCTTTACTGACAACTTCTAAAGAGTTTATCAGTGCCGGGGAATTTCTCAGGCGATTTAGGAGTAGTTTAGCGATATTATCCCAATTAACAGACTCAGTTAAGTTGTGTAGTAAATCGCCGCCACTGGTTTGAATATACTGGCGGACGGTTTCGCGTGTAGTTTTTCGCAGTTGACGAACTGTACCAACTGGTAAATTTTGCAGTGATAAGTTTTGCAAAATTTTCTTGAGGCGATCGCGCAACTGCAAATCTTTAATTAATTCCTGTAACCGGGCATTAGTTAATTCTTTTTCATCTAAGCAAAAAGTTCTCAGCCTGGTGAGTGTGTTCCGCAAACCAAACAGATTTGCTACTACCCAATAAGTACCACTGGTTTTTTCGCGAAAGGTTTCGTCAACAATTTGAATTGTGTTATCCGTTAAAAAGTCTACAATTGTTTGACGTAAAGTATCTGGCGGTAAAACTACTTCTAAAAACCAATCAGCCAAGCGTGTGGCTTGTTCTTCACTCAGTTGTAAATCTAGTAATATCTGGTCAAAAATCTGATTAATTTGTGCTTCTAAAAAGTCTTCTTGTCTTGCCAAAACTTTCAAAAGTCGCGGTAAGGATTCCCCTAACAAATCACGCAGAATCCCGGCGACAATTTTGGTGCTTTTTTGGTTTTTATCTGTTTTAATTTGGTCAATGGCTAGCCGTAACAACCAGAGAATTGCTGACTGTACCCGTTCGGTTTGTAATAACCTGCGCGCCAGTTTTTGCAGTTCATCTGGTGTCAATAGTGACCCCATGATTGTACTAGAAATATTCTTCGCCAAACGTTCCTGGTTGCGAGGAATCAAGCCAGGGGTGAATGGCAATCTCCGCCCAGCAATATAAATTGCTCGGTAGGGACGAAATAACATTTTGATGGCTATATCATTGGTGAAATAGCCAATAATTCCACCCAGTATAGGGGGAGATACATACAATAAAAGATGAGACCAATCCACAGTTTTTTTTGGATTAATAATGGGGATTGGGGATTGGGGATTGGGGACAAATTAATTCAAAATTCACGCATACCCTGCGGGAACGCCAAAGGCGTACAAAATTCAAAATTAAAGAATTTTTGGGAAATGGGGACTGGGGTAAAATTTTTCCCTTGTCTCCCTTGTCTCCCTTGTCTCCTTTGTCTATTGCCAATGCCCAATGCCCAATTACCGATTACCGACTAACTACCAATACTCCCATCATACCGTTTGCAATGGGGTAGTGTGTGGCAGAGACGAAACCGACTTGATGGGCTAATTCTACTTGTTCTTGTCCTTGAGGAAAGCGATCTAAACTGGGAGTGATGTAGGCGTACTCTTCCTTCATCCCCATGCGCTCGGCCATAGGCACAACTATATTATCTAAATACCACTGCTGAAAAGCGCGAAATTGCTGGTTTTTGGGGCGATGAAAGTCTAAAATTGCGGCTTTAGCACCTGGCTTGAGGACTCGGTGTATTTCTTCGAGGCTACGGCGAATATCTGTAACATTTCTTAAACCGTAACCCATTGTCACCGCCTCAAATTGATTGTTATCAAAAGGTAAATTTAGTACATCTGCTTCTACCCAAGAGATGTCAAATTGAGGGTAATGGGTTTGAGAACGTTCTTGAGCCATTGCTAGCAGCCGGGGTGAAAAGTCCACCCCGTAGACTTTGCCGGTTTTGACACGTCTGGCTAAACTGAAGGCTAAATCACCACTACCACAACATAAATCTAGGCAGGTATCTCCTGGTTTAGCCGCACTCCATTTAATCGCCATTTCTTTCCATATCCGGTGTTGTCCTAAACTTAACCAATCGTTGAATTGGTCGTAAACAGGGGCAATACGGTCAAAAATGGCACGAATATCGTTAGTCATTAGTCATTAGTCACTGGTCGTTAGCTATTTAATTATTAACTGTGGACTGTTGACTATGGACGGTTGACTATTTTATTTGATAAGGGTGACTACTGGCTAGGGCGATCGCTACCAATTGCGCTGATAAATGAATCAGGTTTAATTCATCTTCGCGTAAGCAGATTGGTTCTTGCCATTGCAGGGACAACACCCCTAAAATATCATCCCGATAGGTGACAGGAATAACTACATGAGCTTGGATACCACTTGCTTGGTAATGAGCCACATCAGCCAATTGAGCGTCTTTCGGGACATTTAAAGAAACTTGAATTTGATTGGTGGCTATTGCTGCTTGCGTCAGTGGATCTTGCTCTAACCAATTCTCTACAGTACCTTGTTCACTGTAACTACCTTGAGTTGCAGTCAGTGCGTTACCTGCAACTAGCTGCAAAATACAGGTATCAGCTGCAAAACTTTGATTAAATGCTGTGGCAATTGGTGTCAGGGTTGCTTCTAAACTTTGGGATGCTTGAGTTACCTGTACCAAAACAGTCAACAGTGACATTTGAGCATTGGCGCGGCGTAATTCCTCAGTTCTTTGCTTAAGTAAATCATAAGTTTCTGCGGCGCGTTGCACAACTGCCTTAAGTTCAGCAGGATCCCAAGGCTTTGTAATATATTTATAAACTTGCCCGGCGTTAATGGCTTCTACCAAGTCTTCGATGTCAGTAAATCCTGTGAGAATTATCCTCACCGTATCGGGAAACTGGGGTACAGTCTTACTGAGAAATTCCGTACCTTTCATTTCTGGCATCCGTTGATCAGAGATAATGACTGCTACTTCCCCTTCCACAGCCAAGACTTCCAAGGCATTCATGCCACTATCAGCTTTGAGGACTTGAAAATCCCGGCGAAACGTGCGATAAAGCAAGTCAAGATTATCTGGCTCATCGTCAACTACCAAGATTTTGAGTTTTTTTTGTCTTTCTAAAGTTGATATTTGACGGCGAGTTGTCTGGATGTCGGAAATGGTATGAGCCATAAGAGATTGCCTGTAACAATTATTTATATATTTCTTACCAGCTTAGTAGATTATTACTGTCAAGCCTTGCGGGAATGTACTGATAGGATTGCGGTGATACTAATGAGTAATATTCATAACCTAAAATTTTCTCTAGCGGTAGAGGGTAGAGCTATTTCGCTGTAAAAGATTACAATAAAACTTGCCTCTCAAGTAGAAGCTGATATTTGAAGATTATGACTGACTTACCACCCAACGCTCCCAATACTGAGAATGCGTCTGATGATGCAACACAAGAGTTACTAAGAAAGTTAAGACAAAAACAAGGTAATTGGGTGGAGTGGGGATTGGCGATCGCTACTTTGCAAAAAAGCGGTTACAATCCTCAAGAAATTTTTGAAGCCACGGGATTTGAGCCAATTCAACAAAATCAGGTGATTGTTGGCGCACAAGTATATAGTTCCCTAGAAAAAGCCGGCGCATCAGAAGCGACGCGATCGCACTATGCTGTGCGTGGTAGCGATATTTTATATGAATTGCGGTTACTCACCCACGAAGAACGGGCGGCGGCGGCGGAGTTGACTTTTCAACATAAACTAGATGTAGATGAAGCGCGGGAAGTCGCCAAAGCTGTCAAAGATTTTTCTCGCTTCCGCACTTTACCCACAGGATTTTCTCAGCATCCAGGGGACGCAGTAGCTTATCAAGCTTGGAAATTAGCACGGCAAAAGACAGATTTACAAGAGCGATCGCGTTTAATTGCCAAAGGTTTACGCTTTGCCCATACACAAACTGCTAGGCAACAAATAGAACAGTTGCTGACAGATTTTACCGTTGTTTCCCAACGTCCTGCACCCATTGCTCCCTTTTATCGCTTTGATTCTGAAGAAGAACTACCCCGCATTGTTCCGGTGGTGGGTGAGTTACCTTTAACACCCCAAGAACTCAAAGCAGTACCTTTGATAGAAGAAATTGAACCATTTCGCATAGTCAAATTTGCCGGTGAACAAGCTTGGGTAGCCTTACCGGGTTGGCAAGTGTTGTTGAGTGCAGAAGATCCTGTGGGGATTTTAACGACTAGCGATCGCTTTCCGAGTCAGACACAAACCCAAACTGAGCCTGTCTTAGTAGTTGTAGATCGTTCCCAGCGTCAATGGAATGACTTTAGTTACTTTGTAATTGATCAAGATGGCGAATTAGATTTTCAGTGGTTTGAAACAGAACCAGAATTTCCCATCTTAGGAAAAGTAATGATCATAGTTCGTCCTCGCAGAATCTTAGATGAAGAAGTAACTAAAGATTCCTGGCAAATTGACGAGTAAATGAGGGAATAGGGAGGGGGAATATGTAGAGACGTTGCATGCAACTTCTCTACAGTTGCAGGGGAGAGGTTTGGAGAGGGGAAAATCCAATGCACAATGCCCAATGCCCAAATAATTACTTACCGCATCGGTAAAGCTGATAAGGAATTCCGATGCGGTAGTGTTGTTTGGGGTCAATGATACAATTGATTTGCTCAGATAACGCCAACATTTCAGGATAATCCCTTCGTCTCAAACCAGGGGCGACAATCCATAAATTTAGGCGAGATGTAACGGATGTAGACAGTTGTGAAAGTTTTTCCCAAACAACAGAAAAATCAGGGGTTCTATTTAAAGCTGCAAAACTATCAAACTCAGATTTTTGATTTCTGATTTGTTCTAGTCTTAAAGCAAAACTCAGCCCTAAAGCCACATCTTGATAATTTTCATAAGTGACTACTAACATCACAGGTATAGATGGTTCAAAATTGATATGTTCTGCCACTTTTTCCGGCTGAAATGGCTTTTGAAACATCAAATTAAACACAACAAAAATACTACTTAATAAACCAACTAATATAAAAATTAATATAATTTTTTGTTGGTGAATTTTGACTGGTGGAATTTTAACTATGCTAGCTGCTAAAAGGGCGCAAAAACTAGGATAGTAGACAAAACTATAACGGGGAATAGCAGTAATATCTTTACCAACTACATAAGCAATAGTGAAGCACTGTAATAATACCAACGCAGTGAAAATTATTAGGGTTAATGTCGCCAACCGGGTTGTATCTTGTAAGCATAATTGCTTTAACCCTTTAAGAATTATGCTTCCAGCCCAAATAGTGAAACTCAACATTAATAACCCAGAAACAATAGTAATTATTAATGATTGATTTTCTACAGGTAAAGCTATAATCATCAACATCCAGTTAATCAGAGTTTGATAAAAAGGTGCAATAATGATTGTGCTAGGTAGCCAATTAGTTTCTGAGCGTTGAGCGTGGCTAAGAGTTATCAATATCCAAGGTAGAAAACATATAATTACACTAGCAGTAGATATAATTAGAGCTAGCCAAACTTGACGCTTACTAACTAACTGAGATTTATCCCAATAAATAACTATCAGTAAAGTAGCAATTTCCGCGATAAAAGCTAGAATAAAGAAATAGTGAACATAAAAACCAATAATATTAATAAAAACCCATAAACACCAAACCCAAAATCTCATGCGTCCTTTAACAATATCTTGCTGAATTTGCATAAATCCCAACAATGATAGAGTAATCAGGAACATGGGGAAGGTATAGTGTCGTGCTTCTTGAGAAAGATAGACAGCGAAGGGAGAAACCGCCATCAGAAAAGCGGCTAAAATTCCTGATGTGGGTGAAAAGGCGATACAATTGACACCGTAAATAGCTAAAATAGCACCAATACCAAACAAAGCAGGTAGCGATCGCAATTTTGTCACCCAATCATTACCCAAAGGAGTCAACCAAGCCAACCAGCCATACATCCCACAAAAAAATAAAGGCGGATGGGTAGATTGACTAGCAAGATTATCAGCGATTTCTCGACAACTAACCCCAGACTTAAAAGTAAAAATTTCATGTACCTGATGCAGAGGAAAAACCACATCTAAAGGCAAATCCTGATAATTTTTACCTAAACTAAAGATAGCAGTAATCACCTCATCCATCCACAGAGGTTTTAAATCTAAATGCCAAAAACGCAAAACAGAACCGAGTGCGATCGCCCCCAATAACCAAAAATAATATTGGCAATTTTTCATCTTATAAAACTTCAGTATTTCTTTGCCCAAATTCCTCAAAAAAAGCGCATAGCAAACTTTTCTTTTATCGTAATTAACACCTACATCTAATCAATAAATATTCTACACCTATTTGTCACCCCAACCAGCAGACCTTTCTGAAACCTCCGCGTACCTCCGCGTTTCCCTCCGCGTTCCTCTGCGTTTAAAAATTAAACCTTGGGTACACCCAACTAATCTAAATTATCAATTTCCCCTTCCCCTTCCATAACCTCAAACTTCACCTTATTATATAAATCTTGTAAACTAATATCAAAAGGTAAACTTACCAGCGATATTTGCTCATCCTCTTGATTATATTCGTGCAAATTCCATTGCTTTTTCCCAGTTTTAGAAACCTGTTCCACATAAACCTGGTGTTGATTAATTAACAAATATTCTTGTAAGCTAGAAATTGTCCGATAAGCCTGAAATTTATCTTCCCTGTCATAGCCTTGAGTCGATTTTGATAACACCTCAACTATTACCTGGGGATTTAAAATTATATCTGTACGGTTGTTAAGAAATTCCGGCTCACCAGCCACAATCATCACATCTGGATATGTGTAGATGCGCTTTTGGGGTATCCATAGACGAACATCACCCATATAAACTCGATAGTTTTGCTTTTTGAAAGCGTAATTCAACTCAGTGCTGAAATTGAGTGCTATTTGGTTATGATTTACTGTTCCACCCGCGATTGGAATGATTTTCCCCTCAATATATTCACTTTTGTACTCAGCCGTTTCTTCTAGTGCTAAATATTCCTCTGGGGTGTAGTATCGCTGTTGAGTGATTGCCATAGTTTTATTAATTAGCGACAGCCTCAAGAGATTTTCATCATCTTACGAAATAGTTTAACGCAATTGTTTGGCAAGATATGCTACTGCTGTCTATGGGTAATTTTTGGTAATTTTGATTGCTTAAGTAAGTCGGCGGGAATAAATATAACTATGTTCAGTAATGCAAACTTATAAAAATCGAGTTCGTAGTAAGGACTTTAGTCCTAAAATAAGGACTGAAGTCCTTACTACAAACCTTTAATTATTTACGCTGTTCTACTTATTTATCCCCACAATCTTCTACCAGCTTTACCATTTAATCGATTGTGAGCATCAGCTAATAAAGCCGGAATATCTAACTTTTCGGGACAAAGAGGTAAACAATCACCGCATTCTGTGCAACGGTTGGCTTTCATTCCAGGAAACCAATGACCAGCATTTTCAAACATTCCATAACGATACTGCCCGTAATCTGTCATATCGTAAGCCACAGCTAAATTACGTAAGCGTAAAACCTCTGGAATATGAATCTTTTCTGGGCAAGGTAAACAAGCATAGCATTGGCTACACTTATCAGTTTCTAAAACTGTTTTTTGATGGATTTCTAAGCGTTCAAAAATTAAATTTTCTGCTGATGTTAACTCACTAATGCTATCAGCAACTTTTAAAGGTTCTGTTAATTCTTCTGGGTTGGCTGGCCCTACACTTAAGGTAGTAATGCGTTGATCACTCAGTAAAAATCGATAGTTTAATTCTAAAGGTGAAAATGGCTGACATAAATCTTTAAGGGTTTCGGGAGGTGTGTAGAGTTTTCCTCCCTTATCGGCTGGGGAAATAATAAAAACGCCCATGTCTTTTTCAGTCGCTAACTGAATTGCTGGCGCGTTTCTTTGAAAAAAATAGTAATAATGCAGATTGACAAATTCAAATAAATCTGTATTTATAGCTGCTTGTATTAATTCTAATGCACCGTGGGAGGAAAAGCCAACGTGTCTGACTCGACCATCGGTAATCGCTTCTGCGACGGCTTTCATACAGCCACCTTTGGCTTGTACCAACTCTAGATGTTCCCAAGTGTTTAAGCCATGAATTCCCAGACAATCTAAATAATCTGTATTTAATCTTTCTAGGGATTCATGGATATACCGACGCATACTATCAGCATCAGCTGTAGGTGGGATTTTGGTAGTGATGTACAGTTGGGAACGAGGTACTGACAAACCACTTTTAATGACTTTACCGAGATACTCCTCACTTTTACCGTATCCTCTGGCTGTTTCTATATGATTGATTCCCTGCGCTATGGCTTTGTTGATAGTCTGCTGAACATTTTCAGCATCAGCTAGGTAGCGCATTGTTCCTAAAGAAAAAACCGAAAGGTGTAGATTTGTTTTCCCAAAGCGTCGATACTGCATAAGTTTAGTTGCGAGTAAGGGAACTCTAAAAAATAAATTATTTCGCTTAAAGTTCCTGAACGTTCACTGTTAACTGTTAACCGTTAACAGTCAACAGTCAACACTCAACACTTAATACTTAGCACTTTTTTAACTGTCACCATTATCAAAACGCTTGATCAAATCTTCAGGACGAAGATTTGAGACAAATTCCCGGAAAGCTTGTTGTTCTGCTTCATCAGCGTCACGATCAACAGGAATAGAAGCATCTGCAATCACTTCTTCCATTACCCAAATTGGGGAATTTGTACGCAAAGCAACTGCGATCGCATCGCTAGGACGTGCATCAATTTCTTTTTTGACTTCGCCTTGCTGGACAATCAACGCCGCATAAAATGTATCTTTCTGCAAAGAATGAATGATGACTTTTTCTAAAGTCATATTCCATGCTTCCAGAATATTCACAATCAGGTCGTGGGTTAATGGTCGAGGAGGCTTTTGATTCTCCAACGCGCCCATAATTGCCCTAGCTTGTTCTTGTCCAATATAAATTGGCAAAGCCCGCCGATCTGAGGCATCTTTTAAGAGTATTATCGGACTGCGGGTGATGGCATCTAATGCTATACCAGCGACTTTCATTTCAATCATTGGCTATGCCTCTAAAATCATGGGTTCGCTTAATCTTAAGTGATAAATTTTACCCTCGGTTGGGTAAGTAGAAGGAGAAATAAACATAGGCATTGTTCTCTATAATTGCCTCTATTAAACTCCCAACTGGTTGTGAACACCAGAGTAAGTCAAATTGGTCTTGATCGACAACAACCTTCTTAACCAAGTATGCCTTGTGCGGGATGCCATTGTGTTAATAAACTTATAATAAAAACAGTCAGAAAATATACTCATAATTTCCGGCATTTTTGTCAGAATTACCAGTTGTTTTTCGGCATTTTTAGGCAATAAATAGAGTTAGTTTCAAAAAAAAGCCGTGTTTACAGGATTAATCCAAGCATTAGGAACAATCAAGCCCCTAGGGGGAGATTCTTGGCAAATTACTTGCGTGAGTCAGTCATCATTAATTATGGAGGATTTGGCTTATGGTGATAGTGTTGCCGTAGACGGTGTTTGCCTAACAGTGGAAGAAATTTTAAAAAATGGGTTTATTGCCTCAGCTTCACCGGAAACTTTACGCCGCACAACTCTAGGAACAGAGCAAGCACAACAGGGATACGTGAATCTCGAAACCTCGTTACGGGTAGGTGGAAAAGTCGGCGGTCATTTTGTCATGGGTCATGTAGACGGTGTAGGTCGATTGGTAGAAGCTCAACAGACTAAAAGTTCTTGGGAAATGACGTTTATCGCACCGGAGGCGATCGCCCGCTATATTGTCCCCAAAGGTAGTATTGCTGTCAACGGCGTTAGTCTGACAATAGCTGCTTACGAAGCGGAATTATCTCAGTTTACCGTGGCCGTAATTCCGGTTACTTATGCTGAAACCAATCTGCACTATCTTGCATCTGGCAGTTTGGTAAATTTAGAAGGCGATATTCTCGGCAAATACGTTGAAAAATTGCTTCACCCTGGCAAAAGCTACCTCACAACCCCAGATGATAACAGCCTGAGTGAAGTTACACCCGCATTTTTAGCAGAACATGGATATTTGTAGGGATTGGGGATTGGGAATTGGGGACTGGGGATTGGGGACTGGGGACTGGGTATAAACAAGTCAAAAGTCAAAAATTCTGCGGAAAATTCATTTAATTTTGAATTTTGTAGGCGTAAGCCTTCCCGTAGGGTATGCGTGAATTTTGAATTGATTTGTCTCCCCTACTCCCCACTCCCTTACTCTCGGATTGCTTGCGCTGTTTGTACGCCTTGCAATAACTGGCTGAGGGCGACTTGTAACTGTACACCAGGGTCAACTGCTACCCAGCCGTTTGGAGTCAAATGACGGACTTCAAAGTGCAGATGAGGTCCTGTAGAATTACCTGTACTACCTACTCTACCGATGACTGTGCCTGGTTCTACCCACTGTCCGGGACGAACAAAGATTTCTGACATGTGGCCGTAGAGGGTTTGTTGAGCAGAAGCGTGGTTGAGGATGACGGTTAAACCGTAACCACCCACCCAATCAGCCGTTTGTACTTGACCCTTAGCGGCTGCCAAAATGGGTGTACCCAGAGGCGCACCTAAGTCAGTACCAGCATGGAAACGGCGATCGCCTGTAATCGGGTGAATTCGCCAACCAAATAACGAAGTAATCGGAGCAGCCACAGCCAAGGGATACACCATCCCGGAACCGCCACGATAAGCGATCGTACCTGTGTAGGGTATTTGTGGTAATACTGATGCCAAGGGTATATCGTATGCTACGGTGCTAGCACGCGGGGCAAAATTACCTTCTGCCATTGGTGGGGGTAATGTTCCACCACTGGGAGCAATGGGCGTAGCATTAACTTTGGTGGTAGCAAATTCGCTGGGCTGAGGAATAAAGCGGTTAGGATTATATGAGGTTTTAGTCACACTACCCGACGCTACCGTTGAACTCCGCCATCTCCTAGGACTCTCAGCCTGAGCCGATGAGCGTACTGGGGAGACAGAGACAGTTGGTGAGACAGTAGCTAACTTAGCAGTTTCACTTTTCTTGAGCCATGTAGGGGTTGATTTACCCGTGGAATTGGCAACACTTTGGCTAGCAGCTGGTGGTTTGGCGCAGAAGCTACCGGCTACCCTCTGCCCTGAAGCCAAAGTTGTGCGACACCCACTAGAGCGTTCTGTGAGGATGACAGAATTTGGTGCTTGATAAGTCCCTATCTCGGCACTATAGTCGTTAGGGTCAATATAAGCGTTGTTATAATCCCGCTTAGGTTGCTCAACTTTAACGCTGTTATTACTATCCGAATTCTGGGATGGTTGGGCAGCTGTTGGCTTTTGCTCAGGTAAAGAGCGAGTCGGGGTAGTTACTTCTAGCTGGGGTGTTACCTCTGAATCTTGAGCCGCACTCACCCGTGTAGTTTCTACTTGCGGTTGTGACTTTTTGGCATTCACAGGGTTAGCTACTTCTAGCTTGGGTTTCACCTGTGAGTTTTCAGTAGCACTCACCCGTGTAGTTTGTACTTGCGGCGGTGACTTTTTGACATTCACAGGGTTAGCTACTTCTAGCTTGGGTTTCACCTGTGAGTTTTTCGCCGGAGTCATGGGCGTAGTTTGTACTTGCGGTTGTGATTTTTTAACGCTCACAACTGGCTTGTTAGATTCAATCTCAATTTTAGCTTGAGATGATCTAACTGGCTTTTGTGTTTGAGAAACCCCAGAATTACGTAGCCTTTGCCTGAGTTCGGCTTGTCTTGTAGACACTTTTGGCTGCGGTTGAGATGCTGGTGGTATAACAATATCTTTTTTTACAGAATTTTCCCCGGTTGTGGGCTGGGAATTTTCAATAGTAGGAACGATGTTATCTATCGATGTTTCCGTTTGGGCAAACACCAGGCCGCCACTGAGGAAACTAACGCTACTTAACCAACATAAACCTTGTGCTGGTAGAGTGTAGGCTAGGGGTTTTTTTTGATTATGGGCAGAGTGATTGCGCTGCGTCATTTTTTCTCTGAGTTGAGTTGTGTCTTATTTGCCTAAAAAGATGATGCTAGTGGTTTGTTTTGATTAAAGAGCGAAATTATCAACAAACCTCAGACGAACCTTAAGACTTACGATAACCCAAACTAATCTTACCGGGTTCTAAAGAAATTTCTTGTGTTCTTATATCATTTATAGATTCTGTCTCGAAAGTCACCCTTAAATCACCTTGCGGCGTTACGCCAATGATAGTTCCTGCAAGATTATTGACGTATACGCGATCGCCCATGTTCACCAATAATTCTATATAGCGAGACAAAAGTATACTTACTCCTTCTTGGCAAAGGCAAGTTATACCGGACTCTATCCCCAGCAAAACCTGACAAATTAGCATTTCCAGACAGGAAATAGGCTGATGCGGTTGATTAGCTTGCCAGGATTGTAAATTGATTCCTGTTTCTGGTACTGGATTAGTCCAGTTAATCCCCACACCAATTACAGCTTGTGTAATCATACCTTGGTTGACTTTAGTTTCTGTGAGAATGCCGCCTAATTTGCGACCATCTAAGACTAAATCATTAGGCCATTTAATTCCAATATCAATACCACATTCACGCAATTGATCAGCGATACCCCAAGCACTGGCTAAAGTTAGCTGATAGCTGAGGTTAGCTGCTAAATTAGGAGTAATCGCCACAGAAAGATATAGTCCGCCTGTTTGGGATACCCACTGGCGGCCCCACTGTCCGCGTCCGGCTGTTTGTTCTGTCGCAATCACTACTGTACCTACACCTGCGCCTTGGTTGATTAAGTCCCAGGCTACTAGGTTTGTTGATGTCACATTGTTAAATATATGTAGGGAAAATGGTAAATAATCATACTTACGCTCGGCGGTGAGCGCAGCTAGTAATTTTTGCTGATTAAGTTCCACAGCCATTAACTGAAATTCCGTTGTTCAAGTTAGCATTGATTGGCTGGTAAATTTCTGTTTAGGTTTGGTTCAAGATGCACACTTGGCAATGGCATAATTGGCAGGGACTACCATATTTGACTTGTAGTCTCTTAGGCAATTGGCGGCATGGTTTTTTTACCCAGCAGTTTTGGCCGCGATCGCCCCAGGAATTAACAAAGATGCTGCACCCAGAAGCATCAGCATATCGCTTAAAACAGGTACATGGCAATACTGTTCTCACCCCGACGGAAATAGACAGCAAGCTAGATTCAGCAGATGCTTTAGCGGCGGCGGATGGTTTAGTGAGTGAGCAACCTTTACAAGCGGTTTGGGTTGCCAGTGCTGATTGTACACCGGTTTTGATTGGGGATGTGAAAACTGGTCAGGTAGCCGCAATCCACGCAGGTTGGAGAGGTACAGCCCAGAAAATTGTCCCCCAGGCGATCGCCCGGATGCAAGCCCAAGGTAGTCATCTCGCTGACTTGCGGATTGCAATGGGGCCAGCCATTACTGGGGAGGTTTACCAAGTTTCTGTAGATGTAGCCGCCGAAATTGGGTCTACAATTATATCACATAACGACAACCAAAACATAGTCAATACATTACACGCGCTACCCCATTCACCATTATTAGCTGACCCAGAACCGGGGAGAGTCAGACTAGATGTGCGACGAGTGAATACTTTGCAAATGCAAAGTATAGGTATTAGTGTAGAGCAGATAGCGATCGCACCCTATTGTACCTACCAAACTCCTGATCATTTCTTTTCCTACCGTCGTGAACAACAGAAAAAAGTTCAATGGTCAGGGATTGTTAGCGTATCTTAAAACGCCTTGTCATGGTTAAAACAACCATGACATAATTTCATGCTTTATGATGCTTATACTCATCATATAAATACAAGACTTACGCAACTGGTATATTGGTAAGGTGCGTCAGATATCAAACATCAGTTTATTGACAGCATTTAAACAGTCTGATGCACCCTACAAGACATACCAGACATTTGTCATCTGACACTTGGGTAAGTCCTAAAATAATGTCGCCTGATGGTATTGATAGCAATTATACTCAATCCATACCGATGAACATTTCTACTGATGTTCACAGGTAGCAAATGGGAATAATACATCATAAACATCAGTGCGTGAGTAAACATCTTTATGACGGTTTCATCCAATACAAATTTTGCAATTCCTGGTTATCGCATCACAGAACAAATTTACACAGGTAGCAAAACAATCGTATATCGAGCCATCAGAGAAGAAGAGCAAAAAGCAGTAGTAATCAAACTGATGCGGAATGAATACCCCACATTCAACGAAATCGCCCAATTTGGCAATGAATACACTATTACTAAAAACCTGCAAATACCAGGGATAATTAAACCCATCAGCCTAGAAAAATACGGAAACAGTTACGCCTTAGTTATGGAAGATATCGGCGGAGTCTCCCTAGCAGCATGGAAACAACAACACAGTATCAGCCTGGAGGAATTTTTCTCGATAGCTATCAATATAGTGTCTACCCTCGAAGAACTACACAAAGCACGCATCATTCACAAAGACATCAAACCCGCCAACATCTTAATTAACCCCAACACACTAGAAGTCAGAGTGATAGACTTCAGCATCGCCAGCTTACTCCCCAGAGAAGTGCAACTACTCACAAATCCCAACGTCCTAGAGGGGACACTAGCATACATCTCTCCTGAACAAACCGGACGGATGAACCGAGGTATTGACTACCGCAGTGACTTTTATTCCTTGGGGGTGACATTTTTTGAACTGCTGGCAGGAGAGTTACCGTTTACCAGCAATGACCCAATAGAGTTAGTCTACTGTCATATTGCCAAACAACCACCACAGCCAGAACACAAAAGGAAAGACATACCGCCCATTTTAGGGCATATAGTCAGTAAACTGATGGCAAAAAATGCCGAAGACCGCTATCAGAGTGCTTATGGTATAAAACATGACTTAGAAATTTGTCAACAGCAGTGGCTAACTACAGGAGATATCGCACCCTTTGATTTAGCAACAAAAGATATTTCTGACCGCTTTCTCATTCCAGAAAAACTCTATGGCCGTGAAAAAGAAGTAGCAACCCTGCTAGCAGCTTTTGAGCGAGTTACCCAAGGCGCGATAGAAATGGTGTTAGTTACAGGTCATTCTGGGGTGGGTAAAACGGCTGTGGTGAGTGAGGTACATAAACCTATTGTTCGCCAACGCAGTTATTTCATTCAAGGTAAGTTTGACCAATTACAGAGAGATATTCCTCTGTTTGGATTTGTACAAGCATTTCGAGATTTAATGAAGCAGATTTTGAGTGAGTCTGATGAGCAAATTCAGGCGTGGAAAACTCAAATTCTCTTGGCTTTGGGTGAACAAGCCCAGGTAATCATGGATGTGATTCCAGAGTTGGAACTAATTTTGGGTACACAGCCAACGGTGACAGAGTTGGTGGGTAGTGCGGCAGAAAATCGCTTTAGTTGGTTGTTCCAACGATTTATTCAAGTGTTCACTGCTAATGAGCGTCCTTTAGTTTTATTTTTAGATGATTTACAGTGGGCTGATGCTACTTCTTTAAAGTTTTTACAATTGTTGATGTCTGAGTTTCAACAGGGTGAAAAGGTTCACTCTGGTCTATTGTTAATTGGTGCTTATCGTAATCATGAGGTTGCACCGACTCATCCATTAAATTTAGTAATAAACGAAATTCTTAAATTGGGTGGTAACTTAGAAACTATTATTTTAACTGCTTTAACATTTGCCGATTTAACTAATCTGATTACAGATACATTACATTGTCCAGAAAATATTGCTATTTCTCTCACCCAAATTGTTTTTGCTAAAACTCAAGGAAATCCTTTCTTTACCCATCAATTTTTGAAATATCTTTATCAAGAAGAAATAATTTCATTTAACTCTCATCTCGGTTATTGGCATTGTGAGCTTACCAAAGTCCAAGCATTGAAACTCACAGATGATGTGGTTGAATTTATGCAGATTCAACTGAGCAAATTGCCGAGGACTACTCAGCAAGTATTACAATTAGCTGCTTGTATTGGCAATAAATTTGATTTAAACACTCTGGCAATTGTTTATGAAAAATCTCTGGCAGATACCGCCGCAGATTTATGGGCTGCTATTTTAGAAGGTCTCATTTTACCACAAGCTGAGGTTTATCAATTACAAGCAACAGATAATGATGAGCAATATCAAAAGTTTACCAAAAATTTGATTAAAGTCAGTTTGGATAAAAAAGAATCTACAAATTCTAGTTATTATTCACATCAATGTCAATTTGTCCATGATCGTATTCAACAAGCTGCCTATTCTTTAATTTCCGAACAGCAAAAGCAATCAATCCATTTGCAAATCGGAAAATTACTTTTAAGTAATACTCCCTCAACTGAACTAGAAGACAATATTTTTGAGATTGTCAATCAGTTGAATATGGCAATCAAGTTAATTATAGAGCCTAGCGATAGCATTCAACTAGCCGAGATGAATTTGATTGCTGGACGTAAAGCTTTCACATCAACGGCTTATCCATCTGCTCTGAATTATTTAAATACTGGTATTCAACTACTATCTAGTCAAAGTTGGGACACTCACTATCAACTCACCCTAGCTTTATATGAAACTGCTGCCGAAACATCATACTTGGCTGGGAACTTTGAGCAAATGGAAGTATTAGCTAATTTAGTTTTAGCAAACGCTCATACAGCTTTAGATAAAGTTAAAGTTTATGAAGTTAAAATTCAAGCTTATGGCTCACAAAATCAAGCTTTAGCATCTGTTAATACTGCTCTAGATTTTTTAAAGTCATTAGATGTAATTTTCCCAGAAAACCCCAGCCAGGAAGTGCTTGAGCTTGAATTGAAAAAAACTATTAGTAATTTTGCGAATAGACACATCGAAGATTTAATTAATTTGCCAATAATGACAGATGCAAAAGCATTAGCTGTCATGCGGATTTTATCTAGTGCATTTACTTTTTTCTTTCAAGCTGCACCCCAATTGATGCCCTTAGTTTGTTATAAACAAGTTAATCTATCACTAGAATATGGCAATTGTCCCCTATCAGCATTTGTGTATGTTATCTATGGTTTTATTTTGACTGGAATGTTGGGAGACATCAATTCTGGTTATCAATTTGGTAAACTCGCTTTAAATCTGAGTGAAAAATTTAATAATAAAGCTGTTAAAGTCAAGATTATCCCTGCCTATAATTACCATATTAGCCCTTGGAAAGAACATAATAATTCGCGACTGCAATCTTTTGTAGACAATTATTATGATGCTTTAGAAATGGGAGATTTAGAATTTGCTGCTATCTCTGTACAGAACTATTCTTGTTCTGCATATTTTCTGGGTAAAGAATTAAATACACTATCTCAAGAAATTGCTAGCCATAGTCATTATATTCGCCAAATTAAGCAAGAAAGGGTATTGTACTGGAATCAGTTATATAGACAAGTTGTTTTAAATTTACTCAGCGATTCTGAAGATTGTTATCGGTTAAATGGGGAAGCATACAATGAGCAACGAGACATTAAGTATCATTTGGCTGGTAAGGATGGTATCGGACTATTAAATTTATATATGTGCAAGACACAACTTTGCTATCTGATGGCTAACTACCATGAAGCAAAGGAGAACATTGAAAAATTAGAAAATTATTTACACGCTGCAATTGGTTCTTTAATTCTTCCCCAGTTTCATTTTTATGATTCCTTAGTCAGACTAGCAATACATCCTCATGCTTCTGAGTCTGAACGAGAAAAAATCTTAACAAAGGTAAAAACTAATCAAGATAAGTTACAGTATTGGTCAGATTATGCACCGATGAATTATCTACATAAATTTTATTTAGTAGAAGCGGAGTATGATCGGGTTTTAGGTAATAACTTAGCAGCTATAGATAATTACGAGCAAGCCATGATGCTGGCTCAAGAAAATGAGTATCTACATGAAGAAGCATTAGCTTGTGAATTAGCTGGGAAGTTTTATCTAGGCTGGGGTAAACAAAAGATAGCACAAACTTATTTAACTGATGCTTATCATGCTTATCAGCGTTGGGGTGCAGTCGCTAAGGTTAAAGATTTAGAACAACGTTATCCCAAATTACTGACTCAGATTACTCAACCAGATACATTACAAAATCATAGCAGCGAAATTATAGAGCCAAGCCGAGTTGCTATCCTGAAATCTCTCAGCACAGCTAGCACTCAAGAAACCTTGAGCAGTTCTAACACCAGTATTTCCGATATGCTGGATTTAGGAACTGTGATTAAAGCTTCACAGGTACTGTCTGGTGAGATTGAACTAGAACAGTTACTTTCTACTTTAATGGCTGTGGTGATGGAAAATGCTGGCGCATCAAAAGCAGTTTTGCTGTTGAGTGAGGGTGATAGTGATTTAAAAGTTACTGCCGTTAGTTCTAGTGCAACTGATGGTGCTATTTTGACTGAGTTCCCATCAATCAGTCTAGAAAATAGTCAAGATATACCTGTGACTTTGATTAATTATGTTAAACGCACCAAGGAGATTTTTGTGAGTGATGATGCCAAAACTGTGGCATTTTTAGCAAGCGATCGCTACATTCTCAAGCAAAAACCTCAAAGCCTCTACTGCATACCGATTATTAATCAAGGTAAGCTATTAGGTATTCTGTATCTAGATAATCATCTTACCACAGGAGCATTCACGCGCGATCGCGTGGAATTACTCAAACTTATCACCACCCAAGCCGCCATCTCTCTAGAAAATGCCATACTCTACGATAGTTTAGCTACCGCTAATCAACGCTTAGAAGAACACAACTATAACCTAGAGAAAAAAGTCGCTGAAAGAACTCAAGAACTCCAAGAAAAAAATCAAGATTTACAACAAACTTTAGAGGAATTACAACGTACTCAAGCTTATTTAGTCCAAAGTGAAAAAATGTCTTCTTTGGGACAAATGGTAGCGGGAATTGCCCATGAGATTAATAACCCCATTAATTTCATTCATGGTAATATTGATCATGCGAGTCATTATGTCCAAGATTTATTAGATTTGGTGGAAATTTATCAACAAGAATACCCCTCACCATCTCATGTAATTGCGGAAAAATTAGCAGAAATTGATATAAATTTTCTGGCTGAAGACTTACCAAAAGTTCTGGATTCCATGAAAATGGGCAGTTCACGAATTCGTAATATTGTTGTTGGTTTACGCAACTTTTCCCGTTTGGATCAAGCAGAAATGAAACCTGTAGATATTCATGAGGGTATTGAAAATACTTTGATGATTTTACAGCATCGACTCAAACAAAAAAGCAATTTTCCCGAAATTTTAGTTACAAAACAATATGCTAAATTGCCATTAGTTAATTGCTATGCTGGTCAACTGAATCAGGTATTTATGAATATCATCAGTAATGCAATTGATGCGCTGGAGGAGTCAAAAGTTAATATTTCACAGTCACAAGAACCAAAGACTAAACTATCTAATCAACCAGAGATAATTATCTCTACTGAATTAGTAGATTCGCAGCAGGTACGAATTAAGATTGCTGATAATGGTTGTGGTATGTCACCAAAAGTCAAGCAAAAAATATTTGACCCATTTTTTACTACTAAGCCTGTAGGTAGTGGTACAGGTTTAGGTTTATCTATTAGTTATCAAGTTGTTGTAGAAAGGCACAAAGGTGAGTTAATTTGTAATTCTACTCCTGGTGAGGGAACTGAGTTTATTATTGAGATTCCTCTGAATGATTTTAATACAATTACTGATGCCAATTAGATTTGAGTTGATACTTGATATCTAACGCAAACCTTGACCCTAAAAATGTAGAGACGTTGCATACAACGTCTCTACATTTTATGATTAACTATTTACGCCTAGTGTAATGTAGTTCACCTTCAACGGGCATAGAAATTTTTAGTGGCGGCTTATCGGGGTTCAATGATGCTGTTACCCAACCTTCCAAAGTCATGACTTCCAAACAAAACATTGTATGCTGGATGGCGACGCGGAGGTGTTCGGGTGCAAAGCGCGTCTTGAATAAACTAACTAAGTAATGATAAATGTGTTCGATGTCAGAGGTACGGCTGAGAATATCGATTAGTAAACCATAAAGACCAGTAATCGGCAAGCGATCGCCATTTTCTCGGACGTAACATTTAACTTGGCTAATCTCACCATTGTTGTAGACAGCCACACATTCCTCTTTGCTGTTCTCTAGGTTTAACTCAAACACATTGTTATCGCTAATTTCCCAAGGTAATTCTTCTTGGGAAAAACGCTGTACCATCTGTTTCATTGCGCCTAAGTCAAAGCCACCAATCACGGCTTGACCAAGGATATCATTAGTAAAACCGCCTTGTGCTAACCACCGAAACGCTTCAGTGGGACTAAGATTTAACCCGGCTTCTTTGGCTATGGTTTGACAATGTGCTTGCAAATCGGTAAATTGACCATTGGCAGCGTACCAATAATCAGCAAAGCGAATATGTTGTTGTACTCGACGGCGTTGATTTTGGTCGTATTGGTTTTTTAACCATTCTGCGTTATGTTTGCCCTGATGTAATGCCAAGATAGTGTAGGCTAGTTCCCGACCGCCAACATGGGTTAAAGTCATCCCCGCAGCTAATATAGGATCAGCAAAACCTGCGGCTTCTCCGACTAAAAACCAGTTTTCTCCGGTAGTTCTCTGGGCGAAAAATGACCAATCTTTGGTAGTCTCAATTTTACCTCTTCTGCTAGCATTGGCAAGCAATTTAGCAATGTGCGGTTCGGCTTGCAGTGCTTCATTATATATATCTGCGGCTGGTTTTTTCGCTTGTTTGTAATAGCTAGCCGGACAAATAAAACCTACACTGGTGCGGGTTGGGCCTAGAGGGATAAACCAAATCCAGCCGTGTGCTAAACTCATTACCTGGACACGTGTACCGCCTACACCAATTTCTACCGCCCACTCGGCGTTATGCCAATAGTCCCAAATGGCGATGTTTTGCAGTTGTGTCGGACATTCAGTTTCTACACCTAAAGCCTTTCGTAATACGCCAACATGGCCAGAAGCATCGACATAGTAAGTTGCGGTGACTTGTTCCCCAGTATTTAAGTGTAAGGCTGTGATGCGATGGGCAAAGCCCCGCCAGAGGCGATCGCCTTGTGTCTCTACTTTCACTACTGCTGTTTGTTCCCGCACTTCACACCCCAATTCTGCGGCGTGACGTAGTAAAATCTCATCATAAACTGCACGGTCAACTTGAAAAGCTGTTTGTTTGCGTTGTCCGGCAAACTTAGCCGGACGAGGTTCTTCTTTAAACTCCTCTAGTCGCAAAAAGTTAAACTCCCAAGGTTCTGGATCATTTCCCCAACGATAGTTACCCCCGACTTTAATCGGGAAATTAGCAGCTTCTACTTTATCCCAACATCCCATTTCATTGAGAATCTCACCAATTTGTGGTAGCTGACTTTCGCCTACATGATCTCGTGGAAACTTTTCCTTTTCTAAAATCAATACACGCAGTTGAGGATTATATTTCTTCAATAAACTCCCGGTTGTGCTACCAGCCGGGCCGCCACCAACAATTACAACATCATAATGATTCATAAGACTGAGGAATTGTGAATAATACGTAAGTTTCTATTTGCGAAATTTTTCTAGGGTGGGCATTGCTTGCCAGTTGCTAAAATCCTTAGTTTGAAGTTGTTGGCTGTGCATCGCCTGACATTTATTGATAATCATCAAACAACTATTAATTAGAGTTTTCTGCATGAAAAAAGCATACTGAAAATAGCACCTACCCATAATCAAATTTCAGTATGCAATTTTAACTTTTAAGCATTAGCAGTTAAGGGTTTTTCTGCATCCATAGCGGGATGGGAAATATCCAAGTTTTCTGTCCAAGTGTGGGAAATATCTAAGTTTTCTGTCCAAGTGTGAGAAATATCTAAGTTTTCTGTCCAAGTGTGAGAAATATCTAAGTTTTCTGTCCAAGTGTGAAAAATTTGAATGGTTTCTTCTTGAATATTAGACATGATTTTGTTCCTTAGATTTGCAAATTGGGGTAGATGCTAAACATAATAATTCTGCTATATTCAGGCACAGAAATTTAGATTACTCTCAAGTAATAACTTGCTGTAATCCCTTGCTATTACATCTGTTATGGAAGGTGTAATCTTGATGGGCTACACCTGGATAATAATTCAGTTAAGCGACGGTGACAGCATCATCAATTTTTCAGCCTTGCATAAATGCCTGTTGCTCATCATAATTTGTGGCATATACAAACAGAGCATTTACTAATTCTGTGATTAGCTCGAAGATTTTTTCTACTAACTTCAAAGCCTCTTGATTTTGTTCTTCAGTCAGTTCGATAGTTGGCAGAAAATTTTCTATATCAATGATATGATCAGCTTCTACATTTTCATGGGATGAACCAAAAAACAGGTATTTATTTCCTGTAATTGCTTGCAATTCTTCAGCCACTTGTGCAGCATTCCCAAAGACAATATTTCCCGTTATCTCTAAAACTTCAATAATCAGTAGCTTTTGTAGTGGTTCTGCATTTAAAGCATAACGAAATAACTGATTAATTACCCAACGTGGGGTTTTGGTTTCTTCACCCCATAAAAATTTTACAGTGTCGCTGAATTTTAATGAGCAGTCAAATCCAAGTTTTTCTATATCCGATAAAAACCATCGCCAGTGATAATCATCTTGTTCAGTATGTTTGTTAATTAATACCTGAATAGGAGCATTACTGTTTAAGTCACGAAATCCGTATTTATTTAAGTCTGAAAAACCCATGATAAAAGGTGTAGCACATTTACCCCAGGCTAATCTTTTTCTAGGGTCTATGCTTTGATCTTGCATGAATTTTAATAAGGGTAACTGGGCAAATTCTTGCTTTTTAGTTGTAATCAATGCAAGGATTTCTTTCATTTTTAAACCCTATCTCACTTTTATGATTCAATTTCGACAATAATTCATGCCAATAGTACAGGAATGAAATTGCTAATTTTTCCTGATGCTTTACTGTATTTGTTGCTGAACTAAATCCGGTTTCTACATGAAATATTTAAACTGCTTAATTCTTTTTTAATATTTATTTGTGGTGAAAATTAACCGTAATATTGTCTATCTTTGTATGTAAAAATTATACTTACTAAAAAAGATTCCTCAAAAATAGACTTTTTCCTCAAAAATGTAATATGAATTACATTAAATAAGATTAGACGATAAATTAGTAAAATATCATCTAAAAGATAGATGACAATTTACCGAATTAGCTTAAAAACCTCTAAATGAGGGCTTGAGTTAATAATTCATGATGTGTCAACGCTGCATTTACTAAAGATTGGATTTTTGCTGCTGAAAGCTGCTGACCATTTGTGTAATGATCTATCCAAGTTTGACTAATTAAATTGGTATCATCTGGTAAAGTTGCTAAATCCCAGCCAGGTATGGCTAAATCTTCCATGAGACGGTTGACTTTGGGATCATAACTGAGAGCAAAACAGCGACAGCCTTCAGCAGCAGCCATAATTAAACTGTGTAACCGCATTCCAATAGCCATTTCTACACCACGAAACACACCCTTTAAAAGTTGTGGGTCTTCTAGACACAATATTTGGCTAACATCAGTCAGGTGTGGTTGTATGGTTTGAGCAATTTCTAAGTCTTCGCTTTTTTGGAATGGCAGCAAGAGAATAAAAGTCTGTGTGGTTTTTTGGAATTCTACTAAAGCATGAGTTAAATTAGCTAACCGGGCTGGTGTTAATTGGGGGTGCTTTCTTAAGGTGACAGCAACTCTGGGCGCGGGTAAGTTTTCTAGTTCTGGTACTGGTTGAGCTGCCAAAGCCCAAACTGGATCAGGTGCTAAGATATGAGGAATTTGCCACTCAGATAATAAAGCCGCACTGGCGCGATCGCGTACACTAACTTTGGTACAACCTGCAAAATTTTGTCTAGCTAACAAGCGTGTTTGAGGACGCAACAAAGGGCCGATACCTTGCGCCCAAGCGATAGTTTTTAAGCCCATGCTTTGCGCTAATGCCATCAACCCACCATAATAAAAGGGGCTAATGGTGCTAGTAACATCCTGGATTAAGCTTCCCCCACCCCAAATGAAAGCATCACAGGAACGTAAAGCTTGCAGTACAGCCAAGGGAGCCATCCGATTGTATGCTTCTACATGATAGCGATCGCGTGTTTCTTCTGGATTACCAGACAGCACCACAGGAGTAACATCAGGTGGTAGCATCTGTAGCAGTGTCGCTAGTAAAGCTTCATCACCACCGTTACCTTTGCCGTAATATCCAGATAAGAGCGATCGCATCGTCACCATGAAAAATTGTGGATGTTGGATTTAACTTTATCAGCTTTTTCCCAATAGTTAATCACAAGTCAGCCATCTTGCTACAAAAAGTTGAATTGGCTTATGGGAAGATGGACAAGGGAGTAGAGGGAGTAGAGGAAACGGAGGAAGCAGAGGAGAAAAATTTTTACCTAGTCAACAGTCAACAACTTTGAATTTTGAATTTTGAATTTTGAATTTCTATGCACCCTCTTTCAATTCCGACTTGGATTATTCATGTTTCTAGCGTTATTGAGTGGATTGTCGCAATTTGGTTAATCTGGACTTATGGCGAACTCACTGGTAATCGCCGTTGGTGGGGATTATCCTTTGGGATGTTACCAGCTTTGGTGAGTGCTATGTGTGCTTGTACCTGGCATTATTTCGACAACTCCCAAGCTTTAGAATGGTTAGTGACGCTGCAAGCTAGTATGACTGTAGTTGGTAATTTTACCTTATGGGCGGCGGCGGTGTGGATTTGGCTGGATTCCCGCAACAGCAAAACAGCCGCTAATTCTTTTGATGCAAAACCTATCAAATCAGAGCGATGATATCTAAAGACACCCTATTTGCTTTGTCACTGTTTCCGTATTTGGGTTTCTTGTGGTTTATCAGCCGCAGTCAACAAATGCCCCGTTTAGCATTATATGGATTTTACGGCACTCTCGTATTTGTAGGTGTGACGATTCCCGCCGGGATTTATGCCAAAGTCCATTATGGCGAAGCTTTAGCTAACATAGATTGGCTACACGGTGGTGCGGAAGTTTTTTTGACCCTTTCTAATATTTTGATTGTCTTGGGTTTTCACCAAGCTGTCAAGAAATTACAAGAGCGTAAAAGCGAAATATAAGGGATTGGGGACAAATCAATTCAAAATTCAAAATTCAAAATTCAAAAATATTGCTTTTGACTTTTGACTTGTTTGATGCCCCATGATTAATAACTATGTTAATTAAACAGGGGAAATTTCTATGGACGTAATTCCAGCGATTGATTTATTAGATGGTCGGTGTGTGCGACTGTATCAGGGAGACTACGATCGCTCACAAGTTTTTAGTGAAAATCCGGCTGATGTTGCCAAACAATGGGTAGAGCAAGGTGCAACCAGGCTGCACATTGTAGATTTAGATGGGGCAAAAGCTGGTAAGGTAGTAAACTTAGGAGCAATAGAAGCGATCGCTCAAGCTGTTTCTGTACCACTTGAGATTGGCGGCGGATTACGCGACCAAGCTAGTGTAGAACAGGTGTTTAATCTTGGTGTACAGTGGGCGATTCTCGGTACTGTCGCCGTTGAACAACCCCAGCTAGTACAAGAACTGTGTCAAAAATACCCAGAACAAATTATCATCGGGATAGATGCGCGCAATGGACTGGTAGCTACTCGTGGTTGGTTGGAAACTTCGCAAGTATTAGCAACCCAACTTGCAGTACAAATGCAAGAACTAGGAGCAGCCGCAATTATTTATACTGACATTCACCGTGATGGTACTCTGTCAGGCCCGAATTTAGAAGCTTTGCGGGAACTAGCGGACGCAATTTCTATACCAGTGATTGCTTCAGGTGGGGTAAGTTCTGTCACCGACTTATTGAGTTTGTTGGCGTTAGAACCCCAAGGTGTTACAGGTGTAATAGTGGGACGGGCGTTATATACTGGTGATATTAACTTAAGAGAAGCTTTACAGGCGATCGGCTCTGGACGCATTCAAGATATTCCCCCCAATTTCGGGTTTTCTTCGTTTGCTTAATTCACCCTGATTTGAAAACAGGTATAATTCCCCTAAAATGTAGAGACTAAGCATAGCTAGTCTCTACATTGCAGAATCAAGTGCATCTTCATCAATCGTAGGGTGGGCAATGCACGCAATGTAAAAATCAGGTTTTAAGCGAAGTGTAAGCTGTGCATCGCCGCACTGTGATGGCAATAAAGCAACTGGTGTAAAATGTCAGTACCCTATTTCAACCTGTAGTTCCAAGTCTTTATCGCTAAATCAATATACCAACCTAAATTTTCAGGACTTTGTTTTTCAAAAGAAGTCCACCATGCCAAAGTAGCCTCATCAATTGGTGGTGTAATACCTTTCAAAAGATATATCAACAACTGAAATGTATTTGGTGATCCTAATGAAGCGTAATATAGGTATAAGTTAGGTTTAGTCCATATTGGCATACCATCCCTATTAAATGATGGGCAGATATTCTTAATAGGTTTATTTTTCATATCAATAGTATTTTTAGTATACACCAACCATTCAACAAGAGAATTTTCAGAGAAAGGATTGTTATCTTTAGCTAAAAGCAGTCCAAATCGTGCAACAGGGATTTTTATATTTGTTTTTACCATTGTGGGCAACCACAAATATAATCTAACTTCTTTGCTAGTATTTGTTATTTCTGCTAACTTCTTATGATTCTCTCCTTCACCAGTTGCATATAGTACCTTTCTATAGCTAGAGCTAACCATTTCTTTTACTTTTGGTTGAGCCATTAGCAGTGTTCGCAAAGCTGTAAAATCATCCCAATATTCTTGAGGCAAATTATTTCTAAAATTTATAATAAAAGCTGATAAACTTCTTTGGGATAACTCAGGACTTGTTGGACTATCAGGTAAACCAAAGATAGGGTAAGAAATATCATAAGTTTGACTACAGAGTTTGAATTTAGCTGAGTTATTACTTCTTTCAATACTAAACTCATAAAAGCAAATATCATCCTCAAATTTTGAAGCCTCTTTGTCTGTATAGTTATCTTCATGAAAAGCAGGTGAAACCGCTATTAACTTGACTGGCAAAGAGTAATCTATAATATCTGAAAATGGTTGTTCTTGCAAAATCGCCTTTCGATAACGAGTTAACTGAGAAACTAAACCTCTATCCTCCTCATTCTTTAACTCAATTATTACTGGCTGTTTGCCTGATTTAGTAAAACCTAGTAAATCACATCGCTGCATTTTAATATTATGCTGACGCTTGACTAAAACTAATTCAGGAAAGATTTTTTCAAAATTAGCTTCAATATAATCTTCCAAATGCGATTCTGACTGAAAGTTGATTTTTCCCCCTACGTATATTAAGTGGGGATTGACTTTCTCTAGTTCATCATTAAAGCGTTTAGAGGATGCTGTTAAATGTTTGGCTTTGAGGTACGGCATAAAAATTTAGAATAGATTAAAGTCTATATAAGGACTCGGTTTATATTCTCAAATTTTCGTGCTTAGGCATGATTAAACAAGTTTCTCTTATTAACCAGTGCCATACTTATCATAAAAATATCCTGAAATAATAGGATAATTAACAGTATATTTACTTAAGGTTTTGTGATATTATTGAACTTCACACATCTTGCACCTGTTCCTTGATGATAATTTTTGTAGGGTGGGCATTGCTTGCAAGTTGCTTAAAGCCTTAGTTTTACGTTGTTGGCTGTGCATCGCCAGTAGCTTATTGAGAATGCTGCAAGATATGACACTTGGCTGATGCTTACTCGCAGCGCAAAACTGTGGCTCAGGTGATGTTTATAAAGCTTCATATTATACTAGAAAACCCTCTCCAAACCTCTGAACATAAAATGTAGAGACGTTGCATGCAACGTCTCTACATTTTCGCCCATTTCCTTGTATGGAAGGGGGTAAGGGGGGTTAGGTTTAATCGATTTTGATGTGAATAACAATGCTTGTCAAATAACCTCTAAGAAACACTGGGGTTATCTAGTGTTTTTATCTGCTGTAAAATTTGCTCAACTTGGTAAACTTTCTCGTTCCTACTTTGTGACTTGAATATATTTAAAGCTTTTTCTAATGCAGATTTTGCTTCATCTTTCTTATTTACTTGCCACAACGCCTGACCAAAATTCATCATTGCATCGCCATAATTGGAGTTAATTTTTAAAGCTTTTTCATATTCAGAAATCGCATCTGTCCAACGATTTTGACTCGCATAAACCATACCAATGGCATTATAAGCTAGGGCATATTTGGAATTAAAGCGAATGGCTTCTCTGTAGGCACTAATTGCTGCTTCTGGTTGCTTGCGGCGAAACAATACATTACCTAACTGAAAGTGTGCAAAAGCATCTTTGGGGTATTTCTTAACTAACTCACATAAACTAACTTGTGCGTTTTGGAAGTCGCGCCGACTGTATAAATCATTTGCTTGTTGAATTAGTTGCGATCGCTCTTGTACTGAATCAGTAAATTGTGCTAGTTTTTGTACTGGTTTAGCTTGCCATTTTTGCCGTTGGTTATTTAAAACTTCTTCACAAGCTAACTTATGCGGCAATTGTTCCTGTGCTTTGACAGTGATGGAACTATAGGACAATACACTAATTACAGTAATGACACTCAAACACACATAGCTAAGAGGTCGAACAATTACTGATATTACTTGGCTGCTGTGCTGCATCGTCCCATCCCTCCATCATGCTTTGATCCCCATGATACAGCGAGGTGAACTACTTAGTAGTAGGTGTATATAGTTTGTAGTCGGGACTTTAGTCCTGATCACCAGCACAATCAAGGGTAGGCTGTTTCGCCTACCCCAAATAATGAAGAATCTGGAATGATTTACGCACCTTCGCGTAACTTATCCAAGACGCTTCTATCTTCTAATGTGGAAGTATCACCAGCCACCTCTTGCCCGGCGGCGAGATTTCGCAGTAACCGCCGCATGATTTTACCCGATCGCGTTTTCGGTAATGCGTCAGTAAAGCGAATTTCACCAGGACGGGCGATCGCACCAATTTCTGCAACTACGTGCTTTTTCAATTCCTTACTCAAGTCCTCACTGGCTTGATAAGTACCTTCTAATGTCACAAAGGCTACCACTTCCTCACCCTTGAGTTCATCTGGTTTACCAACCACAGCCGCCTCAGCTACAGCCGGATGAGACACTAAGGCTGATTCAATTTCCATTGTACCCAGGCGGTGTCCTGAAACATTCAATACATCATCCACACGCCCCATCACCCAGAAATAGCCGTCTTCATCTTTTCTCGCACCATCCCCAGCAAAATAAGTATAGTTGCCATCTTTGGGGGGTATGTGTTCCCAATAGGTGCGGCGGAAGCGTTCCGGGTCGCCGTAGACTGTCCGCATCATTCCCGGCCAGGGATGACGCACGGCTAAGTAACCGCCTTGGTTCTCACCGACGGAGTGACCATCTAAATCTACAATATCAGCAAGAATCCCAGGGAAGGGCAGAGTTGCTGAACCGGGTTTGGTGGGAATTGCTCCTGGTAGCGGTGTAATCATAATCCCGCCGGTTTCTGTTTGCCACCAAGTATCAACGATGGGACAGCGTTCACCACCAATAATTTTATAGTACCACATCCAGGCTTCTGGGTTGATGGGTTCGCCGACTGTTCCCAACAAGCGCAAGGATGACAAATTGCGGGCTTTGGGATGGTGTTCACCCATTTTAATAAATGCCCGGATTGCGGTTGGTGCTGTGTAGAAAATGCTTACGCCGTATTTTTCGATCACATCCCAAAAACAACCGGGGTTAGAAGCACGAGGCGCACCTTCATACATTAATGTGGTTGCACCGTTGGACAGGGGGCCGTAAACTATGTAACTGTGTCCGGTAATCCAACCTACATCGGCAGTACACCAATAAACATCTGTGTCTTGGAGGTCAAAAATCCATTTGGTGGTGATGTGACTATATAAGTTATAACCGCCTGTGGTATGGACAACGCCTTTGGGTTTGCCTGTGCTGCCAGAGGTGTAGAGAATAAATAGCATATCTTCACTGTCCATCGGTTCGGCGGGACAGTCAGCCGATACGCCCTTTTGTAAATCATGCCACCAATGGTCACGTCCGGGTTCCATCTGGGTTTTCTGTCCGGTACGTTGGACGACGAGGACATCTTTAACGCTGGGGACTGCACCATCAGCGATCGCTTTGTCTACTTGTTCTTTTAGTGGTACAATTGCATCTTTACGCCAACCGCCATCAGCTGTAATCACTAATTTAGCTTGAGCATCTATTAAGCGATCGCGTAACGCCTCGGCACTGAAACCACCAAAGACAACGCTGTGGGGTGCGCCAATTCTGGCACAGGCTAACATAGCGATCGCTGCTTCTGGTATCATCGGCATATAAATTCCGACGCGATCGCCTTTTTGGACTCCCAGTTGCTTGAGTACATTAGCAAATTGGCACACTTCCCGATGCAGTTGGGCATAGGTGAGAGTCCGCGAATCTCCCGGTTCTCCTTCCCAAATCAATGCAGCTTTATTTTTACGCCATGTAGTCAGGTGTCTGTCAAGACAGTTGTAAGAAATATTAATTTTACCGCCAACAAACCACTGGGCAAAAGGTGGTTGCCAATCCAGCACGGTATCCCATTTTTCAAACCAATGTAACTCAGTTTCGGCTAATTCCGCCCAGAATTTTTGCGGATCAGCTTTGGCTTTGTCGTAGAGATGTTGGTAATCTTCTAAGCTTTTAATATGGGCTTGCTGTGCAAATTCCGCCGGAGGATGAAATAAACGCTTCTCTTGTAGGATTGATTCTATAGTTGGCTGAGACATAACTATCGTTTGTAACGGTGTTGTAACTGAAAACTATTTTGTACCCAAAGTTATACACAAGTGCTTTTAGTTTCGTTAAGCAGGGAAATTTATTCACGGCTAGGGGTGAGACTTGATGCCATACTGCTCAATGGCAGTTTTAATCACGCTGAATATTAGTCACCTAGTATGATCAGAAGTTATAATGACTAAATCTACCCAAGGTAAAATTCCTGACTTTTGACCTGATGACCACTTAATGCTCATGTATACAAAAATATAAAATTTTAATTAAATTTTTGGGAGAAAATAAATATTACTCACTGAGATATTGATATTTTTGGTAAGAAGCTTTAGTAATAGGAAGTAGGCGATCGCTTGCAAGCAAAAGAGATTAAAGAAAAAATCAAATCACTGATCGAGCAAGCCTCCTCGATAGATCCTAATTTAGCCAGAAAATTAGATGAGATTAATCGTTGGGTAAAAGATATTAAGCCTGGTTCTCTGACTGCTAAACCCTTTGTGCTGGCGTTTTTGTTGCAGGTGATTACAGATTCTACGATTTGGTTGATGATTCAATCACTGCCATCTAGAGAAGAACAAACAGCCAAATTTGAGCAAATGACACCGAATGAAAGATACTGGTATGGTTATCTGTTTCCTAGGTGGATTAATGCGAGTGACTCCAAGTTTTATATTTGGAAACAAAAATTAATGTCAGGTGAATTCAACCAAGAAGATGATGATATAATTAGAGCTATAGCGCAGAATATTGCCAATCGAAACGGAAATTTTTGGCAGCGTTATATTGCAGACCTATCTATGGCAACAGATTTAATTGTTAGTAATCATCACGAGCAACCACTCTGCATTCAAGTTACCAGTGTGAGTGACGAACTAAATCACCAAAAGTACCTAGCATGGGAAAATACTCTACGTGCTTGGGAAATAGAAAGAGGATTGTTTTTTAGCTATAATCCCCAGGATGCTAATTTTATTCATAAGCTAGTAAATATAGCACTTTATAACAGTGATTATCTGGCTAGGGGTAAATATTTAAAAATGTCCTAATCATGTAAGATTCTGAATTGTTGTCTTGACTGAAAATACATAATTTCTTTGCCCATCACAGCTTGATATGGCTCACAATAACCCAACCAATAGCTACACAAATCAGATGGACACATTTACCGAAGCTTTAGCTACAGCCAGACAAATGCAACAAGACTGGCTGAGTTATGGAGTAAATTTTATCCATCTTTACATTGAAGATGTCGAGGGAGATTGGTTAGAAAACTGGGAACATGAGGAACTATTTTGCAATGCGGTATTTGATAGAATTAAAGAATATTTGGTCAGTGATGATGCTGTGGCTGTCAGATTACGCCAAGATTTAGGCGATCGCTCACTTTTTGATATAGCAGTAAACCTAGAAGAAATTTGGAGAATTACTTCCCCAAACAACAGGTTAACTGCTGTGAAAAGTCTTTTAGGCGACGATGAAAGCTCAGATTTAGCAGAGAAATTGTTAGCAAGATTAATAGCTATACTTGTAAGCAATAAATCTTAGGCTAGCGCATCGGCACGGCTTGTAATTGTTGAACATGTTTTTTAAATATATACCATGTTTGATTTTGCTGATTACAAGCCAGTGTTTTGTCAAAAGTGACAGTATAGTAATCTGTGAGACTTTTTAAGCTATTACCTTCACGGTACTGTGTATTACTGTTGCGATTATCATTAATAGACGCAACAAAAAATTTGTCACCTGCTCTAACAGCACACTTTTTATTATTTTCTTTAATTTCGCTAGATTGAAGAAACCAATTGTCTTTGAGCTTAAAAGTAGTACCGCCCGTAGAAGTGACTCTTAAAATTCTCAGGGCAGGTACATTATTACTTTGCTGTGAATAAACTGGCTGGGAAATCACAGCAGCCGCAGCACCACACAAAACACCTAAACACAAAATTAATCTCTTGGGATAAGATTTATTGCAATCAATAACCATTGAGAATGACCTAAGTCTTAAGTATGATTTATTTTGTCAATGGTATGATTTTACAATAAACTTCAGTCTAAGTAAATCAACTATTACAAACTGTGATAAACTTAAGTTAATTATTACTGGCAAAGTTAAGCAATGACGGACTAAGGATGTTGTTCACGAGCATCCACAACTAAAATTAAGCATAAAGCTGCGATCGCCTTTTGCCATTCCTGCTTAACTCTATCATCTTCCACTCCGGCGAATAACTCAACTAAGCGAGGAACAGCAGCTTCCAAAGCTAAACGGGGTACTGGGCGGTGTAAATTCACTAAGTTAGTTAAACTTTCTTGATTGTTGAGAAAACCAATTACCCATTTTGTCGTGTGTTCTGGAGTATCAGGAACACGCTGCACATGCAACTCATGTTTTAGCCAGTTATAAAAAGGTGGTAATTCCTGCGCTAAAACTGTACCTGCTGTTGGTAAGGTTTGTCTGAGTAAATCAGTATCTAAACTGTTGAGTTCGTGCTGTAATTCAGGAGATTCTAGAACCTGATTGAGTGGCTTAGTCAGAATTGCGTCTATCTGAGTAGGGGATAAATCTAAATGTTGAGCAAAAGTTGTTTGTAATAATTGCATTAGCCAAAAATCCTCAAATTATCAGTTACTACCTGCTGCTTTCTCAGAAAGTGTCAGCAGAAATGCTAAATTTTCCTCAGCTTTTAAAGCATGGGGTGCATTAGCTGGCATAAAGACAAAAATTCCCGGTTCTAACGTGATATTATTTCCTGATAAAGTGAGTAAACCTTTACCTGCTATCACGTTGATAGTGGCATTACGAGTTGATGTATGCTCAGAAATTTCTGTATTAGCAGCCAAGCAAAATAAAGTATATTGACAAGCTTGGTCTTGAAAGATAACCTTACTGAGAACTCCCGCATTGGGATATTCAATCTGTTCTTGCAGTTGAATACTTGAAGATGGGCTAGTTGTGATTAAGCTAGTCATAGTTTTTCTGGGGTAATTACTAACCAACGATATCTGAATAATTCACCTATAGCTTAACATTTTCCTAATGTTCCTAATTTTAATTGAACCAAGCAGCGAACTCAAAGAATTGTCCTCGGAAAACCTGCAATAATTGTTGCCAAGTAGCTGTATCTGTTTGCTTACCAAACTCTAGATAGGGTGCAGCAGCAGTTCCTTGCACCCACAGCACTAAATCAAACCCACGGGGTTGGGTAAAGACTTGATTTAAATTAATCCCTCTTACTTCCCGTTTTCGCCAGAAGGGAATTAACTTTTTACCTGTGAACAAGGTATCTGCTTCATTTAAAAAATTCAACCAACTATCAATCATAGCTTGAGTAACTACTGCATTCGGAATTACCGCTTTTTGTCGGGGGTTGGGTAGCCATTCTCGATCATTATCAGTTTCCGCTAAAATTAAATTCCAAGATTCACGACTTAAGGCTGTGACTGTTTGAAAATTTTGCAAAGCCGCAGTTAAACGTTGTGGTTCTACAACTGGAAAATTAATCAAATGAATTAATGCCACAATGTCGCTAATATCGACATTACCAAAACTAAATATTCCTGTACCATTAGCGAGAAAGGAATAAGGAGTTTGTGGATTGGCAAAAACTAAATGAGCAGTAGAATCAAACAGTTTACTTTCATCATGAGCTAAAACAACCTGAATGATTGCTGAGAGTAAATTGCAATATCCTTTGAGCCATACGACATCGCCCATATCAAACGCGATCGCAAAATTTTGGGCAGCTTCTTCTGTTGCTTGTATCCCTGTCAATAAGCTGAAAGTTTTCCAGAAAGATTCATCTTCTTCTAGCTTGCCATTAGCATTAAAATCCATCCGCGTTAAACCAATTCGCAAAGGCAGTTTAACTGTATTATCTTTGATAGGTTCGAGAGTAGTTTCGATAGCAGTTAAATTATTCAGTAAGTCTTGCAGAATTTGACGAGTATCTTGATAGGTGACTGGCTGCGGTTGGGGATTTACCGGAACAGGAAGCCGTAAAATCGGGAAAAATTGAGTAATACCATTTTGCTGTAAACCATAAGTATAAAGCGACTGCATTAACTTTTCAGTTGCCCCCATCAGTTGCACAACACCCAAACCAAATCGACTTTGATCATCATTAGGATTTTGCTGGAGTTTCGCCTCAAGAGCCGCTTTTCCCTCTGGAAATTGTGCATTAATTAGATATTGCTCAATTTGTGAAGTCGGTGGTGTTGACTTAACTGCTGGTGCGAACGAAAATGCAAAGGTGAGCAGCAGTAGTAAAGAACATAAAAAAAGACGCATAACCTGGTATTTAAGGGCTGGAGATGTTCGCACTACTCTAACTCATGATTATGTCTTTATCCCTTGTATCTTAATAATTAATAAAGCTCGTGTAAATAATAAAAGCTTCGTAGTAATAAGAAAAGGGCTAGAGCCGCTTACTACGAACAAAATTATAATATTTTCACATTCATTAATATAAGTTCAAACAAATTTATCTACATCCTGAAACTTCAATCATCGCTCAAAGTTTCAATCAATAAATCAACTTGTTGCTGTCGCTGCTGTAAAAATGTTTCACATTGACGTAAATGTTCAACAGCAATTGCAAACTGGTCAAACACAGCCTCTAGTTCTAAATTACCTGATTCTATGCGAGAAATAATTTTTTCTATTTCTGCAACTTTTTCCTCATAATTACCATTAAATACAGCATCAGAATTAGAAGAATTGTTACGTTTCATGATGAGTTTTTTTCCGTCCTTTGCGCTTTGGTGGTTGTTGATTTTTGACTTCTATAACTTTTACTGTTACCTCACCTTGTGCTAATTGAATTGACAACTCTTGCCCTACAATTAAGTCATGAGCAGTACGAGCGATCGCACCATTTTCTTGTCTGACTACGGCATAACCACGCTGTAACACCGCTTTGGGATCGAGGGTGGCTAATTTTTGGCGTAACATTTCTAAATGTTGCTCGGCTTGCTGCGATCGCCTCATTGTCAGTTGTAACAATTGTTGACGTTGCCAAGTTAATTTTTGCAGTTCTTCTCTAACTTGTCTATCTAACCGCAGATTTCGCAAACGGTTACGTAATGTTTGCAGTCGGTTCACAGCTTTTGTCTGAGAAGTCAGCACCGCCTCATTTAAAGCTGCTAGTCGTTGCCGATGTTGAGTATATAGCTCTGTCAGTGAAGGTACAACTGTTTTTGCTGCTGCCGTAGGTGTATGAACGCAAACATCTGCGACTAAATCAGTTAAAGATTCATCTCTTTGATGACCAATCCCCGTAATTACTGGTATAGAACAATTAGCAACGGCTCTAACTACCCGTTCATCATTAAAACAAGCCAATTCCTCAACCGCACCGCCACCGCGAGATAAGATTAACACTTGGGCGCGTCCATCTTTTTCTACTCGTGCGATCGCCTTTACAATAGAGTCTGGTGCTTGCTCACCCTGAACAATAGCCGGAGAAAATAAAACCTGTAACCCTGGATATCGTTGCTTGAGGGTTTGTTGAATATCACCCCAAGCCGCAGCAGTGGGAGAAGTGACAACGGCGATAGTCTGGGGATGCAAGGGAAGCGATCGCTTTCTTGCAGTATCAAATAAACCCTCAGCTAATAGCCGATTGCGTAATTGTTGAAAGCGTAGAGCTTGCAAACCCACACCAGCAGGTAAAACTTGCCAGACTGTTAATTGATACTCTCCCCGTTGTGGGTATAGACGAATACTACCCAAAACGATGATTTGTTCCCCAGACACAGGTAATTGGGCGAGTTTTGCCACTTGACTACTCCAAGCCACACACTTAATAGCGGCTGTGCCATCAGTATCTTGTAGCGTAAAGAACAACCCACTCCGATGATTATTAGCACTGGAAACTTCACCAGTTACCCAAACTTGTCGCAGTGACTCATCTTGCTCCAACAGCAAGCGAATATAGTCAGTTAACCCAGATACGGAAAGGGCTGTATCTAGTCTTACAGAATCGGCAAAATCAGAAATCATCAAAAGATGCCTGAAAGCATTTGTGCTGGAGAGATTTTAACATTTTTCATCCCAACCCAAGATGTAGGTTGGGTTAAGCGCAGCGCAACCCAACTAGGATGTCATTCGCCCCAAGCCGCGAAACCATGCACGGCAGTCGCACCCCAACCTATTAGTCAAGTTAGTCCACTACTAATAAGCCAATTGCCTAAGTCCTGCCTTTTTCTTGGAAAATGAGAGGTACGCTAAAATACCTGCATTTACTCGTGATATGGACACAATTAAATACACTCTGACTGAAAAGCAAATGCCCACAGCTTGGTACAACATACAAGCTGACTTACCGCAAGGATTACCACCAGTTTTACATCCAGGCACAGGGAAAGCAATTACACCAGATGACTTATTACCTTTGTTTCCCTTAGCACTGATAGAGCAAGAAGTTAGTCAACAAAGATGGATTGAAATCCCGGAAGAAGTGCGCTCTATTTATTGCCAATGGCGACCAACCCCGCTTTATCGCGCCCGTCGTTTAGAGCAAGCTTTGAACACACCAGCCAAAATTTACTACAAATATGAAGGTGTTAGCCCTTCTGGAAGTCACAAACCGAATACTGCTGTGGCTCAAGCATATTACAACAAACAAGCTGGTGTTAAAAAATTAACCACTGAAACAGGTGCGGGACAGTGGGGTTCATCTTTAGCCTTTGCTGGTGCGCTATTTGGTCTAGAAGTTTTAGTTTACATGGTTAATGTCAGCTATCAGCAGAAGCCTTACCGCCGAGCCTTAATGGAAAGTTATGGGGCTAGGGTAGTAGCCAGCCCCAGCAATGAAACCCAAGCCGGACGTAAAATTTTGGCAGCATCTCCTAATAGTACAGGTAGTTTAGGCATTGCCATCAGTGAAGCGGTGGAAGTAGCTGCTGCTGATGAACAGACTAAGTATGCTTTAGGTAGTGTACTCAATCACGTCCTACTACATCAAACTGTGATTGGACAAGAAGCATTGACTCAATTAGAGATGGCGGGAGATTATCCAGATATTGTCATTGGCTGTACAGGTGGCGGTAGTAACTTTGCTGGGATTGCCTTTCCATTTATCGGTGCTAAACTGCGAGGAGAAAGAGATATACAAGTCATAGCCGTAGAACCAGCCGCTTGTCCGTCATTAACTCGTGGTAAATATGCTTATGACTTTGGTGATACTGCTCACCTAACTCCACTGACTAAAATGCACACTTTAGGTAGCTCATTTGTGCCAGCCGGAATTCACGCTGGCGGTTTGCGCTATCACGGTATGGCTCCCCTAGTTAGTCATATTGTGAATTTAGGATTAGTGGAATCCCGTGCTGAATATCAAAACAGTTGCTTTGCCGCCGGATTAACATTTGCACGCGCCGAAGGAATTTTACCAGCACCAGAAGCGAACCATGCAGTTAAAGCAGCGATTGATGAGGCTTTACGTTGTCAAGAAGAAGGAGTGAGTAAAACTATCCTATTTAATCTTTGTGGACATGGACACTTTGATATGCAAGCTTACATGGATTATCAAGCGGGACGGCTTATTGATACCGAATATAATCCTGATGAGGTAGCAATGGCACTAGCGGGATTACCTGTAGTTGAGTAGTAATATCAAGTTCGGGTAATTCTTATTACAAGGGAATGGGGGTTGTAGAGACGTTGCATGCAACGTCTCTACAGAACTTTTTCAGAACTTACGTCACTGACATTTACTAGGGTGCGTCAGGTGTGAAAAATCCGTTAATTTTTAGCTTGAACTGACAGAAGCCTCTCACTTACCGCGATAGCGGAAGTGATGAGATGAATGACAGG
>NZ_LUHJ01000011.1 GCF_001597745.1 Anabaena sp. 4-3 | reverse complement strand
CAGATGATTCCTCTTGCACGTAGTTATGGATTTGACATCTTTGTTTCCAGGTGCAAGATATAAGTTAAGGATGCTTTTGCCGATTTTTAACTTGACTTTGCCAAAATATACAAAAACCTGTACCACTTTTTGCCAATATAATATAGTATTTCCCAAAAAAAATTCGCTTGGCAAAAATCGGCATGAGTGAAAAAACAATCGAAGGTAACGGGAAAGGCTTTCTCGTTCTCCTTTTGCCAATATCGTTTGTGATTATTTTCCTGGTGACTGCCTGGAAATTTTTGCTGTCGCTGCTTGTGTTGCTGATTGGTTTAAATGTTTGGCAACAATATCAATGGCAACAGTGGTGTCAGCGAGTTAACCCAACTTTTAGTCAGTTGCTGCGAGAAAATCAGGGCAAGATTACACCGGTAGATTTGGCGATGCGGGGGAATTTTCCCGGCGCAAAAGCAAAACGCTATCTAGATAGTAAAGCCTCGGAATTTGGTGCCAGCATACTACCGACTGAAGAAGGCGGTGAAGTTTATTACTTCATTACTGGTAATGTTCTGGGTAATATTCTTGACAGTAGCGAGCCTGTCAAACCTGTAGCGATGCCACCCTTGACGCAGGAGGCGCGATCGCTATTAGCACCACCACCGCCAACTCCAGAACCAATTGCCGCCGAACCAGAAGAGGAATTACCAGCACCAGCAGTTAATCAAGCAGCCAAACCAGATTTAGCAAAACAGTTAGTGTTTGGCTCTCTGATTCAATCAGAACTAGCTAAACGGCTGAATGTTTACTCCAGCACTGTATATAAACGGCGCAATGATCCCGACTTTCCTGAATGGAGTCGCAGCCGCGATCCTGATGGTATTGCTTGGACTTTTGAGGAAAAAACTAAGGAGTTCTTCCCCCTGGAGGAAAACGAAGCTTAATAGGATGAGGAGTAGGGAATATAGCTTTCTACTCCCCAATTTCCCTATTTTTCAATGTGCTTTTGACTTTTAAACTCTAAACCTACAGCTTCCGAGATAGAACTGAGGTGATTTTGTTCTAATTTAGACAGCAAACCCTCAAGAATGCGGCGTACCATCATTGGGCCTTCGTAAATCCAACCTGTATAAACTTGAATCAGGCTAGCACCAGCAGTAATTTTTGCCCAAGCATCATCCGGGGAAAATATACCGCCTACGCCAATGATGGGAATTTGCCCTTGGGTTTGCTGCCAAATAAATCTGATCACTTCCGTGGAGCGATCGCGCACAGGCGCGCCACTAATTCCCCCGGCTTCTTGCTCAGGTGAATTGCCAGTTTTGTCAATTATCTGAGTTTTGAGTCCCTGACGGCTAATAGTGGTGTTCGTGGCGATAATTCCTGCTAACTGGTAGGTTTTAGCCAAACTAATAATATCGGCGATCGCTTCCCATTCTAAATCCGGTGCTATCTTCACAAATAATGGTTTTTGTGCATGATTTTCAGTTTGGAGTACATCCAAGATAGAACTGAGCATAGTAGCATCTTGGAGCGATCGCAAGCCTGGAGTATTAGGTGACGACACATTCACCACAAAGTAGTCGCCCAAATCTTTGAGCAAGCGAAAACTTTGGAGATAATCTTCGGCGGCGGCTTCTAGGGGTGTCACCTTCGACTTACCCAAATTGATACCTATGGGGATAGAAGTTAACTCTTGTTTTTCCTGAGATAACCTTTGAGCCATCACCGCCGCACCACGATTATTAAACCCCATGCGGTTGAGGACAGCCTGATCTAACGGTAAGCGAAATAAACGAGGACGGGGATTACCTGGTTGTGCTACAAATGTCACAGTTCCCAATTCCGCAAAACCAAAACCCATGCTTGACCAAATACCAGAGGCTACACCATCTTTATCAAACCCAGCTGCTAAACCTACAGGATTGGGAAATTGTAACCCAAATAAGTTTTGTTCTAGCCGGTGATTATTGAGACACAGCGACTTGTGTAACAGGTTCGGCAGCCAGTGATTACCAGTGTGATTTTGATGTGATAGCCAACTTAAAAGACCAATAGCTTGGTGATGCGACCACTCTGGATCTGCCTTAACTAAATTGAATAAAACCGGACGAACCGCAACTTGATAAATATCCATTGCTAATTTTACCTTTAAAAGCAAGAAGGCTCACGTCTCACCCGTTCGCGGTAGCGTTCCGTAGGAAAGGGGAGCGTGAGATGAATTGCGCGAGTCCAAGGTCGATGTAGGTAGTTCACCCAGAAATCTCAAGAAGGACTGGTAAAAGTATTATTCGGGGTAACTTTCTGGGCATCTTAATATATATTACAAGTTATGTTGACTAATAATCAGATGGGGCAGCCACAACCACCTACAGCCGCCGAACAACATATTCTTAACCTGGGGCGGGTTTTGCAAAGTCTCAGGGAAGAAGAAGATGTTGAAGTTCTGATTGAAAAGACTATTTCTTATCTTCAGCAGCAGTTTCATAACAGTCTGATTTGGATTGCCTTTTATGATCGCCGTAAACACACCTTGTTAGGCAAGGGCGGTGTCACCCTAGGTAATGAAGACAGCTTTTTCAGAAAACGGTTGGTGCTGAATTCGGGCGACTTATTAGAGCAAGCAGTGATTGAACAGTGTCCGGTGGAAGTGGCGGATATCCGCCAAGAACCCAGAATGGGAGAATGGCAAGAATTTGGTAAACAACAGAATATTCAGGGAACAAATGTTTTTCCGATCCGCTACAAAGACCGTTGTTTAGGGTTAGTATTAATTGCTTCCACAAATTGGGGTTATCTACTGCCAGAGGATGCCAAAGCTAGGTTGTTGATAGTGTTGGGGGAATTGGGAGCAGTCCTGTATCAACATGAAATCCTGTTGCAGCAACAGCAAAGCAAACGTCCTGATGAGCCGTTATTGAAATTATTAGACAATGTACGCAACCAGAATAATTTAGAGGAAAGACTCAAAGCAGTAGTAGAAGCCACCCATGAATTTGTGGCACCCAGTCGTACCAATATTTACTGGTTTGAAAGGCAAGGACGCTATTTTTGGTGTCGCATGAGCAGTCAGCTAGTCACAATCGCGCGAGACTCTCAGCGTGAACACCCAGCCGCAGGGATGACAGTACAAGAGTTGAGTGACTTTTATTATGCTTTGTCAGTCAATCAAATTGTTTGGATTGGTGACGCGCGCAGTTCCTTAACTAGCCATTTTACTGCTAAGTTACTGCAACGTTGGCGGGTGCGATCGCTCTTAGCGGCTCCCATCTTTTGGCAAAAAGATTTATTAGGGTTTCTGGCAGTGGAAGGTAACGAACCACGCATCTGGACAGAAGCCGATAAAAATTTTGTTCAAGGTGCGGCGGGATTAATCTCCCTGGTAGCTCCTACAGAAAAAATGGAAACTACCATTCAACAAATTCAAGAAGACTCCCAACTCACCAGCCAAGTTGCTCAAACTATCTACAGTAACCAAGACTTGAAAGAGTCATTACGGCTGTGTGCCGCCAAGGTATTACCGCGATTAGCAGCTAGCCGCTTTTTAGTTTTACAGTACGATTCAGACCGGAATAACTATCAAGTTGTTTATCAAACCCAACCCCATAATCGCCGACCTTTGGCCTTTGGTTTAAGTATTTTGACAGAAACCGACAGGCAAATGTTGAAATCGGCAAAAACCACAGTAGAAGTTGAGAACTTAGACGAAGACTTAAGGTTTTTTAACTGGCGGCCAACCTTGTTAGACAATGGGGTGCGATCGCTGTTAGTGTGCAACTGCGCTCAAGGTCATCAACCAGAGGCCATTTTACTAATTACCCACTCCCATCATCGCACTTGGACAACTCTAGAAAAAGAATTGCTATGGATTGTCAGCCAACAAATTGGCGTAATTTTACGGCAATGGCGATTAGTGGTGAATAGTGAACAGCAGCAACAGATTTTGCATGGTATCCAACAATGCCTGTGTATTTTGGAAGAAGCCCAAAGCGAAACATATCAAACAGAAAAACATGATCTAGAAACTACAGCCCTCACACAAATTGCATCTATTCTCGGTTGTCCGTTAGCATTCATGTTGTCTTGGGCATCTGGGCAGTCTCATGCAGAAATCATTCCCGGTGTAATTACTGACAGTCGTTTGAGAATAGACATCAATACAAAAATAGCTGTAGAGCATGAAGCCTTGATTCAGTGGGCATTAGCCACAGATGGTTACTTAAATTTGACGGTAAATGATTTACCACCAGAAACCAAAAAATGGTTAAATTGTACGTTAATCGGTAAGGTGATAGTCATAGCTTTACGTACTGCTGCCATCCATCAACCTACATCTGTGATTGTGTTAGCAGACTATGCAGAAAGCTACTGGCCACAAAAAACCTTGAATGCCTTAGAAATTTTAATTGAGCAATTAGCTTGGTTGCGTCGTCAACAGCAAATCGGCACGTTTTTAGAGTCTACAACTGAACAATTACAACAACTCAATTGGTACAAACATCGTCGTCTAGAAGAAATTCACAGAACCACCAGACAATTACTCAATCAAGTTCAAGATTTGGGAATACCTACAAATGAACTAACTCAGACACGCTACCAATTATTGTGGCGACAGTTAGATCAAACTGCTACGGCAATGACGGGGCTACTCAAACAGGAACAATGGCAACTACACAAAAATAGTGAAACGATGGCTATAGCCAGTTTACTCAAGCGATCGCTCGAACGCATAGAGCCTTTACTCGAACACAAAAAACTCTGGTTAGGAATTCACGGTTTAGGACAATCAACGGAAGAACGGGAATCACACAATAGTGTTGCCTTATTCCCAGCCCTGAATCCCTCCGCCTATCTCTCGTCGATGACGATTGTAGGCGACATTGTGAAATTTGAATTAGTCCTGTACGAATTATTGCTTGCTGCCTGTCAGCGTTCTCCTGATGGCAGCAGAATTGATATTTGGTGTCGTCGCTTAGATGAGCAGTTCTTAGAGTTGTCAATCACAGATAACGGCACGATTGAATCCCAGGTATTCACCAAGTTACAGCAAAAAACACGCAAAGATGTTTTAGCTGTTGATCCATGTGAGCAACTACCACATCTACATTTACTCATCTGCCAACAGATAATTCAACAACTCGCCGGCGAATTAGATTTCTACCAGTTACCAGATCATCGAGTAGTTAGTCGCTTACTGTTGCCCCTAGCTGTTTGATGAGACAATTTGGCATTTTGAATTGATTTGTCGCCAATCCCCAGTCTTCAATCCCTGTGTTAGTATCTTTTTGAGTCAATTATCCCAAATTCAGTTGATGGGGGGATGCGTGCAAGTTTTCTGTTCAAAAGTATCTTCCTTGAGTAAGAATCTGGTTATAATTGTCTGCCATCTCTCTTAGAAATCTAATTCAACTTTGCACAGTTAATGATATGGGACGCTATCGTTCTAAATCTGACTTACCTACAAAAATCTGTCCGGTATGTCAACGTCCCTTCACTTGGCGGAAGAAATGGCAAGATTGCTGGGATGAGGTGAAATATTGCTCAGAACGTTGCCGTCGTCGGCGTTCTGATGCAACAACATAGGGGAACTGGGAATTGAAGCAAGGGAGCAGGGGCGCAGGGTGCAGGGCGCAGGGAGGAGAAGACTTTGCCTTTTTCTCTCTGCACCCTGCCCTAATTCCTCTTGCTCCCAGTCCTCATTCCCAATTCCTACAACAACCGCAACTTAAACTTAAACATCACAGGGGCATAGATGGATTCACAGGTACAACCAAAATTAATTATTCATGGGGGAGCTGGTAGTTCTCTCCACGGTAAAGGCGGATTAGAGGCAGTACGCCAATCGCTGTATGCTGTGGTAGAAGAAGTTTATGCTCTGTTATTGTCTGGAGTGAACGCTACAACAGCCGTAGCACGGGGTTGTCAACTGTTGGAAGATAATCCCCGTTTTAATGCTGGTACTGGTTCAGTGCTGCAATCTGATGGCCAAATCCGGATGAGTGCTTCTTTGATGGATGGAGGATCACAGCGTTTTAGTGGTGTGATTAATATCTCACGGGTTAAAAATCCGATTGATTTGGCAGAATTTTTACAAACTTCACCCGACCGGGTACTCTCAGATTATGGTGCGGCAGAATTAGCCAGGGAATTACAAGTACCTAGTTACAATGCTCTCACTGAGTTGCGGTTGCAAGAATGGATACAGGAACGTCAAGATAATTTTAAAAGAACGATGGCTGGGGTAGTAGCCGAACCAGAATTATTAGAACCTAGTAATGCCGGGCGCGGTACGATTGGTGTAGTCGCTTTAGATGCCTACGGTAAGCTGGCGGCTGGAACTTCTACAGGTGGTAAAGGTTTTGAACGCATTGGTCGGGTAAGTGATTCTGCTATGCCGGCAGGTAATTATGCTACGGGTTATGCGGCGGTTAGTTGTACGGGGATTGGAGAAGATATTATTGATGAATGTTTAGCCGCCAAGATTGTGGTGCGGGTTACTGATGGCATGTCTCTCAAAGATGCTATGAAAAAGTCTTTTGCTGAGGCGTATGAAAATCAACGGGATTTTGGAGCGATCGCCTTAGATGCTCATGGTGCGATCGCCTGGGGTAAAACCAGCCAAGTCATCCTCGCCGCCTTCCATGATGGCGTACAAATTGGCGACACTTTAGAACTGCCAGAAGGGACTGAGGTAGGCTGTACATTAGAGGGTTAATTGGGGATTGGGGATTGGGGATTGGGGATTGGAAGGGATTGGGGATTGGGGATTGGGGACTGGGAAAGAATTTCTCCCCCATCTCCCCCATCTCCCCCATCTACCTCATCTCCCTCATCTCCCCTACTGCTGACTCTTATTCCGCCAACCGGGTTTAACTACTTGACGAGAACGAGCCACCACTAAACAATCATCAGGTACATCTTCTGTGATCGTAGAACCAGCAGCCACGTAGACATCATTACCCAAGGTGAGGGGAGCTACTAACACGCTATTAGAACCTGTTTTTGAGCGATCGCCGATGATGGTGCGGTGTTTTTTCACGCCGTCATAGTTGGCGGTGATGGTTCCTGCCCCAATATTGACTTGATTTCCGGCGGTTGTATCACCCAAATAAGACAAATGAGCAACGTTGGTGCGATCGCCTATCTGCGTGTTTTTCAATTCGACAAAGTTACCGATGCGGCAATTGTTACCAACTTGAGCATGACCCCGTAAATGAGCATAAGGGCCGATTTTGGCTCCTGCTTGGATGACGCTATCTGTAACTACGGAGTAATGTACGGTAACATTTTCACCGACTTGGCTATTTTCAATCAAACTACCAGGGCCGATACGACTGCCAGTTTGAATCACAGTGTTGCCCCGGAGATGAGTTTGCGGTTCAATAATCACATCTGGCTGTAATTCTACAGTATCATCAATAGTAATGCTGTTGGGGTCTACTAGAGTGACACCAGCTAGCAACCATTTTTCCTTGACTCGCCTCTGTAAAATTTCGGTTGCGGTGGCTAGTTGCAAGCGGTCATTTATACCCAAAATTTCCTGTTCATCTGCCACATCTACCGCCATTACTTGACCTACCTGGGTGACAGCATCGGTGAGATAATATTCTTTCTGGGCGTTGTTAGCCTGTAAATGGGGTAGAACCTCGGCTAAATTCTGCCAACGAAAGCAATAAATCCCGGCATTCACTCGTTGATTTTGTCTTTGGGCTGGAGTACAGTCTTTTTCCTCGACAATTTGCTGTACAAAGTTTTCATCGTTGCAAAAAACCCGCCCGTAGCCTTTGGGGTTAGGTAAATAGGCTGTGAGGATAGTGGCGGCGTTTTGATGTGCTTGGTGAGTTTGTAATAACTTTTCTAAGGTTGCGGTGCGTAATAGCGGCACATCCCCATTCAGTACCAGTAAATCCCCATTGTAACCCTCTAGGTGGGGCAGTAATTGTTGGATGGCGTGACCTGTTCCCAGTTGTAGAGTTTGTTCAACAAACTCCAACTCAGGCGCATCGATAGCGGCTTTAACTTCTTCACCCTGATACCCGACAATCACCATTCGCCGTGACGGTGATAGTGGTTCGACACTTGCTAGCACCCTTTCCACTAGCGATCGCCCACCCAAAGAATGTAAAACCTTGGGTAAGCTGGATTTCATTCTGGTGCCACGTCCTGCTGCTAGTATTGCTACAACTACCATAATTAGCTACTGCACTTGCTACTTTAAGATGTAGGCTCAAATAATACCAGCTAATCATCATAGTCCAACAACAGACTGCCGATAACCTAAGCTGACTGACGCTGTAAGGTGAGAATAAACTGGGCAAACTGCTTGACAAGCTGAGGATTACGCCAACCAGACTCAGTTTCCTTGAGAATTACACATAATGCTTCTTCGGAACTAAAAGCTCGTTTGTAAGGGCGATCGCTAGTCAGGGCATCGTAGATATCAATTATCTGAAATACTTGTGCTAGATAAGGTATTTCATCTCCCTTGAGTTGATCTGGGTAGCCAGAACCATCCCAACGTTCATGATGATGGCGAACAATCGGAATCACTCCCCGCATACTACGTAGTGGTTTACAGATTTTTTCCCCAATCAATACGTGTTGTTTCATTACCGCCCAATCTTCAGGGGTGAGTTTGCCTGGTTTGAGCAATACTGCATCGGGAATTCCCACTTTACCAATATCGTGAAGATAACTACCCCATCTTAAATCTCGCATTTGGTAACGTGAAAGATGCAGATACTCACCAAAAGCTTGTCCTAGTTTGACTAGCCGTTCACAATGATCACCCGTATTCGGATCACGACTTTCAATCGCCCTAGCTATAGAAAATAAAACTTGTTCTGCATGATCTAAGTCTTCATTTAACCGCTTCTGTCGGATTAAAGATTTAACACGCGCTACTAATTCTACACGATCAAACGGTTTAATCAGAAAATCATCGGCTCCGACTTCAATCGCCCGGATGCGCGATCGCCTATCATTTAAAGCTGTAATAAAAATTATCGGTATGAGTCTGGTATGTTCATCTTGTTTCAGTATTTGACAGACTTCAAACCCGTCCATTCCCGGCATCATCACATCCAGTAAAATTAAATCGGGTTGTTGTTGCTTCACCAGTTCCACAGCTAAAAAACCACTATTCGCCTCAATCACTGTGTAGCCTTCCATCGCTAACAGTGCCACAGCAGTCATTCTACTAGCAGTATGATCATCCACTACTAATACTTGCGCTGATTCAGCATCAAAGCTATGGTTTTGATTTGTTGGGCTTTGTATAGTTCTGGAAATGAAACTGTCATAACCAGGATTCAGCCAAGAATTTACTTTTTGGCTTTCTGCAATGATCAAATCTTCTGGAGATAAACCCAAGGAATAATCTGGTTCATCATGACATTCTCCGGCATGATTAGCAGCTACACTATTAACCTTACTTGGGGGATGAGACCCACTTAACTGCTGTTCAGTAGAGCCTGTATAGTCACTACTAATTTTAATCACAGAAGTACCCCAATATTGAATAATAATTTAACAGCCTTCGATGGACAAACCATCTGATTATTTAATTGTCAATCTGACCATTTTCTTGCACCATCTTAGATTGCTAGCTTGAGTAATCCCCACAAATATTTATGTGTTTTGAGAACAGCGAGAATCTACCTAGAGGAATTGCCTTATGTAATTTACCTGTTTTTCATGCCAGGATGATCAATATTCACAAATGTTAAATCATGATTTTCACTGGGATTGTTGAGCATAGTTTCCCCAGCAACAACAATACTGGACTAAGCTAGATCAAAGTGGGGTGATTTGAGTCTAAGTTATGATTTTAGGCGATAAAATTTCTGATTTTGGTATAATAATTTTCGTGTATCATCGTTGGTTGCGAATCATCAATAATGATTGCATCTTAAGATACAAAGCTTTGAACAATCAGTTTATTTACACAAAATTAATAATTCCAGTACCGTGAACTGGCGGAAAATTCGGGACTTCCAAAGCCAAAAATCTCCAAAATGTAGGGTGCGTCAGTATGAATATTTTCTTAGTATAGCTAGGGTTTCTCGTACTGACGCACCCTACTAACTGTTCCCTGTTCCCTGTTCCCTGTTCCCTGTTCCCTCTTAATCAGTTACCCAGAAGAAAATACTCAAAGCAATACTGATAATCAATATAACTACTTACGTATAATTACTGTGTGACCACCGTTTTCGCCAACGGGAAGTAGGCTCAAGCTTGCTAGCTTGTTGTTCTTGTTGTCGTCGCTGCAAGATGACATCAGCAGAATCGTTTAATTGCGGATCACGATAGGGAATAGCGGCACGAGTCAGCAAATGTTCTTGTTCGGCTAGAGAGAGGGAAGGCAGGGCTGGGTGCGCTTCTGACTCTGGATGTTTCGGATAGGCTGCCACAGTTCCAGGTGTGCGCCTCCCCACTGGTGGAGTTGAACCTATTTGTAAGCCAGCAGTTAACAGGGCTGTACGTACCGCCGCCGCACAAGAATAAGTTGCTAGTAAGCCATCTCGGTGTAAACACAGAGCAACTTTTTGCAAAAATTCCACAGTCCATAGTTGAGGACACTGAGGCGGCGAAAATGGATCTAAAAAAATTGCATCAGCCTGGAAACCTAATTGATGTAATCTCTTAATTGAGTCTCTAGCATCACCAATTAATAGTTTGGCGTTGAGTCTTGGTGTCTGGACTTGTTGCTCAAAAGCCAATGTTTTTAAAATAGGCGTATGTTCATAATTCCAGTTATCTAATACATCATGCTCTATTGCTGCTTGCGGCACAGATGGATTCAGTTCTACACCGATTAATTCTACATAACAATTGGGATTTACTGCCCAAATTGTCTGCAAAGCGGCGGCTGTGTTGTATCCTAGACCATAACAAATATCTAACAGGTGTAAAATCGGTTTTTGAGCAGCGTCTCTGAGTTGGGTAGGACTGACAAATTTGAGAAAACTTTCCTGTTTGGCTCCGAAATGACTATGAAAAGCTTCTCCAAACTCTTGGGAGAAGAATGTAAACGAACCATCGCCTGTGATTTGTGGTGCAAAAGTGGTAAATTCTGGTGTTGTCATGTTGCTAAAAATCAGAAATCATCAAGAAAAATCAAATTTAATTTTTTGCAGTTGCTAGTTGTATATTATTGTGAACTTATATGGATAATCATCAATTTGTTGTTTCCCCAGCCTGGCTTTTGCAACACCTTCAAAACCCAGATGTGGTCATTGTAGATTGTCGCTTTTCTTTAGCCGATCCACAACTAGGGCGAAAGCAGTATGAAGCCAGTCATATCACTGGGGCTTACTATTTAGATTTGAATTTGGATCTTTCTAGCCCTGTGGGTAAACATGGTGGGAGACATCCTTTACCCAACCCGGAGGAATTAGGGCAGAAATTAGCAGCTATTGGAGTAGAGTTTCAAAAAACTCTGGTTGTCGCCTATGATGACTCACGCTTGGCGTTTGCGTCTCGTCTGTGGTGGTTGTTGCGCTATTTCGGACATCAACAAGTCGCCGTTTTGGATGGTGGTTTTAGCCAATGGCAAACAGCAGGTTATCCGATTACAGATATCATTCCTCAAGCTCAAACAGCTAATTTTACTCCCCAAATTCAAACGGAATTGGTGGTGGATATTGAAGCTGTCAAAAATCTTAAGGATTTACCGACGGTAGTTTTGGTAGATTCGAGAGAAGGCGATCGCTATCGTGGTGAACGAGAGTCAATTGATAAAGTTGCAGGTCACATTCCTGGGGCTGTAAATTACCCTTGGAGCGAAGTTACAGATGCTAACGGTAATCTAATCACACTCACACAACACTGTCAACGCTGGGAAAATCTCCAACAAGCCGAGGAAATCTTAGTTTATTGTGGTTCTGGTGTGACAGCCTGTGTCAATCTCCTTTCTCTAGAGTTAGCAGGGATTCATACAGGTAAACTTTATGCTGGTAGTTGGAGTGATTGGATTAGTTATTAGTCATTAGTCATTAGTCATTAGTCATTAGTCATTAGTTATTAGTCATTAGCTAAATCAAAAAGAAGCCCCACATCTGACCCGATAGGGCAGTGTGGGATGAATTTTTGGGTGATGACGAATTGACCCACAACCAATTCAATCCGCAGGATTGAATTGGTTGTGGGTCGATGAGGAATCACCAATTCTAACTTTGAGCGAGTCAATAAAATCTTCAATTACATGAGTCATC
>NZ_LUHJ01000010.1:45897-68055 GCF_001597745.1 Anabaena sp. 4-3 | reverse complement strand
CATTAGTCATTAGTCATTAGTCATTAGTCATTAGTCATTAGTCATTAGTTTTTCTCCTCCTGCCCCCTGCCCCCTGCCCCCTGCCCCCTGCTTCCCCTACTCCCTACTCCCTACTCCCTGGTAAAAAGACTGTAAATACCGCCCCTTGGGGTTGATTATTTTCTACGGTGATTGTACCACCGTGGGCTTCAATTGCCATTTTGCAAAAGGCTAAACCTAAACCTAATTGAGATACTTCTGGTATTTGTTTTCCGACTTCGTATTTTTCAAATATACTTTGTTTGAGGTCGTCACGTACTCCTGAACCAAAATCAGCAACTTGAATTGTCACTCCACCTGCACCCGATTGATTTGCCCTCAAGACAACTTGGCTGTTTTTCGGAGAAAACTTGATGGCGTTGGAAACTAAGTTATCTAAAACTCTGCGAAAGATGGCAGCATCTAAATTAATCTGAATTTCAGACGCAGATAATTGACTGATCAGTTGTAGATTTTTTTGTGATGCGATCGCCTCAAAGCTGGCTAATACTGACAGACATATATCACAAATGTTGTTCTTTGTCAAGTTTAAAACCATTTTGCCTGATTCTAACTTAGCCATGAGCAACTGATGGTCAATCAAAGATTGCAACTGCTGTACACTAGAGACAATCTGCTCAATCTTGTTTTGCTGCTTTGCGGCTGGAAAATCAGGTAATTTCAAGATTTCCGTGGCTAGGATAATAGAGGTCAGGGGATTTCGCATATCATGCAACATCATGTTGACCATATCTTCTCGGAACTGAAGCAAAGCCTGTAACTGATCATGTTGCTGCTTAATTCGCAACATTGAATGCACCCTAGCACGTAACTCTAAACCATTAACAGGTTTACTGATAAAGTCATCTGCACCTGCGGCTAGACACTTGGCTACATCTTCTTTTGCCGTTAAGGCTGTCACCATGATAATCGGAATATGCCGCCACTGAGGGTTAGATTTGATGCGTTTGCATACTTCAATGCCATCTACATCTGGCATCATTACATCCAATAAAATCACATCAGGTTGAAACTTTGCTAAACGCTCAATTGCTCGTTGACCATTAGCCGCATAGTTTAAATTATAACCTTCATGAAAAAGCAAGGTTTCAATTACATCAAAATTATCTGGTTCATCGTCAACGACTAAAATGAATGGTTGCTTATCCATTGAGTAGAGAAATTAAGTTGATAATAAGTGTTGAATGATACTTGTTAGCTCTCGGAGTTTGACAGGTTTGTTGACGTACTCATTGGCCCCTGCTTCGAGGCATTTTTCGCGATCGCCTGGCATAGCTAAGGCAGTCAAAGCCACAATGGGAACCTGAGCTAATTCCTGGTGTTCACGGATACGACGGGTAGCTTCTAACCCATCGATTCCAGGCATTTGAATATCCATCAAAATCAAGCTGGGGCGTTGTGTTCTAGCCAATTCCACAGCCGTTTCTCCATCACTAGCCAGTATCAGCCGATACCCTCGACTTTCCAGGTAGCTAGAAATAGTTTCAATATTAGCCTGATTATCTTCTGCTAACAGAATTAAGGGTGATTCTGTGGGTAAATCAACGAGTGATGGTATTAACTCTGATGATTGTACATCTGCTGTTAGCGGAGGCAATATAAATTTTTGCGATGTATCAGGTAAACGCACGGTAAAGCAACTACCTTTGCCTACCTCACTACTGACAGTGACATTTCCGCCATGTAATTCTGCGATTTGGCGTACTAAAGCTAGTCCTAATCCTGTGCCGGTATACTGACGATTCAGGCGGCTGTCAATCTGCACAAAGGATTGGAACAACTTACCCATATCTTCTGGAGCAATGCCAATACCTGTATCGATTACCGAAAAACTGATCCAGGTAGATGATTGTGAGGTTGGCGAAGGGGTATTTGCTGAAGGATGAGAGTTTTCCATGCTCTCTCGTCTCACAGCTAAAATTACAGAGCCACCTTCGGGGGTAAATTTTACAGCATTATTGAGCAGGTTAATTAACACTTGCCTGATCCGTCGTTCATCTACAGCAATTTCTGTGACAGTATTTTGAATATTCAAGGTGAGTTGAATTTGTTTCTGAGATGCCATTTGTTTGACAAAAGCCAAACTAGACTCACACAAATAACTGACAGCAACGGCAGCTATTTCTAGTTTGAGTTTACCGGCTTCGATTTTGGCTAAGTCCAAGATGTCGTTAATTAGTTCGAGCAAATGTTTACCGCTACGCTCGATAGTAGTCAAAGCGCGTTGCTGCTTTTGGGTTAAACTACCAAATACACCATCTAGCAAACCTTCCGACATTCCCAGGATAGCGTTGAGGGGTGTACGCAACTCGTGACTCATACTAGCTAAAAATTCATCTTTGAGACGAGTAGCACGGGCTAATTGGTGGTTAGTGTGCAGCAGTTGTTCATTCAAATTAGACAAAGCTGTTTCGGCTCGTTTGCGATCGCTCAGTTCAGTTTGTACCTGTTGATACAAATCCGCTTGCTGAATGGCTACCGATAATTGACTGGCGATTTGCTGAAGTAGATTAGCTTCATCTGGTTGCCATTGACGTTGTGCAGCACAAGCATGAATGCTAATTAGTCCCCAAACTCTGGGACGTTTATTTTCGACTTTTTGGACAATAGGAGCGACAATTTTGGATTTTATCCTTGCTTCCTGCATGAACTCCTTGAGACAATTTCCCCAATCATCATCTTGAGTATCCGTGACGATGCGGACATTACCCTGACGGTAAAACTCATAACATTGTTCTGGGAAGCATTCATCTTGCCATAACATACTGTCTATCATGGGATATTCTGGAACTACAGATTCTTCCAGCACCATCCCACAGCCATTAGTCATCAGCCGAAAAATTAAAGCTCTGTCTGCCTGGAAAGTTTGCCTAATTTCGTTGACGGCTGCCGATAAAATTGATTCTAAATCCAGAGATTGGCGGATATGTTGAGTAATATTCCTCAGTAGTCTTTCACGCTGTGCTTGTTTTTGCAAAATTTCCTCTGCGTGTTTGCGATCGCTAATATCTTGAATCACACCGATTAAATATTCTGGTTCGCCAGAAAGCGACAGCACCAAGGAAATAGTTAAGTAAGCCCAGACAGACTTGCCTTGTTTGTGAATATACCGTTGTTCGCGGGCAAAAGTCTGAACTTCCCCAGATAACAGCAACTGCATTTGTTGTTCACCCACAGCAATATCTTCAGGATGGGTAATCGTAGTAAAGCTTCTGCCCAGCAATTCTGCGGCGGAGTAACCCACAATCTCGCCAAATTTTTGATTCATGCGGGTGAATCTGCCCTGTAAATTCGCTTCAATCATCCCGACATTTGCTTGCTCAAAGGTAGCGCGGAAGCGAGCTTCACTTTCTTTGAGTGCTGCCGTTCGTTGTATGACTTTGGTTTCTAGTTGTTCGTTGAGTTTTTGCAGAGCTTGTGTAGCACGTTGACGTGCTAATTCGGCAGACGCACGCGCTGCAAAAACCCGTAAAGTTGCTTCGATGCGTTCTGGTTCTTCTAAAGGACGGGTATCAAGAATGCAGAGGTTGCCTATGACTACACCATTGTTCTCTCGTAGTGCTACACCTAAGTAGCTTTCTGGCTGTATTCCTTGCAGATGAAAATCTTCGGGGAATTCTTGATAAACTTGATGAGGACAGTAATATATACCCTGTGCCAGTGCCATCTCACAAGGTGTATCAGCTACAACATAGCTGATTGGGGGTTGTAATGCGTTATTGGCAAAAAATCCTAAAGTGTGTAGGCGATCGCCAATCAATTCTGAAACTAAAACGTAGGGGGCATCTAGAGCTTGTGCCGTATAGCGCACCAAAGCCGAGAAAAACTCTGTACCCGTCACCGTGGCAGTACCTTCAACTAGGGTGCGTAAAGATTCTTCGGCACGTTTGCGCCTAGTGATATCAGCACCAGTACCAATCAAGCGATAAATGCGCCCAGTTTCATCCCGTAAGGGTTTGAGTGTCACCAGTACCCAATAGCTGCGATTGGTTTGGGGATTAGTAATGTATTCTTCGTAATAATAAGTTTCACCCAAGTTGACACAAGTTTCGTAGTGTCTTGCTTGTGATTCCCCAAAGGAGTTACCAAACACTTCGATTGGAGTTTTGCCTTGTACTTCTAAAAGGCTAATGCCAAAAAATCTTTCTGCCACAGGATTCCAAACTACATAGCGATATTGCCCCAGACTATCGATTTCTAAGGCAAAAATCGCTTGTTCCACATCTTCATAGATGGCACGCAGAAAACTCTCGCTTTTTTGCAAAGCAATCACCGAACGTTGGCGTTCAATGGCAATCCCGGCAATGTGGGCGGCAAGGGTAATTGTTTTGATATCAGATGCTGTGGGTGTTTTCACTTGGCGATAATATACCGCAAACGTACCCAACACCTGACCATTACTAGCAATAATCGGCGCAGACCAGCAAGCCCGCAAGCCATAACTCAGGGGTGTTTCCTTCATTTGTTGCCAAAGCGGATCATTGGCAATATCGGAGACAATGACTACTTGTCGGCGATAAGCAGCCGTACCACAGGAGCCAACACCCTCACCAATCAGCAAGCCATCACCGATACTGATGTAATCTGGTGGTAAATTCAGGGATGCCGCATGGTGCAACCGACTTTCTTTGTCTAGGAGCATAACACAAAATAAAGCACCATCAAATCCTTGTGCCATACCTGCAATCAAGGTCTGGAGAATATCCGCCAATGCTTCCCCTCTGGCAATTCTGGCAAGAATGCGGTTGTGCATTTCCAATTGTCCGGCGATGCGTTTACGTTCCCGGAGGGCGGCTTGCTGTTCGGTAATATCTGTAATCGTTCCTACATAACCGCTATAATTACCATTGCTATCTACTGTAGGTGTGGCACGCACCACCACACAAGTGATTTTACCCTGTGGAGTTTGATAGCGGCATTCTGTGAAAAATGGCTGTTGCTGACTAACGCTGTCGTACCATTCATGAAAGACGCGATCGCGGTCTTGCGGATGCAAAGCTTGTGACCACTTTGTACCTAATGCCTCCGCCATAGTCAATCCTGCTATTTCTTGCCATTTTTGATTGACGTACTGACAGTTACCTTGGCTATCTGTATAAAATATCCCGGCTGGAGCATTGGCGATGATAGCTGCATAAAACTGCTCACTATTTCTCAAACTGACTTGGCTCTTCTCCTCTAATTGCGATCGCTGTAATTTCCTTTTCTCTAGACACCTCAACGCCTTGATCACATTCTCATAGGTCAATAAACCTTTTATTCTTCCTGTATCATCAACTACAGGTAAATGTCGAATTTGATACTGACAAAATAAGTTGAATGAGCCAGAGAGATTCTCAAACTCAGAATACTGTAAGGTAATTACAGGATGAGTCATTACCTCACCCGTACTGACTTCAGCCCAATTGCATCCCTCTGCACCTAAGCGAACTACATCCTGCTGTGTCAAAATACCTACCAGTTGGCTATTTTCCATGACTAATACACAACTGGCTGGAACTGCGAATCCTAGCCCAGACTGATGCCCATCAGTCGATAGCAAGCTACCGATTCTAGTTTTACTCATTAACCGCAATGCCTCTATTGCTGGCATATCAGCAGTAACCACTAAAGGATGACGGATCATCGCTGCTGTCAGCAGAACATCCACATTATCCCTTTCTGCCTCAGCAATATCGACAGATAGATTCGTATCCATTATGACAACAAAATGAAGAAAATAGCTGGTGATATTGCCAACTCATTAACTTTTATAAACCAAAATAGACATAAATATTACATCAATCATTTATCTTTAGAGAAAATTTATACTGTAGTGGGTTTAATTCCAGGGAACAGGGAACAGGGAATAGGGAACAGGCAACAGTTAGTAGTGGCGTGGCAAGCCTTAAATGTTGCATTAAAACTCTCTTGTGGTACGGGCTTCTAGCCCGTACGGTGCAGGCTAGAGAGCTTACACCACAAGAACTATATTTGTGCATCATTTTAGCCTTGCCACGCTAGTAGGGCGATGCACAGGCCACGATGTTTTTTTATCAAACTATTGGCATTACTTTTGAATTCGTCGCCTTCAGATCACGGTAGGCTACAGCCAACGCGTACAACCACATTCTGGCGGGTCATGATTGCTCAAATTGTACAATGTACTTGACTTACAGTTGTATGGCAGAAAAGATATGTTCAACAGAATGATGGGTAAGACTCGCTATGTAGTCTGTCGCCTGTTTCTACATTTAGGGGGGTCTGATGTCGCCCCAATTTTGGGAGAATTGAATCGCATCGCCAGAGAAGCAATTGATGCTGAGGGTGATTTGCAAGTCATGGGAGAGGGATTAGTAGACCTGTGCGAAACTCTCCTACGCTCTGATGAATACTGGCTTTCTGCTGCTAATGAAGGCGATGTCTTCTGGAATGAAGGCGAAGCGGGAGATTATGTCAATGAATTATTTAGCGATTCTGCCGAAAGATATGGTGCTGATTTAGAGATAAATTCTGATGTTAATCAGCCCTTATCCCTGCCGCCGACACGTAACATCATAGTGATGATTACCGTAGCTTTTGAAGGAGAAGTTCCAGATTTAGAAACTGACTTAGCGAATATTCAGGCGTTGAAGCAAGGGTTAAAAGCCTTAATTAATCTACATTACAATCATAAACTCAGGGCTATTCAAGTACATTTCTCACCCGCACGATTCGGTGATGAACTTACAAATGATCAGCTATTGCAATATTATCCAGAATTGATACCGTTGTAACTGATGGGGTTGTCCGTACACTGCTCCCTGTGAGAACTTGTTAAGCTCGGAGATAAGCTTATAATGCCATGATCATGTCCATATTACGTAAATTTACATCCTTTTTGTTAGTTGTGAGTTTGTGCTTAACAACTGTCGCCTGTGGCGGAGAAACTCAAACTACCTCTAATAACGGCAATTCTCGCCCAACTTCTACTGCTACTAAGCTCAGTGATGGTCAGTATTCAGTCCAACAAGCCACTTATGATGATGGTTCTGGTGAGTACACTTTATTTTTACTCAACAGTACACCCCCAACATTTAGCACCGAAAATTTACAAATGGCAAGGCTGACTGACGAAGAAATCAAAGAAGGTAAAAAAACCTATCTGAAGGTTGATAACGGACAGCCAGTTTTGTATTTAACTGAAGATTTTAAAATTGAGTACGTCCACAACGTCACAGAAACTAAAACTAATCCCCAGACAGGGCAACCGCAAACGGTTGTAGTTCGCCAAGAAAGTAACTTCTGGACACCCTTTGCAGGAGCGTTAGCGGGTCAAGCATTGGGTAGCTTATTATTTAGACCTCAGTATTACGTACCGCCTGTTTATCAACCCGGTACTGTACTAACAGGCTACGGTGGTTATGGCAGCAGCTATAACCAAGCTGTTGAGAGTTACCGGACTCGCTATAATTCAGCACCCGCAGCTGTCAAAAATCGGACTGCTTTTAGAACTACAGGCACAATTAGAAGGTCATCTGGTAATTCCAGTACCTCTACAACACGTACTACTACAAACCGTCCTTCTGGTTCTGGTTTTGGTAGCAGTACCCTGCGCTCTTCTGGTAAATCTACTACAAATAAACGCCAACCTAGCGGTAGTAGTTTTGGTAGTGGTCGTTCTCCCGTCCGTCGCTCAAGTGGTTTTGGTAGACGGCGTTAGTTAAGCTAGGGACTGGGGACTGGTGACTGGTGACTGGGAATTGAACATTTTTCGGTTCCCAGTCTTGTAGTCTTGTAGGGTGCGTCAGACTGTTTCAATGCTGTCAATAAACGTATGTTTGATATCTGACGCACCCTACTAATATGCCAGTTGCGTAATATCATGTCCGGCTAATTACTTATGATCAGTTTTCGATGCTGATCTTTTCTCTTTTCTTGTTCCCTATTCCCCGTTCCCTATTCCCTATTCCCCGTTCCCTGTTCCCTGTTCCCTGTTCCCTGTTCCCTTTTACAAGGTTGAAAATGCTTACGGGCGAAAATTGATTTATCCGTACTAGAAGCAACAATGAGGACAATTAAATAGAGTCCTGGAATATTAATTTTTATAGTTATTTCTCAGTAGTTAATAGTAGATTAATTCCCAAATTATTCGATTTTATCAGATATTTTCCTATTTTATTTGTAAAAAAATCATACAGTAAATATGTTGAGAAGTTTAGCTAACAGCACCCTTGGTATAAATTAATCAAAAAAAATAGCAACTTGAAATACTTATAACAGACAGACTTAAATCTGCTATCAAAGTGATGTTTTGTACACTTCATTGGTGGGAGCATCCCAATTTTGCAAAAATAACCGCAGCAACACCAAAAACTCTCTGAACTTTCTTACCTTCGTGATCTTTGCGTCCTTCGTGGTTCGTTTCTTCCCAGCCTTTGACATTGGGTAAAAATAAATTTACACATTTGGGATGCTCCCTCATTGGTGGATTTAATGGTGTCAGAGATGAATTTACAACTATAAGACTCTCGCTACAAATTCCGAGAGTTGAATTTATATTGGAGTGTCCGGATTATAGTTCTGCGATTCGCATAATTGTTTAACCATTGAGGGCTTTTAAAACACTATCTGAACTTTTTTAAGCCATCGTTGTATAATTTTTACGGACATAACAAATGCTACGTCGTATACTTAACTTGAGTTTAAGAGAAGTTTTTTACTTGCCATTTATTCGCATTCCATTAGAGTGGAATTATCAAATAGCAAAACAAAAGTATGCGACTCATTTACCTGTTCTGTCTTCAGATGATTTAACTTGTGTGAATTCTCTTAAAAATCAAGGGGTGTTTTTATCATCTCTAGATAAACTAAATCTTGCTTCTACGCCTAAATTGCTTCAGGCATCTCATAGTTTGATACCAGAACTATTAAGGGTAAGTCCTCAAAGAAAAAATCAATATTATATTGAAGCTACACCTACTCAAATTAATAACTATTTAGATATTTTTTTGTGGGGTTTGGAAGAAAAACTGATCAATATTGCAGAAAAGCATCTAGGGTTGCCAGTTTTCTATATGGGGCCTTCTTTTCGGAGAGATTTGGTGAATGGCATGCAAATCAAATCAAGGCGATGGCATATAGATCACGAAGATAGGCACATGCTGAAAATTTTTATTTATTTAAATGATGTCAATGAAGATGGGGGGCCTTTTCAATATATTCCTAGAAATGGCAGTGAGTTAGCAAAGAGGTTAATCAGATACAGACATAGCACTGTTTCAGATAAAGTTATGCAATCAATTATTCCTGCCTGTGAATGGAAGTCAAGCATAGGTAATGCTGGTACTGTAATTTTTGCAGATACAGGTAGCATTTTCCATCGTGGTAAAGTACCTTTAAATTCGGAAAGATTCGTCATTATTTTTTCCTATACTTCTAAATTTCCTAAAAATCCACATTATTGTAAATCGATTTTTTATAAACAACAGTTGAATACATTAGCAAATTCTCTTTCATCACGACAACGGAATTGTCTGTTTATGAGGTAAAATTTAGGCTTAGTTATTAGTCATTAGTCATTAGAGGATGTCTCTTAAGTATCAGATTTTATTCAGTTTCTCCCTTAACCCTTTTAAAAAAGGGGGAAAACTTCTTTAAGGGACTTCCAGATAACAAAAACATCCAAAATTTAGGGTGCGTCAGATAATGTAGGGTGCGTCAGTACGAGAAACTCTAGCTATACCAAGACAATATTCATTCTGACGCACCCTACTAACTGCTATATAACAAGTGCGATCGCTCATCTATGATTAGCAGCGATCGCATTTTAATTTTTATTGCTGATTATGTTATGTTACTTCATTTCTTAAGTAAATTTAACTAAAAAAAAGAAGCGTTTAGATAAATTAATAACCTATTAAGGTATGATAAATGTAGTCATAGGTACATTAATGTGGGAGTTATCTATATAGGCGATCGCTCGGTTGGTAAGACACACTTAGCAATGGAGTTGGCTAACCCTAAACATGAGTACGTAAACGTAATCACTCCAGATTACGAAAATCTCAGTTCCTTGTTACTGGATGACAAGTTGCAGGGAACTAAAGCTACAGATGTGATTTATCAACGTGATTTAGAGATGCAAGTGCGACTACCCACGGGTAATAAACAAGTCTTTGTCGATTGGATTGATACACCGGGAGAAGTCTGGCGTAAAAGTTGGCAAGTAGATAATTTTACTGAATGGCAGAAGCTGTTAGAAAATATCCGCAATAGTGAAGGTGTTTTATTGATACTTCCTCCCCATCGAGGAATGAACTTTCAGCCGGGTGTAGAACTAGAGCAATTTCCTAGTCAACAGCAATGGTGTCATCGGTTTGAGCGTTGGGTGGAGTTTTTCAGTCGAGACTGTCCTAAATTAAGACATATTGCTATTTGTTTAAATAAAGCTGACTTGTTTTGTGATTTGCCACAGGAAGCAGCAAAACTGGCTTACAGTCCTTATAAAAATCAAATGAATTGGCAACAACGCCACAGTTATATTTTGCAACGATATTTTAAACCAATTCAATCTCAATTAGCGCAAATTAATCAGAAAATTTCCGGCTTATCAGTGCGCTGTTTTATTACTTCAATTTACCATCGTTCACTTTTAGAATTGCCTTGGATATATCTGGGGAGTTATTTGGCTAAATAATCGAAAAATCATAGATATGGGGAACATTTGCGTTATTGGCCCAATTGGATCGGGTAAAACTACTTATCTAGCGGCGTTAGCTTATCAGCCAGCAAAAGCTGCATGGAAAAAAAATAATTTTCATATTCAACCGATTAATGATGAGACTCGCAAGCTAGTAGATAAAGCTGAAAATATTATTTTAGAAGGAGCATCTTTAGAACCTACCAGTTCTCATGTGAGAAATATCTATGAATTGCCTGTTTACTCATTCAATATTGAAATTAAAAGAAATTTCTCAAAACAACAAATAAACTTAGTGGTGCGAGATTATCCCGGAGAAATATTTGAAGAATTAGAAACAGGTTCATCAAATCCACTGCATGAGGAGTTTATAGAGGAATGCTTAAGTAAAGATGTCAATGGCTGTTTAATTCTGCTGACGGAATGGAAAAAAGGCACTGATAAATTTTATAGTCGAGTTTTGCAACGGTTTATTCAATTAATGGATACTCACGATAGGGCTAATAATTTACGTTTGGCTGTAGCTATGAGTAAGTGTGAACGGGGTGAATTATGGCCAGGTCGTCTAGACCCGGAAGCAGATTTATTTGATATTCACTTACCTAAAACTAAGTCGATTTTAAAAGAGAAAATTCCGGCTCAAAATTTACGATTTTACGCTATATCAACCTTTGGTGTTTTGGGTCGGAATAATCCTAGACCAAATCGGGTGATGGAATCGGGGACTGATGGTGTCCGTTCAGTTTTGCGAGAGGGTAATCGGTGGCGACCTTATGGGATGATTTCCCCTCTCTATTGGCTAAGTACAGGCAAGAGGATGAGAGACGATGCTTAATTGGTTCAAGACAAAAACAGCTAGTTTGGAATCTCAGCAGAGAAATGCGGTGTTGCGGGTGATTGGCGATCGCGGTTCGGGAAAGACTGCATATATGGCATCATTGGCAAGATGGCCTAATGCTGACCCTACTAGCCCTGTACAGACAGTCATACCTGTTGGCGAAGCTGGAGAAGAACTGATTAGTAAAGCGCAGAATATTCTAGAACAAGGGTTACAGTTAGAACCTACGGATTTGACTGCTAATACAGCAGATATCAACGATTACACCTTGAGAATTACCCTGAAAGCTAATATCGGTTCTCAATTAGTCAATCTGAATATTAGCAGCAAAGACTACTCAGGGGAGTTTTTCAGTGACTTGTTGTATCAAGCCGGAAATCCGCAACTACAGGAATATTTAGAGGATTGTTCCCTAGCGACGGGGATAATGTTCTTGGCTGATGGTAGTAGTCGGGGGAAAGATGGGGAATATGCTAATGGGTTAGATAAATTTTTAACTTTGCTTGACCGTACTGATTTGGAATTGGACAAGCGAAGAATCGCTTTTGTATTAACCAAGTGTGAACAACCGGAGTTATGGATAAATCGCCATAGACCGGGGTTTCTGGCTGAGGCTCGTTTCCCTCAAGTTCACAGAAAATTACAGGCTTGGCAGCAGATAGGAAGCGGTAGCGTGGAATACTTTACTACTTCGGCGTTTGGAATGTTGGGGAATAATTTCCCGGAGCCGAATGTGCAGTTACTTAAGCGTGATCGTGGTGGTGTGACAGCAGTGATTAAAGAGCCAAAACGCTGGCGACCATTTGGTTTAGTAGCTCCGATTTATTGGCTGTGTACAGGCGATCGCCACAAAGAATTAGATAAGGGTTAAGCAGATGAGTATTGAAATTCACGAGTTCAGCACAGGAATTAGAGCAGAAAGGACTGCTGATGGTGGTTGGGTGTCCTTGGGATTTACCGGACAGTATATGAATCGCACTCTTGAGCGTATTCCTGAAGTTGTTGAGCGTTCAATTGCTAATCGGGAATTTGCAGTTACAGAGGGAGCAGCTACTGAGCAACCAGCACTGATTGGTCGGGTGGTGGGAACAGGAAACGATGCTTGGTCTGTATTGGCTGTAGTCACACGGGGACGGGATGAAAAAGGGCGTAGTCTCTCCGTGTATCGTTATTTTTTGTGTGAGGGAGAAAATAATCTAAAACTACTAATAGCTGGTTGGGAAAATCAACGTAGACCTACATTTAACCCGTTTGATTATAGAAGTGTTGGACAATTTTACTTCTTTGATGGTTCTTTTGCTCTGCCTGACGTGACACAAGAAGCTAAAAATTTACCCTTACACCAACCTCAACCGACGCTCTTACCACCTGAACAGCGATATAAATTAGAAACTATCAACGCTTTAGCAATTAGAAAATACAACCTTCATCATCAAATTCAGCCTGTTGCATGGGCGTTTAATGTGGAGGCGTTAGAGCAACCCCATCGTTTTCAGGTGATTCAACCAGCAAGCGATCGCGCTTATCAAATTTTGCTCAGGGCGATCGCTCATGTTCCCCAAGTGTCTGTACCAGTAGTTGTAGACGAAGAAGCCCTTAAGTCAGCACTTCGGAGTTTAATGAATAGTTCTCAAGTCAAAGCTGAAGCTGTGCGAATAATTGCTGAGGCTGTTGAGAATAAAGATATTACTTCAAAATATTGGCATTCTCTCTTTGATGGGCAAGGAGCAGCAACAGCAATTAGCCAAAAAATTTATAGTCCGCAAATGGTGCGACTGATGACGTTGAGAGCAATGGTAATTCCAGAAACTTTACCAGAGTTTTTAGGTTGGTTGAATGTGAAAGGCGGTAAGAATAAACCAGATGATAATCAAACTATCTCGTTAGAATTTCAAGCCGCTATTCGTAAAGATTTTCCTCGAAATAAACTTCTTGAAGGGCTTAAATTTATTCTTCCTGAATTGCTCAACCAAAATATTACACCTGAAGCTGTTTATTGTTTAATCAAGTCAAAAGGAAGTGCTTGGTTTCCTGTACATAAAGATTTTATTGTAGAAATATTAAAAGATTTAAAATTTATTTCCGATACGATTCAATCTAACAATAGAGCGAGAATAGAGGGAAGTTCATTTAATTTTGATCCACAGGTTTGGCAAGAATTAATATCATATTATAAAACATATTATACTCAGAAATCAACTAAATCTTATTACAAGCCATTAGCCGAGTTATTTTTGCATTTAGAAGAATATGTCTTAGCCGCTTATTTCTATCAAGTAAGCTATGGTTTAGTACCTAAAAATATATTTGTTACTGCTTTTTCTGAACATAGAGCAATGTTGTTTGCTCCACCCGTTTTAGGTGTAAAAATAAAAAAAGAGCTTAGTTGGTTTGAAACTCTTAGTTATTTACTTATTGATTTTCTATGTCGGGGGTATATTGTGCCAATTAGAACAGTCATTATTCTATCAATATTTCTTTTTGGTAGTGGGTTATTTCTTGGGTTTATTTTACCTAAAAGTGTTTCGCAGTCATCATCATATAGGCAACATACAACATCAAATATAAAACCTTCTTCTAGTGATAAACCTATAAAAGAAGACGATGTAATAGAAGAAGCAATTGCAGATGAAAAGTTTGATAAAACAAAGAAAGCACTTAATACAATTGTTGATACCATTTTTGAAGATAGCAATAAAAATAACAAGAAAATTAGCAAAACTCAGGTTATTACTGAAATTAAAAACACTTTCAAGCTTTCAGAACTGAATTACCCAATTACCGAACTATCCAATCCACAAAGGAGAAACTTAGCTAAAGCTATACATAAATATCAGGAAGACAGGGTAGGTAGTGATTCTGCTACCGCATATATAGAAATAGGCAATCAAACCGCTACATCATTACTCAAAGATTTGAGAAAACACTTTCAACTAAATTAAACAAATTAAATTAAAAGATGAGATTTTACCTGTACATATTAGCTGGCATAACATCCGCCTTAATAGGCTGGAATATCGGTCAATTCTTCCTGACTGATATAGGTTTATTAACCTCATTTCCAGAAATTATCTTATTTCCCTGCATCGCGATTTCTCTAGCATTTGGGATGGTGATGAATGAAATATTTATCAGTAACCCCACCCGAATTAAAATTAACTTCCGCATCGCTAAAACTCCCCTACTCATAGCCATTGGTTTAGGAATTTTGGCTGGGTTAATTGCTGGGTTAATTTCCCAAATTTTATTTTTACCATTCATTAGCGTCCCCACTCCAATTGTTAGGACTTTGGGTTGGCTGTTGATTGGTTGTTCTGTAGGTATTGCTGAAGGGTTAAGCTGGCGTTGGCACAGTTTAGAAGCAGGTGAACCTAAACGTTTTAAACAAAGATTTCTTACCAGTGTTATTGGTGCTAGTGCTGCTAGTTTAGTTGCGGCTGTGATTTTTGAATTTATTCGCACATCTTTGAGTGAAATACCAGCAGCTTTTAAAAGTGCAGAAGATCCTTTAGGGTTTTCTCTCTTGGGTTTATTACTGGGTTTAGTGTTTAGTTTCACCAATTCCCCCAGTTATATGGCTGCTTTGAGGGCTGGCACAGGATTTGAATTCACAGGCTTTAATTACCAAGATGCGATTCCTCAATTAGAAGGTGTTCATAAATCCAACCCATATATTGATAAATCTCTACTGACGTTTGTTAACGATGATGAAAATGAAGAAATTGAAGAAGGTTTATCTATTCAGTTACCAAGTAATGGCATAATTAAAATAGGTTCTGCTGAAAAAGAAGCACATATCTATATTCCCGGTTTGCCGCTACACGTTGCCGATATAGTTCTGAAAAAACGTGAAGCTTTTTTAACTCCAGACTTCAATTTTTTTAACACAATTGAGGTGAATGGTGAACGTTTAGTTTCTCGGCGTAACGTGCGTTTAAGACATAACTATGTTTTGACGTTTCATACAGTCAAGATGGATGGCAAGAATGAAGAAAAAATGTATAGATTTGTCTACTATAATCGTTTCCTTGACCCGCAATCTTAGCTTATCAATGCTGATGATGGCTGCTGTGGCTTTACCGAGTTGGGGACAGGCTAAAAAAGTAGAGATTGTTGGTAATCCTAGCGTTAAGGATGACCAAGTAACTATTCGCATTAAAGTTAAAAGTATAGAAGATAGACCTGTGATGGGTCTACAAGACACAAATTTTAAATTAATTGTCGATAATAAAGAACTGCCATTTAAAACTAAAGATTGGAAAAGTCCAGAAGAAAGCATACCGCCACCAGCTTGGATTATAGTTTTAATCGATTTTAGTGGCAGTATGAATATGCGAGACAGTCGCGGAACGAAAAAAATTACAGGTGCTATTAACGCTATTCGACAAGTTACTAAGGTATTAGGGGAACGTGGAGGAAATACCCAAATTTCTATTGTTCCTTTTGGTGAACCTGGGACTAATTGCCGAGGATATGCTGTTAATCAAGAAACTCTCAATAAATTTTTTGCAGCGAATGATTTTAAGTTAAAAAACTATCTTGATTACCTCGCTAATGTAACTCCCTGTGCTTCTACTAATCTTTATGAACCGTTGCGGAAAGCCATGAGGTTTTTAGCTAATGCTGAAGACACCCGTTTTTATGTACCGGAAAATTCTCCCCAACCTCAACCTAGACTGTCGATTATTTTGCTATCTGATGGTTATCACAATGCCACAAATGAAAAAGAGGATTTTGAAACTTTAACTACTCTACTTAAGAGAAATAGTAATATTACCGTGCATACCTTGGGGTATGGCTTAACACCAGAACAATTAGGACGAAAATACAACCTGGGAAAACCAGCTACCCGTGGTGATATTGGTGTAGGTGCAAAGAAAGTTCCAGAAGCGGAATTTGTAGATCAAAAGCGTTTGGCGGAAATAGCTAGGTTAACTGGGGGAATTGCGGAGTTTTCTGGAGATGCAGAAGCGATCGCCCAAAATTTACAACTATTCCTCAATGCTTTGTTAGGAGAGTACGAAATCACCTACACCCAACCTAATGCAGACAGGGGTTCTAGACATAATGTGCAGGTTGTGGTGACTGATAAAGCCAACCAAGCAGTTAAGTCATCAGCAAAACCTTACATGATTACAGTATTCGGGCGATCGCTTCCCTTAACAGTGCGAACAATCATGGTTGTCTGTATCCTGAGTGCGATCGCATTCGGTGGTGTACTCCCCTTTTACTACTGGGGGAAACATTTGAAGCAAGAAGCACTAGGGGATTAAAAGCGAGTCAGGAGAACTTTATGAAAACTAGAATATACTCTCTAACTACTTTAATCTTCTTCCTAATTACTGCTTGTTCTCAAAACAGTAACCAAACGAATATAACCTCATCCGAATGTCCTGACACAGCACAATCTACCCTTGAAAACAGTAACGTTAAACCAATTTCTCTCACTAATCAAACTATCACCCAATCAGGAATAGCCAGCAGCAATAAATCAATTGGCTATAGTTTTGAAGCCCAATCTGGTCAAAAACTTTCTTATACAACTAATCAAAATATTTGTATTTGGATTTATACCCCAGATAATCAGATATTAAATGACGTTGTATTACCCATGACGGGAAAATACACCATTCAAATTTCTGCACCCAGAGGTAATACAACATTTGATTTAGCCATGAATTTAGAAACTATCACAGAAGTTTCTCAATCTACCTCTTTAGTATCAAACCAGCTTGCTATCAACTCAACCAGAAAATCTGCTTCAATTTCTTCCATAAAGCCTACACCTATATTATCTACCCCATCACCTTCTGTAACACCCCTAACTTCTCAATCTGATAACCTTTCCAGACTATCACCAAAGAAAGCCATAGAAAATTATTATGCCCAAATTAACAATCATCAGTATCAAGATGCTTGGAATATTTACCCTGCTGCTGTCAAAGAAAATAAACAACTTCATCCAGATGGATATAACTCTTATATTGATTGGTGGCAAAAAGTAGATTTTGTAGATATTAATCAAATTGACGTAGAAAAATATAATGCTGAATCAGCGATAGTTAGTATGTCAAGTAAATATAGGATGAAAAATGGGCGTAAAATTCCTGTATCTCTCAAATTTTACATGATATGGGATAATCTTAATCAAGATTGGAAGGTAATTAAAATTAAACACAACAAACTTAATATTTAACATCCAAACAATAATGAAAAAACTAATTATATACTCTACATTATTAACCCTGTTGGGATGCCAGAATTTAGATAACTCATCTTCTCCTGTTGCGGAAGCTAATGGTTGTCCAGAAAAACCTAGTATTTCCCTGCGTGAGAATGAAGTTGAGGAAGTTTCATTAAATGAGCAAATAGTCACTAAATCAGGACAGGCTAAGGCTAACAAAGCTATTGGTTATCAATTCCAAGCTGAATCAGGACAAAAACTGAGTTATGCCACCGATGCGGATGTTTGTATTTGGGTATTCGCACCAGATAACGAAATTCTTACTAGCAGAAACTTAGAAAAAACTGGAAAGTATATCATCCAAGTATCAGCACCACAAGGTACAAAAAGTTTTGACTTGCAAATGTCTTTAGATATTCCCCAAGTTGCTGCAACTTCTAATGTTTCATTATCATCTACTAATTCTATCCAGCCTCGCTCAACTGTCAAACCTCAAGAGGAGTCTAGAAGGAAGATTAATCCATCAGTAATCAATAGGAATCAATCACAAGCCGATAATGAACAACCCAGCAACAACAACATTCAAACTACACATGATATTACTCAAGAAGAAGCACTAGATTTAGTTCAGCAATGGTATGCAGCTAAACCTCGGATTTTTGGCCCACCTTATGATACTAATTTAGTTGCTCAGTTAGCAACAGGAAGGCTTTATTCATTTACCACCGCATCTAATGGGCCAGTTAATTGGTTAGAAAATAATAATGCTTACTATCGTTATGAAAAATCAGACATTACTAACATTTTAGAGTTTTCTAACTCTAGTAATAGACCATATATAAAAGTAAGAGTTGTTGAAGAGTTATATCTTCATGGTAGGAATGGAATTGATAGGCAGCAATCAGGAGTTTTCCGCAATAATTTTATTTATGTGTTTGAAAAAGAGAATGGCAATTGGAAAATATCCGACTACAAAAAGGTGACTCGATGAATAAAAATACTAAGATATACAGAAAAGTGGTTAAAAGAAAAACCTCTATTAATTACACGAGGTTTGCTTTAGTCTGTGTTGTACCGACAACAACATTATTAATTTTGTTCTTGCTCATGAATAAAATTGCTCAAAAAGCAAATAATTCTACAAACAACAAACAGATTACTACTAGCTTACCCGATATAAATGGTTCATTACCTACACCAAAATCAACAAATAATGCAACAATACAACCTAGAATTAATCCAACAATTTCTGTCAATAAAAATAACGCGAATATCGGGCAAATAAATATAAATGATAATCAATCAGAAGTTTGGGAATATACAGCCAACGTTGACACAAATATGAGGCTAATTCCCCAAGAGGATTACAAACAAGCAAGTAATAATCTTAGCAAAGATAACAAATTAAATTCACAGCTTATCTATAGAGTAAATCAGCAGAATTTTAAATACACTTCTGAATTACAGACTAAAGTTAATGCTATTGTACAATTTGTAAATGATAAAAGATTGCCAACACAGCATTTATCTGTAAGTCTGATTAAGTTAAATAGTCCAGTATGCTGCGAATATGCTGGTTACTCAGATGGTACGCCAAGATTTCCAGCTAGTATTACAAAATTATTCTGGATGGTCTATCTATATGGTTTATATGAAGAGGGATATTTAGGAAAAGGGGAAGTATCTGAAAAAGCATTACGTAAGATGATTCAAGACTCTGATAATGAGTCAGCTAGTTTAATAGTAGATAAAATTACTCGAACAAAATCAAGTGCAGAATTACCTCCTGATGAATACCAAGAATGGTATCAAAAGCGTCTGGCTTTGAATAATTTTTTTAAAGCTGCTGGTTATGATCCTATAAATATTAGCCAAAAACTGTTTCCGACTTCCTACAGTAAAAATGATAGTCCTACGGGGGCAGATTTACAAATACGTAAAGATGATTTTTATCCGATCAGGAATTATACTACAACTCGTGATGTTGCCCGATTACTACTTGAGATAGAGCAAGAAAAATCAATTTCATCAAAATATAGCCGTCAAATGAAACGACTTTTAAAAAGGAGTTTAAAAAAAGAAGATTGGCAAAATAAACCATTCAATGCGATTCAAGGTTTTTTAGGGGAATATTTACCAGAAAACGCTTACTTTGCTTCAAAGATGGGATGGAATTCTAAAACTCGTAACGATGCAGCTATTATAGCTAGTCCAGATGGTAAGCATAAGTATATATTGGTGATTTTTGGAGATGATCCAAGCTTCTATCAAGATAAAACAGTTCTTCCAGAAATATCACGTATGCTTTATGAACAAATGACTCAATGAAAACTATTTCCAATCTATTTAGACTATGAAAACGCAAAGCAAAAAATTATGGTTAAATATACTTTTTCATTACGGGTAAAAGGCTTAGATGAACAATATATGTACAGCTTAGATTTAAACCCTACTCAGGAAAATATGCCGGAACAGGTTTTTACTTCAGAAATCCGTGAAAATTTGCGAATATCTCTACAAAATAAAAGCCTCTGCGCCATTAAAGATAATCATCTTTATCAAATCATCCAAACTTGGATAGAAGACATTAAAGAAGGTTATCGAGATAGTTCACTCACCCTGAATTTACCTTTATTAATCGAGTCAAATATAGACAAATTAAATGAGCCAGGCTTTCAAGAACTCCCTGCGGTTATCAGTCCAGACTTATTCAATATAGAACCCATATTAGGAATGCTACCACCATTAAACTTTTAAACAAAAACAGTCAATCCTCTAGCCAATTGCAACCGAATAGAATACAAAATCATCCGCTTTTATCTGCGTTCATCTGCGTTCATCTGCGTTCTTTTCTTCTCCCTGAGTTAAAAGCACTATAAAAACAGAAAATCACAATGGAAAATGTATTAAATGTAGCCATCAGTCCCCATCGGGAATTTATGCCAGCAGAGACAGCAGGACAGAAACTATTTCTAATGTTGAAACTGCGGCCTATAAAAGATTTAGCTGTAACTCGTCCGCCAACTACCTTTGCATTTGTGATTGATACCAGTGGTTCAATGTATGAAGTCGTGGCTGGCGATACTAAACCTACTGGTATTACCTACAACCAAGACGGGAAAGAATATACACAGGTAACAGGCGGTAAATCCAAAATCGATATAGTGATTGAGTCATTATTAGCACTGGTGCATTCCGGTAGACTCAGTACAAGCGATCGCATATCTATTGTCCAGTTCGATGACTCAGCCTCGCAAATTATCGGTTTAACCAGTGCCACCCAAGCCAGTCAATTAGAAGATGCGATCGCCCGACTCCGCAGTTTTTCCGGTGGTACGCGCATGGGTTTAGGCTTGCGCCGTGCATTAGATATGCTGAGTAATCAACAAATGACAGTCCGGCGCACACTCCTATTTACAGATGGACAAACCTTTGACGAAGATCAATGTCGGGCGATCGCCTCAAACTTCGCCACCAATAACATCCCCATCACCGCTTTAGGCGTAGGCGAAGACTTTAACGAAGACTTACTAACTCATTTAAGTGACTCCACCGGGGGCAGCTTATTTTACATAGTTCCCGGTAACGCCGTCGGTACTCAAGTTTCCATACTAGATTTACCCAACAAAATCATCGATGAATACAGCCAAGCACAGCAAGAAGTGATTACCAACCTCGCCTTAACAGTCAAAACAGTAAAAGGCGTAGAACTTACCCGCATAGTTCGCGCTTATCCCACCCAAGCAGAATTTCCCCTTGGACAAGATCCTTACCCCATCGGAAATGCGATCGCTAACGATGAAACCATCTTCATCTTAGAATTCAGCATGGACAGCAGACCAGCCTCCCGTGTTCGCATTGCCCAACTCGGTTTAACCTACGACATCCCAGGACAAAAACAACGAGGTGAATTACCCCCACAAAACGTCATAGTGCAATTTGTCGCCGGACAAAGTAGTACAGCACAAGTTGATCAAGAAGTAATGAACTACGTGCAACAGTGCAACATTGCCAATCTTGTCAACCAAGCCACAAAAATAGCAGACAGTGATCCCCAACGCGCAGAAGAAATATTAGAAACAGCGCGACGCATGACAATCAGAATCGGCAACCAAGCCATGACAGACTCCTTAAACGGCGCACAGGAAGAACTACGCAAAACCCGCAAAATTTCCGCCGGAACCCGTAAAACCGTCAAAATGGGAGCCAAAGGAAAAACCGTCAAAATGTCCAACGATATCAATGATCAACTCTCAGAAACAGAAATGCGTAAACTCACAGGAACTTAAAACCCAATCAAGTCAGAACAAGTTCGTAGTAAGGACTTTAGTCCTTATTTTCCCAGCATTAAAGCACTAGCAGATGATTAGGGTGAGTCAGATGTGGGAAATTCGGTCATATTTACCAGATTATCTCTACTGACGCACCCTACAAGAG
>NZ_LUHJ01000010.1:0-45816 GCF_001597745.1 Anabaena sp. 4-3 | reverse complement strand
TGAGTCAGATGTGGGAAATTCGGTCATATTTACCAGATTATCTCTACTGACGCACCCTACAAGAGACTAACTAGCAACGTCAAAATCTCACCTCCAAACTCAGGACTTAAAAAATGAATACCTGTTCAACCTGCGGCTACGACCAAAACCCAGACAATGCAGAATTCTGCGGTGCTTGTGGTTCAGAACTACAAACATTAACAGCACCAACCACTCCCATAACACCCGCACCTACCATTATCCAACCAGAAATACCACCAACTCCCGCCCCAATTCCAACCAGCACAACCGCTAGACTAACTGCCAAACAATCCGGTTCACCAGTACCAGAATTTATCATAGAAAGTAATGCCATTGTGGGGGTATTCGACCCAGATATGGGGCCAGTTGATGTTGACTTAGAAGCATTTTTTGGAGGTGAAACAGTATCACGCAACCACGCAGAAATTTATCAAGAACAAGGAATATGGAAAGTTAAAGATTTAGGTTCAACAAATGGCGTTTTCATCAAACCTTTAGGTCAAACTCGCTTTGGAGCTAGAATCACCATCCCAGAAACCTTAAATCATGGTGATGAAATTGCTTTTGGCAAAGTTCGCTTTCTCTTCCAAAGTGCTTAAAATTATGACTTCACAATCCACCGAAACCACCAATACTTTAGTAATTCAGGAAAATAGCAGCTTTCCTATAGCAAACTATCAAGTAAAAGTTCTCTCCTACCTCGGTCAATATACAGCCGATATCTACTACTTTAAAGTTAATATTTCCCCAATTAGTGCTGATACAGAATCCAACCATTTAGGTTTATTGCGTGTAGGCGCAATTACAGGTAGACTCAGCCGAGAATTACAGCTAAGAGAAACACTAGGCGATTATAAAATGATGGCCGAACTCCTAGCTTACACCACATCAGAGGCAGTAATTATCAATCCTCACTCACCAAACTTACAGCCAGAAGAACAGCAAAACCACGAGACAGAAGAAGATGCAGTTTTAGATGTGAATACTGAAAATCTGCCAACAGATAATGCCAATTATTTAGAAGAAGAATATTATCCAGAACAGGAAATCATCTCATCAGCCACTACTAGCAAACTCATCTTACTCAGCTACCTTCCAGATGAAGCAAAAACATTAGACACTTGGTTAAAAACAGGTCAATCTCTAGAAGAATCTTTATTTATCACTGGTCAAGTTTGTCAATTTTTGCGGTATGTCTATCAAAGAAACTGGTGTTTTGTTGCCATTATTCCCCAGTTAATTCAATTGGGGACACCTATCCAGTTTTTTGACTTGTCTAGTGCATACCCTAGCGGCGAAATACTAACTTCTGGTTTATTGGGTGATTATTGCGCCCCCGAACTAGCTTATGGTAAGAATCCTATTCATGAATCAATGAGTAGTTATACAGTAGGCGCACTACTCTATCACTGCATTCACCAACAACCTCCGTCATCAGAACAAATTGTGGAGGTAAAAATTAGTCCCATTCCTAAAGTTTATCAACTGCTAAAAATTTGTCTGTCTGTAATTCCAGAAGCCAGATTTCCCTTATCTCAACTCTTGAGCATATTAGTGGAAACTCGTCAAGAAATTAGTACGCCTAAAATTCAGTGGAACATAGCCAACCGTTCAACAGTAGGACTCTCAACCAATCGTCTGCATAATGAAGATAATTATGGAATTAGACAGCAGCAGTTAAGTGATTTAGAAACCATGCTATTAGCGGTTGTAGCTGATGGGATGGGTGGAATGTCTCAGGGAGAGTTAGCGAGTAAATTAGCTGTGAAGATAGCGTTAGAAGAGCCGATTCCCGCAGATTTCAAAACCATTAATCAACGCCATGAATGGTTAATTGGATTATTTCAGAAAGCGAATGAGTCGGTAGCGAATCATGTTAAAGATGGGGGAACTACACTCAGTTTAATTTTAGCGATCGCTCAACAATTAATGATAGCTCACGTAGGCGATAGCCGGATATATCTCCTACGCCAAGGCGAAATAAACCAATTAAGCGAAGACCATTCACTCATAGCCATGTTAGTCGCTAGTGGTCAAATTACAGAAGCAGAAAGCGCAGAACATCCAGACAGAAACGTACTAACAAAATTTCTCGGTTCAAAATCTAGATTAAGTGATGGCTATATTCAAGATTTAAGACGCACACAGCCAGAATTATCAATTAATCTCAACAACGAAGATATATTACTACTGTGTTCTGACGGAGTTTGGGATTTAGTTCCTAAAGCTGAACTCGCGGAGATTTTTCAACATCAGCCAGATTTACAATTAGCTGTAGACCAAATCATTGAACAGGTAATTAAACGGGGTGCATCTGATAACGCTACCCTTGTAGCGTTGAAATGTCGCATATCTCAATATAACTAAATATTTTCCTACAATTTAAATTGAATTATTCACAGATATTTGTAGGATGCTTTAGCTGAGAGTATGGCATTAAATCCTGAATCATGGTGCTGTACTTTCGGCTAACACACCCTAATTATCTAAATATTTTCGTGAAAATCAATGAATTTTGAATTTTGAATTTTGAATTTTGAATTTTAAATTGATATTACATGACTATTCAATGTCCCACTTGCCTCACAGAAAATGATGACAATGCAACTAATTGTATTGCCTGTGGTTCTCCTCTAGGGGCTAATTCCAGCGTATCTACCTATCATTTACCTAGTGGAACTTTACTCAAACAAGGAAAATATTGCATAGAAAAACTCTTAGGTGAAGGTGGATTTGGCATCACCTATCAAGGAGTTGAATTACAGAATTCCGCTAAAGTTGCCATCAAAGAACTATGGCCAGAAAAAGCAGCAAGACAAGGCAATACAGTATATTGGCCTCATTCCATCACACCAACTGAGAGACAAAAACAAATACAGAAATTTCAAATAGAAGCTGATTATTTATCAAAGTGTGTTCACAGAAACATCGTCAAAGTTTATGACTGGTTTGCAGAAAATAATACAGCCTATATGGTGATGGAGTTTATTCCCGGCAACTCATTATATCAAATATTAAAAGATGAAGGAAAATTACCAGAAGACAGAGTTAAAAGGTACTTCATCCAAATAGCAGAAGCATTACAAGTAGTTCATGCCAATAATTTATTACACAGAGATATTAAACCAGATAACATTCTCATTGATCACCAAGATAGAGCAGTATTAATTGATTTTGGGACTACAAAAGAATTTATTGCCGGACAAACCCGTGACATGACTGTTATCCTCACACCCGGTTATGCGCCGCTAGAACAATATAGCTATAGCAGTCAGCGTTGGCCTGCAACAGATTTCTATGCTTTATGTGCATCAATGTATGAAATCTTAACTGGGCAATTACCAGTATCCGCAACAGACAGAGCCAGTTCAACTACACTCACACCACCTCGAAAATACTGCCCTAACTTGAGTCCGTTAATGGAAAAAGTGATTCTCACAGGAATGCAATTTAGGGTAGAAAACCGTTTTCAAACAGCCGACGAATTAATTGAGGCTTTAAATGGTAAATTTATTTCTCCCCAACATAAAAGAGCCAGGGAATTAGTCAAAAATGGTAAATTAGCAGAAGCAGTTACAGCATTAGAAACGTATTTACAGAGTGAACCAAATCATGGTGAAGCTGCCGTTGAATTGGCATTAGTGCAGATACATCTTGATGCAACCAAAGCAGAAATTGCTGCAAAGAAAGCAATACAACTACAACCAAATGATGGTAGAGGGTATGGAGTTTTAGGAATAGTCAATTGTCGAAAATCAAATTGGTCAGAAGCCGTTAGTAATTTGCAAAAAGCAGTTAACCTAGCTCCCGAAGAAGTCTGGATACAGGCTAATTTAGCATGGTCGCTGGGCAAGTCTGGTAATTGGGAACAGGCTGAGAAAGTTGTAAATAAAGCACTTGCATTAGATAATAATTGCCCATTTGCTTTAGGTTTACAAGCATGGATAGCTGTAAATAAACAGCAATGGAAACCAGCCATACGTGCAGCTACACAAGCAGTTTTTAAGTTAAAATCAACGCCATCTCAAGAATCTAAAAGATTACAACAATGGATATATCCATATCTGATTGTGGCGTTAGATAAAGCAGTTGTTACCAAACAAGCTAGCGATGTAGAAATCCGTGTACAAGAGTTGATTACTCAATTACCTGATCATGCTTTTGGTTGGGGTTTCCAAGGATGGAAAAAAGCTATACAAGGATTATGGCATGATGCTCTTACCTATTTTGAGCAAGCTAGTTGTAAATCACAATTATCTGAATGGGTGTTAATTAATTTAGGAATTACTCAAGAACATTTACAGAATATTCAAGAGGCTATTCAAGTTTATGAATACTATACTCAAAGATTTACTAACCATCCAGTTGTGTTATTCCGGTTAGGGACTTTATATGGAAAATTAGGGGAATGGACAAAAGCACGTTTTTATTTAGAAAGAGCAATTCAGCAAAATCCCAGTTATGCAGAGGCATATCATAACTTAGGTTGGGTATTACTTAACATTAGAGATAAAGACAATCAAGTAGAAAATTGCCGGGAATTAGTATCAACTTATCGCAAAGCGGTAGAACTCTACCAACAGCAGCAAAAATCTTTATTAGCAGGAGAAATATTACAAGCTTTCCAATTGATAGGGCTGAATATTTAGATTCCCAGAATATCAGGAATTACGCAACTTGTACAGCGCGATCGCTCATCCCTATGTTCTTAATTGTGTACATCTTGAACTGTCTTTAGTAGATTTGTTCGACACAGCCACTTTACACCCAACAGCCTATGACATTCTCATCTCTGTTTGCAGCTTGCGGTAAGTTCTACATTATAGAAAGTTCCTGGCTTGGGTTTAATTGAACGCAACTGCTGGATAAAAGCATTAAATTTTGTATTATTTATACCGTAACCAGCTTCAGCACAAGCAGATAAACCTCCTTCGATGGGAATAGGAGAACCAACCCTAGGACTATATACAATAAATGTATCGACGGTGCTAGTGGCGATCGCAAACCCGATAACCTGGCGAATCGTTCGCAAAGCCGCATTATCTAAAGAACCACCAATACTACCAATACTGATATTAACCGCACGACTTTCAGCAAAAGCCGGCGCACTAATCGACAATACCGCCCCGACAATGATGAAACAAGTGAACTTCTTCATTTTCCTCTTTCTCCAGAACGAATCGCACTTGCAGGTATTTCGGTGAATACCATATCAGGAAAAATTTAATTTTATTCTTGGGTTCAGTTAAGCACAACAGAAAGTTTCAGAGAGTTTATTGCTTTCTACCTATCAAAACTTGTAAGCCTTAACTCACAAGGCTTTTACTAACTAAGCGGGCGGCGGGAATCGAACCCGCATTAATAGCTTGGAAGGCTATAGTTTTACCACTAAACTACGCCCGCAAATTCATAACTATGTTACTGTAGCACAGTTTTATCAGAAATTCAAGTATCTAATTAGCATTTGCTGATTGTATTTCGATCCAGACATAACAATTGCTCAAATCTATGGGTCTACCATCCCGATTTTGTGCTGGGCTACAGGTTTCGTTTTTAAACAGTTCGCTGATCAGTTGTTCGTATAAGCCGGTTTGAGTTTGTAAGTTGGCTGGAATTTCTAAAACTACGGCTTGTTGCAAGTTACCATTTTGATCAACTACTAAACTAGCTAATAACCTTGCTGGCTCAAGTGTAGCATTGCTAGGGAGATAACTAGGGTCTATAGTTTTAGTACGGCTACCCTGGTATACAGCAAAAACATCAGGAAGGTCTTTGTCTCCGATTTTTCCCTGCTGTATAAGTTGGCGTATTTCAGTTTCCGCGATCGGAGCTACGGTTGCTATAGATGCGCCGACTGTGGAAGTAGGTGAATTTTCCGCCACAGAAGTATTCGGAGTTTCAGGATTAAATGAACTGTTATCCGTTGAATTACTAGCCGTTTCTTCATTGGGAGTAGATGGAGTATCTACACTAGAACTATTGTCAGTCTCTCCAGCAGCATCAGAATCATCAGTGGAATTACTAGCTGAAGTATCTGGATTAGAACTATTTGCGGTTTCTTCGTTGAAAGTGCGTGGTGTTTTCTCTTCTACTGCTTCTGACTCGGTGATTTGTTCTGGTGTAACAGATGGAATCTCTGATGGTAATAGCGTTCCCTTACCCAGTTCGATATCTTGACGACGATTCCAAGGAAGTTCACTTGATGGATTTGTCGGTGTTGGTGTTGGTGTAGGTTCTGGGGTAGGTGTAGCGGTGGTTTCTGGTTCTGGTGTTGGTGTAGGTTCTGGGGTGGGTGTGGCGGTGGTTTCTGGTTCTGGTGTTGGTGTTGGTGTAGGTTCTGGGGTGGGTGTGGCGATGATTTCTGCTGGGGGAGATGTTTCTTGAGCAAATATTTGTGTATTCGGTTGAGACGTATCGCTACTGTTGTCTGGCTCAACAGTATCACCAATATTTAAACTTTGCTCATCTTCAGTTGTAGATGTGGGTGGTGGTGCTGCTGGTGTAGTTGCTGGTGCTGGGGGTTTGGTGGTTGATGCTTGAGGCGAAATGTCTATTAACTCAATGGGAACAGTGGCTTGGCTTTGTTGTGGAAACCAAGGCGTAAACACATTAGACGATCGCATGAACCAAAATACCAGCAAATGTAGAGAAACTGAACCTATAGCTACAGCAATCCACAAACCAGGAGGATCATGATGTTGCCGTCGAACATCAGATAACATGGGAGTTTTATCCGCCACCGATGTTGTCATAAGTAATTCAAAATTTAAAATTTCAACTCAAAATAATTACTCATACCAGCATCCTGGCTTTTCGTATTATCGTTTTATTATCACTTCTGATGACACTGCAAAGGTCAAAACTGTTTCATCAATTCCCTTAAGTTGGAGTGGACTACCTTTAGTGATTTCTTCATCCTGTAAATAATCAGCGACAGCCGCAGAAACCAAAATAGTACCGGGAACAGCAGCAGCTTGTAATCTGGCTGCAATATTCACACTAGGGCCGATCGCAGTATAATCGGCTCGTTCAGCACTGCCAAACATTCCTACCACAGCCGTACCTTGGTGGATACCGCACCGGAATTGCACCCCATTACTGTTATCCGCATTAAATATACCTTGCTCTTGCCATCGCTGGTTTAACTGAGCTAAAGAACGCTGCATGGCTCTAGCTGTATTCACGGCTCGACGCACCTGTTCATTGGGTGTGAGTTCTTCTGGTGCGCCGTATAAAGCTAAAATAGCGTCTCCCATAAATTTATCTACGGTGCCGCCATTGTCAAATACGGCTTTTGTCATAGATTCTAAATATTCATTCAGCAATTCGGCGACTCGTCGGGATCTGAGGGTATTAGCTAATTGTGTAAAACCCACAATGTCACTAAATAAAACTGTAATTAAGCGTGGTTCTGGGCGCAAATCCAAGGTTAAAGCACCCTCAGCCGCTTTTGTCACCAATGCTGGCGGCAAAAATCGCTTGAGAACTGATTCTGTTAAGTAAGTGTTGAGTTCCAATACTCGCCTTTCGTTTTCCTTCAAGGCTAGAAGATTGCGAACCTCTGCTAGAAGTTCCCGATCATTAAATGGTTTAGCTAAATAAGCATCTGCTCCGTTTTCTGTACCTTCGATGCGGGTTTCTTCATCGACTTTAGCTGTGAGTAAGATGATTGGTGTACCTTTGAGATGTTCCTCATTGCGGATCATCTGCATCATCTCTAATCCTGTCACCATCGGCATCATCAAGTCAGTGACAATCAAGTTAGGGGTAATTGCTTGTGCTTTCCCAAACCCTTCATAACCGTTCCGCGCTGTCTGCACTTGATAGCCATGGCGACGCAGAATATCAGATACATAGTTTCGCAAATCTGGGTTGTCATCTACAACCAAAATTGTGTACTGGCTACAGTGGTTTGTAGAGTTTTCTGTTGCTTCTGCCTGAGTTACAGTAGGTATTAAATTAATCCTGTCTGTATGTTCTATGGTTGATTCTACGAGTTCTAAATCTGCCAATTCGACATGAGCGCGGTTGGTATGGAGTTCTACCAAAGTTTCTGATACTTGCTGTGGGGGTAAATGTGTCGTACCAACAGCCAGCGATAACTTAAAAGTGGTGCCTTGACGGTAGACGGATTCGACGGTGACTTTACCACCGTGTAGTTCTACTAATTCTTTGACTAAAGCTAAACCTAAACCACTGCCTTCGTAGGAGCGATTTTCTGAGCCTTCGGCTTGACGGAATCTATCGAATAAGTAAGGAATCTGCTCTTGAGCAATGCCAATGCCTGTATCTTGTACTTGTAAGATGCAATGGTTTTTTTCTGGGTGCAGTTTGACGCGGATTGTACCACTTTCAGGTGTAAATTTCATGGCGTTTGACAATAGGTTGTAAACCACTTTGTCAAATTTTTCCATGTCTAAATAAACTTTGGGGCATTCACTGAATTCTGTCACCAGGTTAAGTGCTTTTTTCTCACAGTAGGGACGAAATGACTCAACTATTTGACTGACAAATTCGACTAGATCACAGGGACGGAAACAGGGTTGCATTCTACCAGCGTCGAGGCGTTGCAGATCCAGTAGTTGGTTGACGAGTCTGAGGAGACGGCGAGAGTTACGCAGGGCGATCGCACTTTGCTGATAAGATAATCCTTCCCCTGTACTCACGGCTGATTCTAATGGCCCTTGAATTAAGGTGATGGGGGTGCGGAATTCATGGGAAATATTTTGAAAGAATTCGGTTTTTTGTTGATCTAGTTGTAATAGTCGCTCGGCTTGCTCGCGGGTTTTGTGGTATAAACGTGACTGCTGTACTGCGATCGCGGCTTGTGCGGCTACGGCTGTTGTTAACTCAATCTCAGATGCTAGCCACTTTCTCGTTTTACTACCTTCCCATAAGGTGATACTGCCGATACATTTGCCATCGGCGACTAAGGGAACAACCATGAGCGATCGCGCTGGGGTTTGCCAGGGTAAATCAAATCCTTGGATGTCTAAGCCTGAATGGCTGACATCAGCAATTACCACAGGCTTGCATGTCTGTAATATTTCTTGCAGAATCGGATTTTCCTGAATCGGTACTTGAGATGCCGGTAATGCTGTTAAGTCTTGATCTGTGATTACCGCGTGAGAATTATCTAAATTTTGAGAACTATCATACAAGCCCACACATTGGACATACTCATCTTCCTCTGTCCATAAAGACAAAACACAGCCATCAACTTGTAAAGCTTGTCCGAGTTGTTGAGTAATGGCTGCAAAGATATCTTGGGGATTGAGACTGGAACGAATCGCTGTGGTAATTGTATTAATTAAAGCTTCTCGTTTGGCTAACGCCCGGACTTGCTCGTAGGCGTAGGCTTGTGACAGGGCTAGGGCAGCTTGATCTGCTACCATCAACACTAATTGCACCTCATCTTGTTCCCAAACTCGCGTTTGGTGACATTGATGCAGTGCTAACACAGCCATCAATTTTTGTTGCCAAATCAGAGGTACTACTAAACTAGAGCAGATGTCAGCCGAGGCAAAAGCAGAGGCTCGTTTTTGGAGTTCGGCAGTATCCCCATGAATGCGCTGATCACCGACTACATCATAAATGATTTGCACCTCGCGGGTTTCCCAGACTGTATCACCCAGAAGTGTTTGCCCTGAGAAATCATTTAATTGCTTGTCTGCTTCCTGGTGGGAGATATACTCCTGTGTTTGTGCTTGAGCAGGTTTCTGGTAAATAAATTCTTCGTCTACCAATTGCTCATCTTGGAAGGGACGTAATAAACAAACATCCACCTCCAACATGTGACCAACTGTATCTACAATGGCTTGTAAAATTTGCCGATAGTCTAAAGCACTGCGAATTTTATTTGTGACTGTGTTCAGCAGCGACTCTTGACGCAGTGTACGGGTGAGTTCACGAGTCCGCGCTTTCAGGACGTTGTGAGTATCCAGGGCTTGACGAACTACGGCTTTCAGTTCTTCCGCTTCCCAAGGTTTGGTAACATATTTGAATACCTTACCCGCATTGATGGCATCTACTAAGTCTTCGACATCAGTGTAGCCTGTTAAGATAATCCGAATTATATCTGGGTATTGCGTCGCTGTCAGGCTTAAAAATTCCGTACCACTCATGATCGGCATTCGCTGATCAGAGATAATGACTGCAACCTCTCCCTCTTGCGCCAGCAAGTCTAAAGCCGCAGGGCCTGATGTTGCCCTCAGCACTTTATAGTCGCGATAGAAGGTGCGGTAAAGCAAGTCAAGGTTGTCGGGTTCATCATCAACAACCAAAATTTTCGGCTTACTGTTTACTTGGGATTTCATGCACCGCTTTCCTGCTGTAACGGCAGTGGGATAAAGGTTAATCTGATCAGATAGGAATGTTGCTGTGTGATTGGGAAACAGATTTGTTGCCACCCATAAGGCTATATGGCTACAAAACGGCTGAGTGGAGGAGCATTTATTGACAGTAATTTATAAAACCCTGGCTTGTCAGGACTGCTATTTGCCTGAGTGCAGTGCAATTGGTTTGATTTTTCGTCTTTCTCTGATTGATTTGATACTTACCAAATCTAGTTTCACCTCCGCCCATAATTGTTTAATCCCATCATGCAGCGATCGCCCCTAGTTCTCAATACTAGATGAGGCTGCATACTAAGTTTTCCCGTTGTTGCTGTTGTACTAACACTTTTCCGTAAATTTTCTTTATACAAGTCATGGTATACTCGGCCGTTTCATCAACATTAATTTTCAAGCTTGGTATATTGTTAGACCAATATCTTTTGCCTGGTTAACGCTCAAAAATATTATTCAGACCAATAATGTTAGCATCCGGCTGAATCAAAGCCAACACTAGGGATATTAAGGATAGATGTTTTTTTTTATTTTAATCCGTATAATTACTGACGAGATTCGGCGTGTATAGTCTGCTTTTCTGAAAACAGGCATTTTTTTAGATATTAGAGCCAGATATTTAGTTCTGTGGTCTGATTGTGTTTTATTGTGGTCATCAGGCGATCTTATAATGAAAAAATGAACATCATCTTCCAGCTTTGAGGCTGAGGCTTGTAACCTGTGCAGTTCTCAATCTTAGCTATCCTAAGTCAGCAATTGCCTCAGTTACTACGGTCTTCATGAGTTAAATTATTGAATCTAATTGTGATTCTCCCATAGTTTTTAGATTTATTTTAGGATAATTGAGCAGATTTTCCTTGAAAAATTTTAATCTTAAACTAACCTTGACAAACTGGTTTTCTGACCCATCCCACCATCAACAAGTCACAGCTGCTTCTGAGTCGAGTGGCTACCAACTCCAAGTTCGTACTGCTACAGCTGCTGATTTAACTGCTATTGCGGAAATTATTACCGAAAGCTTTCATTCCCATCATGGTTTGTGGGGGTGGGCTTTTCCTCTGCTACGTTTGGGTATTTACGAAGATATAAAATATCGTTTATCGTCTTCAGCACCTCATCACCTGTGTTTGGTTGCTATCAACACCACTGCCAATGGTACTCCACAATTAGTGGGTACTGTAGAAATAGGTGTGCGTTTCCATGATTCCTGGAAACAAATTGGCAAAAATTTTATCTATCTCTCGAATTTAGCAGTTCACCCCCAATACCGTCGGCATGGCATAGCCTCAAGATTACTTGTTAGCTGTGAACAAGTCTCGCAAAATTGGGGGTTCCATGACTTATATCTTCACGTTTTAGAAAATAATTATCAAGCACGGCAGCTATATTTCAAGCTGGGTTATCAGGTACACCAAGTCGAATCTAATTGGAATCTGTTTTGGCTGAAACAGTCTCGGCAGATTTTATTACATAAACATCTAACTCAAGATGGAATTTTTTAAAGTTTTTTAACAAACTGTAAATTCAGTTTGAGCGATCGCTATACTCAACCAGCTAACTGGGTCTTGTCAAGGAAAATTGGCAAGATAGAGATTATTTATGGAAACTATCAAAGCTACATAAAAATATGCCCCTTTATCCTCATCCGAGAAATTACTTATGCAGTTTTTAAGTCAAATTAAATATTATGTCTCATAGGGTGCGTCAGACTGGTTAAATGCTGTCAATAAACTGATTCTTGATGGCTGACATACCCTACTAATCTGCCAGTGGCGTAAGTCCTGTTTATCCTCATCCGAGAAATTACTTAAACAGTTTTTCTAGAAAAATCTACATATTATTTTAATAATTTAGCTAAATCAGATGGGTAATGCTGACAGTATGCAATATGTACAGCAGCTAGTAGCTTAATAAGAACATAGAGAATTCATAATCCAAAATATTCTTCTCCCTCCTGTCTAATGCCTCAAACCCTGTGAAGAATCTGCTTAATCCTACAGCAAATTGCTGCATATAGTTTTCTTCTACTTGATGAACTGACAACAACAGCTAGCACTGTCACCTCACCTGAATAGGCTTTAGAGTTGGGGAAATTTTCCTATTGTTGAGGGTTTGATCCCCAATTCTTGGCAAATAATTTTGATGCGACTTAAAAAAGTTTATGGAAAGATATTAGATTCATTTAGCCTTGATATGTAAAAAAGCTATAATATTATTTTGCTGAATAGTTTCAAACCATAACAGCTAACCTGGAAAGCTGACATCAGTAAATTTACTTTTAAAAGAAATTAACTCATAGTTAGTTAGCATTAACGAGATTCATCTTTATAGAAACTTTAATAAAATTTGAACCTAATTTGCAGACAAATCCAGTTAAATCACATAGAATGTGATTATTCGATGCTGCACTCACGGTTGCTGATTTGTCTCTTAGTTAAACTTTCCTAAAAATTATTGTTACTAAGAAAAGTCAAAAACTGCCGTGGGTGTCATAGCAATTGTGAACCTGAGATTAGCAAATCTACTAAAATTATTTCCAAATTTGAGCAAACATGGATAGCGAAAAACTCCGCCGCTATCAATTAACTATGGTATCTACTTATTTTTCTGACACAAATTGCGTTAACAGATTTGTCGTACCAGATGGGACTGAGCAATCTTATGGCTCGGACTTTTTGGCACTATTGCATAGTGGAAGAGTTTTTACGGTTAATAGTCGTAGGCGGAATGGTTTAATACTTTTCAAACGCTATCATGCAGAATTTGCTGGGCCTGGAGCATCAGTTGGTGGAGACTATGATTGTGATTGTGAATGGGTAATTCCTATAGGAAATCTGTCTTTACTCACACCTGAAACTTATGAAGAACGCCAAAAAGCTTACTTAATCAGGCGGCAATGGATTAGATTAATTAAACAAATTACAGAAAATCCCATTCCTCAGCAACGGGTACAGAAGATTTTGGATCAATTTGATCAATATTTTCCCCCAGAAATGCTGGCTAATATACCGGATGTTGCCTTTGCTTTGTTGGTGGGGGTGCTACCCCAAACGGTGGGGATAGTGCGCCGTTGGGGTAGCAATGTAGATAGTAGATGGTGAAATTCAGGCGTGAAAACAGGCAATAGGGAATAGGGTTTTGAGTCTAACTGGTAAGTGTTGTTAACTCTGCTTGTATGCGGTTGAGCGTGCGTAGATTTTCTTCAGGTGTACCAATAGTAATTCTTAATCCGCCGCTAATTTTTCGTACAAGAGTGCCTTGGCTTTTGAGTTGTTGATGCAGATTTGTTAAAGTATTGTCTGGTGAGTCAGAATCATTAGCTTTGAGACGCAGGAAAATAAAGTTAGCCGAACTTTCAGCAACTTGTAATCCTGGGTGCTGGGATAACGCTGTAATCAGTTTGCTGCGTTCCTTTAAGGTTTCGGGAATGGAATTGAGCAACAGTTGACGATTTTGTAAAGCTACTAATGCGGAGGCGATGGAGAAACTAGGTAGATTATAGGGTAGGCGGACTTTTTCTAAAATAGCGATCGCTTGAGGATGAGCTACACAATACCCAACCCGCATAGCGGCTAACCGAAACGCTTTAGAAAAGGTGCGTAGAATCACCCAATTGGGACGTTGTGCTAATTCACTAACTAAGGTGTTTTGACTAAATTCAAAGTAAGCTTCGTCAATGACTACCAAAATCTCTTGACTGAGACTGCTTAACCAAGTCAACTCATCAGAAGTTAAAGGGTTAGCTGTGGGGGAATTAGGATGCACAACGAACACCACCCGAATCGGAGGATTTTGAGTTTGTGCTATGGCAGACTGAGCCTCGGTTAAGTTAATTTCAAAATTATCGGGATTTCTGGAAACTGTAACTACCGGAATGCCTAAAGTTTGCGCCAAAATCCCATACATGGAAAAAGTGGGATTAGCTACCAAAATTGAGCCTTCCCCTTGTAAACAGGTAGCTATTAATATAGAACGAATCAGTTCATCAGAACCGTTACCGACAGAGATATTGTCAGCACTCACTAGGGATGAAACACCAGCCGACTCATTGACATATTCGGCGATCGCATTTTTTAATGACTCATGTCCACCATCAGGGTAACGATTGGTTTCGATGACTTGTTGATAAGTCCAAGCTAGCTTTTGTTTTAACTCTGATGGTAAATCGTCAGGACTTTCATTAGTGTCTAAGCGGTCTAACTGCGCTGGAACTGCTGCGTCTGTATCGCTGCTAGGGTGAGGTTTGTAAGCGTTGAGTTTGGCTAAATCTGAACGTATATAAGGAAGCATAGGTTTAGTTATTAGTTATTAGTCATTAGTCATTAGCTTTTTTTTGCGTGTTTCCTGGGAAAAGGTGAGGGTTTATTATTGTACCGCTTTCGGGTAACTGACAGAAATGGTGAATTGCTTGCCAAATTTCTTGGGTAACATTACTTAGGGCGTGATCACTGTCAAGTTCAATTAAATTTACCCAAGGACGCGATCGCTGAAAATCCCGACTGGCGATCATGGGGATGACTTCATCTTGTTTACCATGCAAGATTAAGGTGGGTATGGGACGTTGTAATAAGTCTTCTGAGTATTTAGTTGCATCGGTGACGAAATTGTAACTTAAAGGCAGCGATCGCCCGACTCCATAGTGATGAACCATGTAATACTGTTCTTGTTGCCAACGTTGTACAGCTTCATTTCCCAACTTAGGCAACCAATGAGACAAAAAACCAAAGGCTGGAGCTAATAAGATTAAGCGTTCTACTTGTTGATATTGCTGTCCTAAATGTGCCGCAGTCAACCCACCCAAGCTAGAACCAATCAGGGTGACTGGTGTAGAATCGTCAGGGAATGCTGCTGCTACCTGCTGAATTTGACGAGTAATTGTCAACTGGGAAAAGTCACCAGCATTGAGATCGGGAATGGTGATTGGGATGTTAATTTTAGTAAAGCGATCGCTTATGTCTTGGGCTTTAGCAGACTTAGGACTAGAAGCAAAGCCATGCAGGTAAATGTAATGTATAGGCATTGTGTGATGATTTATATAGATAAAAATATTACGGCTAGGCTAGAAATATAACTCTTTTTCCCAGTCCCCAATCCCCAATCCCCAATCCTTGTAATGGTTCGTACTCCTAGATTAACTTTTGATCGCGGCACATTAATTTTACATCCACCACCACGCGGTAAGGCTTGGATGGATTACGCTACATGGGATGATCGAGTAGAAAAATTCCGGATTCCGGCGATGAGATACCGGGCTGTAGTGGAAGCTTTACAAGCGGAAGATGTGGATTTTGTTGATGAGGCGAAGGAATTTTTCCCGGTTGATTTGGTGGCGAGTTTGGAAATGCAACCCTACGCGCATCAAACTGAGGCGTTAGCCGCTTGGAAGCTGGCGGGAAGACAAGGGGTGGTAGTGTTACCAACGGCGGCGGGTAAGACTTATTTGGCGCAGATGGCGATGCAAGCAACACCACGCACGACTTTAATTGTGGTGCCGACGTTGGATTTAATGCACCAGTGGTACGCTCATTTAGTCTCGGCGTTTCCTGATGCGGAGGTGGGTTTGCTGGGGGGTGGTTCGCGGGATAAGTCGCCGATTTTGGTGGCAACTTATGATAGTGCGGCGATTCACGCTGAGACTTTGGGGAATAAGTATGCTTTAATTATTTTTGATGAGTGTCATCATTTGCCGACGGATTTTAACCGGGTGATTGCGGAATATGCGATCGCACCCTATCGTTTAGGATTATCAGCGACTCCAGAACGCACAGATGGCAAACACGCAGATTTAAATATTCTTATCGGTGCAGAAGTTTATCGTAAACGTGCTGAAGATTTGGCGGGTAAGGCTTTAGCTGAACATGAAATCGTGCAAATCAAGGTGAAGTTGTCACCTCATGAACGCGAAAAATACAACGAGTTAATTCAAATTCGCAATGATTTTTTACGCCAATCAAAGATTTCTTTGGGAAGTATCCAAGGTTGGCAGATGTTTGTACAAATGAGTGCGCGATCGCAATTTGGACGCAGAGCCATGTTAGCACACCGTCAAGCCAAGGAAATTGCTCTTGGTACTGATGGTAAATTGCGAATTTTAGCTAGTTTACTCGCCAAACATTACCCAGAACGCATATTAATATTTACTGCCGATAATACCACAGTTTATAAAATTTCTCAAGACTTATTAATCCCCGCAATCACCCATCAAACACCAGTCAAAGAACGCCACGAAATATTAACTAAATTTCGGGCAGGTGAATATAATACTTTAGTTGCTTCCCACGTCTTGAATGAAGGTGTAGATGTTCCTGCGGCTTCTATCGCTATTATTTTATCTGGGACTGGTTCTACAAGAGAATATATTCAACGTTTGGGGAGAGTTTTAAGGAAGGGAAATATTCAAGATAAACAAGCGATTCTTTACGAAGTCATAGCAGAAGACACCAGCGAAGAAAACACTTCTGCACGGCGACGGGGAGAAGATAAAAAACCGAATTTAAAAGTGGTTTATGGTAGCGGACAAGGAAAAGTTGCCAAAGCTGCGGAACAATTAGAAATTAATTATCAAGTCGATAAGCAACCAGATAAAAATAATCAGGGAAATGTTACCTACAGAACTACTAAGTCATCGCCAAAACGGAGAAGAAATAATTCCCAAAAGACTGAAGATTGATGATAAGAATTTAGAGTTAGTCAATGAGTTAATTAATTGTTTTCAGTCAACACTAGGGAAAACTCAGGGAGAACTTGAACGTCAACTTTTAGATTTAGAAGGTGATGCGACAGATTATCGAGTCAAACGGGGTTTAGCTTACATTATTAAAAGTAATTTCTGTACTTTTGAAGTTGTTAGTCCCCTAGAACCGCCAATGTTAAGAGAAAGAGTGTTTGCGCTAGCTGCAAAATCTGCACCTAGTCGGGAATCTACTCAAATCACATTGGTAAAACTTGCGGATGAATTAACGCAGGAATTAGAAAGAGAAGTTTTACCTGAACAAGTGCGTGAAGGACTTTATGCTGACTTAGCTGAAAATAAAATATTAACTAATTTTGACACGCCTACAGGGGTGGAGATAATTAATAGATATAACTTGTCACAAGTGCAGGGAATATTTTATAAAGCCAGTCAATTAGTGTTAAATGCTCATCGCAATGTTCCGGGGGAATATAAGCTGTTATTTCGCTATTTAAAGTTATTTCAATTAATGGCTTATATTGAAGGTGATGCTGACCACGGCTTTACAATTACCGTCGATGGGCCGACGAGTTTGTTTAATCCTAGCACACGTTATGGGCTAGCGATCGCCAAACTCATACCCGCCTTACTTCATGTTACCAAATGGAGTCTTGCCGCCACATTACAAACTCGTGATGTCTATACAAATACTTGGAAAACTGGCAGATTTACCCTTAATTCCGAATGTGGTTTAGTATCGCACTATTCCAAAGGAAAACCTTACGATAGTATGTTAGAAGCATCCTTCGCTGATAAATGGGATGCCTTAAAAACAGAATGGATTTTAGAGAGAGAAGTAGATTTAATTCCCATTCCAGGGAGTGTGATGATACCCGATTTTCGGTTAGTGCATCCTGATGGACGCGAATTTTTATTAGAAATAGTCGGTTATTGGCGACCAGAATATTTACAAAAGAAATTTTCTCAGGTGCGACGTTCTGGTTGTGATAATTTAATTTTGGCGATTTCGGAAAGATTGAATTTAGAAAAAGCCGGAGTTAAGTTAGATAATGTCCCCGCGAGAATCGTTTGGTTTAAAGATAAATTATTACCAAAGTCTGTGTTAGCAGTGATAGATTGAACTAGGATAAATGACATGAAAAGTATAGAAACAATCGCCACAGTGTCAAAAGATGGTAAGATGACGGCGCAATTACCAATAGATATTGCTGAGGGTGAACATCAGGTAGTAATTGTCATTGATGAACAATCTTTAACTGAGACAGCAGAGAATAAACCAAAGCGTCCACCTCTCAAATTTTCCGCTTATCCTGTAGGATTAGTCTCAGAAAACCTGACTTTCCGTAGAGAAGACCTTTATGGAAACGATTAATAACACTGTTTTCATTGATACGAATATTTTGGTTTATGCAAATTTAGCCTTATCGCCATTTCATCTACAAGCAACAGAACGACTTCAATCACTTGCAGAACAAGGTATTGAATTATGTATTAGTCGCCAAACTTTGAGAGAATATTTAGCGGCGATGACAAGACAAAGCGACTTAACCGGGAGAATTCCTATTGAGTCCTTAGTGGCAGATGTCAGGTATTTTGCTAATTATTTTCGCTTAGTTGAAGATAGCTTAGTGGTGACAGAAAGGTTACTGACACTCATGGAGGAAATTTCCATTGGTGGTAAGCAAGTTCATGATGCTAATATTGTCGCCACGATGTTAGTTTATGGTATTCCTCAGTTACTCACTCACAATACAGGTGATTTTGCCAGATTTTCTGAGTTAATTACTGTTTTGCCGTTGCAAGCATCTAACGATTTGATTTGACCTTAGAGGATGTTAGGCAAGTATTATTGCTAACATTAAAATTTAAAAAACCTAACCCCCCTAGCCCCCCTTCCCTACAAGGGAATGGGGGAATTTGTAGAGACGTTGCATGCAACGTCTCTACATTTCCAGGGGAGAGGTTTGGAGAGGGGTTTCTCGTATACTGTGAAGCTTGACACACATCTTGCACCTGTTCCTTGATGATAATTTTTGTAGGGTGGGCATTGCTTGCAACTTGCTCAAACCCTTAGTTTTAGGTTGTTGGCAGTGCATCGCCTTACGCTTGTTGAGAATGGTGCAAGATATGACTTGACAAACATTCTCTTAGGCTTAGTTTACTCGCTTTCTGTTTCTTCCACTTCCAGCAACTCCCAAATGAGGATAGCTAAAAGTAATTAACCAGACTTGATATGAGAAGGCAATGAATTTTATTTGTTAAGAGAAGGTGGCAATCATTCCATCGCGTAGCGTCTCATAAAGAAGAGATAGCTTCACTTATATTCTAGAATAATCAGCGTCGCCTGTCTAACTGTAGGGGTGCGATCGCTCAACTATCTGTTTGTCCCTCTTACACAGTAAGTATATACTTAAAAAAATTTTAGCGATATTTAAATTTATCTGGATTTATCTTAAAATTTAAGAAAACCTTAAGTAATTCCTTTATCTATCTCAGGGCTGTGTAAATGGAATATAGGGTTTGTGAAAGATGGAAAAATAGCAGTAAATCTCCAGATGAGATAGTGAAATGAACAATTTACGCCTTTACCCAAGAGTTTCAAAATCCTTCATTCCCCATAATCAGCAAAGTGAATTTGATATCTTACTAGAATGGTGCAGAATAGTTTATGGTTGCCTGGAAGGTGGACAGATTGAGGATGCCAAATTTTTTTTAGAGCAGGCAATTATCGAGGCTGACAAGCCCAAACAAGATTAATATCAAGTTAGGGAAAATATCTATATGCCCATAGCTAGAGGTTTGATAACGCTTTTTCTCAACAATCTACTTCTACCGATAGAGAGCAAAAGCGTAGATGTCAACTACAAATATATCAGGACTTACGCAACTAGCATATTATTAGGGTGCGTCAGATATAAACAATACGTTTATTGACAGTATTTAAACAGTCTGACGTACCCTACAAGACATCTGTAATGTGACAGTTGCGTAAATCCTATATATCAGGTAAAAACGGTGATAAAAACAGCTAGTTAGCATATAGTGAAGCCTCGGTTTGGGAAAAGCCGGGGTTTTTAATTATGGAGACAGGAGGCAGAAGGTGAGTGTTTTACCATTAAACAAGAGTTATCTGTTCACTCATGCGCTGTTCTAACAAATCCAACAACCCATCAACATCTTTCCCAATTTGCTCAAAACAAACTGATGGCGGCGGTTCTGGTGCAAACTGAATTAACTTAATTTCGCCCTTACCAATACCAATTATTAAAACTTCTACTTCCGGCTGATGATGTTTAATAATTCCTAAAATTTCTTGCAACCGATTTTCCACATTATTATTTAATTTTTCTATCGCCTCTTGAGGACAATAAACAAAATGTGGTGTAGGCTGTAAATCAATGCCGATAGTGCCTTGACTATCTCCATTTGCTAACCACAACCCCCAAGCCAGCGCAGCCAATTCTTGGTGATTTTCCTTAACAAATCTATCCAACTGACCACGCCACTTATTATCCCCTGATTCCGGTTGAGTATTACTAAAAATCATAAATAGTTATTAGTTATTAGTCATTAGTCATTAGTCATTAGTTATTAGTCATTAGTCATTAGTCATTAGTTTTTCTCCCCCTGTTCCCTCATCTCTGTGCGCCTCTGTTGCCTCGTGCGCGAAACTCATCTTAACCCACTCTGCACCCGCCAGAGACTAGCATAAACCCCACCTTGCTCTAACAACTCCTCATGAGTTCCTGACTCAATTAATTGTCCATGTTCCATGACATAAATACAATCGGCATTGCGAATTGTAGACAACCGATGAGCGATCGCAATTGTCGTCCTATCTACTGTAATCCGTTCGAGCGATCGCTGAATAGCTGCCTCAGTTTCATTATCCACCGCCGAGGTCGCTTCATCTAAAATCAAAATCGGCGGATTTTTTAACACCGCCCGTGCAATAGCAATTCTTTGTTTCTGCCCCCCAGACAACTTTTGTCCTCTTTCCCCCACAATAGTTTCATAACCTTGGGGTAAGCGGCTAATAAATTCGTGTGCCTCTGCTATCTTGGCGGCGTTAATAATCTCCTCCTCCGTAGCCTCAAAACTACCATAGGCGATATTTTCCGCCACCGTGCCATGAAATAAAAACACATCTTGGCTGACTAAACCAATACTGCGGCGTAAATCTTGTAACTTTAAATCTTGTAAATCAATGCCATCCAGAATAATTTTACCAGCATGGACTTCATACAAGCGCAGTAATAGCTTGACTAAAGTGCTTTTACCCGAACCAGTAGAACCGACGATAGCGATAGTATTCCCGGCAGGAATTTTTAAAGATAGATGTTTCATCACGGGTAATCTATCTCTGTAGGCAAAAGTCACATTTTTAAACTCTACTTCCCCCCTTACCGCATCTATCGGTAGAGAGATATTTCCTGAGTGAGTTGTAATCGGAGTATCTAACAACTCCATCACCCGATGAGTAGAAGCCATTGCCCGTTGATACAGGTCAAAAGTTTCGCCTAATCTAGTTAAAGGCCAGAGTAGTAACTGTACCAAAAATACCAAAGAACTATAAGCACCAACAGCCATTCTCCCGGCGACAGTTTCCAAGCCACCAAAGACCAATAATGACGTAAACCCTGCTAGAATAAGCATCCGAATCAGGGGAATAAAAGCCGCAGACAGAGCGATCGCATTCGTGTTACTTTGACGATAAGCTAAACTGTCTTGCTCTAACCGCTTGACTTCGTACTCTTCGGCGGTGAAACTTTTAATCGTGGTAATTCCACTGAGATTATTAGATAACCGTCCATTGAGTAAACCCACCTTTTCCCGCACATCGGCGTAACGCGGTGCTAACAACTTTTGAAAAGCCACCGAACCCAAAAGAATAAATGGCATCGGCAAGATAGCCATCCAAGCTACACTAGGAGCCAAAACCAAGAATGCACCGCCAATGACTACAATAGTTGTGATCACTTGGATAATATCATTAGCTCCCACATCCAAAAAACGCTCAAGTTGATTAACATCATCACTGAGGATCGACATTAAACCCCCTGTGCTACGTTCTTCAAAATAAGCTAACTCCAACTCCTGTAGGTGTTTGTATGCGTCCAAACGTAGGTTATGCTGTATATTCTGTGCCAAGTTACGCCAGAATAACTTATAACGATACTCAAAAAATGACTCAAGTATCCAAGTGATGACTGTGAGCAGGGAAACAATTAAAAATTGCCCAAATATATCTTTCACTCCTAACTGAGCAATGATAGAATCCTGCTGCTTAACTACCACATCTACAGCAATGCCAATTAAAGCTGGCGGAGCCAAGTCAAAAATTTTATTCAAAATTGAGCAACCAGTCGCCAACCAAATTTGTTGACGATACTGATATCCATAATCAAACAGGCGCAGCAGAGGATGTGCGGAACGTCTACGCCTTTTTAATACCCGATGAGATTTAGATGCTATAGCCACAGCCGTTGACCGTTGCGAGAATCTGATATTACCACGAGAGGGAGGAGCATCTCACTTTTCTAATTTTGATTGTGCATCAGTTATCAGACAACCAGTTACCATCATACAGGGACTGCCTCACCATGCCAAAGGAGACAAAAAATTGAAAAATCAACAACTAGGCAATTTACCAACCACAATTATCGGCATTTTGTTAGCTATAATTGTGATAATTTTGCTCAATTCTTTTATCATTATCAACCCAGGACAAGCAGGAGTCATTAGCATTTTAGGAAAAGCCAGAGATGGAGCTTTAATCGAGGGGATTCACTTGAAGCCGCCGTTTATTTCTGTAATAGATGTGTATGATTTAACGGTGCAGAAATTTGAAGTCCCTGCCGAGAGTTCCACGAAAGACTTGCAGAATTTAACCGCTAGGTTTGCGATTAACTTTAGACTTGATCCCAGCCAGGTAGTTGAAGTGAGAAGAAAGCAGGGAACTTTAGAAAATATTGTCTCTAAAATCATTGCTCCCCAAACCCAGGAAGCATTCAAAATTGCTGCCGCCAAACGCACAGTAGAAGAAGCAATAACTAAACGCAGTGAACTTAAAGAAGACTTTGACAATGCCTTAGGCGATCGCCTGGATAAATATGGAATAATTGTCTTAGATACCAGCGTAATTGATTTGACCTTTTCCCCTGAATTTGCTAGAGCCGTCGAAGAAAAACAAATTGCCGAACAACGCGCCCAAAGAGCCGTCTATGTAGCACGAGAAGCAGAACAAGAAGCCCAAGCAGAAATTAATCGCGCCAAAGGTAAAGCCGAAGCGCAAAGACTCCTCGCCGAAACCCTCAAAGCCCAAGGTGGACAATTAGTTCTCCAAAAAGAAGCCATAGAAGCTTGGAAAACAGGCGGCGCACAAATGCCACGAGTATTAGTCATGGGTAGCGAATCTTCCAATAATGTTCCCTTCATCTTCAATCTCGGAAATACCCAAAACTGACTATAATTTCCCTAATCACACACAACTCTCTACCTCGTACACACAAACACACCTCAAAACACAATGAAAAAAAGTATGCCCATGCCCAACCACCCTAACATTACCACTACAGAAGCCAGAAAAATTCTCAATAAATTCAACTGCTTAGATATCGCCCCAATTCTCAAACCATCAGAAATAGAATTAGTGCGTCAGTCATTGATTTTACTCACCAAACTATCTCATTATCAAATCCTCGGCATTTGCGCCGATACAGCCGAAGAAGCATTACTAGCCATGAGAACCTACACCCATGCTTTTGGTTATGAAGTACCAACAGACTTACCCGTAGTCGAAGGGCCAGTTTACATCAAATTAAATGGCAAAAATGGCTTATGTTATCTCGACTCTTATGCAGGACATCATCGGGGCGTATTAGTATCTTTTCAGTCTTATGACGAAGGAGGGATAAACGAAATGTATGGGCATCTACCCCTGGATTTATTTGTGGAGAATTAAGAAAAACAATGAGGTGCGTTAAAATAGATAAATGCACCTCATCTTAACTCATACAAAATGCTGGGTAAATCCCCAACACTGAACATAAACCTCTGCTTTGCGCCTGGAGTGCCTACCGAAATTTGCTAAAACCTCCGCACCGCAACTTTTCTGTTGCGTGAACTGCTGCTTAATCTCTGTTCACGCCGCCATCTTTTGAGAAAAAACACTAAGTCAATCAGCAGTAAATTAAACTGACTCTTTTAAAATTATATGAGCATCATCACCTTACAATCAGTTAAAAAAGACTTTGGAATCAAAGAAATTTTAAAAGATGCTAGCTTTAGTTTAGATGCGACTGACAAAGTGGGCTTAATTGGTACAAATGGCTCTGGTAAATCAACCTTATTAAAAATGATTGCTGGACTAGAACCAGTTGATAGCGGTCAAATTATCAGCAACTCTGGTGCTAAAATCATTTACTTACCCCAACAACCAGACTTAGACGAAAACCGCACAGTATTAGAGCAAATTTTTGCTGACAGTGGCGAAAAAATGGCTCTGGTGCGGGAGTATGAAGAAATTTCTGATAAACTAGCACATTATCCCGAAGATAACCAGTTGATGTCACGCTTGGCTGTGGTGATGCAGCGCATGGACGCAATTGGCGCATGGGAATTAGAAACTAACGCCAAAATTATCCTCAGCCAATTAGGAATTGCTGATTTTGATGCGCCCATAGGCACATTATCAGGAGGTTATCGTAAACGCATTGCCTTAGCAACCGCTTTACTCACCGAACCTGATGTCTTACTCATGGATGAGCCAACCAACCATCTCGATGCTTTATCTGTAGAATGGTTGCAAAGTTACCTCAATCGCTATCGTGGTGCATTATTATTAATCACTCACGATCGCTACTTTTTAGATCAAGTCACCAATCGCATCATTGAAATTGATCGGGGCGATATTTACACCTACTCAGGCAATTATTCCTACTATCTAGAAAAGAAAGCCTTAGCCGAAGAATCAGCAATTAGCAGCCAACGCAAACATCAGGGTGTATTACGTAGAGAATTAGAATGGTTGAAACGGGGGCCAAAAGCCAGAAGTACCAAACAAAAAGCCCGGATTCAACGCATTCAAGCCATGCGGGAAACAGAATTTAAACAAACTCAAGGTAAAGTAGATATTTCTACCGTGAGTCGTCGCATAGGCAAAAAAGTTATTGAGTTAAATAACATTGGTAAATCCTATAATGGACGTACCCTAATTCATGATTTTAGCTATGAATTTAGTCCCGAAGACCGAGTAGGAATCATCGGCGGTAATGGTGCTGGTAAATCCACATTAATGAATATGATCACTGGCAGAGTAGAGCCAGATGCAGGTAGTGTAGAAATCGGTTCTACCATTCACATCGGCTATTTTGATCAACATTCCGAAGAATTACTCACCGCCTTAAATGAAAATCAGCGCGTGATTGACTACATTAAAGAAGAAGGGGAATTTGTCAAAATCGCCGATGGTAATCAAATTACCGCCTCCCAAATGTTAGAAAGATTTCTCTTTCCCGGAAATCAACAGTACGCCCCCATACATAAACTCTCTGGTGGCGAGAAACGGCGGTTATTTCTGCTGCGAATCCTCATGAGTGCGCCGAATGTGTTAATTTTAGACGAACCAACCAATGATTTGGATGTGCAGACGTTGGCAGTATTAGAAGACTACCTAGAAGATTTTAGTGGTTGTGTGATTGTAGTATCTCACGATCGCTACTTCTTAGACCGCACAGTAGATACAATATTTGCTTTAGAAGCTGGTGGCAACCTGCGACAATACCCAGGTAATTACTCAGTGTATCTCGACTACAAGAAAGCGGAAGAAGCACAAGCATCAGGGAGCAACACTAAAGAAAAGACAAAAAATTCTCAAGAATTAAAAGTTACAGCGCAAACTAAAAATGTAGAACCTAAAAAACGCCGTAGGTTGTCTAACTGGGAAACGCGGGAATTTGAGCAGCTAGAAGGCAAAATCGCGCAACTAGAAGCCGAAAAAGCCGCCGCCGAAACAGCACTAGCTAACGTCGCTCCCGGTAATTATACCCAAGTGCAGCAACTCTACGACCAAGTGCAAACGCTCACACAAGCAATTGATGCGGCGACTGAGCGATGGTTAGAATTAGCTGAAATAGATTCTTCAGGGAATGGGTGAGAGTAGTATGATCGCTCTAATGCAAAATTTAGGACTAATCTCGGCATGGAGTGATGCCCAGTCTGATACAACTTGCCCAGTCTATCGGGATGGGAGTATCGAGCGTACAGATGAGGGGAAATCGAGCATCATACCGCCAATAGGTGGCGAAATCAGTCATCAATACCGAAAATTTACCCGTCAACTACTAGGTGGAAGCAGACAAAATAATCATGTTGTAGCATCTTCTGGCGATGCTTCTGAGTTAGGATGTAAAGCTTGGGATAATTCAACTCCAACACCAAGCCGGAAACTGCCCCATTTATGTCTTAATTATTTCTGGGAGTTATCACAACAAGCCGATTCTTTAAAAATTCTGCGACTTAATTTACCAAAAGTTTGCTTTAGTCACTAAAGTCAGATGTTACTCTTTGACTGAGTGGAAGATTTGACTGGGTTTTCAGGTTATTGCTGTTCATCGGGCTATTGATAACTTTAGCCGTGCATCCGATAGTTAGATAGAGTGCCAACAAATGATCATGATCAATCCTCATACTCAAGACATCCGCTCTCATGCCATTCATTTTTTAGAACAGAATCCATCACAGCGTCTAAAAATTCTCCAAGAATTAGGGATAGCTCGTTATCAGTTCTTAAGCAAAATCCGTCTCAATGACGCTAATATTAACTGTGTGATGCGATTCCTAGATGATCCCAGTCAAATGAAATTTCCCAATTTGTCGGGAGCAGATTTGTCTAACTTAGTGTTAGATGACGTGAAACTTATTCGGGGTAATTTATCAGGAGCTAACTTGCAAGGCAGTAGTTTATTAAATGCTGACTTGATTTTTGTTAACTTCACAAATGCTGACTTGAGAAAAGCCGATTTAAGAGGCGCAACTCTCAATGAGACTATTTGGTTAGATGCCTTAGTAGAAGATTGTCAGCTTGGTTTAGGTAATGGCTTAACTAAGCAGCAACGTAAAGATTTACAACTACGGGGCGCAAGGCTTAACTATTTGGCAGATGATAATTAAAACCTCAAAATTATCAGACTGCTGAATTAAAATCTGCTGGGACAAGTGATGAATAATGCAATTAAATTGCCCCAAAAACTGATGTTGCTGGGTTCGGGAGAACTCGGCAAAGAATTCGTTATTGCTGCACAACGCCTGGGTAACTTTGTCATAGCTGTAGACCGTTACGCGAATGCTCCAGCTATGCAAGTTGCCGATTGTTGTGAAGTGATATCAATGCTGAGTGCGGAAGATTTAGAAGCGGTAGTCACGAAGCATAAACCTGATTTTATCATACCCGAAATAGAGGCAATTAGAACCGAAAAACTGCTGGAATTTGAACAAAGAGGAATAACAGTAATTCCCACAGCAGCAGCGACTAATTACACGATGAATCGGGACAGAATTAGGGAACTAGCACATCAAGAATTGGGGATTAGAACTGCTAAATATGGCTATGCAGTGACGCTAGAAGAATTAATTGCAGTGGCGGATAAGATTGGGTTTCCGAATGTGGTGAAACCCGTGATGTCTTCCTCTGGGAAAGGGCAATCTGTAGTGCTATCGAGAGAGGAAGTAGAAAAGGCTTGGAATTATGCGATCGCTAATTCTAGAGGCGACAGTCAAAAGGTAATAATTGAAGAATTTATTAACTTTGAAATCGAAATTACTCTTTTGACAATTAAACAATGGAACGCCCCGACAATTTTCTGTCCTCCGATTGGACACCGCCAAGAAAGAGGCGATTATCAAGAATCTTGGCAACCCGCAGAAATTTCCGACAATAAAATAATACAAGCCCAAGAAATCGCCAAAAAAGTCACCGATGCGTTAGGGGGAGCCGGGATTTTTGGAGTAGAGTTTTTCATTACCAAAGATGAGGTAATTTTCTCCGAATTATCTCCCCGTCCCCACGACACAGGAATGGTGACATTAATCTCCCAAAACCTCAACGAATTTGAGTTACATTTGCGAGCAATTTTAGGCTTACCCATCCCCCATATAGAACAGTTAGGAGCTTCAGCCAGTGCAGTCATTTTAGCCTCAGAAAAATCAGACTCGATAAGCTTTACAGGTGTAGCTGAAGCCTTATCCGAGAAAGACGTAGATATTAGATTGTTTGGGAAACCAACCGCCCATCCCTATCGCCGCATGGGAGTAGCCTTAGCCAAAGCTGATAATGTGCAGCAAGCCAGAGAAAAGGCGACAAGCGCAGCTAAGAAAGTGCAAATTGTCAGGGAGTAGGGAATAGGGAGCAGGGGAGCAGGGGAGTAGGGGGAGAAAAACTAATGACCAATGACCAATGACTAATAACTAATGACTAATGACTAATGACTTTAAATTTTGAATTTTAATCATGGCATGGTTAATAATTTTGTCACGGTAGCTACTTATAGCAACTATGTTGATGCCAACTTAGCAAAACAGCTATTAGAATCAGCAGGCATTAAATGCTACTTAGCGAATGAATCTACTCTCAACACAGCATGGCATCTCACGGTAGCTGTTGGCTGGCTGCAATTACAAGTTAATCAAGCAGATTTAGAACAAGCCAAAGAGGTTTTAGTCTCATCTCAAATGGCAGCAGCAGCAACAGCAGACGACTTGCTTGATGATGAAGCAGCTGATGATGATTTTGAAAAAATATCTTGGGCAGACGCAACAGCCGATAGAGCATTCATCACAGGTGTAATTGGGTTAATTTTACTCTTGCTGCCCATCCAATTTTATTCTTTATGGCTTTTGCTTCGTTTATTTGTTTCTCGCCGCCCCATCAGTCCAAATAGACGAATCAAAGTTATGATTGCTTTGCTACTCGATTTACTAAATCTTTATATACTTTGGCATATCTTATTTTAGATAGGCATTATTTGGCCTCTACTGTATGATGAAAAAGAAAAATCTACTGTCAACCACAGGAGGCATTGACTTAGACGGGATCTGCAAAACTTTAATCTTGCCCAAGTACACAATAGCCTAGCCATGCGCTGCTGTGGCTGCCTAACGGATACAATCTATCAGGGAAGATTTCCTGCTTTCGCATTCACCCGACAATCACACCATTACCTATATTTTCACCCAGAAATCAGGACTCAGGACTTAAAACTCTTTATGGTAGCAGGCAAAATTTTGCAGGAGGGAAAATACACCCTCATCCAAGAAATTGGACGCGGTGGCTTTGGCATTACCTTTAAAGCGATTCATCACTATTTACAACAGGAAGTAGTGATGAAAACCATTAACGAAAAATTACAACAACATCCTGATTTTGAGAAATTCGAGCGTCAATTTCAAGATGAAGCCAGAAGGTTAGCTACTTGTGTTCATCCTAATATTGTCCGAGTCAGTGACTTTTTTGTGGAAGATGGGCTTCCTTATATGGTAATGGAATATATTCCGGGGGAAACCTTGGGCGAAGCGTTTGTTTTACCAGGGATACCTTTACCAGAAGAAACCGCTATTCATTACATTCGGCAAATTGGGGCAGCATTGCAAGTCATTCACAGCAATGGTTTGCTGCACCGAGATGTGAAACCAGATAATATTATTCTCCGTCAAGGTACTCAAGAAGTCGTACTGATAGATTTTGGTATTGCCCGTGAATTTAATAGCGGTGAAAGACAAACTCACACAGGCTTAGTCTCTGAGGGTTATGCCCCCATTGAACAGTATTTAAAGCAAGCACTGCGTACACCCGCCACAGATGTTTATGGTTTAGCAGCCACCTTGTACGCGCTGTTAACGGGACAAGTTCCCATACCAGCATTATTGCGCGATCGCGAACAAATGCCAGCCCCCCGTGAACTGCAACCCCATCTCACCGCCGCAGTCAATCAAGCAGTTATGCGCGGTATGGCTGTAGAGCCTCGCTTTCGTCCCGCTACCGTGGCTGAATGGCTACAATTGCTACCAGGTAGTGGGATGAACGTTCCCCCGCAAATCATCCCCACTCAAGCAGTCCCCACCATCGATTTATCTGTTTACCAGCAAGAAAATTTACCTCCTGTCAAGAAGCCTACTCCCATTCAAAAACCATCACCATTGAAAAACCCCACATTGATGGTTCAGAAGTTGGCTGCTTCTAAGGTAGTTTTAGGTATTGGTGTAGCTCTTGTTGCTGCTACAGCAGGTTTTAGCATCACTAACATATTTTCTGGTGGTAGTCAACAACCAGAGTCACCCTCAAAGCCTTTGTTTGAAGAGCGTCCAATCGAGACGAATCCCACTAATAATACTACTATCTCATCTCCCCAAGAGCCAGAAAATAACACACAAAGGTCTTCCTCTGCCAGTTCCAGGGATACTACACCCGTCTCCACATTTAGACGACGCAAACGCCGCACTGAACCACAACCTGAGCCTACCACTACTAACAGCAGTTCCCCAGAACAATCACCACCCCCAACTTCTACAGAATCATCACGTTCCAATTCTCAACCACCCCAAGCCACCCCTAGCACCTCTACCACGCCATCGCTAGTAGACAAGCTGCGAGATATTCGCTCAACTCGCAAGGCGAACCCAGCAAATTCCCCAGACACCACTCCAGTCTCTCCACCCTCTGCCAATCAAAATTCTACTTCACGCCCAGTTGAGAAACCTGCCAATTCTGTAGTTATTCCCGTCTCACCACCTACAGAGCCAAAAAATACTGATTCTTCTTCTATAGTCGTGCCAACCTTGGAAGGAAAGCAAAATTCATCTGCTAATAGCCAGCCCGCAAAAGAACCATTACCAAAAACAGAAGCCGGAGTGGGGAATGGAGAGTAGGAAGTAGGGAGTTATGTCTAGTTGACAATTTAATGACAACTCACCCTATCGGCTGAAAACCTGTGAATTTGTGAGGACTTACGCCAGTGAGATCATCAAACTTTCTCGTAGGGTGCGTCAGAGCAGATTATTCTGTAACAATTAACAGATTTTTGACATCTGACGCACCCTACTAATGTGCCAGTTGCGTCAGTTCTGTTTGTACCTCATGCTCAAGAAAACTGCTGTATTAACAATCAAATTGGCAAAATTAGGTCAATTTAGTAACTACTGACTATACCTATAGACGGATAATTTTGGTCGGACAGAATTATTTTTTGGGATTAATGATAAATTAATCACCTAATTTTAGGATGAATATTTTAGTAGAAATATTGCTAATTATTATGTAATTTTTTCTTGTGCCAATATGGCAGAATTCAACTAGACAATGGTTGCATTTAAGATATATTTGAGTATAATTATATTCATGGGATTTAATTAAAACATATCAATATATACTGTTTGTCGCTAGTAATGGTAGGTATTGAGGTCAGGAGTTTTTCTAGATAAATTCATCTGTTACCTCATAACTTAATTCGTTATCAACGACACAGTATTTTGATATAACTGCAAGTTGATGATACCGTTTTGTATGAAGCCTTCTGTGTAATTTAACTTGCAAAAAACTATAAGGGCTTTCTGGCATGAGACTATGTGAACTAGATCCACTCATACCGCTCAGTCATTTAAAAGAAGAACTGATTAAGTTACCAAAAGGCTACTCATTTTATGAAGAAGAAGTAGTAGATTTTCTCTCACGACGAAGATGGCCGGAAAGCGATCGCCGCATTGATCGCACAACTTTCTGGCGTTGGAGAAATGATAACGGCATTAAACACCAAAAACTATTCAGCCGCTTGGATCTCCTGAAACTTTGTCAAATCTGCGACCACTACCGCATTGATGGCACCCGTAGCGAATATTTGGAAATTATGAAAAAGAAACAAGAACTAGCAGTCAAACAATAAGAACCTAGGTAATATTTTTCCAGTTCAGAGCATACCTAATCTACCTGCATCTTAAATCAGAGCAGGTATTTTTTTAGGACTTACACAAGTGTGAGCATGAAACTTTCTTGTAGGGTGCGTCAGATGTCAAAAATCTGTTAATTATTACAGAATCATCTACTCTGACGCACCCTACTAATATGCCAGTTGCGTAAGTCCTGTTTTTTATCAAATAATACAAACAATGAAAAATTACTTACGTTCCCAGGAATGGATCAAAGGATTGGTAGTATTGAGCAATTGTTGTAACTCGTGTGATGCCTCTGATTTTTGGCGAACATAAGTATCAATAAACAAACCGATGATGTTTGCCATCAGTAAACGAATGTTTTCTGGTGATTGGGTAGGGGGAAAATCAAGAAAAGGTCTAGCGGTAGTAGAATCGAAATTATCAACCATTGAGAAGTGATTAGCTCCTTCGAGTAGTAGCAGATAGCTATCATTGCGTCCTCCTGCGATCGCTTCTCGGAATGTCCGAATCACGGGGGTAGTAGCATCTCCGGCAGTGATACCATAGCGATCGCTGCTATTGGTAATCACCCCATCACAAGTTCCGCCCATCAGTAACATCGGTAAAGAGTCTGGTAAGGCTAAAATAGTACCCGGTTCATATCCCGACATGACTGCACCAGCCGTATGTGCGCCGTAGGCAAAAGACGCGATCACTTGCGGGAAAAAATTCGGGTGAGCATTTTCAATAGCTACTCTACCACCCGCCGAATGTCCACCTAAAATTATCCGTTGCAAATCCAGCATCCCAGCCAAAATACCCTGTTGCTGTAAGGCTTCTAGTTTAGCTAGCAATGTTGGTAAAGCCGAAGCTGTGGGTGCAGTTCCGTAGGTTTTGGGTTGCCACTTAGCAATATCTACACCTGGAGTCAGAGAAGTTACCCCAGGTATATTTTGTGCAATCCAGTTAAATAGAACTACCACCAAACCGCGTTCAGCCAATTTAACGGCTAACCATTGATATAGTTGTGCATCACAGTTAACGCCATTAAAGAAAATCACTACAGGAAAGGGAGCCTGTTCGGGATTCACAGGTACAATTCCTTCAGCTTTTTCTAGGTGATTTCCCGACATTTTTGCCGGATAAAAAATCTTCAGGTGAATTACATCATAAGGAGATTGGTCACTTTCAACACTGGCAGCCTCAAAGAATGCACGAACTGTCATATACTGCTTCCGACTATAACTGTAAGAATTAAGTAAATAACCCCATATTACATCTATAAACAGTAATTACCGCCGTTTTAGCTGAATTTTTAACCTCCATAAATCGTTTACTACAAAATATAAAACTACGCTTATATCCTAGGTAAGATTTTGCTGGATACAAATATATTTCTCAAGTTAAAAATAAATCGCTCTCCCAGTATGAAGTATTTATTTATTTGCTCGGAGAAAATTTAATTGATAGGGATTTTATATCTTAAAATTATTACAGTGCTGCTATGTTCTCCATAGGAGATTATGTCCTTAATCAACAAACTGGGCATTTAGGAAAAGTTGTTGGTTATGGCAACTACTTGATCAATAATGTACAGACAATAACATTGAAAGTCCTTGTAGCTGAAAGTGCAAATTCGCAAAAGCGAGTCTTTATAGTAGAAGATAAAGTGTCAGCATGGATTAGGTGGTCAGTAGCATAGTATTTCCACCTAAGAAGGAGCATGATTATGGTGCGAGATTGTATTTTTTGTCTACAAGAAGCAACTTTACAATTGATATTTAAAAAACATTTACCCCCGAAAAATCCGGCTGAATGCTTTGTGAATCCTCCTTGTGGATGTCCAAATCCGGGCAAAGAATTACAATGTGAAGACTGTGAACATCTTGAAGCTTGCTTGTCTAGTTTTAAAAAAGTAGGGATGGGGGATTGGAAATTGGGGATTAGTAAAAATTGCTCCCAGAATTCTGAGTTTTGAATTTGTTTTACAGCAAGCTAGCAGAATTCTGGTCTAAAAACAAATTTGCTTGTGGTTGTTGACGCAGAATTGAAGCCGGACAATCTGTATTAATTGTCCCTTGTAACATAGTTTTAACTACCTGTGCCTTGCGTGATTCTGGTGCTAGACAAAGGATTTTTTTGGCTGAACAAATCAACGGCAAAGTCACAGTAAAAGCGTACTGCGGAACACTATCAAGGTTTGGGAATTGACCTGTATTGACTTGTTGTTGGCGATTGGCTGTATCTAGTTTCACCAATTTGACGCTGTAAGAATCTTGAAAATTGGCTACTGCTGGATCATTAAAAGCCAAGTGACCATTTTCGCCTACACCTAGACAGCATAAGTCTAGGGGTTGTGCTTGCAATAGTTGAGTATAGCGATCGCATTCTGTTAACGGTTCCAATGTATCACCAGCGATATAGTGAAATCTCCGTGGATAGACTCGTTGTTCTACACGTTCGCGCATATATCGCCGAAAACTAGCAGGATGATCAGCACTAATTCCCAAATATTCATCTAAATGGAACAAAGTAATTCGTGACCAATCTAAACCACCCAAAGCAATCAAAGCATCCAAAAATTTGAGTTGGGAATTACCTGTTGCCAATAAAACAGCAGCTGTATCTTGTTGTTGCAAAACAGAATGTAAATACTGACGGGCAATAGCTGCAACATCCTCAGCCATATCAGCCTCAGATTGATAAATCTGAACCCGCAGATGATCGACGTGAAAAAATCTTGTAGCGGCTACCATTTGCTTTCACAGAAAGTGGTCATAAAGAACTGTTTCCCCATTTCCTACCCCCTTTTTCATGCTAGCAACGATGACTAATAACCAAAAACGATGTAAAGTATGTAAATTAAGTTAACAATTATTTACATTTAACCAAAAGTCATGCTAGCTGCAATTCTGTTTGATTTAGACGGAACTATTGTCAATACTGACCCGATCCACTACCAAGCTTGGCAAAAAATGCTGTGGAGATACAGCATAGACATAGATGAAACATTCTACAAATCTCGAATAAGTGGACGATTAAACCCAGAAATTATTAAAGATATCCTACCAGAGTTATCAGCAGCAGCAGGACAAGAATTCGCAGACGAAAAAGAGGCAATGTTTCGCCAACTAGCTTCCCATCTGCAACCATTAAGCGGCTTTTCTGAACTCATAGCCTGGACAGAAACACATCAGTTAAAACGTGCTTTAGTAACTAATGCCCCCAGATTAAATGCAGAGTTTATGCTGGAGGTTTTGCAAATCACAGAAAATTTTGAACAAGTTATATTAGCAGATGACTGTACAGCAGGTAAACCTGACCCAGAACCCTATCAAGTAGCCTTAAGTAAATTAGGAATTTCAGCAGCACAAGCAATAGCTTTAGAAGATTCTCCTTCTGGAATTCGTGCGGCTGTAGCTGCTGGTATTCGTACCATTGGCATTGCTTCTACACATAATCCCCAGGTTTTGCGAGATATTGGGGCATTTATGGTTATCCCAGATTTTACTGATTTGCAGTTATGGACATTCTTGAATTCATTGATAGAGGCAGATGTGAGTGTGATTAGTTCATAATCCTCGCACCAGATTTAGTGATAAATTTGAACAAATTTGCTGATTTTTACCCAGAATCCCTGTCCTGATTAAGGGCGGGGAAACTCAATCTAGGGTTAAAAAATGCCAATTAGTAGCAAAACAATTAATAAATTATTGATAGAACAACAAAATATTTAATTTTTGGATTTTATACGTCTAGGAAAACACACCATAAAATAAAGTCGAGACTGAATGTGTATCTTAATAAATATTCATAGAAATATATTTAACTTTAACTTAAATATATCTGCATAACTTACATCTTGCACCAGTTGCTTGATTGCAATTAAAGTCAGGCGATGCACAGCTAAAAATTCGCTCAAAACCTGATTTTTCCGTTTGGGGCAGTGCATCGCCCTACACTTATTGAGAATGCTGCAAGATATCAGTTAACTTGATTATCTAATGTTGAATTATCAGGAGTAATGGGAGCAGGTGTTGGTCTGTTGAGGATTATGTTGGTAGAAATGAAGTAAAGTCCACCTACAATCAAAGGTAGAAGCAAAAGAGCCAACACTCTGATCAAGGTTCTCTCATGCCATTTTTTTTGCTCCAGATTGTTCATAAATTTGGTGGCAAGCACAGAAAATAGAAACTATGTTTAAAAATAGTTATTTACACCCATGTTTGGGGCAGTAATCAGGACAATCAATTGCTTTGTCTGTGAGAGCAATATCAGGACGCACAGCACACTTCATATAAGGATTATTAGCAAAATACTGACAATTTCTGCATGGAGATTGTAGGGTATGTGTCAAAGCGTCAATTTTATTTTTTGCCAGATTCCATGTATTCAAACATTTCAAAGTAATAATTGCACACACTGTCATTAAGCCAAAGGGAATCAACAGTAATGCACCGTTGGGACTCGGAAAGCCATCTAGTGGTGTCTGTGTTGGTATTGTTTGATTAGCTTCAGTCTTAACTAGGTCGGTTTGTATTTGTCTTGCTTGATTAAAATTCTTTTCTCTCAATAGGTTAAATTGATCAGACCCATTACTACCATACATAAGTTATACCTCTTAGTAAAAAATATTTTTTAAAAATTTGCTGATTCTAGTTATTTACCAGTTAGTAACCTGCAAATATTTAATAATAATCAATGGTTTTGAGGTTCTGAATTTAGTTATCTAATATCGAAGCAACTTATAAATAAACTTAAAATTTGAAATTACCGCGAGAAAATACAGAAAATCAGAGTTTTAATGGCAGAGATGTAGTTTCTACATCTCTACAATAAATTTCACTTTTGACAGATACAGAGTCTTAATCATACTCCCACGGTAGGACGACCTCTTCTATCTATGAGGCGTTGTTGATAGCTCCTGAGTCGGGGATCAGTGATATCGTAAAAGTAAGGTTCTTGCCGATAGTTATAGGTAGCAATATCATATTCAAACGGTGATGGAGGTACTGTTGTCAGGGTGGGACGATACACACCTCTGACTCTTTCTTCATACTCTCTATCGATTGCTAAATCCTCGCTAAACTCTGGCAAATCCTCTACTTGTTGTTTAGTCAAACCAGGTACATAAACGTGTCGAGTATTATAATCTAGGCGAGCTAAACCTACGGGAAGCAATACTTTTTTACCAAATACCCAGAAACCTGTATCTATGATGAAATAACGGAAACTACCATCAGTTTCATCAACTAAAACGTTCTGTACAGAACCAACTTTGTCGTTTTCAGCATAAACATCAAAAGTTTTGATGTCATAACCATCAAACAGGTCGGTACTGTAGTCGGGATAATATTCATCAAGTTTGTACAAAGCCATTGTTAATATATTCCTGCCACAAAATTAATCTTATCTATTACCGACCTTAAATCTTTGAGAGTTTAATGCTATCTAACTCAAGGATGAAAGATGAGATAGATAATTACTGTCACAGTTATATTTAACGGTTCAGCTTGTTACTTTGAAAGCTAGTTAACCAAAGATAATTTTTGATTTATATGAGATGTATTCAAGTATTTATGCAAAAAAATGAGATGATAAATTACATACGATAATTTTAGACTGCTCGCTATTGTTTACGTCGGTAAAACTTCAAATTAATTTGTAGTTAAGGTATTTAGGAGTAAAAACCCGGTTTTTTTGCAGAAACCGGGTTGATAGTTTTGTCTTGATAATTTATTTTTCTAAATTCTGGACTTCTGTCCACCAACGCCAGTTGGCTCAAGTTGGGAACGCTGCCTAGGCGACTGGCTTCGCAACGGGCTGTTATTTAGCTTCTGCTGTTGTTGCGCTACAACTTCAAACTCAAAATTAGCAATCAAACGGTCTTCAATATAGACTTGTATTTTATGCTTACCTGGTGGATCTCCGGGTGCGATCGCCCAAAAATTTTCAATTACGCCATCTTTGGGTAGTTGTGTACGTTTTGATATGGCTTCAGTGCCATCTGACGAGAGAGTAAAGTTTTCGCCGTTATCTGTAGCCCAGGTTTCTGGGGGTTTTGGCAAGCTGAGAACTTCGCGCCATGTCACTTCACCCTTAACATTTTGAAGTTGAATTCGCCAACCGTATTTTTTACCTTTTTCTAGTGGTACTTTCATAGTTGGGATGAAGGTTATTTTGCCTTGAGAGTCAACTTTTGCCACCCCAAACTCAGCTTTAGTCACAGAAATATTTGTACTATTGTTTGGCTGAGGCTGAGATATTGATTGAGAAGATGTTTTAGCATTGTTGGCTAGGGCTGAGGTATGAATCACCCCAGACATCAGTAAAGAAGAAGTTAGTACAATTGTCACAGCCCAAATTCTCATGAACACAATTTTTTCCCTCAGTTACTTGTACATATTCAACTAATTCTTCCTGCCCTCCGGTATGACTTTCGCATGACGATAAATCTATGGTTGGGTTGATAATTGCTGATGAAAAAAGTTGGAAGTTAAAACTATACCTTCTGCTTTAGTATCTCATTACTTCTGACTACTGAACCCAATCATCAGCATCTAGCTGGATGTAAATTGGTGATACTGATATTGAGTAACTGTATCAAGAGTTTGTTGAGTTTAATTAACAAGCTAGATTTATACAAGTATTTTTGCTAGAACTATCTTAATTACAATCAGGAAGACAATGAATATTGTCAAGTTTATACTGCTAACAAATTGTTATTTTTAGAGTGATGTAACTATGAAATACTATTCTATAAATTTAGCGATTGTCTTATGTGCGATCGCCCTCAACCAAAGTGCCTATGCTAATCCAGAAAAACCGCTAAAAATCTTAGGCGAACCTCATCAAGCTGCGGCTTTGTTCACAGAAGCCGTAACGATAGATAGTACCTGGAAAAACGCTATCGACCAAAGTAATCATCTACAAGATACTGCCAGTTCAATTTTAGTAGTACAAGAACAAGGATGTCGGAACATTAATCCATTGGAATTCCTAGAAAATCCTGATGCCATTTTAAAGAAATGTCAACAGGCGGCAAATGCACAAATTCCGCAACGCACTGAACCAGTAGACTATCTCAAAGTACCCCGGCTTGATTCTGGGTTAAAACTCACAGTGACTAAATTTTAAACACAAGGTAAACAAAATAAAATCAAGGCAAACCATCGTTTCGGCATTGTTCAGGTAAGGGAGTGGGGAATAGGGAGCAGGGGAGCAGGGAGCAAGGGGGAGAGGAATTTCCCCTTTTCCCCCTGCAAAGAGTCCCAATTCTTTCTCTTTCCCAATCCCCAATCCCCAGTCTCTAACCTGCCACCAAATTCCAGAAGTAGCCATCAGGTGCAACGAAGGAGAAACTTTTCTCACGAAACTCATTTTCGACAATGTTGGTAAATTTTAATACTGGACTCGCCTTGATGCGATCGCAATATGTTTCTATTCCCCGCACCCGGTAAGTATATAGTGACATCCCCAAACTACCCGGTTGCGCTGCTTCAAACCGTGAATCTAAATTCATCGCATTGGGAAAGCGAATCACATACAACCTACCACTACGCGCCGCCATCAAGTCATCCTGAGAGGAACGGGGATCATCAAAGGTAGTGACAATAAACTTTTCCCCTGGTTGTAAATCAAACATATCTCTACCCGCTAGAGAAGACTCATAGCTAGTCTCCACATCATCACGCACCCGCAACAAACCCAAAACATCTTCATAAAATTTCAGGCTTTCCTTGCTGTCATCTTGAACAATAATCCCCATGTGGGTAAACTGGCTAGTCTGGAAAGCGCAACCGTGGTTAATTTTTCCGTAATCGGGTAAAGTATAGCCAAACCTTTGAAACAAAACCTGTCGAGTCAATGGTTGCAATAGCAGCATTTCTCGCACTCCCAGCATCGGATCGATAAAAGGGCGGCTTTTATTCTCTTTTTGGTAGATGACTTCCCAGTAAGGATAGCTGTAGCGAATAGCCCGACCTGCGGCTTTTGCTTCCTCTGCATGATTTAACATAGTTAAGATATCAGCTGTTAAAGTAGTCGCCCAGCGATTACCCTTAACTTTCATCGAGGTTAACCCTAACCCTGGATTTGTAGGATTTTGCCACACCATCAACCGAATCAAACCATGATCTGCATTTTGGTGGTATAGGCGAATCGAGCGTAAACCTGAATTCACGCCATACAATTGATAGGCTGCACTAGGGGATAGTTCCCCCATTTGACCAATACGATAGCCAAATTGTTCCCAGTATTGAATTGCAAAAATCGCATCGGGAACACCAATACAAACTTCATATATCCCTTCAATTGCAGTTTTTTGCCCCAGATTCATGCCTAATTTTGATTAATGCTCGACTAATCTAGTCTACCGGAATAGTTTTGCAAACATACTATACTTTTTGGACAAAACCTATTAATCTAATCATTTATTTAAAAAAATATCCGGGGATATTATTTATATATTCAATCATTAATCTGATTTAAATCTCGCAAAACAGCAGCAGCAGATTGATAGCGATCGCTAAAATGATAACGCACCATTTTATCTAAAATTTCGGCTAATTCTTGCCTAACATTTGTAGTTTGTCGCCACATCACATTACCTGTTTTTGGATCTGGCTGGAGTTCTTGCGGTGATATACCTGTGAGTGCTTGAATCCCCATCATCCCCACAGCATAAATATCACTAGCTAAACGCGGATGTCCGGCAAATTGTTCTGGTGGTGCATATCCCCGCGTGCCAATCGCCACCGTAGCTAATTCTGTTTCCTCGCTACTTGGTGGTTGCATTAATTTTACTGCACCAAAATCAATTAACACTAATCGATTATCTTTTGCGGATCTAATAATATTTGTCGGTTTAATATCTCGATGAATCACGCGACGCTCATGTACATGAGCTAAAATTTCTAATACTTCTTTGAGCATTCCCATCACAAAAGCTTCACTCTTAGCATTTGCTGTAGGTGGTAATTCCTCATTTAATGTGTTACCAGGAATATAGTCTTGTACTAAATAAAATTCTGCATCGATTTCAAAATAAGCAAACAGGCTGGGAATTTGGGGATGTTTACCCAACACTTCTAAAATTTCTGCTTCCGTATTAAATAACCGCCGCGCCACTTGTAAAAATTTCGCATCCCGGCGTGCCGGCATTAACTGTTTCACCACACAACTAGGATTACCTGGTCTTTGAGTATCTTCAGCTAAATAAGTGCGTCCAAATCCTCCTGCACCAATCACTTTAATCATTTGGTAACGTCCACCCAAAAGTAAGTTACCAGTGCTTTTTTCTGGTGGTAAAATCTTAGCCGGATTGTGAGAATGTAGGTCATAAAGTGCTGTAGTATCGGCGGTGGATGTGGTTTCTTGTAATAAGATATTTAACTGCTCAATCGCTTCTTGTTGTTGTTCCACTTGCTGCATGATTAACTTAGCTTGCTGCTGAGTTGTGTATGTAGTGTAAGTCATCACACTTACGCCACTCATGACTACAGCTAAAGCTGGTGGAATCACAGGCAACCAACCAGCCTTGAAAAACATCACAGCACATATCCCTAGCAAACCTGTGAGGGTTATACCTCCGAAAACCACCAATAATAAAGGATGTCGCACTCGCCATGTGACAACAGTACCAACTAATGACCAACCCCAAATCCATACCGCTTCCACCCAATCAGGCCAATACCAAATCAGAGGCCGCCTATCTAATACTGTACTGAGAATTTGACTAGCTATTTGTGTGTGGATAAAAACAGTAGGTGTTCTTGCTGGTTGATTTGCAGCCGCGCTATAGGGCGTATATAAACCAGGGTGAACACTGGCGGCTGTTGTGCCGATAATTACTAGACGGTCTTTAACTAAGTTGGGGTTAACTTGGTTGTTGAGAACTTGTGTGAGGGTAACAGTTGCAGCTAAATGATCAGGATGGCGGTAATTTAGCAGTATTTGATAACCTGCTGCATTCAAGCCTTCGTAGCTACCGGAATTAGCTGTTAAGATGGGAAAGATAGTTTTACCAAGATAAAAATTGTGTGGGTCGATGAAATCTACATCAATACCTGCCTGTTCTAGATAGCTAATTGCTACCAAAGCCGCAAAGGAAAATTGTGTAGTACATTGGCTGTCTGTGGACTCAGCAAATAATAAACCACGCCGGATGATTTGGTCTTCTGCACTATCAGGAATTAAGTCATTATAGCCAACATTATTCATTGGGAAATTGGGCGGAGGTGAAATTTCTGACCTGCCCATACTACTGAACAAACAAGTGGCAATAATCTTGTGGGGATGTTTTAGTCCCTTGGCTAAATTGTTTTGGTGAAGTCGGTAAATATTCAGACCAATCACACGGGGCTGATAAGATTCTAGTTTGGCTAAGAGTTGGTTGATAGTGGTATCGGAAAGCGGCCATGTTTCTGGGGCTAAATCTTCTTCTGTAATTGTTACCACTAAAATCCGGGGATCAGGTGGTTCTACAGGACGCGATCGCAACATCTGATCATAAGCTTTCAACTCCCACGACTGCAACCATTTCAATTCCCGCACTCCCCAGATTACCGCACTCACTCCCAGGCTAGTGACTAAAATTATCTGCCACCAGTTTTGATTGCTACCAGTGTCACGGTAAACTTTGTCTTTGATCAAGGCGGTTCGGAGTTGATTAAATATTCCACTAATCACTGCATTGGGGAGATAGCCTGGATTTTAGTCAGAGTGAAAAAACACAGCCTCAACCTGTCTGTTGTTGTTGAGAATCTTCTACAGGCTGGGAAGCTGTTAAAGAAACCGGGTTAGCAGAAGGCGCATAAGATTCTAGCTGAGACGGTTCTAGTGATGCCTCAACTGTTGCATCATTAAAATAGTACCCAATAATCTTGTCATAATTAGAAGCCACAGCTAAAAAAGCCCCGCCTAAAATGTAAATAGGTAACGGTAGAGAAAACTTTTTTAACCAGTCAAACAGTTCTGCTAAGGCAAACAATACCAAAAAGCAAGCTAGCCAAATCCTCATGTTTTTATCTCCCATGTACAAGCTATTACTTCTAGGTTAAACAGCTTGCATGATACTTGATGTCCAATTTAACCACAAAATTTACGGACAACGGCAGCGAGGTGATATTTTCCGCTTGGATAGTTAAAATTGTCAGATGATCAGATGCCATCGCCTATTTTTACCAAGTCTCACCACGAACTTACAGCAAAACTGAATTTTTTTGACATAATTCGCCAAAATTATCGTAATTCTCACTAGGATGCGGTATATTTATTTGATGTGATAGCTTCTCCTTCTGGAAAGCAAGCAGTCGATCTAATGATCGGCATTGGTCGCTCACAATCTTATATAGATCAGACCACATAAGTTTTATATCATCAGGAGCATCTGACGTATTCGGCACACCATTTGCTTTTTTGATTATCGAGGACAGGAGTATAACTCTTGTCCTTTATTTTTTAAGTTTAGTGAGCAATCTCAGGAAATCTTAATAAACTTCTATATTTTGTTGCTATAAAATACTGTTAATCGGTCAAATTAATGTACTATAGACTAATTTATACAGCAGGGAACAGGGAACAGGTGTGAAAGTATCTTAGCATCAGGCTTTATTCCTAAAATTTGTACCTCATTTACCCCCAATCTGCTGTATATAAGCAATCAGTTTTAGATTAGCCTGTGGTATTTCCCCTTGGTGCGTCAGTGATGAGGAATCCCAGAAAACAGGTAAGAATGAAGCAAAAAAATATCGGTTAAACATATATTTTGCAAGAGTCGCTTAATCACCATTGTTGTAGGGTGGGCATTGCTTAATATTGCCTCCAACCCTTATTTTTACGTTGTTGGCTGTGCAGGGAGCGACGCTGTTTGAACATGATGCAAGATATGACTTAACAGATTAATCAACGATTTCCAGTCAAGTTTTTGTTTAAAAAAACTTAACCATTGCATATTATTTCAGTATTTAATTGATAAGTAAAAACGTGTAGGATGAAGAATAAATCATGAGTAATCCTTCATCTTACATAAACCTATTTATATAGTTTCTTTAAAAAATTCTATTAATTAAATATTAAAACAAGCATGAGATAGTTGCAATATTTTATGCAAAGTTAAGCATTGTAAAGCAAAGGAGATTGCCATCATGTTTTTTGGACAACTTGAAAGAGAAATTTTATGTGAAGAAATATATACAACTTGTCAATATACTAAAATCCCAGAGGATTTAGAGATAATAAGTGATAAAACTCCAGAAAAATATGATATTTGGGCATATTATACAGAAAATCAACTTAAATCTCTAGATAATTCCCAAACCTTGATGAAAGAGGCACAAGGTAACAAAATCTGAGATTGAGAAAATCTTCAGTTATCAGCTTGGTGATAGGGGTAATTCACCTATCTATAGACTTTGGCATGATTACTCTGATTGCTAATTAATTTAATGTAAACTAGCCAAGTTCGGTTTGAGGAATAGCGATCGCCTTGCGGTTTAGAGCCAATTCCATCTTTAAGTTCTTTCACCTGACTACAGAAGGAATTAATATCAATGGCACACCTATTTGAACCATTCAAAATTCGTGAAGTTTCCTTTCGCAATCGCATCGCCATGTCACCCATGTGTCAATATTCCAGCACCAATGGATTTGCTAACGACTGGCACTTGGTTCATTTAGCGTCTCGTGCCGTAGGTGGTGCAGGTTTAATCATTACAGAAGCTGCGGCTGTAGAACCACGGGGACGAATTACCCCCCAAGATTTGGGAATTTGGTCAGATGAACACATTGAATATTTAGCCAAAATTGTGGGGTTAATCCACAACTTTGGGGCTGTTGCTGGCATTCAACTCGCCCATGCCGGGAGAAAAGCCAGCACTGCCAAACCCAGTAAAGGCGGAAAAGCCCTAGATGAATCTCAAGAAGGTTGGCGGCCTGTTGTTTCCAGTAGTGCGATCGCTTTTCATAAAGACAGTCCAGTACCCCAAGCCCTCACTATAGAAGGAATACAGCAACTTATTCAAGCCTTTGTTCGAGCCGCCCAACGTTCCCTACAAGCTGGCTTCAAAATTATCGAAATTCATGCAGCCCACGGTTACTTACTGCATCAATTTCTCTCTCCTCTGGTAAACCAACGTCAAGATGATTACGGTGGTAGCTTTGAAAACCGGACTCGTTTACTACGAGAAATCGTCACCGCAGTTAGAGAAGTATGGCCCCAGACATACCCTTTGTTTGTCCGCATTTCTGCAACTGATTGGGTAGACAAAGGCTGGGATATTGAACAAAGTATTACCTTGAGTCAACAACTTAAATCTCTAGGTGTAGACTTAATTGATTGTTCTTCCGGCGGAATTATACCAGGAATCAACATACCAGTAAAATCCGGATATCAAACCCAGTTTGCCCAACATATTCGTCAAGAAGCCAATATCCCCACAGGTGCAGTTGGCTTGATCACTTCCCCCGAACAAGCAGACAAAATCATTCACAATGGCGTAGCTGACATAGTGCTTTTAGGGCGCGAACTACTCCGCAATCCCTACTGGCCGCACTTAGCCGCCAAACAACTAGGATATGATAAACACTGGCCTGTGCAGTATGACCGAGCTTGGTTATGATTCCTCTTGTAGTGTGGGCATTTTGCTTGCACCGGACGGACTAGAGAGCTTATCCCACAAGAGTTGACTAATACACAATTTGAGTTCGTAGTGAGGACTTTAGTCCTCTCTTGTCTAAGAGGATGTTTGGAAAGGTGCAAAATATAGTGACATACTCCCACACTGATTGCAAGCAATACAGTGTGGGCTTCTCAGCGACTCCCGGTATCCCGTC
>NZ_LUHJ01000009.1:71223-198413 GCF_001597745.1 Anabaena sp. 4-3 | reverse complement strand
CCCCAATCCCCAGTCCCCAGTCCCCAATCCCCAGTCCCCAATCCCCAGTCCCCAATCCCCAATCCCCAGTCCCCAACCCCCAATCCCTATATCAGTTAAAGTAAAGATAGGTTAAGAAATCGCTGAGAAATAGATGGCTGTTCCACACTTACAGGAAATTTCTGCTCAGTTAGAAAGTACGAATTTGCGCGATCGCATGGTAGCCTTGGCTAATTTACGGCATATACCCGCCGAAGATGCTGTACCTTTAATTAAGAAGGTCTTAGATGATGAATCTTTACAGCTGCGATCGATGGCAATCTTTGCCCTAGGAATCAAGCAAACCACAGAATGCTATGAAATTTTGTCCGGCATTCTCCAAAATGACCCAGATTATGGTATACGTGCCGATGCGGCTGGTGCTTTAGGATATTTGGGTGACGCTAGAGCCTTTGAAGTGTTAGCACGCGCATTTTATGAAGATACGGACTGGCTAGTAAGATTTAGTGCGGCAGTTTCCCTGGGAAATCTCAAAGACCCCCGCGCTCGTGATATCCTGATTCAAGCTTTGGATAGCAAAGAAGTAGTATTACAAGAAGCTGCTATCTCGGCTTTAGGAGAAATTCAAGACATTGATTCTGTAGATCAACTGCTACGCTTTGCCCAATCACCGGATTGGCTGGTACGGCAACGTTTAGCAGAAGCTTTGGGCAATCTACCTACTCCTAAAAGTGTATCAGCTTTGAAATACCTAGAAAAAGACTCTCACCCCAATGTTGCCGAAGCTGCAAGAATTTCACTCACCAGACTAGAACAAAGAGGTAATCCAGCTTAATCTTAAAACCTCCCATTGCCTTTTAATAATAATAAGTGCAAGTTTTCCTATTTTCATGCAGGGTAATTTCAATTATGAATATTGAAGAATTTTTTGAATTGAGTGCTGGTAAATGGTTCTCCCATCGTACTAGCCACCATTTAGCGTTTAAGCAATCTGAAGATGGGAAATCAGACTTAGTGATTGAAACACTAGCAGCAGATCACCCAGAAGTAATTAAACTGTGTGAATTATATGAAATTCCTGCTAGTGCTGCCTCCTGTGGTGCTAGAGTTACCTGGAACGGCACAATGGAATGGGACGAAGAAAAACACACTGGCTCTACTGTTTTAGTTACCGTACCCGATGAGAATAATCCCAGCGAAGGTAGGCTATTACGAGAAATGGGTTACGCCGAAAAAGCTCCTGTTGCCGGACGTTATAAAATGGGCGACGATGGCGCATTGACTCTGACTACAGAGTATGAAACCATGTGGTCTGAAGAACGCTTATGGTTTGCTAGCCCTAACCTACGGATGCGTGTTAGCGTTTTAAAACGTTTCGGTGGTTTTAGTATGGCTTCTTTTACCTCCGAAATTCGCATGGGTGGCGGTTCTCCGGCGGCGAAAGCTTCTGAAGCTGCTAATTCTGCATCAAGCTAGTACAGATATGTGATCATCTGACTATGTAGGGTGCGTCAGTCAGATCAACCTTGACATTCTCAGAAATTATTCCTACTGACGCACCCTACTGGCTACAAAAATTACAGTGTATGTTTAAGCTAGGTGAAACATAACCACTTTTATGAAATATCGGGCGGATGTTCCCCTAGCTTAACCCACATTTGACGCACACGAATTAACTGCGAACGGTTCATTTTCAAAGCAGAAATAGTTGCTCGACCGACAGAAGTTAGCGGGGTAATCTCGGTAGCATCTTTACTCCAAGCAAAATGTTCAGACCATAATTGTTGCTGTGGGTTAAATAGAAAGACTTCTTGTTGTGTTTCTGTGTCCACAGCAGTTTGACGGGAAGCTTTATAACGATTACAAGTAGGACAAGACAAACAAAGATTTTCAAAACTTGTTTTGCCTCCAGCTGATAGAGGAATTATATGCTCAAACTCAAAAGTCGTAACTGTCAAGTGTTCAGCAGTACGACAGTACGCACAACAATCAGCAAATTTAGAACGGATTTTGCGTTGTAATTCAACAGGAATATAAACACTCACGCCACTCTTGATATTCCTTTCATTTTTAAAGTATACTTAGCTCTATTTTTTAAAATATTTAATTGGTCAATCTGTGCCAATAAACAGTCTAAAGTCGCTTTTTCTTCAGCAGACAGTACATTTTCTGCATTTCGCTCTAATAAATCATTGAGTTCGATTTGGGCTTTTGGTGACAACATACTTTCCGCCAAAGCTTGTAACTCATCCAAGCTTAATCCAGTTAAAATTTCATCATCTTCTAGCGATGAATTCGTTAGTTGTTGGTATGTGGCTAAATCTAACAGCACACCAATTCGTTCTCCATCTTGATTTGTCACATACTGTATAGAATCAGACATATCAACTGTTGGCGTTTCAGGCTACTAATTATAGTTTATCAGTTTTCACTTTTGGTCAAACTTAGCATTTTCAGGGATTTCCAAATAAAGGTGCGTCAGTCAGATAAACCTTGACATTCTCAGAAATTATTCCTACTGACGCACCCTACTAACTGCCCAATTTAACGTACAGTTCCCCGCAAAGCCTCTGTATCAATGGGTTTGATCAGGTAAACTAACAACAGATTCCAAACAATTGCAGCAATTAAAGGTAGTTTGCGAATCTGTTTTATCCATTTGGGCTGAGAACTGCGCTCAATTTCTGCTATTTGCAAGTTATAACCTGCACAGCGTTGCAAACGAGGGAAAAACTGGGGATGTTCTGTATTTAACATTACCGGAAAAGCCCGACCCGCCGTTTCATTAGTATTGTAAACAACTTGGCGGTCAAATTCCGTGGCATCTAGTCCCAGTGATTTGTAAAAACCAGAGCGTTCATGCACTGTCATTGTGTGGGTAGCAAATACCGAAAGCAAGAAAAAGCGACTCCACAGCCGAGCTTTCCAAGTTTTCCATAGTTGCGGTTGCGAACGTAAAAGTGCTTTGAATATATCCCCGTGGCGGTTTTCGTCCTGACACCAACTCTCAAAGTAGCGGAAGATGGGATAAAACTGGTTTTCCGGGTGCTGTTCTAGATGTCTGTAAATAATGATGTAACGCCAGTATCCGATTTTTTCAGATAGATAAACGGTGTAAAGCACCCACTCAATCGGGAAAAATGTATAGGTGCGGGTTTTTGTGACAGTGGCTAAATCCAAGGAGAGTTTAAAATCGCCCATTGCTTTGTTGAGAAACCCAGCATGACGGGCTTCATCACGCGCCATCAGTTGAAACATCTCCGCTAGCAGTGGACTGCGGTTTTTTAGTTTGCGGGATAATTCCTTAAACAGCAAGAAGCCGGAAAACTCGGAAATGCAAGAGCGTTCCAAATAGTCAATAAACGCCTGTCTGGCTTCACCCTCTATATGTTCCCAAGACTGTTCAAACGCTTCATCCCGAACAAAATGATGGCGGTTGTAGTCGGCTCGCATTTCTGCCAACATCGCCTGTAACTCTGTTTCTTGGGCTGATAAATCTAGGTTGGCGGTTTTTTCAAAGTCTGTAGTATAAAACCGAGGCGTGAGTATAGTTTCTTGGCTGGGGGTTTTAGTTTCTGGTTTGGGTAGGGTATTAACCATGAGTATTACGGTAATCAAGTAAATAATTCGATAACTATAAAGTTATGATAAGTGTGAGTCTTTGGCTAGACCTGTTTACAATCCTTCAGTAAACTGAGAATTGCCTTCTATCTTAGATATGGGGCAGTAGCAACTGAAAGCCTTTGATAACTGGGTTTGAAAGCATTTATTAAGTTTTGAAACTTATCAGACACAAAGTATCTATATAACTATAGAGTTATTAAGCAGTGGTAATCACCCTTACTCAAAGTTTCAGAGGTTGTAACATGGGTCTTCATTCCGATAATTCTCTGCAAGAATCTCCAAATCACACAATATTGCTGACACCACCTAACAATACTATCCCCAAGGATTCACGGGAGAGGGTGCAGCAATTCATGCAGAACTTACAGGATGAGATTTGCACAGCGTTAGAGCAACTCGACGGGGAAGCAAGCTTTCATCAAGATTATTGGGAGCGAGCAGAAGGGGGAGAAGGACGTACCCGTGTGATTAGAGAAGGGCGCGTGTTTGAGCAGGGGGGCGTGAATTTTTCCGCAGTGTGGGGAAAGAGTCTACCAGCTTCGATTGTGGCTCAACGTCCAGAAGCAGCAGGACATGAGTTTTTTGCCACGGGAACATCAATGGTATTGCATCCCCGTAATCCCTATGTCCCAACAGTACATCTCAACTATCGTTACTTTGAGGCAGGCCCTATCTGGTGGTTTGGTGGTGGGGCTGATTTAACGCCCTATTATCCGTTTGCAGAGGATGCGGTTCACTTCCATCAAACGTTAAAAAATGCTTGTGATGCCCATCATCCAGAGTATTATCCCACCTTTAAACGCTGGTGTGATGAATACTTTTATTTACGACATCGCCAAGAACAGCGAGGTATTGGCGGTATTTTCTTTGACTATCAAGATGCTAGCGGGAAGTTGTATGTAGGTACTCAAGCGGATACCCTGGCGGCGATTTATAGCCAGCAAGTGGGAAATGTGGCGCGGAATTGGGAAGATATTTTTGCGTTTGTGCAGTCTTGTGGTCAGGCTTTTTTACCTGCTTATTTGCCTATTGTAGAACGGCGACAAGAAACAGAGTATGGCGATCGCCAGCGTCATTTTCAACTATACCGTCGGGGTCGTTACGTCGAGTTTAACTTAGTCTACGACCGAGGTACGGTATTTGGTCTGCAAACTCAGGGACGCACAGAATCTATTCTCATGTCTTTACCACCTCTAGCACGTTGGGAATATTGCTACCAACCAGAACCAGCAAGCCCAGAAGCCGAACTGACTGAAGTATTTCTTCAACCTAGAGATTGGGTGTAGAAGAGAGGGGAGGAAGATGAGGGGGATGAGGGCGTGGAGGGAGCAGAGGAGATGTTTCCCTAATAGTTATTGAATTTTGAATTTTGAATTGATTCGTGCCTAATGCCGATTTCCATCAAACATCACAAAGTTTGTTAGCAGTGAGGTATTCATTATGAGTAGCGATTTAGATATGCGTTTACGGGAAGGTACAAGACATTCCCATACCTTGGCGGAAAACACAGCGTTTATGAAATGTTTTCTCAAAGGCATAGTAGAAAAGAGCTTCTTTCGGAAATTGCTGGCGAATCTCTACTTTGTTTACTGTGTTTTAGAGGAAGAATTGCAGCGACATCAAAATCATCCAGTGGTGGGGTTGATTTACTTCCCCGAACTGAATCGCAAAGCCAATTTAGAGCAAGATTTAGCCTACTATTACGGTGAAAACTGGCGAGAGGAAATTAGTCCTTCTCCAGTCGGACAGGTATATGTTAACCGCTTGCGGGAAGTTGCCAACACCCAACCAGAATTGTTAATTGCTCATGCTTACACCCGCTACATGGGCGATTTATCCGGTGGACAAGCATTGCGAAAGATTGCCCGTTCTGCAATGGATTTACCAGCAGATCAAGGCACTGCAATGCACGAATTTGAACAAATTCCTACCCCGGAAGCAAAACGGGCGTTTAAAGAAAAGTACCGTCAGGCGTTGAGTGGTTTGGATATAGATGAAGCCATGATTCAGAAAATTGTCGAGGAAGCTAATTATGCTTTTACTCTGAATCGAGATGTAGTTCATGAATTAGAAGCAGATGTCAAAGCTGTAGTTGGTGAGCATATCTTTGATTTAATTACTCGCCAAGATAAACCAGGTAGTACAGAACATTCTCCGGGACATAGCAAGGAAATGGATTACAGCATTTAGAGTGTGGAGTGTGGAGTTAAAAGACTGTTTATTGCATAGGGTTTCACAGGTTTGTAGTAAGCATTTTAGTGTTGGGAATATTCAGGACTAAAGTCCTTACTACAAACATGGACACACACAGGATTTTTCATTACAAGTTTTTATGAAAGTTTTACCACAGAATGTTAAATTTGATGCTGATTTGCTGAAAAAATATGATCAGCCTTTACCCCGCTACACTAGCTATCCTCCAGCCACAGAGTTAACTGAGGATTTTCAACAAGCTGATTTTAAAGCAGCGATCGCAGTCGGAAATTACAAAAAAACTCCACTATCACTGTATTGTCATATTCCCTTTTGTGAAAGTGCTTGTTATTTCTGTGGTTGTAATACTATCATTACCCCAAACAAAGCACTTGCCGAACCTTATTTAAATTACTTAATTCGCAATATTCAGCAAGTCGCATCTTTAATTGATCACCAACGAAAAGTACAACAACTACATTGGGGTGGTGGAACTCCTAACTATTTATCTCTGCGTCAGGTTGAAACCCTTTGGTATACCCTCCATCATTGTTTTGATTTTGATGATGATGCAGAAATTTCTATTGAAGTCAATCCCCGTTTCTTAGATAGAGACTACCTCTTTGGTTTGAGGAATTTAGGTTTTAATCGCATTAGTTTTGGTATTCAAGACTTTGATTTCCAGGTACAGCAAGCGGTTAACCGGATTCAACCGGAAGAGATGCTATTTCAGGTAATGGACTGGGTGCGAGATGCTGGTTTTACCAGTGTTAATGTTGATTTGATTTATGGCTTACCTTATCAAAATCTAGAAACTTTTAAAAGTACCGTCCGTAAGACTATGCAACTCAATCCAGACCGGATTGCTGTGTTTAACTTTGCTTATGTACCTTGGTTAAAACCAATTCAACGTTTAATTCCCCAAGACGCATTACCGTTAGCCGGAGAAAAACTGGAAATTATCAAGATGACAATTGAGGAATTAACTACCAATGGCTATGTTTTCATTGGGATGGATCATTTTGCTAAACCAAATGATGAATTAGCGATCGCCCAACAAAACGGTCAACTACATCGCAACTTCCAAGGCTATACCACCAAACCAGAGTCGGATTTATTGGGGTTTGGCATGAGTTCAATTAGTATGCTCCATGATGTGTATGTGCAGAATCATAAACGGATAAAAAATTACTATCAGGCGATTAATCATGATGAATTACCGATTGAAAAAGGAGTGAAACTGAATCAAGATGATATCATTCGCCGCACGATAATTATGGAATTGATGTGTCAATTTCAACTTTCACTAAATAACATTGAGGAAAAATATCATTTGAACTTTGATAGTGATTTTGGCGAATATTTTCAAAGAGAACAATTAAAACTTCGATTATTAGAAGCCGATGGTTTGATTAAACTTTCTCCTAATCATATTGAAGTCACACCAAGCGGACGGTTACTTATCCGCAACATCGCGGCTGTATTTGATGCCTATCTACAAGAAAAATCAGGTACTGGTTTTTCTCAAGCAATTTGAAGAATTGGGCATCGATGCACAGGGCATAAATCAATTCAAAATACCCTACGGGAAGGCAAGCCTACAAAATTCAAAATTAAAGAATTCTGGGGAAAAAATCTCCCCTGCCTCCCCTGCCTCCCCTGCTTTCCCAATCCCCAGTCCCCAGTCCCCAGTCCCCATTAATTAATTCCATGAGAACTTGGTCAGATAACCCCCAGTCTTTGCGTCTTGATTGGATAGCTGTAGCATTTTTCGCTACTATTCACGTGCTAGCATTGTTAGCACCTTGGTTTTTTTCTTGGTCTGCATTAGGTGTAGCTGTGTTTCTACATTGGCTATTTGGCAGTATTGGAGTTTGCTTAGGCTATCACCGAATGTTAAGCCATCGGAGTTTGCGAGTCCCGAAGTGGTTGGAGTATGCGATCGCAATTTTAGGTGCTTTATCAATCCAGGGAGGGCCAATTTTCTGGGTGGCTGGACATCGTTTACACCATGCTCACACGGAAGATGAATACAAAGATCCCTACTCTGCCCGCCGAGGTTTCTGGTGGAGTCATATGTTATGGATTTTGTATCCTAATCGGCAATTCTTTGATTATGAATGTTATCAACGATATGCCCCAGATTTAGCACGAGATGCTTTTTACTGTTGGCTGAATCGTTACTTTTTGTGGTTGCAAATTCCTGTAGCATTATTGCTTTATGTATTGGGTGGTTGGTCATTTATAATTTACGGTGTATTTGTTCGCGCTGTGATTCTCTGGCATACGACTTGGTTTATCAACTCTGTGACTCATCTGTGGGGATACCGCACTTTTGACTGTGATGATAATTCCCGTAACCTGTGGTGGGCGGCAATTCTCACCTATGGTGAAGGCTGGCACAACAATCACCATGCTTACCCTCATGTAGCCAAATGTGGCTGGCGATGGTGGGAAATTGATATTACTTGGTGGGCGATCGCCTTATTAAAAACAGTCGGTTTGGCGAAGGATGTCAACTTACCACCCACTCAGGTAGCAAAATCTTGATTTAGCATCTCGACATCTTCCCCCATTCCAGCTAACAAAAGTTTTTCCTTTTCCCTTTCCTCTAGGAGAGGATTGGGGAGAGGTAGGAAACGGAGGCTAGCAGGGTTAGGTTTTTTAGAACCCTAATTTTTATTTGAAAACAATTCTGATAATTAATATCAATAGGTTAATTTTTAAACATAAACATATCAATAATTACATTTATTAACATAATAAAATTTGATGCTAACCCTATTGATTTCTATGATTTCGACTGGGAAGATAAATATAACAATGCACAGCATCAAGTTTTTATACTCGATTTTCCAAAATCAAACAGTTTCATAATTTTGCTCTGGTGGGGTGTATTCCATCACCAGAAATTGGGCATCAGGCGATCGCCTACCTGAGAAAACAGCCCATCGCTTGGCATTTCTGAGTATACGTATCAAACAATATGTATTTTTGTCAACTTTTCTAGCCTTGATACAACTATTTTCTCAGTATTATTTTCGCAAAGAAGGAATCAAAAATACATGAACAGAAATACCATCATGTTCTATCAAAGCTTTACCATTAGTGCCTACATTACCTACAAAAATCATAAGTATATATACCCAAGATGGGAACTTAAAGTTGAAGAGTCAGTCTGACAAATGTGGCAGAAATCTTTACGTAAAGTTCCGCAATTGCCACCAGGACAATTGAATGTAGATCATGGCATCTTTAACAAGAAAATCACTAGCTGGCAGTGTTATTCATAAGTCCTAACTGTTGCCACACCGTTTTTATACTATTTTGTTACTCCTATGGCTGATAAACACAACAAAATTCAATTCCCGCTTTGGCAATATCTCAACCAACCGTTATTTAGCCGTGATTCTCAATTAGAACTCAACCCCCGTCGTTTTGCCCATAGATGGCGAATAGGACTTTTACAACGGTGTTGGAATAAAGAATGTGATGCCAAAGGGCCACAACAGCATTAAATTTCCCCAACCTCCTGTATTGACTGCATATCTCCAAAGCAAGCCTCGTTGATCAAACGTGGCTTTTTGCCTTTTGGGGGAGTGGGGAGTGGGAAAGCAGAGGGAGGGAAGGAAAGGAAGGGAGGCAGGGGAGGCAGAGGGAGAAAAATTTAATCCCCAATGACTAATGACTAATGACTAATAACTAATGACTAAAGTAACTATTAATACATGAATTGCGGAAGTTAAAATTTTGCAAACACGTTAATCTAGTATGCCGTTGCTGGATAAAATCTAGCGCACCAGGGTTGGGTTTGTGCTGGGAGAAGTTTATGTCCTTTGTACCTTTACATATTCACAGTGATTACAGTCTGCTGGATGGAGCAAGTCAGCTACCAGATTTGATTGATCGGGCGATTGAACTAGGGATAAAGGCGATCGCAGTTACCGATCACGGTGTCATGTATGGTGCTGTTGAACTGCTAAAAACCTGCCGCAGCAAAAATATTAAGGCAATTATTGGCAATGAAATGTATATCATTAACGGCGACATTGAAAAACAAGAACGTCGTCCTAAATATCATCAAGTTGTCTTAGCCAAAAATAATAAAGGTTACAAAAATTTAGTTAAATTAACAACAATTTCTCACCTGCAAGGTGTTCAAGGTAAAGGAATTTTTTCTCGCCCTTGTATTAATAAAGAATTATTACAAAAATATCATGAAGGTTTAATAGTTACCAGTGCTTGTTTAGGTGGAGAAATTCCCCAGGCAATTCTGAGCGGCAGACCAGACGCAGCGCGGAAAGTGGCAAAATGGTATAAAGATGTATTTGGTGATGATTTTTATCTAGAAATTCAAGACCACGGTTCGCAAGAAGACCGCATAGTTAACGTTGAAATCATCAAAATAGCACGGGAATTAAATATTAAATTCGTCGCTACCAATGACTCTCATTTTACATCTTGCTTTGATGTCGAAGCTCACGACGCTTTGCTATGTATTCAAACAGGCAAGTTAATTATTGAAGATAATCGGATGCGTTATAGCGGTACAGAATATCTCAAATCTGCCGATGAGATGAAGCTGTTATTTCGTGACCATTTACCAGATGATGTGATTGCTGAAGCCATCAATAGAACCGAAGAAGTAGCTGATAAAATCGAGCCTTACCAAATTATGGGTGAGCCTCGCATTCCTAATTATCCTATTCCTGCGGGTCATACTGCTGATACCTACGTCGAAGAAGTAGCTTGGCAAGGACTATTAGAAAGATTAAATCGTAAATCCCGCAGCGAAGTAGATTCAGTCTACAAAGAAAGACTGGAATATGAACTGAAAATGTTGCAACAGATGGGTTTTTCCACCTACTTTTTAGTCGTGTGGGACTACATCAAATTTGCTAGAGATAATAATATTCCTGTAGGGCCTGGAAGGGGTTCGGCGGCTGGTTCATTAGTTGCCTATACAATGGGAATTACTAATATTGACCCGGTGCATCATGGCTTACTATTTGAGCGATTCTTAAACCCAGAACGTAAATCTATGCCTGATATCGATACAGATTTCTGTATTGAACAACGGGATAAAGTGATTGACTATGTAACTGAAAAATACGGTAAGGATAGAGTAGCTCAAATTATTACCTTTAACCGTCTAACTTCCAAAGCAGTTTTAAAAGATGTTGCCAGAGTGTTAAATATTCCCTACGGGGAAGCCGACCAAATGGCGAAATTAATTCCTGTGGTACGGGGTAAACCCACTAAACTCAAAGTAATGATTTCTGATCAAACCCCAGAACCAGAGTTTAAAGCAAAATATGATAGTGACCCAAAAGTACGCCATTGGATTGACATGGCCATGCGAATTGAGGGAACTAACAAAACCTTTGGGGTGCACGCCGCAGGTGTAGTCATTTCTGCTGAACCATTAGATGAAATTGTCCCCTTACAAAGAAATAATGACGGGTCTGTAATTACCCAATATTTCATGGAAGACCTAGAATCAATGGGTTTGTTAAAAATGGACTTTTTGGGTCTAAAAAACTTAACCATGATTCAAAAAACCATTGATTTAATTCAAGAAAACCACGGGTTTACAATAGACCCGTATGAAATCACTAATCAAGAACGCAAAGCTCAAAGAATATTAGCTAAAGGTGAGCATAAAACTCTGCCCAAAGATGTACAAAAAACCTATGAACTTTTAGAATCGGGTGAATTAGAAGGAGTATTTCAATTAGAGTCTTCAGGGATGAAGCAGATAGTCCGAGACTTAAAACCTTCTAATATTGAAGATATTTCTTCTATTTTGGCACTTTATCGACCAGGGCCCTTAGATGCGGGATTGATTCCTAAATTTATCAACCGTAAACATGGACGAGAAAGTATTGATTATGAAAGCCAAATTTTAGAACCCATCTTAAATGAAACCTATGGCATCATGGTTTATCAAGAGCAAATCATGAAAATTGCTCAAGATATGGCTGGTTATTCGTTAGGACAAGCTGACTTACTGCGCCGTGCTATGGGTAAAAAGAAAGTAGCAGAGATGCAGAAGCAGCAGGAAAAATTTATTGATGGAGCAACTAAGAATGGTGTAAAAAAACAAGTAGCTGAGAAGCTATTTGATGATATGTTGAAATTTGCTGAGTATTGCTTAAGTTATGACACAGAAATTTTAACAGTTGAATATGGTTATTTACCTATTGGTGAGATAGTAGAAAAAGGTCTTGAATGCACAGTATTTAGTGTTGATATTAATGGCATTGTTTACACCCAGCCTACTGCACAATGGCATAATCGCGGACAACAAGAAGTTTTTGAATATAGTTTAGAAGATGGTTCAGTAATTCGGGCAACAAAAGACCATAAATTTATGACTCAAGATGGGCAAATGTTGCCAATTGATGAAATATTTGAACGAGGTTTAGACTTATTACAGGTAAACCTTAAAATGTAAATAAACTTAGGGCAAAGTACAGCAGCTAATGATGTCATTACCTTACGGCTAATATCCAATTTCAACAAACCTCTGCGTTACTTTGCGTGAACCTCCGCGCTCCTGGAGCGTTAAAAAATCAAACAGAACTGGTGCAAGATATCAAACTACAAAAGTTATTCGCCAACAATTAACATTCATTATTCTGTAAATTTCATGCCAAAATGCCAATCAGGTGAGCGCGATAATGCCCAATGACACGGTAACAGCAGCATGAAAGCGTGAATATAAAACTCCTCATTTCTCCTCAAGAACTCACGTCTTTGTTAGCAGAAAAATCGCCACAAACTGTCATTATCGATACGCGAAGCCCAGAAGAATATGCTAGTTCTCACATTCCTAAATCCATCAATATTAGAGATTTTTTCACTTATCTTTTAGATAATTCCTACCCAGCAGGATTAAAGCAATTGCAAGAGTATTTTGCTCAACTTCTGAGTGATGTAGGAATATCTGGGGCAGAAAGATTAATTGTCTATGAAGATGCTTTAAATAAAGGTTACGGCCAATCTTGTAGAGCAGCTTTTTTACTCCAGTATTTAGGATGTCCTCATGTATATGTTTTACACGGCGGATATCAAGGTTGGTTGGCTGCGGGTTTACCTACTACCGATGAAGTTCCTGAAGGTGAAAGCAGCATATTTAGATTGCATCCCCAGGCGGAGATGATAGTGACGACTATCCAAATGTTGCAAGCAATCAACAATCCAGCAATTATAAAATTGGATGTGCGCGATCGCAACGAATGGCAAGGTTTAAGTTCTTCACCCTACGGTACTGATTTTTGCCCCCGCAAGGGCAGAATTCCTCATGCTGTATGGTTAGAATGGCATCGTTTGATGACATTTGAATCGGGAATACCGATGTTTCGTTCACCAGCAGAAATCTTAGAAATTTGTGAATCTGTTGGGATTACTTCCGAGTCAATAGTGTATGTTTACTGCTTTAAAGGTTCTAGGGCTGCTAATACACTGATTGCTTTACAACAGGCTGGAATTCACGCCAAAAATTATTTTGGTTCTTGGAATGAATGGTCTCGTGACAATTCATTACCGATTGATGCCACAGTTATATAATTTGTAATTATCACTGGCTGGCATTTCAGGGAATACTAGAGAAATATTAATGTCTCCAGTATTTTGCTATGCGTCAATTTTTGCAGTATCTACGTACCTGGGCAATAATTAGCTTATTGTCTGTAGTTTTAGCTTGGTCATTTCCTGCACAAGCAGCCAGTAAAGTCAACCCCCAACTAGAACAGCAAGTTTTAGAAATTCTCCGCCAACACCCAGAGGTGATTATTGAATCTGTCCAAGCATACCAACAACAACAGCAACAAACACTAAATCAAGCCCGACAGACATTTTTGCAGGATTTGCAAACCAACCCCCAAGCAGTTATTGCTTCTTCTCCTACTATTGGAGGAACTGCATCAAAAACTTTGTTAATCGAGTTTTCTGATTATCAATGTCCCTACTGTGCTGAAGCTCATACAAAATTAAAGGAGTTGTTAGCCAAGCATGAAAATGAAGTGACATTAGTTTATAAACATTTTCCCTTACCAATTCATCCCCAAGCTATACCAGCAGCAAAAGCGGCTTGGGCTGCAAATCAGCAGGGAAAGTTTTGGCTGTATCATGATGCCCTATTTACAAATCAAAAACAATTAGGTGAAGATTTGTATTTAGATATTGCTAAAAAACTGAATCTAGACTTAGAAAAATTTAATCGCGATCGCCTACTTGCTGATCCTGCTATTCAACAAGATATGCAACTAGGTGAACAACTGGGAGTTCCTGGTACACCCTTCTTTGTGATGAATGGGAAAAATTACTCTGGCGCAGTCCAGTTATTAGAAATCGAGAGTAAACTAGCTGAGGCAGCATAAAAATTGACCGTAACGCACCAAGATTTTATGAGGTGCGTTGCACTTGGCTTTAACGCACCCTACAATTTAATGTTTACTTTATCAATTTAATCTTCTAATTGCTGAGTTGGTACTTCAACGGCGGTAATATCAATTGTGCCTTCGGGTGCGAAGCGGTGAAAATGGCCTTTTTGTACTGTGAGTTGTTCGCCACAGTTAGGACACTGCAATTGACTATTATTTAATCCTGTAAATTCATATTGGCAGACGGGACACTGATCAGTTACTAGGTTGCGTTCCAGCCACCAACGAAACCCGAAAAATGCGACTACAGGCACTAGCAACATTAATCCAAATAGAATCAACAACGAATTTACCAACCAACCCAAACCAAATGAAGTCAGTAACCAGAAAATTACTAACACAGTCAGCCAAGGGCGGAGATTGTAGAGATTCAGTTGAGAATTGTTATAGTTCATTTTTAAATACTATCTTGCTCTCCTTCTAGGATAGCGAGTTTAGTTGTTAGTCATTGGTGAAAAACTATGAACTCTCAAGTAAGGACAAAAGCTGTTGTTTCAAGGCTTCCATGCCAAAATTTGCGATCGCTTGTTCTCTTAGCCATTGTCCATCACAACGTTGATCATCTCCTTTGAGAATTTCGATACAAGCTGCGGCTACAGCTTCAGGATCGCGGTGAGGAACTCGCCAACCGACTTTACCATCCTGTACTGGATCGGCTGAACCATCGTCATCACCGGACAACACTGGGACACCACAGGCCATAGCTTCTAAATATACAATCCCGAAGCCTTCTTGAGAGGGCATAATATAAGCATCGGCGAGGCGGTAGTGCGATACTAAATCATCTGTGGGGACAAAACCAGCAAAGACAACGCGATCGCTTACTCCTAAATCTTGGGCTAGCTTGGCTAATCTTGGTTGGTCATCACCGCGACCAATTACCAAATATTTTACATCTGGAAATACCTGGGCGATTTTGGGCAGGGCGCGAATTGTCATATCTACGCCTTTATATATATCTCCTGACCAGAGTCGTGCTACAGTCATGATCACTTTGGCATCTGTTAAGCCGTACTTTGTGACTAATTCTGGTAGCTTCGCGCCGGCGGTAAATTTTTCGCCATCAATGGCACAAGCTAGCATTTTGACTTGATTTGGATTTATACCATTAGCAGCACAAGCGCGATCGCGACTGTAGCGGCTGATTGTCCAGATATCGGTGGCTGTGGCTAAAGCACGGCGTTCTTTAATGTTGAGGGGTTCCCAAACTTCTTTTCCATAAGTCAGGACAGTGTAAGGAATTCCCAAGGGTTGGCACAGGGTTTGTATTAATACAGCCAGGTTGATATGACCACAGAAAACACGTTTGGGGCGTTTTTGCAGTAAATACTTCAGTAATACCCCAGCCATTTTGATTCTGCCTATCTGGGGTGATTGATGGTGAAAATAATGAAATTTTAAGCGATCGCACTCAAACTGATTCGAGCATTCAGGACTATCTCGCAACAAAAATACTTCTGCTTGATAACCTGGATTCAACTCCAAATAAGCGCGGAAAATATCTTTAACATAAGATTGAATTCCACCTTCCCGTGCAAAAATCTCTAAGAACACGAAGATATGGTCGGCTACTTTGCCAGAATTTTCACCTAATTTTAAATTTTTGGCCACTGTATTAATTAATTAAGTAGAAAGACACACAATAACTGAACTATGTGAACCCAGGTCAAGATAGGGAAACCTTTTTGTCTGCCTCCTGCCTTATCGCTATGACAATTATTTATGTCAATCTACTTAGTATTGATATTTTCTTGATACGGGTAGTTTGAACTATCCTGGCTTTGAAAAACCAGGATTCCGAACTGATATTGCTACGTGAGCTAAAGCTACACTCCGCAATGTTTGTTCTGCTCCAAAGGGTCTTAGACTGGTTCAAACAGTCCTACTCGCCTCGACCAATTGCTTGGCTGTACGGCTACTTTTGGTCAACTTATGATGCTTTTTGTTATGGGTTTTTCACCAGCATCATCAGCAAAAATTTACCATAAGTCTCGCCTTAAAACAACAGGTTAAAACCTGTTGAGTCGTGTTACCCCTGCGGGAAAGCAAGCTACATCCCCTCTCTAAAGAGCAGGGGTTCTCACACTCCCACTATGTTTTGATAGGCAAGAATGCCATCACCAGCACTCTATTATACGAGTAGTTGTTTTTCAGAAATTTGAGTAACTTGACGGTTTTGCAAGCGGTCTATATCTGTTTTTACCATTGTTTCTAAAAGGTGTTCAAAGCTGATTTCCGGTTGCCAATTTAAATTGGTTTTGGCTTTGTTGGGGTTGGCTACCAGTTGAAAATGTTCGTCTGGTCTGAGTAAATTTTGATTAATGACTACGTGATTTTGCCAATTTAATCCTACGCTATCAAAAGCCAGAGATACTAATTCTTTCACACTGTGTAGTTTGCCTGTCCCAATCACGTACTCTTCTGGTTCTTCAGCTTGTAGCATCAACCACATAGCTTTAACATAATCTCCGGCAAAACCCCAATCCCGTCTAGCATCTAGATTACCCATTTCTAGGGTGTCAGCTAAACCCAACTTAATTGATGCAACTGCTAAAGAAACTTTACGGGTGACAAATTGAGGTGCTCTGAGCGGAGATTCATGATTATATAAAATCCCACTGCAAGCAAATAAACCATAACGCTGACGGTGATGTACCATCGTCCAATGAGCGTGTAGTTTGGCGGCTGCATACGGATTTTTCGGTCGAAAAGGAGTTTCTTCATCTTGCGGAGAACAAAAGACATCTCCAAACATCTCAGAGCTACTAGCTTGATAAAAACGTGTAGATAAACCCACTTGTCTGACTGCATCTAATAGTCTTGTTGCAGTACCAGTGATTAAATCAAGAGTTCCTAGTGGATCTTTCCAAGAGTCAGGGACAAAACTCGGAGCTGCCAAATTATAAATTTCTTGGGGACGCAGTTGTTCTACTGCATTGAACAGGGCTACGCTATCTCTTAAATCGACTGTATAAATTTCTACTTGATTGGCTAAATTTCCCAATTTCGTCAGATTTGGTTGTCGGTGTGGCGATACTAATCCCACTACCTTATAACCATGCTTGAGGAGTAAATGGCTGAGATAGTAGCCATCTTGACCAGTAATTCCTGTAATTAGGGCGGTCTTAGTCATATATTTTTTCCTATCTCCCCTTTCTACACTAAAAGGTGATTGCGTACCAGCGTAAAATTACTTAGAATAATTGCGTGAGCATTGGCGACCCTAGTATATTTGTCTAGACCCATGACCACACCAGATAAAACTAGCAAAAGTAATGCCCAATTCTAGCAAAGTAGTCAGGATAAATTGTATGTAATACTTACTAGGATAAAAATTAAATTTTATACAATCAATATGAATGTAATTCTATCACTGACAGTTGATTGGCATCAGAATGATACAAATACAACTCCTTGATGACAGAGATGAAAATGCTTAACGGAACTTGAGATCAGAGGGAATTAAAATATTGTCAATAAATACACAGAAATTCAATCTTGTAGAAAAACTGTAAGACTCGTTGGTACTTCCAAAAGCGGTTTTCTGTGTAGTAAAAACCTCCCGCTACACCTCGCGCTGAGGTTAGCGGGGGCAGGTCAATGTCATAAGTATTTGAGTATCACCAGACAATTTCTATTATCATCGCTACGCTCATAAACTACACGGTCAACTAAGCGACGCAGCAGAAACCAACCATAACCTCCTACTTGTAGAGTACCTGGTTCTGGTTCGGCGATCGCATTTGGATCAAAAGGATGACCGTGATCCCAAATTCTAATTTCTAATCTGTCAGACCATAGACTCACCTCAATGTCTATGGTTGTTTCCGGTGGTAAAGCGCGATGAGCGTGACGCACTGCGTTGGTAAAGCCCTCTGCTAATGCTAAATTGAGGCGATAAACTTGGGTTTCTGACCAACCAAGGTGAGACAAGTATTTTAAGGAAAATTCCTCAAACCATTGTTGAACTTTGTTGAGGAGCTTCAGTTCGCTGTTTACCGTCAGATGGTCTTGCTGCATTATGCCAAGCATTGACCGTAGCTTAAATTGAATATAAGTGAGAGGTTTTTGAATCTATCGTTCTTCAGTCTATTTTAGATTTTGGCAGATTTTTTGGTTCCAAAACTAAAAAGTTGCATACACAAGCTAAATTCACTAAAATTGACGCTTGTTAATTGGTTTCAACAGCAGATCACCTGGAGAAATGAACGGCGGTTGATGCCATAGACACCCTGCAAGGTGACTTGTCATCAGACATCATAACTTCAGATATCTGCTCTTGAAACCTACAAGCGTCAAGATAGCTTTTTGGTGACTAACTTAGAACAATCCCAAGGTCAAAGATTTTTCCAAAGGTAAAGCAGCACCAATACCTAGCCACAGAGTAACCAAAGTCCCAAACAAGAAGACTGTGGTTGCTACTGGACGACGGAAGGGGTTTTGGAATTTGTTGACGTTCTCAATAAAGGGAACGAGGATTAATCCCAAGGGTACGGAAGCCATTGCTAACACTCCCAACAGTTTGTTAGGAAGCGATCGCAAAATTTGGAATACAGGGTACAAATACCACTCTGGCAAAATTTCCAATGGTGTGGCGAAAGGATTCGCTGGTTCACCTGTCATTGCTGGGTCTAATACAGCTAAAGCCACAATACAAGCGAAGGAACCCATGATGACTACTGGGAATACATACAGTAGGTCATTAGGCCAAGCTGGTTCGCCGTAGTAGTTATGTCCCATACCTTTGGCGAGTTTGGCTCTTAACTTAGGATCGCTCAGATCGGGTTTCTTTTGTGTTGCCATATTTAAATGCGCTCTCCTGCTGGAATTTCACTTAAAGCTTTGATTACAGCCATCAATGAATTTAGGCAAACCTAACGTAAAACTAGCCTGAATCTTCTGTTTTTGGGTAGTTTACCTGAAGTCTCAAATACAAGCATTATCCTTGTGGGAATGAGTCATTAATTGCTGATTTTCCATCAGTTTAAAGCAAATGACTGTTTCTTGTAACTGAGTGCTGTTGCCTGTTGACATTGGGGCTTCTGAAATTACAAGGGGCCGGAAATACCTTGTTTACGGATCATCAAGAAGTGGAACAGCATGAAGACCGCAATTAACCAAGGTAGAACGAAGGTGTGCGCGCTGTAGTAGCGAGTCAAGGTTGCTTGACCAACACTAGAACCACCACGCAGTAGGTCGGAAATCAGTACGCCGACTACAGGAATTGCTTCTGGTACGCCACTAACGATTTTCACAGCCCAGTAACCAACCTGATCCCAAGGCAGAGAATAGCCTGTTACTCCGAAGGAAACTGTGATTACAGCTAGGATCACACCACTTACCCAGGTCAATTCGCGGGGCTTTTTAAAACCACCAGTCAGGTACACCCGGAAGACGTGCAGAATCATCATCAACACCATCATGCTGGCTGACCAGCGATGGATGGAGCGAATCAGCCAACCGAAGTTAACCTCATTCATGATGTACTGCACTGAGGAGTAAGCTTCAGCCACTGTGGGCTTGTAGTAGAAAGTCATTGCAAATCCAGTGGCGAACTGGATCAAGAAGCAAACGAGGGTAATACCACCCAGACAGTAAAAGATGTTGACATGGGGAGGGACGTATTTGCTAGTTACATCTTCAGCGATCGCCTGAATTTCCAAGCGTTCCTCAAACCAGTCGTAAACGTTGGCCATACAATCTCAAGTTCCTAAAAATCAGTTGCGGTTGATTCAATCTCCCAATTGGCAATTTTGGGATTTTCTCGTCAGAGGATTTTATGTGTTTGCTTTTGCGTTTTGATAGTGCTAAAAGTTTATCAACTTAACACTCTTTGACACTCCCCGAAATTTCATTTCAGGGATTCTTGCTTCGCTTCGCGACGCTAGCGCGAACACAGGGAGACCCAAACAACCGGACGCATCGAGAAGTTCAGATTACTTTACCCGCGCTAACGCGCCGCTACGCGAACAGCAAGCATACACCGACTGCCCGACGGCGTTGGTAAATATGGAATATATTGCGTTCTCTTTGCAAGCCAACCATGATTATGGAGGGTACAAAGTAGATCATATCCTGTTATCAGGTATATACAGGGGCATACAGGACATCAGTTGTTTAACAACTTGATGAGAAGAATGCACCACTTCTATAAAAAAAGTAACATAGTCGAGAGATAGATTTCATCAAACAAGAGACAACTAGATAATTCTCGGCAATTTGGCTAGAGGTGAATTGGAAAATGGGGTTCATGCACAAACAGGTTCTGCGGCTAGGATTTTCACTATTTTTGGCTTTTGGTTTAGCTTGGGGTGCAGTCATGCAACCAGCAAACGCATTGACAGAAGAACAAAAATTAGTTTCAGAAGTTTGGCGAATTGTAAATCGGACTTATCTGGACGATACGTTTAATCATCAAAACTGGGCAGCAGTGCGGCAGAAAGCCCTAGAAAAACCGTTTAAAGACCAAAAAGCCGCTTATGTAGCCATTCAGAATATGCTCAAGACCTTAGATGACCCTTTTACCCGGTTTTTAGACCCTGAGCAATACCGCAGTTTGCAAGTGAATACTTCAGGAGAACTTACGGGTGTGGGTTTACAAATTGCCCTGAATCCCGAAACCGGAAAATTGGAAGTAGTTTCTCCTATAGAGGGTTCGCCAGCCGAGAAAGCGGGAATTAGATCACGCGATCGCATTCTCAAAATTGAAGGATTTTCTACAGCCAACCTGACTCTCGATGAAGCAGCCGCCCGGATGCGCGGCCCTATTGGTAGTCTAGTCACACTCATAATTGAACGCGATGGAGAAGGAGAAAAAGAAGTTAGAGTAGTGCGCGATCGCATTGCTCTAAACCCTGTTGTAGCGGAATTACGCACTTCCCCCGAAGGTAAATCTATCGGCTATCTTCGCCTAACACAATTTAATGCCAACGCCTCCACAGAGTTGGCACACGCCATATCTAGTTTAGAAAAAAAAGGGGCGGATGCCTACATTCTAGATTTACGAAATAATCCTGGAGGCTTACTACAAGCTGGCATAGAAATCGCCCGTCTATGGTTAGATTCCGGCACTATCGTCTACACCGTCAATCGCCAAGGCATTCAAGGCAGTTTTGAAGCCTTCGGCCCTGCTTTGACAGATGATCCTTTGGTAGTCTTAGTCAATCAAGGAACTGCCAGTGCTAGCGAAATTTTAGCTGGCGCACTCCAAGACAATGGTCGCGCCAAATTGGTGGGCGAAACTACTTTTGGCAAAGGTTTAATACAATCTTTATTTGAACTGTCTGATGGTTCTGGCTTGGCGGTGACTATTGCCAAGTACGAAACTCCCAGTCACCACGATATTAATAAATTAGGTATTAAACCTGATCAAGTGATTTCTCAGCAACCAATCACCCGTGAACAGATTGCCACAGCAGCCGATTTACAATACCAATCAGCACTGGAAGTGTTGAGGAAAGATTCTGTTGTAGCTGGTTTGGGGAATAGAGACAAATAAATTCAAAATTCAAAATTCAAAGTTCAAAATTAGGACTTACGCACTCGCAACGAAAATCAAAGCTTTGGGATTGCTACCCTTCGGTAACAATGACGAAAATACGTTATTTTTGCGTAAGTCCCAAAAATTACAGAATTCTTGAAAACAATCTCCTTTGTCTCCCTTATCTCCCTTCTTTCATAAAATCGCTTGTTTGTGTAACAAAGCTTCTAAATCTAGAGACTTCAGACGGTGGTAAGCTTGGTCAATTACACGTTTACCTCTGAGAAAACCAGTGTTAGCACCAGGACAAATATATTGCAGCGTATCTGGCGTAAAGTTGTCTAATAATGCTTGTATGTTCTTAATTTGTCTAGGCCAGTGAAAAGTTTTTGCTGTCCGTAATGGTACTGGTTCGCCTTGCTGGTTGGGTAATAAATGACGACCAGAAAACAGGATGCCGCCTAGTTGACTGTAGTATAGACAAGAGGAACCGGGAGAATGTCCTGGTGTCCAAATTAATTTGGTTGTGCTGTCTAGTGTCAGTTCTTGAGTAAAAGTAGTGACTGTCAACCCTGGTAATAAATAGGCTTCTTGCTCTTGAATGATTACCTCACAATTAAAGCTTTGCTGAATTTCTGAGGTTTTACCAATCGCACCGCGATGGGTGATAAATAACCAGCGCACACCCCCATGCGATCGCAAAAAATCTTGATTTATTTCGTCTAAAGCCGGGCAGTCTATCAGGATATTCCCTTGATTTCTTACAATGAAGTAAGAAGTACCCCCCAATGTGTCCCGATTTGGTGGAAAAGCAAAAATAGAATTGAGCGCGAAGTCTGAGCCGAGGTTTTCTTTGCTTGCAACTTCGTCAGCAAAAACAACCCGTGGGGACTTAGTTGTATTACTTGGCTGTGGTGGTAAGGGACGCATGAACAAACAAAAACTGAGGAGTTGTGAAATTATCGTGACAGAGTTAAAAAACTCTGTTAACTTTTGTAACAAAAATGAGTTGAAAGTCTGGTATGTAGTGAAAGCGATATTGCCAAAACTACAAATCAGGCTGTGTTTCTAAATTACCAAAGAGCAAATGACATTCTGGTTTCTCCTGCTACTGGGCATAGCTACGTATTTAATGGTGCAGCGCAGTGTGGCTAGCATCACCCGTACACCAATCTGGTTATTGTGGCTAGTGTTAATGACACCAGCATTATTATTGAGTGGCTGGACATTGATGTATGGTGTAAAACAACCTCCGCCGCCATCACTGATCATCTGGCCCTCAATCATCTGCCTTTTGTTATACTGGCTGTTGTTCCAGTGGGGACGGCGATCGCCGGGAAACACTCAAACTGAACCCCAAACTCAAACATCACAATCGGCTATTCATCCTACCGCAGAATCAGTGCCTGTGCGTCCCATTGAACCTACAGAAGAAACCCAACTGCGAAATTGTTTTCCCTGGTCTATTTACTATATTCAGAACATTGAGTATAGACCCCAGGCGATTATTTGTCGTGGTCAGTTGCGAACAACACCTATTCAAGCTTATCAACAAATTCGGGCAAATATTGAAGCAGAATTTGGCGATCGCTTCTTAATTATTTTTCAAGAAGGTTTTAATGGTAAACCCTTCTTTGTCTTAGTTCCCAATGCTCAAGCAGCTAAAGCCGGTAGTGCCAAAAAACCAGAAAAGTTAACTAGACCAGGATTAGCTTTAATACTTGTTTTAGCAACTTTGGTAACTACAACTTTAGTGGGAGTCAGAATCGCTGGTTTAAATCTGACAACTATCTCCTCAAATCCCACAATCCTGTGGCAAGGATTACCCTATGCTTTAGGATTAATGACAATTTTGGGGATTCACGAATTAGGACATTATTTAACAGCCAGGTACTACAAAATCCGCTCCACACTGCCTTATTTTATTCCCATCCCGTTTTTCTTGGGAACGTTTGGCGCATTTATTCAAATGCGGAGTCCTATCCCCAACCGCAAAGCTTTATTTGATGTGAGTATTGCCGGGCCTCTGGCGGGATTTATTGCCACATTACCTTTAATTATCTGGGGTTTAGCGCATTCAGATGTTGTTCCTTTAACTGAAAAAACCGGACTTTTGAACCCCGATGCACTTAATCCTAAATATTCCATTCTTTTGGGATTAATTTCTAAATTAGCTTTGGGGAGTGCATTAACACCAAAATCAGCCATTGATTTACATCCGGTAGCGGTAGCTGGTTTTTTAGGATTAATCGTCACCGCCTTAAATTTAATGCCTGTGGGACAATTAGATGGTGGTCATATTGTTCATGCGATGTTTGGACAAAAAACCGCGATGTTAATCGGTCAAATTTCCCGGTTGTTGCTGTTACTACTGTCTTTAGTCCAACCAGAATTCTTTGTCTGGGCAATTATTTTATTGTTTATTCCCTTAGTGGATGAACCTGCCTTAAATGATGTCACCGAACTAGATAATAAACGTGACATTTTAGGTTTATTGGCAATGGCTTTGTTAGTGATGATTATCTTGCCAATGCCACAGGCGATCGCGAATTTATTACAAATCTAACTCAAATTATCTGGGTCGATGCCCAAAGCTCTTAATTGCTCTGCCAACCTTTGAGCGCGTTGAGCCTCCTGTTGAGCGCGTTGTTCTGCTAACTGCGCCTGTTGTTGTGCTTGCTTAATTTGTTCTTGTGGTGTGGGATAGCGTTTCCCTTCCCTGTCGTACCAATACATCCATTCTCGCGTTACCCCAGAATAATCTCCCCGTTCACAACCAATTCCTAAGCCAATTTCTGGTAGCCAAACCGGGTTTCCTGGTTGTAACTCATATCTACCGTTAACTAATTTATGTACCTCCAAACGGGGTTTACGGCGACGGCGAGAAGAATAAATCACGTAATAGAGTACACCTAAAGCCGCATACTCATCTAATTTATCGCTGTATTCTTTGCGATAGTTTGGGGAAACGACTTCTAACACCAAAATCGGTATAACTTGTTCATCCCAAAGCACATAACTAGGACGCAGTTCCTCATCGTAAAATCTTTCTACCCCTAGACTGAGAAATCCATCTGGGACAATAGGAGGTTGATCAGGATGATAATAAATACCCATATCCACCCCAAAAAACCAGTCCATACGTTCCCCCCACAGTAGCAGGAGAATAGCTTTTAACAACCCTGGTATGAGTTCTTGCAGTTCATTATCCACAGGCGTTTCATCAGAGTCCGGTAGTTCGTCGGCTGAGGGTAAATACCTTGGTAGGTTGAAGTTTAACATGACTGGTTGCCCCAAATCTCATACACCAGCGTCTTTACAGGAATTATAGCCATATCTTCTACTGACACGAACTAGCTGCTGAGTCATAAAAATAAATAATCTATATATAGATTTTTAGTGCGATTCATGGTTTATCATTTATCGGCAGGATAGTGTAAGCAGCCGCTCATCTTCACATAGGTAGGGGTTAGTAGCAGACTATTCCTGTACCCTGATACTCTGTTATCCTCAAGTAAGAGGTGTGAGTACAGCATTAGCTGATATTAAAACCAATATTTTTTGCTGAATGGCCACGAATAAGGACTAAACTAAAAAGTCTTGTGCAGCAAAACTCTTAACTTATAAATGATCTAATCATGTCTAAGGTTCTTGTCTCCGATCCTATTGACCAGGCTGGTATTGACATTCTTTCCCAGGTTGCTACTGTTGATGTCAAAATAGGTCTTAAACCAGCAGAACTAATAGAAATTATTGGCGAGTATGACGCGTTGATGATTCGCTCTGGAACACGCGTCACTCAGGAAATTATTGAAGCTGGAACTCAGCTAAAAATTATCGGTCGGGCTGGCGTGGGTGTTGATAATGTGGATGTGCCGGCTGCTACCCGTAAAGGTATTGTTGTAGTTAATTCCCCGGAAGGTAACACCATCGCCGCAGCTGAACACGCCTTGGCGATGATGTTGTCTTTGTCGCGCCACATTCCCGATGCCAATGCTTCTGTAAAAAGCGGTGTGTGGGATCGTAAAACCTTTGTTGGTGCGGAAGTATATAAAAAGACTATCGGTATTGTGGGCTTGGGTAAAATCGGCTCTCATGTCGCCGCAGTTGCCAAAGCTATGGGGATGAAGTTATTAGCTTATGATCCCTTTATTTCCGCAGAACGAGCCGAACAAATTGGTTGTCAATTGGTGAATTTTGACTTGTTGATTCAGCAAGCTGACTATATCACCCTGCATATTCCCAAAACTCCAGAGACAACTCACCTGATCAATGCTCAAACCCTGGCAAAAATGAAGCCCACAGTCAGGATTATTAATTGCGCTCGTGGTGGGATTATTGATGAAGCAGCGTTAGCCGCAGCGATTAAAGAAGGGAAAATTGCGGGTGCAGCTTTGGATGTGTTCGAGTCTGAACCATTGGGTGAATCAGAATTGCGATCGCTCGGTAAGGATATCATCCTCACCCCCCACTTAGGCGCGTCCACTACAGAAGCACAAGTTAATGTAGCTATCGACGTAGCTGAACAAATTCGCGATGTGCTTTTGGGTTTACCCGCCCGTTCCGCCGTGAACATTCCCGGACTCGGCCCCTCTGTCTTGGAAGAACTCAAACCTTATATGCAGCTAGCAGAAACCTTGGGTAACTTGGTCGGACAGCTGGCAGGTGGTCGGGTAGAATTGCTCAATGTCCGCCTACAAGGTGAACTCGCCACCAACAAAAGTCAGCCTTTAGTTGTAGCAGCACTCAAAGGTTTGTTATATCAAGCCTTACGAGAACGGGTAAATTACGTTAACGCCAACATCGAAGCTAAAGAACGGGGAATTAGAGTCATCGAAACCCGTGACGCATCACTTCGTGACTACGCTGGCTCATTGCGTCTAGAAGCTACAGGTACTTTAGGCACTCATTCTGTCACTGGTGCATTGTTAGGTGATAAAGAAATTCACCTCACCGATGTTGATGGGTTCCCGATTAACGTCCCACCCAGCAAGTATATGCTGTTTACCCTGCACCGCGATGTACCGGGAATTATTGGTAAACTGGGTTCTCTTCTAGGTAGCTATAATGTCAATATTGCCAGTATGCAGGTAGGCCGCAAAATCGTGCGTGGTGATGCGGTTATGGCTCTCAGCATTGATGATCCCTTACCGGATGGTGTCTTGGCTGAGATTACCAAACAGCCAGAAATCCGTGATGCGTATACAGTAACTTTATAAAGTTTTGGGTGCTGAGTAGTAAGTGCTGACTTTCTACTCAGCACTCATTACTCTTGTCCAGACGCGATAAATCGCGTCTTTATTCAGCACCCAGCACTCAGCACAAAAAAATGGCAAACACTTGGTGGGAATTACAGGTTTTATGTGAACCAGCGTTAGAGGACTCGGTTTCTTGGCGACTGGAAGATTTTGGCTGTCGGGGTACAGCTAGTGAAAGTCAAGGAGTTTCTTGTCTGGTTAAAGGTTACTTACCTGCATTTCAAGCACAGCAACTAGATTTAGCCGCACTGGGGTTATTGTTACAACAAGATGCTTTATGTTTAGGATTATCTATTCCTACGCTCAATTGGCAGATCATAGACGAAGAAGACTGGGCAAGTAGTTGGAAACAATACTGGCATCCCCAAGAAATAGGCGATCGCATCCTGATTAACCCGGCTTGGCTACCCTTACCAGAAAACTTAGACAGGTTAGTAATTCGCCTCGATCCAGGTGTAGCATTCGGCACAGGCAACCACGCCACAACCCAGTTATGTCTAGAATCCCTAGAGATGCGTCTGAGTGAAGTACCACAATCTTTTATGGGGAAAGCTGCTCAAAAAGAACCTGTAATAATTGCGGATATTGGTTGTGGTTCTGGTATCCTTTCTATCGGGGCAGTGCTATTAGGTGCGGAGAAAGTTTATGCAGTAGATACTGATCCCTTAGCGGTACAATCTACCTTTAGTAATCGCGCACTCAATGATGTTAATCCAGAACGCCTAGTACCAGCAGAAGGGAGTGTAGATATTGTCAAGAAATTAATTGACAAGCCAGTAGATGGAATTGTCTGCAATATTTTAGCTGATGTAATTATTCAATTAGTCCCAGAACTCAGCGAAATTTCTAAACCGAGTACCTGGGGAATTTTTAGCGGTATTTTAGTTGAACAATCAAAATCTGTAGCTGATGCTTTAGAAAAACATGGCTGGGTTGTCGCTACCATGTGGAAGCGGAAAGAATGGTGTTGTTTAAATGCCCGACGTTCTTAAGCTTGGTTGTAGCGTCAAAACACATTAGTAGCGTGACAAAAAAAATATTTAGTCGGTTTATTCGGTGTGGGTTCTCACTCACATTTCTGTAGGAAACCCAACACTAATATCATAGTTGGGTTGCGCTACGCTTAACCCAACCTACATCTAATCCTAGATTTTTCGATTAATAACGTGACAAAAAAACCTTGAGTCTGTGTGCAACTTCACCAACATTTCTACAACCTAAACCTACTAAACGCGATGTAGACGGTAAGTGTCCCTTATTAGCATCTAAATTGAAAGTATAGTCATCATATTTTACCCATTCACTATTAGCTAGACTTGCTAGCCATCCCACCCTATAAGCAAAGTGCTTATACTCTTTTCTGGCTTCCCAAAGAGTTTTTTGAATACTAAAACCAAATCTTCCTTGACTATATTTAACCCAGAGATTATTAATCATCACGATGTCATGACGAGGCAATTTTTTAATTTGATCATCATCTAACCAACCTTCTTCTTGACGATTACAAATTTTGAGGAGATTTAAATAAGTTTCTTTGTCAGCTTCCTGCCATCGATTTTCTGCTAAAAGTTGTTGCAACTGTCTATAATCTACCCCAGATGTATGAGAAACAAGGGTTAACTCTGCTGTTAATTCAGATAATTGCAACTGTAGATTTGATAAAGATTGTAAAATTTGTGTTTGAGAATCTATCGGCTGTGTTTGAGAAACAATATGAGATACTTGCTCTTTTATTTGTGCTAGTTCTTCAATAATTTGCTCATTGAATTTTCTTTCATTAATCATATTCTCTTTTATAGTTTGTAATTCTTGTTGAGCAGTTAGTGCTGCTTCTTCCATATCAGCTAAACTCATTTGAGTTTCTGCTGCTTTTTTCTCAACATCTTCTAGTCTTTCATAAATATGCTTAAGCTCTGTTTTCAATTCTTGAATTTCTGATTGCAAAGGCTGAGGAACAAAATCAATTTTTTGTAAGTAAATTGCTTTCATCTCCTGCAATTCTTCACGGCTGCGCCTAAGTTCTTCTATGGCTCGCTCGTAATAGCCTAGAGGTGTTTTAGATTGATTCTTATCCGCTTTAAACATAAAGACATTAAATAATTAAACTTCTGGATTATCTTGCAATAGTTTTGGTGAAGAATTAGTCTCTAACATCAAGCTATCTTGAGCATCATAAGTCTTGATGATGCTCCGCCAAAATTCACAAAGTAAACCATATTTAATCCAATCTTGAATAGCTCGATGTTTTAACTCTGGAGATTTGCTCACTAAAGCAGCCATGATTGTGGCATTATGTTGTAGTTGTCCATAGATTTTTAAAACTTCATCAACAGGGGTGTTCTCATTTAACTTACTTAGTTCGTAACACTCGTTTAATTCATAAAGCTCAATATCAGAAAACATCCCGCCGGGTTTCCATGATATCTTGAGCTTTTGTTTACATTTATCTAAAGGAGATGGTAAGGCGTGAACTAAATATTTTCTCAACTCATTTTGTAAAACAGCAGCGTTACGATCAAGACACTCACATAGTTTATCTACTATTTGATTCGCATCTCTAAACAAGTTACTCTCTAATTTCTCAATTCTATCTAAACTTTTATCAAGACTGTCGTGGGTATTATTAATAGCTTCCATTACAGCTAACGCCATTTGATTAATTCTGTTCTCTAGATAAAAGTTTGTTTGGTTAATAGTTTCACTGATAGCTTTTGCTCTAATATTATCTATTGTTTCTAGGTAATGTTTAATTTTGGCATCTGCTGTATTTAAGATTTCATAAATATCAACTTTAGTTTTATTTTCTAATTTCTCAGTATCTTCTATTGCCTGATGAATGCGTTCTTTAATTATATAATCGAGTTTGTCGGCTAAAGGATAAAGCTTGTCATCAAACAAGCCATTTATGTTATCACGACAGTCTGAAACAATCTCCTTTGCTGCACTCTCAAATTTTTTAACAAGTCCTCCAAACAGAAAACCTAACATTTCTCAACACCCTGTAATAGATGAATTAGTAAGCAGTTATGCGTTTAAAAATAACATATGTCTTTGTAAGCGTCAAGTATAAATAGCTGCGGATTGCAACCGGATAGAATCCAAATTCATCTGCGTTTATCTGCGTTTATCTGCGTTCAATTATTTTTCTTCTCACTGATTTGAGAACCGCAATAAATTCATAAAAAAATGTGTAGAGATGCTAATTTTTGCATCTCTAACTTAATATTAATTACAGAAAACTTTGCAACCGGTTAACTAAATCAGGTGTTTGCAACACACCTTCAATCCGATCCACTGGTTGACCTTGTTTGAATAAAACCAGTGTTGGTAGAGCATAAATTTCGTACTGGCTGGCTAATTCTGTGTATTTTTCCGTGTCAATTTTGACAATGCGGATGCGGTTATTGAGTTGAGCATTTACTTGCTCTAAAATTTTCGCCATCATCTGACAAGGGCCACACCAATCAGCGTAAAAATCTACTAAAACAGGTAAATCAGAACCAGACAGCATTTCTTCAAAGCTGTTGAATTGCTTTTTAGTAGTCATGTGACACACACCAATTTTTTATTCATTGAATTCAATATTAATGTGTGGTTTCTGAAAACGGTGTAACATTATTTTGTTTTTATTGTTGCTAAATTTATCCTCTGATTCTTCAGGTATATATACATGGGAGTGAGGAATAGGGAATAGGGAAGATATGTTTATGCTGTGTAGTGGCTCAACATAATTCAATATCAAATCATCATGCTGTAGATCCCCGATTTCTTTGATAAGTCGGGGATCTGATCAATTTTCAATTTTAAATTTTCAACTCTTGGTAAGTTGTAGGTACAAATCACCATAAGATAATTAGCGCGGGAATTTGCAATATTGAGGAATAGTTTATGGCAATTATCAGTGAAAATTTAAAGGGACAAGTTGCAATTATCACAGGTGCTTCACGAGGAATTGGACGAGCGATCGCACTAGAATTAGCTACCTACGGCGCGACTGTAGTCGTCAATTATGCTAGTTCTAGTGGTGCGGCTGACAAGGTAGTAGCAGAAATCACTCAAGCTGGTGGAGAAGCGATCGCCCTACAAGCTGACGTTTCCCAAGCCGAGCAAGTAGACACCATGATCAACGCCGTCATAGACAAATTCAAACGCGTTGATATTTTAGTCAACAATGCAGGTATCACCCGCGACACCCTACTTTTACGGATGAAGCCCGAAGATTGGCAAGCAGTGATTGACCTCAATCTCACGGGTGTATTTTTATGTACCCGCGCCGTCAGTAAAATCATGCTCAAACAGCGTTCAGGAAGGATTGTCAACATTACCTCCGTAGCCGGACAAATGGGTAATCCTGGTCAAGCTAACTACAGTGCTGCAAAAGCTGGCGTAATTGGCTTTACAAAAACCGTCGCCAAAGAACTCGCTTCTCGTGGAATCACCGTCAACGCCGTCGCCCCTGGCTTTATTGCCACGGACATGACCAAGGATCTGCAAGCCGATGATATTCTCAAATACATTCCTCTAGGTCGCTACGGACAACCAGAAGAAATTGCTGGGATGGTGCGCTTCCTCGCTGCTGATCCGGCTGCTACCTACATTACTGGACAAGTGTTTAATGTCGATGGCGGAATGGTGATGTAATTCCTAGTTACTGGGTACGGAGTTTATGCCACACAGTGAAACCGAGCAGGATAATAATCCCACTGGTAGTGGTAACAATTACTGCCGCACTCATACCTTGGACTCTCATCGCCAGCAAATTACAAATTAAGGTAATTGACCATAAGGTAAGTGCCGCACGGCGTTGAGAAAATCCCCAAGCCAGGAGACGGTGGTGTAGGTGGTCTTTACCAGGGGTACTGAGGGGGTTTTTACCTGCTAACAGCCGGCGGATAAACACCTGTGTAGTATCTAACACAGGCAACAGCAGGAATAAAACTGCGGGGCCTAGAGCATAGATGGTATTCTCTTGCAGATTACCTAAAATACTGGTTGCAGCCAGCACATAACCAAAAAAGTAAGCTCCGGCATCACCCATGATAATCCTTGAGGGGTGGAAATTATGGCGCAAAAAGCCCAAAGCTGCACCCCCCAAGGCTGCCAACACTAAGATAGCCGCAGCCCGATTGGGAAACTGGGCAGCAACCCCTAATAGACTCATGGCAGTGATAAAACTAATTCCTCCCGCCAAACCATCCATCCCATCCATCAAGTTGACAGCGTTGGTAATCCCGACTATCCACAGCACAGTCAGCAACATCGAGAGAATCGAGTCAATCGGCGTACCGAGAACAACATCAACGCTAATCCTATTCGCAAACAGTAACAAAGCCGTGATAATTTGCGCCCATAAGCGTACAGAGGGGGGTAATCCGAACTGATCGTCAATAAAGCCGACCAAGACGAGAATTGAACCTCCCAGTAAAATAGTCAATACCTGAGCCAACACATTTTGCAGTTCAATTGGGCGCAAAAGGCTGGCTAGTACCAATGCGGCGATTACTCCCGCATAAATAGCTAAACCGCCAGCATTCGGCAATGGTTCTTGGTTGAGTCTTCGGGCGTTTGGTTGGTCAGCCCAACCCACCCGCAACGCAAATTTACGAATTGTGGGAATTAAACGCCAAGTTACCACCCAAGCCAAAACAAACGTAATTACTACTGCCAACCAGCCGGAACCGCTAGGGTTAGCAATGCCAATAGATTTAAGGGAGTCGTAGAAATTCATCTCCCGATTTAACCATTACTGCCAGTATCCTACATGAGCATCAAGTGTATATTAATCAATTTTTGTGATTTTCAGATGTGATCTGGTTAACTTGGGTCTTAGCACTCTGAACCTGTGAGTGCTAAATTGTCTAATGGAACTGCTAGAGAAAGGAAACATGACAAAGATTATTTCATTCGATGAAGACGCACGGCGCGCCCTAGAACGGGGTGTCAACGCCTTAGCTGATGCTGTAAAAATCACTTTGGGGCCAAAAGGTCGCAACGTACTTTTAGAAAAGAAATTTGGTATCCCCCAAATTGTCAATGATGGGATCACTGTCGCTAAAGAAATTGAATTAGAAGATCCTTTAGAAAATACTGGTGCTAGACTCATCCAAGAAGTAGCATCTAAAACAAAAGATGTAGCTGGTGATGGTACAACCACCGCGACTGTTTTAGTCCAAGCCTTGGTAAAAGAGGGTTTGAAAAACGTAGCGGCTGGTAGCAACCCAGTCAGTTTAAAACGTGGCATTGATAAAACTACTGAGGCATTAGTAGCAGAAATTGCGAAAGTAGCCAAGCCAGTTGAAAGCAGTGCGTTGGCATCGCCCGCCGCAGGCATCGCTCAAGTGGCTACTGTATCTGCTGGTAACGATGAAGAAGTCGGCAATATGATTGCCGAAGCAATGGAAAAAGTCACCAAAGACGGTGTAATTACCGTTGAGGAGTCCAAATCCCTCACCACAGAACTAGAAGTCGTGGAAGGGATGCAAATTGATAGAGGTTACATTTCCCCCTACTTCGTCACCAATAACGAACGGATGACGGTAGAGTTTGAAAACGCCCGCATCCTGATCACCGACAAGAAAATCAGCAGCATTCAAGAATTAGTTCCTGTATTGGAAAAAATCGCGCGTTTAGGTCAACCACTGCTGATTATTGCTGAAGATGTAGAAGGAGATGCCTTAGCAACTTTAGTAGTCAACAAAGCGCGGGGTGTGCTGGCTGTAGCTGCAATTAAAGCCCCCGGTTTTGGTGAACGCCGCAAAGCCTTGTTGCAAGATATCGCCATCCTCACCGACGGACAAATGATTTCTGAAGAAATCGGTCTGAGTTTGGATACCGCTACTTTGGAAATGTTGGGAACTGCCCGTAAAATCAGCATTGACAAAGAAAATACCACCATTGTGGCTGGTAGTGCTGCCAAGCCAGAAGTACAAAAGCGCATTGGTCAAATTCGCAAGCAGTTGGAAGAGACTGATTCTGAGTACGATAAGGAAAAACTGCAAGAACGTATTGCCAAGCTAGCTGGCGGTGTAGCAGTGATTAAAGTCGGTGCAGCCACAGAAACCGAACTCAGAGACCGTAAATTGAGAATTGAAGACGCACTCAACGCTACTAAGGCGGCGGTAGAAGAAGGTATTGTTCCTGGTGGTGGTACAACCTTAATTCACTTGTCGAAGAAAGTAGACGAAATTAAGGACAGCCTGGACGCAGAAGAAAAAATCGGGGCTGACATTATCAAACGGGCTTTAGAAGCACCTTTACGTCAAATTGCGAACAATGCTGGTGCAGAAGGTTCTGTGATTGTTGCCCAAGTTAGAGATAGTGAATTTAACATGGGTTACAATGCGGCGACTGGCGAATTCCAAGACTTAATTGCGGCTGGTATTATCGACCCGGCGAAAGTTGTCCGTTCTGCTTTGCAAAATGCTGCTTCAATTGCTGGTATGGTTTTAACCACAGAAGCGATCGTTGTGGAAAAACCAGAGAAGAAACCTGCTGTTCCTGCTGATGCTGGCATGGGCGGCATGGGCGGCATGGGCGGCATGGGCGGCATGGGCGGCATGGGTGGCATGGGTATGTTCTAAGGGACTGGGGACTGGGGATTGGGTACTGGGGATTGGGGACTAGATAGAAGTTCTTCTCTGCTCCCCCTGCTCCCCTACTCCCTACTCCCCACCCCCAAAGACTAGGGGCAACTTCCCTAAAATCGCCTGTTGAAAACAGATGAACTCAGGGAAGCTGCCCCTTAATTTTGCTTAAAGTTCGGTTACAAAAATTTACATTTACTCAGCAGTTGCCAGTTCGGTGCTACCGCGTGTGCGGCGGCGGGTTAAGGTGTTGTACAACATCGTGCCGATGGCTTTGATTAAGTTACCTTCTAATTCTTGGAACATCTTCATGTTCATGCCAAAGGCGGCGTTAGCTTCTTCGACAATGCGATCGCCTGTAGCATCATCAATCGGTAACTCATCCAAACTTTGACGATATTTAGCTTTAAACGCCTTCTCGTCGGAAATCTCGTCAAATTCATAAAAAGCTGTTCCCTGTCCTTCACCCAGATTCATGGCGGTGACAGCAATATTTTTGAGAATTTGACCTCCAGATAAATCACCCAAGTAACGGGTGTAAGAATGGGCAATTAATAACTCTGGTTCAGTAGCGGAAATTTCGCGTATGCGTTGTACATAGGCTTCCCCGGCTGACGATAACTGGATTTGTTCCCGCCAGTTAGCACCATAGTAATAATTCAGGTCTTGCTCTAAGGTATGCTTACGGTTGAGTTGGGGAAAATTGATTTTAGATAAAATCGGGTGCTGGCTGTGCTTTTCCATCTCCTCTTCCATCGCCGAGTAGATGTAGTAAAAGTTAGCCACTAGCTTGCGGTAAGAGTTTTTCTCAACAACCCCTTTTAAAAAACACTTGACAAAACCCACATTTTCTGCCATTGTGTGGGCTTTTTTTGTACCTATACGCAGTTTGCTTGCTAAATTGCTGCTCATACTAAACTTCTCAAATTTAAAGGGTCAACTGCCAGAGTCTTGAGTTACGAACGGCTAAAAAATGCCATTAAAACGTTACATTAGAACTATTTGATGAGAATTTATATTAAAATTTTTTAAGCGCAAACAACATATAGTTTTGTTAACAATTACCTGACGTGATGCGTGTTCCCGTTATTTATCTGGGGGATATAAGCAATTGACTGAATTTATAGGCAATATGTAGAGACGTTTTATACAACGTCTCTACATTTGCAAGGGAGTTTTTTCTTCCCCTGTACCCCTGTGTTTGTTGAAAGATAACGTCTCTAGATGGAAGAATTTACCAAAAAATTGATAATTTTTCAGCAAAATTACTGAAAATTAACAGTTGAGAGACTTGTTCTGCTCAGAAAAATAAATATCATAAAGACAAAACAAAAGGGATTGACTAGGTTCTAGAGAAGTCAGATTTGTTGAATCAGTTGTAAAGTAATATTTTTCAGTGTGAGTGTGTGGGGTGTTTAAATTTATGGTTTCATCGATAACTCGGAATCAAGCTGATATTAGAGTAGTTACTGCTTGTGAAGCTGAGAAACTGGGGAAAGGACAACAGAGGAATGAGGGGTTAAATTTGCTATCCCTACCCAAAACGCCCCTATTTGGGACTGATGGGATTCGTGGTAAAGTCGGAGAATTACTGAGTGCGCCGCTAGCATTGCAAGTGGGTTTCTGGGCTGGTGTAGTTCTACGTACCCACGCTAATCGAGTCGGGCCTGTAATTCTAGGACAGGATTCGAGAAACTCCAGCGATATGTTAGCTATGGCTTTGAGTGCGGGGTTAACATCTGCGGGCATCGAAGTCTGGTATTTGGGATTATGTCCTACTCCTTGTGTGGCTTATTTGACTAGCAGTAGTGAAGCTATTGGTGGGGTGATGATTTCTGCTAGTCATAACCCACCAGAAGATAATGGGATTAAAATTTTTGGTGCGGATGGTGCTAAGTTACCCCAGGCTTTACAAGCGGAAATTGAAGCCGGATTACGTGGAAATACAGAATTCATTGACAGTGTAAGTGATTGCGGTCGGCATTACTCTCGTCGGGAATTAATCGGGAATTATGGCGCAGCGTTGCAACAACCTTTGCAAGCATCAGTTAATCTTCAAGGTATGAAGATTGTTTTAGACTTGGCGTGGGGGGCGGCTGTTGGGTTAGCACCATCGGTATTTACACAAATGGGCGCAGAAGTTATCTGTTTGCATAATCAAGCCGATGGCGATCGCATTAACGTAAATTGCGGTTCTACCCACTTAGAAACTCTACAAGCTGCCGTCCAAGAACACAATGCTGATTTAGGTTTTGCTTTTGATGGTGATGCTGATAGAGTCTTAGCTGTAGACCACACTGGCAGATCAGTTAATGGTGATTATATTCTTTATCTCTGGGGACAGCACCTTAAACAACAGCAACAACTGCCAGATAACTTGATTGTATCGACAGTCATGGCGAATTTAGGCTTTGAAAGGGCATGGAAACAACAAGGTGGTAAATTAATTCGTACTGCTGTAGGCGACCAATACGTACAAGCCGAAATGCTGAAGACGGGAGGGGCGTTAGGTGGTGAACAGTCTGGTCATATCCTTTGTCGTCACTACGGAATTACCGGGGATGGTTTGTTAACTGCTTTACATTTAGCCAGTTTAGTCAAACAGGCTGGTGTTTCCCTAGCCGCATTGGTAGACGAAAGTTTTGATACCTATCCCCAATTGTTGCGGAATGTGCGAGTTATAGACCGCGATCGCCGTTTGAGTTGGCAAAATTGCGAACCGATACAACAAGCGATCGCCTCTGCGGAAGCCGCAATGGGTGATAGTGGTAGAATTTTAGTCCGCGCCTCTGGCACAGAGCCAGTAATTAGAGTTATGGTAGAAGCCGTTAATGCTGAACTGGCTACCTACTGGACAGAGGAATTAGTAGCACAAGTCCAAGCACACCTAGTCAGCTAATCTAACTATCTTCCTGTCAGCCAGTTCGTAGTCAGGACTTTAGTCCTGATATTTCTCAGCACGCTTCGTGCTTACTACCAACCCGGAAAACGAGCTTGGCTGATAGGTGAGAAAATTTCTATGGCGACAAAAAGCAAATCATCCCGTGCTAAAAAATCAAAAAAGCCGCTAAAAACAGAAACTCCTCCCCTCAGTCTCAAAGAGAGATTAGCCCAAAAACGTCAAGCAACCAAAGCGCGTAAAGAACTAATTAACCTCCTGACAAAAGCTTCCGGTGTCAGCCTGTTTATCGGAATTTTGCTGTTTCTTGTAGCAGGAATCAAGGCCGCAGTTCCGGCTGTATTAGGAATCATTATCATCACCCTGGCCTACAAATATCCTCGTACAGCCTTGATTGGATTTATAATTTACGTACCTGCTGGCGGCACAATCACTTATTACATAGGCAACAGTCCCATTTTGCAATTAGCAAAAGATGCCTTTTACGTTCCTGCCTTGATTGCATATTGGCAAATGTGCCGACAGCAAAAATTACCTTTCATCATTCCCGCAGCGATTAAAACCCCATTATTTATCTTATTGGGGTTGTGTATGCTAACTTTGGTGTTTATCAATGGTGGACAGCAACTAAACCCCCCTCCTGTAGGACTTTTAGAAAAAGCTCCCAAGGAAATCCCTATAGGTATGGGAATTCTAGGATTAAAAGTATTTTTGGGTTACGTACCTCTGATTAGTTGCGTTTACTACTTAATTCGCAATAAACAGGATTTTTTATTTATATCGCGCTTACAAATTAGCTTAATCCTGACCTGTGGAATATTAGGTATAGTACAATACTTATTCTTATTGACAGGTATCTGTGAAGGTACTAGAAACGCATCAGGAGCAGACTTATTTAAAGCCACACTAGATGCTCGGTGTTTCTTTGGTGGTTCCTTAGTTTTTAGTCCCAGCCAAGGGATGATTCGCCTACCTGGAACGTTTGTTGCTCCTTGGCAGTGGGCATGGTTCTTAATTTCTAGCACATTTTTTACTTTTGCTAGTGGTTTTTCAGATCCTAAGATTATTTGGCGGGTTATCAGCCTGGGTTCTATGGCTGTAGTTTTCGTCAATGCCGTGATTTCAGGACAAAGAATTGCTTTAGCATTAGTACCAACCTGCTTTGTTCTGCTGTTAATCCTCACTGGTCAAATTGCTAACCTTAAACGCTTTCTGCCCATTGGTATAGGACTCGTCGCTATCTTGGGAATTGCAATGGTGAGTAACCCTGCTGTTGTTCAAGAAAGGACTGAGAGTTTTATGAGTCGTTGGGAAGCTTCACCACCTCACGCCTTTATCGTCCAGCAGTTTGAGGAGAACACGAAAAATGTAGATTCTCCTATAGGCAGTGGTTTAGGTAGAGCAACTAACTCGGCTCGCAGTTTGGGTAAAACTAAGCTAGTGGAAACCTACTACCCCAAAGTTATGTATGAAGTGGGCATTATGGGATTATTGGGTTTTGTTGGCTTGGTTACTACCCTGACATTTACTGGTTTTAAAACCTATCGTTCCATAAAAAACCGTAATTTCCGCAGTTACGCTGGTGCTTTATGGGTGTTTATATTGTTTATAAGTTACAACACTTATTATTACCCCCTAGATGTAGATCCGGTAGCTGTTTATTATTGGTTTGCTGCTGGCATCCTCTTTAAATTACCAGTGCTGGATCAAGAAGAAAGGAAAAATGAAGAACTTGAACAAAAAGCAAAAAGTTTTGTCAAGTAACACAGTAGTAATACTGTATGAATTACTGCCCCAATTTAAACATATTCTCAAAGAGTTTTGGTCAACAAGATGTAGAGACGTTGCATGCAACTTGGCTTTTCCCATTTTTCTCGTTGTAATTTAAGCTCTAGATTGTTTGAAGAAGTTTTAAGAATCAGACACAAATAGACAAAGTATTATTTACGTATATTTATTTACAAAATCAGAAAACTATGTAATAAAAATGGTTAGCTATTTGCCGAAAAAGTCAAAGTAGATGTTAATAGCGTATTTAGTTAATTTATTCGCAAAAATATGAATGTTCAGCCTTTAGTTACTATAATTATCCCCACCTACGGTAGAGAAGAAGCATTACGAGATAGCATTGCAGATGTCTTAAATCAAAATTACCCGAATTTTGAGGTGTTGGTGGTAGACCAATCACCACAACATAAACCAGAAGTTCAAACTTATCTAGAAGAAGTAGCAGCAGCAGAGAAAATTAAATGGTTTCGCTTAAATTGGGCAAGTTTGCCGGGGGCAAGAAATTATGGTATCAGAAGGGCTGCTGGTGAAATCATAATTTTTATTGATGATGATGTGAAATTAACCCCTGATTATATCTCAGCCCATCTGAAAAACTACGCAAACAACCCAGAAATAGGTGCGGTGGCTGGACGGGTATTTGACAGAATGAAATTAGGTGATTCTGGGGGAGAGTTGGAAATTGAATATCTCCCACCAGAAGCTATGAACCCTGGTATTGCTTGGTATCACATTGATTTAGTACATACCATCAAACCCCAACAAGTGCTAACTGCAAGGGGTTGCAATATGTCTTTCCGGCGGGAAATTTTCACTAAATATGGACTGCGGTTTGATGAGAGATTTCGCGGTAGTGCGGTAAGGGAAGAATCAGATTTTTGTCTGAGGTTGCGTCAGACAGGGTATAAAATTTGGTATGACCCAGAGGCGTACTTAGTACATTTAGGGGAAGAAACAGGAGGCTGTCATGATATTAGTATGCGATCGCTCAAATATCAAATCACCTTCTATCACAATCACTTCCTCATGGGGTTGAAAAACCTCACCGTCAGCCAAGCTTTACGTCTATTCGCCCGCTTATTTGATTGTCATGTTTTAGGTCGTCCCCCATGTCATAAAAGCGGTTCACCGATAAAAATTTTGGTTCGTGGTATATTTTATAGCTTTGGTTTCCTCAAAGCTTTAGGAACTGTCATTCAATCAAGTTGGAATGATGGACAAATTTATAGTCGTCTTGATCAAATTCAAAATTCAAAATACCCTACGGGAAGGCAAGCCTACAAAATTCAAAATTGAATAAACCACAGATAAATCCTGCGTCTTGAATGAATTTTGCTTCCCATGTTTTATTGTCCATAAATACATTCAGGAACTTGAATACTTTTTGGGTTCAATTAACAATCAACCATCAACTATCAACCATCAACAGACATTAGTTTTGAATGAAAATTCATGACTACTGAACACTAAATATTACTTCACATTTATGAAAATCTTAGTTGCCAGTCATACATATATTGTAGACCTCAATTGTGAAAAACTTCGGGCTTTATCGCAATTAGAACCGGGTATTGAAGTAACAGTTGTAGTTCCGAAAGTCTGGAAACCTGGAGGTGTACAAAATAAAATTATTGAAACTCAATACCGGGATGAAGGCGCATTTAAAATAGTTCCAGTTTCTAATTTTAGTCAAAACCATCAAGGTTTACTGACCTTTGGCACTGATTTAATATCTGTATTGCGAGAATTCCGCCCCCAAGTCATCCAAGTAGAACAAGGTTCTAGGGGTTTGGCTTATACTCAAATGATTGTCTTAAATCAGCTGTTAGGACTAAAGGCGAAAAATATCTTTTTTACTTGGTGGAATTTAGCTTATGAATTAAAATTACCAGTGGCTTTATTAGAAAAATATAACCTGAATCACAGTCACGGTATTATCTCTGGTAATCAAGACGGAGCAGAAATTTTACGACAACGGGGCTATAATGGTGAAATTAAAGTTATGCCACAATTAGGTGTAGATGAAAATCTGTTTACACCAAAAGCACAACCAGAATTAGCAGCTAAATTGGGCATTAAACAAAATGATTTTGTTGTCGGGTTTGTCGGGCGGTTTGTTCCCGAAAAAGGTTTATTAACCCTAGTAAATTCCTTGGTTAAATTAAAAGAACAGCCTTGGAAATTATTACTACTAGGACGGGGAATTTTAAAAGAAGCATTAGTTAAGATAGTAGCAGAGAATCATCTTGAAGATAGGGTGATTTTTGTAGAAAGTGTCCCTCATGACGAAGTTGCTAACTATATTAATTTAATGAGTACCTTGGTACTGCCATCAGAAACGACGTACCAATTTAAAACTTTAACTTCTGTGGGTTGGAAAGAACAATTCGGTCATGTAATTATTGAAGCAATGGCTTGTAAAATACCTGTAGTTGGTTCTGATTCTGGGGAAATACCTTATGTAATTGGTGATGCTGGTTTGGTGTTTCCTGAAGGTAAGACTGAAGCTTTGGCTGATTGTTTATTACAACTGATGCAAAAACCAGATTTGGCTAATAAATTAGGCGAACTGGGTTATCAAAAAGCGATGGATAAATACACGAATAAAGCTTTAGCCAAGCAACAATTTGAGTTTTATCAGTCATTAGTTATTAGTCATTAGTCATTAGTCATTAGTTATTAGTCATTAGTCATTAGACTAATATGTAAATAATAGAAATGAAAGTTTTACAAATTGTTCCATCTGTTTCTTTAGTTTATGGCGGCCCTAGTCAAATGGTACTAGGATTAGCCCCAGCTTTGGCTAAAGAAGGGGTCAAAGTTACGTTACTAACTACTAATAGTAATGGTGATACGGGTCAAAAACCTCTGGATGTACCTTTAAATGTACCTATTCCACAAGATGGTTATGAAATTATCTATTTTCGCTGTGCGCCATTTCGCCGTTATAAATTTTCTCTAGATTTACTCAATTGGTTAAAAACTCACGCGAAAGAATATGATTTAGCACATATTCATGCTTTATTTTCTCCTGTGAGTAGTGCGGCAGCGTTTGTATGTCGTCAACAAAAACTACCTTATATTTTACGTCCTTTGGGGACACTTGACCCGGCTGATTTAAGGAAGAAAAAGCAATTAAAACAGCTTTATGTAAAACTTATTGAAAAACGTAATTTAGCTGAAGCAGCAGCAATTCATTTTACCAGTGAACAAGAAGCGAAAATCTCGGAAAGGTTTGGGGTGGCGACGCGAGATTTAGTGATTCCTTTGGGTGTAATTCCACCGTCAATTTTAGCCGACACTCAGAAACAGTTGCTAAATAGTAAGTTGGGTGTACCAGAAGATGTTCCTTTGGTGCTGTTTATGTCACGGGTTGAACCCAAAAAAGGTTTAAATTTGTTGATTCCGGCACTAGAAAAACTGCTACAATTAGGGATGAAGTTTCATTTTATTTTAGCTGGTGCAAATCCCCAAGACCCAGCTTTTGAACAAAAAATTAAAGATGAAATTGCTAATTCACCTTTAAAACAGCACACTACTATTACAGGTTTTGTCAGGGGTGAATTAAAAGCTAGTCTATTACAAGCGTCTGATTTATTTGTCTTACCTTCGTATTATGAAAATTTTGGTATTGCTGTCGCTGAAGCAATGGTAGCAGGAAAACCTGTAATTATTTCTGACCAAGTGCATATTTGGCAACAGGTACGCGATAGTCAGTCAGGCTGGGTAGGGACAACTGATGTAGAATCATTGGTAGACTTGCTGCAACAAGCTTTGCAAAATCCCCAAGAATGTCAACGTCGGGGTGGCAATGCGAAAAACTATGCACTTTCAAATTTTAGCTGGGATGCGATCGCTCAACAAACCATCCAAGCCTATCAAACAATTATCGCAAATCAGTTAAATTAATTCGCTCGTTCCCATAAACGCTGAATTTCTCGAATCGCCTGGGTGTTGGGTGGTGGTATAGTTTGGACAGTGGGTTTAACCTCAGCACCAGGAATATTTTGATTCCACGGACTGTTAGGTACTGTTTTTAAGTTTACAGCATTATTCACCGGACGGAAACCATACTGAACCAAGACAGCTTGTTGTGCGGGTTGTGTAAGGAAATCCAAAAATTTCCTTGCTGCCTTTGCTGTACTATTATCAACATCCCGACGGAGAATAGCGGCTGTTGCTATCGACTCACTCGTAGGATTTAAATAATAGATTTGGTAAGGTCTACCTTGATTCGCTGTAGACTGTTGCCAACGATAGAGGGCTATACTTTCATATACTGTAGCCACATCCGCATCGTTAACACCTCTGCTAATAAACTCTTGTAAAAGAATATCTGTAGACCGGGGTGGTTGATAGACCGACTTTTTCACCAACCCAAACAAAGACTGTACAGAGGAATTATTAAAACTATTTAGGTTGATATTACCACCTAATTTTGCTTGTGTCCAGAGATTGAGAGTTAGCTGACCACTATTAGACCGAGTGGGGTCTGTCGTGACAAAATCAAAACTACCCCAGTCATTCACACCACCAACCTTTCCCCAATTACCTGCTTGCATAGCTTGTTCAACTTTATCCCATTGGAAACGTCCATCTGGGAACAGAACTTTACCCCGTTGCGGCCAGGCAATAGCGACGAGTAAAGTTTTAGCTATAGGTTTAGGGGTATTATAAAACGGGTCAATGTTGTTAGTAGTGCGTAGGCGATCGCGCAACTCTGTTAAAATTTCCCCATTAGCTGGAATTAACACCGACGGTTTAAAATCATTCTTTTGGTCAACATAATTATTCACCATTTCCTGCGAACCCTGAAATTTCAGGTCTAACTTAATATTCGGGTTTTCCTGCTGAAATTTTGCTTCTAATTGTTGTAGAGGTTCTTGTAATTCCGTACCACTAACAATTACAACAGTTTGCTGTAAACCAGGAACAGGTGCATAAGTTAAACCTAACGCTGCAATAATGATAGCGATAGAGATAAAAACCTGTTTTTTGCGTTTAGATTTTAATTTTTTCTTCTTCATATTATTTTTTAGTGACGAGGAAATAACCAAAACTAGAAAATATCAAGAAAAACCGTAAAACCCCCACCAAACAATAAATGACCAAAATATTGCTAAAAACCCTCAAAAAAACTCTGCGTACCTCTGCGTTTCCTCCGCGCCCCTCTGCGTTTAAAATCATTGTCTGACAACTAAATCCAGACTTTCCGACAAACTATAAAGTTCATCAGCAACTAATTGCAACTGATGAATTTGTTCACCATCACTTAAATCAGATGTTCTTAATCCTGTTTGCAATTTTTGCGAAACCCCAGCAAAATCTTGCATCAAAATAGAAATATTAATTATTCTAACTAGACGACCATCTTCCCCCGCTTGCGCCAACTTAATATTACGTTTGAGACTATCAGCCAACTGATTGAGATGTGTTTTAGCTATCCCAGAACTAGAAGATAATTTCTGCTTAACTTCCTTAAGCTGTCCTTTTAACTCATCAACAGAAAGTAGAGAATTACTACCTTGTAAATGCTGCACCAACAAATCAAATTTACCAGGAAAATCAGCCACGCGATCGCAACTCATAGAAACCGTAGTCAAAAGTTCCACCTGAAAAGTATCAGTTAACAACCTTTGCGCTTCCAAACGCAGAGACTTAGCCTGATTAACTAACACCAAAGCAGACTTTTTAACTCCTAATATTTCCCGTTCCAACTCAGGGTTATCCAACTCCAAACATCGAGATTGACGAGACTGCAAAAAACTAGCCCCAGTCATAGCAACACCAATTGCCAAAGGAAGCATAACAGGACTAGGCAAACTTACCAAACGCACACCAACAAACAGAGTCACCCCCCCACCTAAAACAGCCAACGGATAATAAAGTGGATTAACCAACCTCATAATAAATCCCCCTCAAAAAAACTCCGCGTACCTCTGCGTTTAAAACTCCACCTGTAAATCAGACATCAACCGCGAAATAGTCTCAGGTTCACCATGAGAATAATACCCCCCATTAGCCTCAGCAATTTTTTTCAAAGCGTCAGGATTAAACTCACCTTCCTTACCATAACCAACCGTAAAAAAGCCAATTCTTTGGTCAGTAGAAAAACCGCTTTTTTGCAACTCAGTTGATAATTGATCCAAAGAAACCTGCGAACCAGAATCTTCGCCATCAGTTAAAATCAAAACGGCATTAATAGCATCTTGACGACGATTTTGTTGTAACCAATTGCGAGCTTGTAGGGCAGCATCATATAATTTTGTTCCACCATCAGCCCGCAGACCGTTAATAAATTGCAGACCGCGATCGCGCCCTTGGGGTGTACCATCTACTAACACTGGCGGACGAATCTGGGAATCAAAATCTATTAACGCAATTTGTTCCTTTGCGCCCAGATTTTTCACATAATTTAACAAAGTATTTTGGACTGCTGGTAGCTTGTTTCCTTCCATTGAACCGGAAGAATCAACCACTACCACCACTAGAGAAGGTTTCTTAGATGCTTCCTGCCATGATTTCAACATAGCATCAACCACTTCCGGTTGAGGTGGTCGTAGAGAATCATACTTAGCTTGAGACTCCACCCCAAACTCAGATGAAAATTTTACACCCAAAGCTACACCGGGAGTTCCTGGCCTTAAACCCAAATCAGTGGCAATTTTTTGAGTGTCAGGCGATCGCCAATAACTGATAAACTTGTCAGCAGCCGTCTTTTCATCAGCACTCACCCAAGGCGCATTCGGCACAATTGCCCGCATATTAGACGTAAACGTTGCTTTGGGATAAACTGCTGTATAACGCTGCTGTCCTGGTTGCAAGCCAGAATTCGCCACAATCACACTAGACTCATAAACAGACCCAACAGAAGCCCAAAACGTCCCATTTTTGACCATTGCTTGGGCAAGAGAATGAGTAGAAACCCCATAACGGGTAATTTTGCTTTGAATTTGCTGAATTTGCGGCTGAAACTTCTGCACATCCGCAATAGTCAACTCTTCAGGACGCTTACCTGATACACTAGCGTATTGAGCTACCAAAGTCTGCAAACCCGAATTAGAACGAGTTGGTGCAGTGTGGACATAGTTAACAGTTAAAGCTGGCGCAGATGAATCAATATCCTGGTGAGTCTTAGCTGTTACCAAAGCTTGATAAGGATCAGCAACCTTTCGCAAACCTCCAGCCAAGTCAGACTGAGCCATAAACACCATTGGCGAATTCGCTATTAAAGGCGCGTCAGTAATTTCGGGGATATAATTCTGACCGGGGAACAGTTGATTAATTCGGTAAATTAACTGACTATGGTATATCTCCCCGTCCAAAGAAATAATTGTAGGTAAATCTGGCGCATCTTTTTGCAAAGTCCCATTTTTCAGTTGCGTGGCGGAAGTAACTACCTTTGTCACCACATCGCCGCTACCCTCTGCTTCACAACTGACCCGAAAAGCTTTACCATTATCTAACTTTGGTTGAGTAGCATTAAAATTTTTGGCTGCTTGGTTGCAAAAATCCCCTAAAGCACTACCCACCAAAACCTTAAGTTGCAAACCCGTAAAATTATCATCCGAGTTGGCATTACTATTACAAGCTGTTAGTAACAGTATACCAAAGGCAAACGTCAACCGTGTAATTGACCAAGACCCTTTGAGAATCATGTATTTATCCCAGAAACTCAGTTATTGATTAGGGAATGGGGAAGAAGTCTCTTTGACTTCTAGCTTCGCAAACATCAAATAGAGTTTTATATAACTATCACAGATTATACAAGTACCTCGACAAACTACAAATCCTTGGCAGAGGATTCCAGAAAACTTGTCAAAATTATTGGGCAAGAAAAAATACAAATACATTGATTTGTGCAATAATCAGAATCCGTCAGTTATTTTTCCCCATCGCCACAGACTTGTTAAGGTCAACAAAGTTGAACTTTTGTTAAAAACAACTCAAAGCCGATGGGAAAATCGGTGTTGTTACGAAACAACACGTTAAGATACATAGGCGATATTTAACTACAGGGAATCTTATATGGCTCTCCGTCTTGGTGATACAGTACCTAACTTTAAGCAAGCGTCTACACATGGCGACCTAGATTTTTACGAATGGGCTGGTGATAGCTGGGTGGTGCTGTTTTCTCACCCTGCTGACTACACCCCAGTATGCACAACTGAATTAGGTACTGTTGCCAAACTCAAACCAGAATTTGACAAGCGTAACGTGAAAGCGATCGCTCTGAGCGTCGATGATGTAGAATCTCATAACGGCTGGGTAGGCGACATCGAAGAAACACAAAGCACCAAACTCAACTACCCAATTTTGGCAGACGCAGATCGTAAAGTTTCTGATCTTTACGACATGATTCACCCCAATGCTAACGCAGCTGTCACAGTGCGTTCCGTGTTTGTCATTGACCCCAACAAAAAACTGCGTCTTTCCTTCACCTATCCCCCCAGCACCGGACGCAACTTTGACGAATTGTTGCGGGTTATTGACTCGCTACAACTCACCGATAACTACAGCGTAGCTACTCCAGCCGACTGGAAAGATGGGGATGATTGTGTAATTGTACCATCTTTGAAAGACCCAGAAGTATTAAAAGAAAAATTCCCCAAAGGCTACAAAGAAATTAAACCCTACTTGCGGATGACTCCACAGCCTAACAAGTAAATTTTTCAGTCATTTCAAGTAGAAGACGCAAAGATACTGGTTGGTAGCTTTGCGTCTTTTTGCGTTTGGGTAAAAATAAAGATAAAGCCAGCTATGGAAAGATTATGCTGTCATCTCCCTTAGTCATCCAAATTCCGCCATCAATGCAAATGACAGACGAACAATTTTTTGAATTCTGTCAGATAAATCGTGACTTACGCATTGAACGTAATCAGTTAGGAGAAATATCAATTATGCCCCCTACAGGTGGAACAACAGGCAATAGAGAGTTTAATATTGCTGTACAGTTAGGAGTGTGGACAGAACAGGATGGTACAGGTATAGCGTTTAGTTCTAGTACAGGATTTAAGTTATCCACAGGTGCAGAACGTTCTCCTGATGCAGCTTGGATTAAATTAGAACGCTGGAATACGCTTTCGCCACAACAACAAGAACGGTTTCCTGCGATTTGTCCTGATTTTATCGTGGAACTGCGATCGCCTAGCGATAATCTGCAACCCCTGAAAGATAAAATGGCAGAATACATCAAAGAACCAGGGATACAATTAGGCTTTTTAATTGACCGCAAACACCGCCAAGTTTATATTTACCGTCCTGGTCAACCAGAGGAATGTTTAGAAAATCCTGATACCGTGAGCGCAGACTCTATTTTACCAGGATTTGTCTTGAATATGAGTAAAGTTTGGTAGAGTAGTATTTCTGATTATAAACATTCCTACCTATTTAAACATCAACATTGATTTGTTCTATCTGCCTAGCTGCTTTATCCCACAACTTAGCTGTAACTTCATCTTGCCAATGAGTGCGGAGATTTTCGGCGTGTTTGTGAGAGATTCGCTCTAGCATTTCTAAAATGGCAGCTAATGTCAATTTATCAACTAATGCTTCCAAAACTTCCATATCTTCATGTTTCATAATCATACAGCTAAATGCCGCCTCTGTGTTTGAGTTGCTCTGTGTTCAGAGTAGGGAAAAAAATTGAAGAATTTGTGAGGATATACATTTTTGGTTGAGCGATCGCCTGATTATTGAGAAGTATTTGGAGTTTTAGTTGGCGGATATTTAATTTTGCCCTCGCTGTAGCCTAAATCATACATACTCGCCCCTTGAGCATCCTGTTCTGGTGAAATTTTCGGTTTTCCAGCCCAAGCATCAGATTTTCCTAAGTTAAACCAGTCTTCGTCCGTCATTTCAGCATCGAATCTGTTTTTGGTTGCTTTGTTCATGATGCACCTATCAGTGGCTAGGTTTAGCAGTTGCCATCATTTTTGATGTTGCCATGATGTTTTGAGCAAAACCTGCACCCTGAGAAATAACCAGTATTTGTAGTATTTGTAGTGGACTTGCTCAATCTACGAGCAAAGCATACACCCCCTGAGTAATGAGACAATTATGAGCCACAATTTTTATAAGTAAGAACTCAAGTAAAATCACAATGGATATCAAAAATGGTTTCATAGGCACTGTTGGCAATACACCACTGATTAGGCTCAAGAGCTTCAGTGAAGAAACAGGGTGTGAAATCCTCGCTAAAGCAGAATTTCTTAATCCAGGTGGTTCTGTTAAAGACCGGGCTGCATTGTATATCATCAAAGATGCAGAAGAAAAAGGTCTACTCAAACCCGGTGGTACAGTAGTCGAAGGCACGGCTGGTAATACAGGTATTGGACTCGCGCATATTTGCAATGCTAAAGGCTACAAATGTTTGATTATCATTCCTAACACCCAATCACAAGAAAAAATCGATGCACTCACCGCTTTAGGTGCAGAAGTCCGTCCCGTTCCCGCCGTACCCTACAAAGACCCGAATAACTACGTCAAACTATCCGGTAGAATTGCGGCTGAGATGGATAATGCTATTTGGGCAAATCAATTTGATAATTTAGCTAACCGTCGCGCCCACTACGAAACCACAGGCCCGGAAATTTGGACGCAAACCGATGGTAAAGTTGACGGTTGGGTAGCTGCAACTGGTACTGGCGGAACATTTGCTGGTGTAGCCATGTACCTGAAATCACAAAACCCAGCAGTTAAATGTGTAGTTGCTGACCCGATGGGTAGCGGACTCTATAGCTACATCAAAACAGGTGAAATCAAGACAGAAGGCAATTCTATCACTGAAGGCATTGGTAACAGTCGCATCACTGCCAACATGGAAGGCGCACCAGCCGATGATGCTATCCGAATAGATGATCAAGAAGCCTTACGGGTAGTTTACCAGCTATTGCGGAAAGATGGTTTATTAATGGGTGGTTCAACAGGTATCAATGTCGCTGCTGCTGTAGCTTTAGCCAAGCAATTAGGCCCTGGACATACCATTGTCACTATCTTATGTGATAGCGGTTCACGGTATCAGTCGCGGATATTTAACCGGGAATGGTTAGCTGCTAAAGGACTGTCTGTAGATTAGTTATTTGTTATTAGTCATTAGTCATTAGAGGATGTCTGAGAAGTTAAGAAGGATACTAAAAACCCCTCTCCAAACCTCTCCCCTGCAAGGAGAGAGGCTTTGAAACCCCCATTCCCTTGTAGGGAAGGGGGGCTGGGGAGTTAGGTTTGAGTGACTTTGATGTTAATAACAATACTTTTCAGACATCCTTTTAGTCAGTTTTCCCTCCTACCTGTAAGGGTTTAGCAATGCTAAACCCCTACCATATTGATCAATAGGGTGTCATTGAAACATGAATAATATTACCCAACCATCAAACTCGCTCAACACAAATCAACCTGAGACTTCCAGATGTGTGAGAGTCTGCCAACATCGCACTTGCAAAAAACAAGGTGCAAAGGAAGTATTAGCAGCTTTTACAGCTTTGCCGGTTGCTGATGTCACGGTGATAGCTAGCGGTTGTTTGGGACAATGTGGTAATGGGCCGATGGTGTTAATTTTACCTGATATGGTTTGGTATAGTGGCATTCAACCCCAGGAAGTGCCTTTATTAGTAGAAAAGCATTTAATAGGTGGTCAAATAGTGCAGAAGATGCTCTATTATCGGTTTCATCGGCAAGGATAAAGCCAATTATCAATATACAGGTCTGCACTATTTTTGACTCTAGCGAGGCATCCATGAATATTCAGGAGCTGCGTCAATCCTTAAAAATGAAGTGGCTAAGTTACTACGAGGAAAATCGTCCTTGGTTAGTCAAAATGCGAGTTTGGGCTACTTATAATGGTATAAGACGGCCTTCTTCTGGGTTTATGTTGGCAACGCTGTCTGGTTTAGAGCCAAATTTTGCTGAGATTATGGCGTTTCTTGTAGAACTGAATAATAACCCTGATGATATAGTTGCAGCTTTGGGTCTTAATTTTAATCCTGATACAGAATTAAACTCAATTTCATCACAGTCGGATTTGGCTGTCAACCCACCAGAAGATGATTTTCCAGAAGAACCACCAGTAACATTGATTCCATTGATCATTGACGATGTTCCCACGCCTAATACCAACGGGCAGAATGGAAAACAGCAGGTGGTGACACCAGAGATACACGAGTCTAGGATGGAAATTGTACCGATTGATCAACCTAGAGATGCGATCGCCTCTAATGCTAAAATACCTCCTCAACCTACCCTCACCATCACCCCCAACACACCTAAACCTTTACCATCTATCGGTTTGAAACTAGCTACCGCACCCTCTCGCAATGGTAAAATACTACGTTCACTAGAAATTACTACGACCGTACCCAGTAAACCAAAAACCCTGATTTCTTCAACATCAACCACAGAAATTTCCCACAACGGCAAATATCAGCATAAAAAACCACCCAAACCCATCAACAAAGTTAATCACATACCTCATACTAATGCCAGTAATTTGGCTTCTTGGGTAGATGAATTTTGTCAGGGTACTGGGTGGGAAGTCGGGGTGTAGGGGAGAATGACTAATGACCTTACATTACCAAAGCTTTGGCTGGTTCTGATTTAAGTAACCCATTCAACAAATATTCTGGGCGTTGACGATAAGGCCAAGCAAAGGCATGACGAAAGGCGGCATCTTGACAAGCTTGCAACTGCTTAAAATTAATTATGTCGTAAGTCAAGAGATTTTCATACTCAAACGGCAAACGCATATTATGCAAGCCAGCGTTATCAGTGCAAATAGCTATGTCTACCCCTGCATCAAAACATCGGTCAAATACTAACTTCAGTTGACGGATATCTTGTAAAGTCCCCGTTTTCAGGTAAGTTGTGGGGCAAACTTCTAAACACTGCCCCCTTCTAGCTATTTCTGATAGTAACTCAGGATACAATAGGGGAATTTGGATACCGTGACCTATTCGCATCAGGTAAGGTAAAAGTTCTGGGTAACAACCCGCCGTAGTTTCGTACAGGTGTCCTGTGGTGTTAATGTCTAGCGATCGCGCATAATTATAGAGACTAATCCATTCGTCTAGGCGATCGCTATAATAACTATCACCCCCCGCTACATCCACAGCACAAACATAATCTCGATGTTGCGCTGCTAAATCAATAATCGCTTTATTCACCTCATAAGGTAAACGCGAGTGCATACAAAGAATTTGACTGGTGACAATGGGATACTCTGGTAACTGACTCGCTTTTCCCACCACTGCCACAATTTCCGCCATTTTGTCAATTCTCTCGGATTGACTTAAATGCTCTGGTGTCCGTAAATAGGGAGTATAGCGTAGTTCCAGATAAGCCAAATTTTCAAAAATGTAAGCACCCCGCACTAAGCGGTAAATAAAGTAGGGTAATGTCTCAACCGTCTGCACACTTTCTACTAAAGTGTGCAATTCTAGGTATTCGTCTAAAGTATTGCGTGGTCTGGTGTAAAAATCTTCAAACTCTGGATAGTTGTGAAACCGGGAAATTAACTCTGATGAATGTCTCTCGAAATACCGCCATAAGACACGAGGGACAACGGAACCGCCCAAGTGTCTATGTAACTCAGCATATAAAGCCATAGTGATAAATTGTCTATATAAGTTTACTAATATTAACAAAAACGCTGAGAAAAAAAATCTATATCCTCAGAAAGATTGTTCAATAGTTCGTCAATGATGCTGATGTACAGTTTTGATGGTTTGTAGTAACTCTTTAGCAGTACAAGGCTTGGATAAAAATGCTCTTATCCCCATGCTAGCAATTGCTGTAGACTGTGGAGCAGATAACAACCCACTCATGGCAATAATTTTGATGTCGGGATTAATATTTTTTAACTGGCGGATAGCGATCGCCCCCTCCATTGCTGGCATCATCATATCTAGCAGCACTAGACTAATTTGCTCTTGGTTCTGAGTATATACTGATACTGCTTCCAACCCATCCCCAGCAGTTAATACCCGGTAATTGTAGGCTTCTAGAGTGGATTTAGTAATTTCGCGGATAATCGCCTCATCATCTACAACCAAAATTCCTTCCCCATGTCCGGTTGGTGGTTCCATTTCTACCGCCGCAGTTGATTGCATACGATTAGATACCACAGCCGGCAAATACATCTGAAATTTACTGCCTTTGTGTACCTCACTCTCAACGCTGATAAACCCACCGTGATTGTTAATAATACTCACAGCAGTAGACAAACCTAAACCCGTACCTTCACCTACCGCTTTGGTAGAGAAAAATGGCTCAAAAATCTGAGATTGAATGTTTGATGGTATGCCTACACCCGTATCTTCAATAGATATAACAATATAAGAGTCTGATTCTGAAGCTAGTACCACATTCTCGGCGGATATCTTCAACATCCCACCATCAGGCATAGCATCACGGGCATTAACTACAAGATTCATCAATACCTGATGTAGCTGGGTAACATCTCCAGAGACATACCAAAGATTATCCGCGATATCTGCCGAGCAAATAATAGACTTGGGGAAGGTTTGCTGGACAATTTGCTCAATTTCTTGGAGGAGATGTTTAACTTGTACAATTGTCTTCTGCCCTTCAATCCCCCGCGCAAAAGATAATACTTGCTTAAGCAAATTTGCGCCCCGTTTGACATTACCTTCTAAGGTGTTCAGCAATTTTTGCATTTGTTGGTCATGCAATTTCATCTGTAAAAGCTGAACTGACATTAAAATGGGAGCGAGGATATTGTTAAGGTCATGGACAATACCACTGGCTAGAGTACCAATAGTTTCGAGACGTTGCGATCGCATCAGTCGCGCTTCCAATTGTTTTTTCTGAGTGATATTAGTATTTACACTCAAAATAGATTTGGGTTTCCCCTCCTCATCCCTCACCAAAGTCCAGCGACTTTCGACGATAATTTGTTTACCATCTTTCGTTAGCTGATGTAACTCACCTTGCCACTCACCTGTACTAATAACAGTAAATAATGCCTCCTCTAGCTGGCGGCAATCGCCTTGATGCAACAGTTCGAGGATATTTTTCCCTAAAGCTTCCTCAACCTTCCAACCATACAAACGTTCTGCGCCTTTATTCCAAAATAGAATTTGGTTGTGAATATTGCCTACCAAAATTGCATCAGTCGCCACATCTAACAGTGCAGCTTGTTCGTGGATTTTCTGTTCTGCTTGCTTACGCCGAGTAATATCTCGTGTCACCGCTAAATGTAGAAATGTCCCATCCGCTTCATTGATGAGTGGTACAGCGTGAGTTTCCATCCAACGACGAGTACCCTTAAATCCTTCTAGCTCAAACTCTAAGCTGCCTTTATTACCCTGACAAACGCTTTGATGCAAAGCCGCAAAGGCATCTCGATATTCTGGTAAAATATTCAAATCAATCGGCTTGCCAATCAGAGTATCCGCATTTTCTACTTCCATGATTGCCAATCCAGAAGCATTAATTTCTAACAGCTTGCCATCCCTAGCAATTAACTTAATACATTCTGGTTCAGCGTCAATAATTGCTCGTAGTCGATTTTCACTTTCATGCAAAGCAATTTCAGTTTGCTGGAGTCTGCTAAGATAACGCCGTAGCAAGTCATACACAAACCCTAGCAGCAGCACATTCACCATCATAGTCAGAGAAAATGTTGCCAGTGTGGTTTGAAGAATATTTGGTGACTGCTGTAGTGGAATTTCTGCTGTGGTTAATGCTGTGTCAATTAACTGTTGGATATCTTGGCTAAGTCTCAGCGTCTTGTTTTGATGAGATGATACTAGCTGTTGAGCAACTGCAAAACCTTGCTGTTGATTAACAGTAACTTCTTGCTGGAGTAGATTTTGCTGTTCGGTAACTTTTTGTTTCAGGAGGGAAATCCATTGCTGATGTTGGTGTGGTTTAATGGTGAATGGGCGGAAAATTTGGATTTGATTTTGGATTTGTTCCCTAGCACCCACGTAAGTTGTCAGCGCATCTGTGTTATTAGTGAGTAAGTAATGAAGTTGGGCAATTTCCGCATCTTTTAGTGTGGAAAACATCATCGTTAGCTGCGTTTTAACCTGATGATTTTCTGCCACCCATTGCTGATGATGACATAATTTTGTGATGTTGCTGTAGGAAACTACAGCATTGGTGAATAACACTGCTAACGCCAGAATAAATATGCCTTTTAGCTTGTGGATGAGAGAAAATTTCATCATGCGATCGCCCTTTATGTCGCCGCGCACTCAAACAGTGAGAATTCAAGACTACAGTTTTTCAACTGACAGTGAGTCTGAAAATTACTGATTTTAGTTATTACCCCAATTTTTCTTTAACCGTAATTATTTACTACCACGCTGACAAAATCACCGTCTCAAAGGTTCCTTCTATTAGGCAAAATAGCTGAATCAGCATTTTGTTTAACAATAAAGTGTAACTTTAACTACATTTATGCGGTAATTTGATGATGAACCACCTGAAATCTGTCTTGCTGGTTTTATATCCCAGACATCCAGATATTCAGATTTGATTTATCCAGAGAAAATAGGAATATTTTTCTCCAAAAATTATTGCTGTTAATTATGTTAGTTATTCAATATATCCTGAAAAATAAGACTATGGTGATTATGTAATAGTCTCATGCTTTGATGTTTTAGGTTGTGATTTGGATCACAACTTTCACCATCCTAAAAACAGCAAAGATTAGTCAGCTTAAACGAGCAAGAATTACTAAAAAATAGGCAAGTCTGAAATAGCAATTTATGCTACATATACATGATCAGGTAACAACAAAAAACTGATACATTTTGTGAAAAAAAGATGAATTGAGCAAAATATCTGAAAAATGGCTGTCTGTTGTATTGACAGATGTCAAAGAATATGTATATATTAGATATTTGTGGAAACTTTACCTCGATAAAATAAACTCTTGGCTAACGTCATTGTCATAGGCGCCCAATGGGGCGATGAAGGAAAAGGTAAAATAACTGACTTACTCAGCCGCTCCGCAGATGTGGTAGTCCGTTACCAAGGGGGTGTTAACGCTGGACACACAATTGTAGTGAAAGGTCAGACCTTTAAACTGCACTTAATACCCTCTGGTATTTTGTACTCGGATACAGAATGTATGATCGGCTGTGGAACAGTCATCGATCCACAAGTTTTAATTGCAGAACTCGACCAATTAGAAAAGTTAAATATTTCTACTAAAAATCTGCTCATTTCCGAAACTGCCCACGTAACCATGCCCTACCATCGATTAATCGATAAGGCATCAGAAGAACGGCGCGGTAGTCATAAAATCGGCACCACTGGTCGAGGGATTGGCCCTACCTACGCAGATAAATCAGAGCGTACAGGTATCAGGGTACTAGACTTGATGGATTCAGAGGCACTACGCGAGCAGTTGGAATGGACGATTAACTATAAAAACGTTATTTTAGAAAAACTGTATAACATACCACCCTTAGATCCGCAACAGGTAATTGACGAGTATCTAGGGTATGCAGAACGTTTGCGTCCTTACGTAGTGGACACATCGCTCAAAATATACGATGCGATTCAAAGGCGGCGTAACATCTTATTTGAAGGCGCACAAGGTACACTGTTGGATCTAGATCATGGAACCTATCCCTATGTCACCTCCTCTAACCCGGTAGCTGGGGGGGCTTGCGTAGGTACAGGGTTAGGGCCGACAATGATTGACCGGGTGATTGGTGTGTCAAAAGCCTACACAACGCGAGTCGGTGAAGGGCCATTTCCCACCGAACTGCATGGTGAATTAGGTGAATTACTGTGCGATCGCGGTGCAGAATTCGGTACAACTACCGGACGCAAGCGGCGTTGTGGCTGGTTTGATGCCGTCATCGGTCGTTATGCCGTGCGAATTAACGGTATGGACTGCATGGCGATTACCAAACTCGATGTCCTCGACGAGTTAGAGGAAATCAAAGTTTGCGTCGCCTATGAGATTGACGGCGAACGCTGTGAACACTTCCCCACAAGTGCGCGTCAGTTTGCTCGCTGTCGTCCGATTTACAAAACCTTACCAGGGTGGCAAGTGCCAACAACACAATGCCGTACCCTGGAAGACTTGCCACAGCAAGCATTGGACTATCTCAAGTTCTTAGCAGAACTCATGGAAGTCCCGATCGCGATCGTCTCTTTAGGCGCAAGCCGTGATCAAACCATAATTGTCGAAGACCCCATTCACGGGCCAAAACGTGCCTTGCTGCACGCCGATGGTACTCCCGCTTCCTTGCTGAGTGCTTAATTAAAAGTCAACAGTCAATAGTTCCAAGTCAAAACTCATGACTCATGACTAATGACTAATGACCAATAACTAATGACAACTAACAACTGATAAATTGTATGGCTCTGACAGTCGAATCTCAAAAACGACCAGAAGGAAGCAAACCCAATGCTTTGCGTCGTTCTGGACTTATCCCTGCTAACTTGTACGGTCACAACATTACAGAATCAATTTACTTAGTAATTGATGCTAAAACCGTTGACCGTCTACTGAAAGCAGCTGCGGTTAACAAAACAGAAATTGAATTGAACATTCCCGATCTACAATGGCAAGGTACAACTGTACTCAAAGAAGTACAAAAACATCCAGCCAAGGGTACACCTTACCACCTGAGCTTTTACGCTACTGCTAAAAACTAAGGCTGGTAGAAAATTTGTCTTAACTTGTCATTTAAAGTTTGTGATAATTGCTGATGATACCAGGGGTAAAACCCTGGTTTTTTGTTGTTTGGCTTTTCCGGCTTTAAGTTCGTAGTAAGCGGCTCTAGCCCTTATCTGGTTGATGTAGCCTTGAATAAAGAGGACGAAAGTCCTCACTACCAACCCTTCTCAGGACGTTAATTCTGATTTAGTTGATGTAGCACAACAGAGGACTAAAGTCCTCACTACCGACACTAGCAACCAAAAAAAATTAAATTTTTGTCCCACATTTTTATGACTGAAGTAACTCTTCCAACTTTAATTCAGCAAATGTTACAACCGGGATTCTATCCCCATCCTGTGACAGAACCGATTCAACTGATTCAAACCCATGTTTCTTACGTGCTGCTAACTGGGGATTATGCCTATAAATTAAAAAAACCAGTAAATTTTGGGTTTTTGGACTTTTCCACACTAGAGAAACGCCAACATTTTTGTCAGGAAGAACTGCGGTTAAATCAACGGGGGGCGGCTGAACTGTATTTGGAAGTGTTACCTATAACTTTGATAGGTGAGCAATACACTCTCGCAGGAACGGGTGAGCCTGTGGAGTACGTGTTAAAGATGTGCCAGTTTCCCCAAGAGACTTTACTGAGTTCACTGTTTGCCCAGGGTAAATTAAACGAGACACACCTCGAAGAATTAGGTCGGGTAGTAGCTCAATATCACGCTAAAACTGAGACTAATGACTATATTCGTAGTTTTGGGCAAGTAGAGCAAATTAGAGTGGCGTTTGATGAAAATTACGAGCAAACTGAGAAATATATTGGAGGCCCCCAAACTCAGCAACAGTTTGAGGAAACCAAAGCTTACACCGATGATTTTTTTGCCACAAAACAAGAATTATTTCAACGCCGCATCCAAAATAACTACATTCGGGAATGTCATGGTGATTTGCACCTGAGAAATATTTGTCTGTGGCAAGATAAAATACTGTTGTTTGATTGTATTGAGTTTAATGAGCCGTTCCGCTTTGTCGATGTCATGTTTGATATTGCTTACGCGGTGATGGATTTGGCAGCCCAGCAGCGTCCAGACTTGAGTAATGCTTATCTCAACACTTACTTAGAACAGACTGGCGACTGGGAAGGTTTGGAGGTATTACCTATATATCTCAATCGTCAGTCTTATGTACGGGCGAAGGTGACATCATTTTTATTAGATGATCCTGGTGTACCTGTGGAGGTAAAAGCAGAAGCCAGCAAAACAGCCGCCCAATATTACAAACTAGCTTGGGAGTATACTAAACCCAAACCAGGAAAACTGATTTTAATGTCGGGGTTATCCGGTTCTGGGAAAAGTACAACCGCAAAATATATAGCACGACAAACGGGAGCAATTCACATTCGCTCAGATGCGGTTAGGAAACACTTGGGGGGAATTGCTCTACAAGAACGTGGTGGCGATGATTTGTATACGCCGGAAATGACCGAGAAAACCTATGCACGGTTACTAAATTTGGGGATTATACTAGCTAATCAAGGTTATACTGTGATTTTAGATGCTAAGTATGATAAACAAACACTGAGACAGGAAGCGATCGCACAAGCTCAAAAGCATCAACTACCCCTGCAAATTATATTCTGCACCGCACCGTTAGAAGTAGTAAAACAGCGTCTTGTCAACCGTACTCATGATATTGCTGATGCCACAATTGATTTATTAGATTCCCAACTCAAGCAAGCAGAACCCTTTACTGATGCTGAAAAACCTTACGTCCAAAATTGGGATACAACTGAGCCACCACAAACACAATTGCAGCAACTAATTAGCCAATAGATTAGCAGGTGTAGGAGGATTAAATTGTCCCTTACACCCCTCCAGACAAGCATCCCTACACCCCTATTTATCTCATGGCAAATAATAACAACCTCTTCAATTTCACACCTGAGTCCCTAACTCAATTTTTATTTGGGGCATTCATCACTTTTATATTGACTACAACAGGAACACCAATATCCCTGAGCCTGTTTCTGGGCATTCTTGGTTGGTTTGCTTTGGGTTGGTTTACTAATGCCAGTAAAACCAGTCCTCAGCCCCCCACAGTCCCCTCCTCTGATGGTATTGATGCCGGACTAAAATATTGGTTATTTTTCTTGCTAGGGTTTGGGTTGTTAGGATATCCAGCACCTATGAGTATTTTGTTAGGTGCTGTAGGTGCTGTAGGTGGGGGTTGGATTATTGCTTGGTGGAGAAGTCAGGAAGAAACTAGAACTCAATTACCAGTAGAAACTGTAGAAACAGTGGAAGGTGAACAGTCTACCGATAGAATCACCAGACGGCAAACCAGAAGGGCTAGCCGTCGTTATCGTCGCACACCTGGAAGTTTTAATTTCAAGTTTTGGAATAAATAGTTATTAGTTATTAGTCATTAGTCATTAGTCATTGGGAAAAGTTCTTCTCTATTGTTCCCCTGTCCTATTCCCTATCCCCTAATATGTTCTTATATCTCTCTAAATTACTGCCACTATTTTTCTATCCTTTGGGACTAGCGAGTATCAGTTTAGTAGTGGCATTATTTACGCTGTGGAAAAGACCACGTATAGCAGCGATCGCCGTCTCTTTGGCGTTAGTTGTATTATTACTCTGTAGTAATGCTTGGGTGGCAAAATACTTAGTGCGATCGCTAGAATGGCAAAATATGCCACCGGCACAGTTGCCTACGGCTGACGCAATTGTAGTATTGGGAGGTGCCACTAAATCAGCCTTTCCGCCTCGCCCTGGGGTAGATTTAGCTGAACAAGGCGATCGCGTAATTTATGCGGCTCAACTATATCGCCAAAAAAAAGCTCCTATAATCGTACTGAGTGGCGGACGTATTGATTGGCGTGGTAGTGGTTCCCCAGAATCAGCAGATATGGCGGATATCCTGACATCTATCGGTATCCCATCTGAGGCACTGATTCAAGAACCAGACTCCCTGAATACCTATCAAAATGCCGTCAATGTGAAAAAAATTCTCGATGCTCGTGGTATTCGTCAGATACTGTTGGTAACTTCAGCGATACATACACCGCGATCGCTCAAAATTTTTCAGCGTCAAGGTATTGATGCTATCCCCGCCCCAACTGACTTTCTTGTGAGCCAAAATGAATTACAAGAAATTAGCAGAACTCCTAAAGCCGCCATCCTGAGTTTATTACCGGATACGGACAACTTACACCAATTTACTAATGCCCTCAAAGAATATATCGGTACTTTCGTCTATTGGTTACGCGGTTGGCTGTAATTCTTAGTCATTAGTCATTAGTTATTAGTTATTAGTTATTAGTCCCCAGTCCCCAATCAAGAGTCCCTAAAAACTATGTCTGAAAATCTGCCTCACATCATACCTGGACTGCCACCGGAAGTTGACGAAGGTTTCGCTACATACCATACAACTAAGCAGTTTTATTATGAAGTGCAAACGCGCTTAGAGTTTCAGCGTTATTGTGAATGGTATAACCAGACTGCCGAACAACACCGTCAAGAACTCAAAAAAATGCGCGGCGAATTGAATATTTTCAGGTTGTTTCGCCGCCAATCATCAATTTAGATTAGTTCGATTTCATTTTCTCGCAAGTGGACTTTAAATTTTTTACTCACTTGGACTAACAAGGGGAAATTAGCACTCACAGGTCTACCTTGCCATTGAGTGACAATCTGCACAATTTCGCCTTCTATGCCTTTGATGTCAAAAGCTTTACCACGATGTTCAGGATGATGATAAACTACCACCGACTCTTTAACACGGACGCGATCGCCTACTTTCATATCAATATTTTTACCTTGCTTTTGCTGTTCTACAAGTGTCTCCACAACCAACCCTCACTCAACTAACTGACTTTTTACCCATAAACTGTTGACAACAGTCACTTCCATAGCGTCAATCTTGACAGATGCTTTATTTCACGCTTCTGTACCTGTTATATAAACAAAGCCTGCCCGTGCAGGCTGTGAGAATGATTAATCAGCAACATCAGAATTTCTGATTAGACTTATAATGTATTAACAGGTTTACGCGGGAAAACCCTGTATTTCCTAGTCCCTGCTAGCAATCAAGCGCAAACTGCATAAACGCTTTTGCGGCTACTCGTAGGTACGACAGTTGTCGCCAAGCAGCAGTTGAGTGGCAGGGTAATCCACAACGCTTTTTCTCATCAATGCACTTGTTCACTCCCACAGGTGGTTTAAAAGTACATTTTCGAGGTTAGATAGGCAAACAGGGCAAGAAAAACCCACTTTGCTCTTGATTTGCGCTTTAACGATAAATTCAATTCTACAACAATCGGAACTCATAACTCAAAACTCAGTACATAGCACTTTACAAGTATTGGAGCAGAAAGCCCACCAGTAACAGGCTGAAAATCCAAAAAATTTTCAGCCTGTTACGTCCTTAAGGGGTGGGGACGGGCAGTTTCCTCAAGTCGGGAAACCCGCCCACGGAACTGCCCTCATGAATGCGTTGCGGCTGTCTTCCGCCGTCTTAGTCCTCTAATCAATTCCCGTAAAATGTCGGTTTGGGTTGTGCATTTTTGGTCACAATATTGTTTGAGCAATTCTTTTTCTGCCTCTGTTACACGAAAAGTTATAAAAATCTCAGGTTTAGGCAGATCAAGATACCACATAAAAAGGTATCTTTATTATAGTGGTCAGGGGAATTAAACAGTGCTGAAAAACTTGCTCAAACTTACTCAAAATCCACTATGATTAGGGATAAGCGAAAACCAAGCTAAAAAAATTTTAGGCTTGAGAACCTGTACAAAACTTTTGAGAGTAGCCAGCCTGTAGCAAGGTAATTGAGAAAATCCAGAAATTTTAAATGGCTGAAAATCAGGGAGTAAAGTAGCAAAGCCTCTCAATGTAAAAACTCCAAAATAGGGTGAGTTACGCCCGATTTTAAGCCTGTGGACTGGATAATGCCGACATTACCAGAATGAAACAGGAAGCTAACGTCTTAAGTCTTTGAACAGATTTAAGCAAGTTTAGTTTAACGGCATACCGGATCTGGCTTCTGTAATGGAGTAAAAAGCTTGTGGACAGACCCACCTCTGGCGTAATTAGGAAACTGATTATGGTAAGTGGACTGGATGAATCAAGAATCCCATCGGCTTTTAGCCGTGGGAGTGTCAACAGGACAGAAAAATCATTCCTGTGGTGGACAAAGTTGTTGGACACTAGAGGGTAATTTTCGGCACATTTGTTGCAAAGTTTGCGGATGGAGTTGCCACCAAGCAAACAGTCCGATTCCAGTCCCCGCTACTAGCAAAGCGAATAATCCTCCTAGCAGTAAAAAAGGCTGACGTTGACGAGTTGGTTTTTGCGCTGGGGCTGGGCTGGGTTCATCCTCTGCCAAATCCAAATTTAACAGTGCTTGAGAACTTTCTGTTAATGTTGTTTGTGCAATTTCTGCCAAGTCAGATTCTGCTTCAATTTCTGCCAAAGCAGATACTTCGGTTTCTGGTGGTTCTGATGGCGGAATTGCTACTGGTGGCGGTGGTGGCGGCGGTATCGGCACTAAGGAGTCTTTGGCAATCCGGCAAAAAGTCAGCACCACTGAAGTATTATCATGACCATTTTTTTCGTTGGCTAAATTAATCCATTCACGGACGGCATCTTCCACCGCCAACTGTCCTGTTAATACAGGTAATGCGTAATCCTGCCAATATTTTTCTACTAAATTGTTATCACTTAAACCATCTGAACACAGTAGTAATATACCATCTTCATCCAAGATAAACCTTTGAATTACCAACCTTAAGCCTTCCGCATCTCTAATACCCAAGGCTTGAGTTAAGGCGTGAGCCTCTGGTTTTTGGAGTGCTTGACGATACATAGCCCGTGCCAAGCGCACCTCCCTAGTTGCCACATCATTATCTATGGTAAGTTGTTGGCAGTAGTTACGAGTTATCCAGTAAGCGCGACTATCACCCACACTAGCCAAGTAAAGCTCATGGGCGTTGTTAGACTGCCCACCAGACTGTTTCAAGGCTCGTTGCGGCACTTGTAAAGCCATCACCAGAGTTGTCGCCATTCGTTCTCTGCCTTGGCGTTTCAGTTCGTCATTACGGGAGCTAATCAGGTTATTCACTACCCTGATGCAAGCCTCTAACTGTTCTTGTAACAATTTGGGTGGCACAAGTTCAGTTTGTTCGGCTACCTCTGCTAATAAAGCACGGATTTGTAATTTTAAAGACTGGATTGCTAATTGACTTGCTACTTCGCCGCCTTGATGTCCCCCAATACCATCGCAAACAATAGACAAATGAGGCAATAATGAATCATCTGGATTATCGTTAGTGTTGGGGTAACAAGTGTCTTCATTTTGTTGTTGTTGGATTCCTATATCTGTAGCCCCTACTACCTTCAGATTTAATGGTAATTCTGCGGCTGTTGAGAGCAATAAACTATTAAGTTGAGTTTTAATAGTGTCTAACTCTACCTCAGAGTTAGTCATTAGCTGGACTATATGCCTTAATTCTGAGACTATCGCCTGATTAGCGGCTTCTACTAGAGGCTGCCACGCGTCGGCTAAATCCAGTAACCTAGGCGGTGAACTGGTTGTGGTGTGTAGTTCTAAAAGTCGCACACACCAACCTTGAACTCGCAGGTTGTCTGGGATGAGTAAACTTTGCGCCTGCCCGAATTTTGATAACGGTGTCCAAAGTTGAAGAATTTGCCAGAGCCAATAAACTTGTCTGACTGCTTTGGCTTGCTGCCAAGCTGCGGTAAGGCAGGGGTAAAGATTTCCTTGCTCATCGATGGGGACATTTTCTAGCAGCAGAATATCATTTGTACCTTCTTCCCCATTGGAAACAAAGCCATAGGGTTGGGGAAGGTGCAAACGCTCTGATTGTAGGCGTAAATACGGAATAACTACTGGTGGTAATTCTGCGGGGATAGCTGGCGGTAGTCTTGGTTGAGTATCTAAGTAAATTTGCTGTGCGATCGCCTCATATCTATCTACTAATTTTGTACCTAGGGGAGTTTTCGCCGTTAATGAGCCAGTAGCCCAGAGATAACGGTAAACCAAGGGAGTTTGACAACTGGCACAAACCAGATCACCCACAGAATTAATCGGATTATCGCAGTCTGGATTTATACAGTAAATTACTCTTTGAGTAGAAATCATAAGTATTTATTTAAAAATAAATCGGCTTGTGAATTTCGATTAAATTTAGCTGTCAAAGACTTGCAGCCTAGAATAGACTGGATGTGTCTAGTCCTGACTACAGATTGTTACTGAATTTAATCACAATTATTTGCAAAAAAGACTAAGTTTTTCTGTAAACCGCTAGTGTCGGTATGTATCTACTCTCAGATATTTATAAATGTACGTTGCATGATGTAGTGTCTAGGTTGAAGCTATGCCGAGTTCTACTTTAATCTGGCTCGTGGCAGGTTCAGCACTGTGTTTAACAGAACTATTTTTACCGTCGGCTTTTATCGCCTTCATGATGGGTATTAGTGCCTTAATTGTGGCACTGCTATCTCAATTCGGTGTGACGAGTTTATGGTTGCAAGTTATAGCTTGGCTATTGCTTTCTACCTTGTTGGTTTTATTTTCTCGGCGGTTTTTGCAACCGCGACGACGCAAGTCAAAAATTCAAGATGCAATTATAGCCGAGACTTTAACGGAAATTCCAGCAGGTAAAACAGGGCGCATTCTCTACGAAGGCAATTCTTGGCGGGCGTTATGCGACGACGAACAACTCAGCATTCCAGCGCATCAAAGGGTTTATGTAGTTAGAAGGGAAGGTACTACATTGATTGTGATGCCAGAAAATTTGTTGCATAGTCTTTAGTTGTTAGTCATTAGTCATTAGTCATTAGTTCAAAAAACTCAGGAGCAGCGATAAATGTTAGAAAACTTTTTTTTACTTGTATTTTTGGCACTGGGGGGTTCTGCCGTTGCTGGTTCTGTTAAAGTCGTCAATCAGGGTAATGCAGCGTTAGTAGAAAGATTAGGTAGTTATAACAAAAAACTTGAGCCTGGGCTGAACTTTGTTATTCCTTTTTTAGATAAAATTGTCTATCAAGAAACTATTCGAGAGAAAGTTTTAGATATTCCACCCCAAAAATGTATCACCCGTGACAACGTAGGTATTGAAGTGGATGCAGTGGTGTATTGGCGGATTGTGGATATGGAAAAAGCCTGGTATAAGGTAGAAAATCTCCAGTCGGCAATGGTGAATTTGGTGTTAACTCAAATTCGCTCGGAAATGGGACAATTGGAATTAGACGAAACTTTTACCGCCCGCGCCCAAATTAATGAGATTTTGTTAAGAGATTTGGATATTGCTACTGATCCTTGGGGTGTGAAGGTGACGCGGGTAGAACTGCGAGATATTATACCTTCTCAGGCGGTGCGAGAGTCGATGGAGTTGCAAATGTCAGCCGAACGCCGCAGACGGGCAGCAATTTTAAATTCTGAAGGTGAGCGAGAAGCGGCTGTTAATAGTGCCAGAGGTAAAGCGGAAGCCCAAATTTTAGATGCAGAAGCTCGGCAAAAGTCTGTAATTTTACAGGCAGAGGCGGAACAAAAAGCCATCGTCATGAAAGCGCAAGCGGAACGTCAACAACAAGTTCTCAAAGCTCAGGCGATCGCAGAATCCGCAGAAATTATATCCCAAAAAATCAACTCCAATTCTACCGCCCGTCCAGCATTAGAAGTGTTGTTAGCTTTAGGCTATCTAGATATGGGTTCTACTATCGGTAAGAGCGATAGTAGCAAGGTGATGTTTATCGACCCGCGTACTATCCCTGCTACCTTGGAAGGTATACGCTCTATTGTTTCAGATACGCAAACGAATGTTGTCGGCAATGGGCGTTAGTCATTAGTCATTAGTCATTAGTCATTAGTCATTAGTCATTAGTCATTAGTCATTAGTCATTAGTCATTGGTGAAGTATTTTTACTTTGAGTGGTGGACTTTTGACTTTTGACTATGAACTAATATCACTTGCATGATTCATTTGACATTTACCACACAAGCCGAAAAACTCTAGGGTGTGGTAAAAAATTTTAAATTTGTGGGTGGCTTGTAGTTGCGCTTCTAAATCATGCACAGGGCATTGATGAATGGGAATTGACGCACCACATTGCAAGCAAGTAAGATGATGTTTGTCTTGGTGTACTAGACTATACAACGCTTCCCCGTTAGACAAAGTACGTACTTGTACCAAACCTTCGAGCTTTAAGGCTTCCAAGGAGCGATAAACCGTAGCTAAACCCATACTTTGATTACGATTACGTAGTTCCACGTAAATATCCTGGGCGGAAATACCTTGTTTGACGGTTTGCAGCAGGTTTAAAATTCGCTCTTGGCTGCGGGTGCGGATGGCTCTCATAGACATTTTGATAATTTGCCACTGTAGTTGGAACTGTGATACTGGCTAACTCAATCAATCAACACTAACTGTTCCATAATCTTATTTTTACTTAGTTGGGGCAGAAAGTTATCGAAAAAAAGGTCTAAAACCCCGTCATTCTACGACTGCTTTTTGGTAAAATATTATTTAGGTCGCTGACCGTGAGAACGATGTTCGCGAAGCGTCTCGTTCGCGTAGCGTCCCGCAGGGAAGAGAGGAAACAGGGAAAACGTCCTACTCCGTACTGTAAGGACAGAAAAAATCAAATAGGGCGGGGCGCGTCCAAATTAACGCTTGTGGGAGTAGCTCGTCAAGAGGCTTGCCCCTAAAGGGTGTAGTCGAGCTAGACATGATCGTGTAAGACCAAGATTAGCATTGCTAGTGGAGGCAGTGATCAGCCCAAGAATCACCGAACTTTTAGGGCGGTGAGTCGTCAAAGTATAGCGATCGCAGTATTCAAAAAAAGCCCGTGCAAAGCAAGTATTTAGCCAAAATTTTTGTAACTCTTCGTCCTTCAGTCTTAGATCCGGCTGGTGTGGCTGTACAATCTGGTCTAAAGCAAATGGGATACGGCAACGTAGAAAATGTGCGGATTGGTAAGTACATTGAATTAACGATTACCTCATCTGATGAGAGTAAAGCGCGTCAAGACATGGAACGCATCTGCGATCAAATGTTAGCTAATCCTGTGATCGAAAATTACCGTTTTGATTTGATTGAAGTCGAAACCCAAACGGGAGTGTTTTAAGGGCAAGTAGGGGGAGATGAGAGGCAAAGGAGCAGAGGAAGCGAAGGGGAAAAATCCCATCCCTTCCAATCCCCATTGACTATTGACTATGGACTAATCATGAAATTTGGTGTAGTAGTTTTTCCAGGTTCTAATTGCGATCGCGATGTGGCTTATGTCACCAGAGACATACTAGGGCAACCCACGCGCATGGTTTGGCATCAAGACACGGATATCGATGACTTAGATGCGATTATTGTACCAGGGGGATTTAGTTACGGCGATTATTTACGCTGTGGTGCGATCGCGCGGTTTTCGCCGGTGATGCAGCAGGTAGTTAGCCATGCACAGAAGGGTAAGTTAGTCTTGGGTATTTGTAACGGTTTCCAGGTGTTAACTGAAGCCGGACTTTTGCCGGGGATATTGACAAGAAATCGGGATTTGCATTTTATCTGCGATCGCGTACCTTTAAAAGTTGAGAATACAAGTAGTCCTTGGACTCAAGCTTACACCACTGGTGAAATTATCACCTTACCCATTGCCCACGGTGAAGGAAGATTTTACGCTGATCAAGCAACTTTATCTGAAATTGAAGAGCATGGGCAAGTGGTGTTGCGTTATGCTGGAGACAATCCCAACGGTTCATTAAACAACATTGCTGGGATTTGCAATCGTCAAGGTAATGTTGTAGGTATGATGCCACACCCAGAAAGAGCAGCTGATTCTATGCTTGGCGGTAGTGATGGCTTGACTTTATTCAAAGGTTTATTAGAACAGGTGGCGGCGTTGGTGTAATCTTCACCTTCCCATCCCAGTTAAACAACATCAAGGCACAGTCAGACTGTGCCTTTATGACGTTATCTTTCAGGTGACTGTTGACATACTCCCCACCCTAGAAGGGCGGAGATTCTAGGTTCAACCAGCGATTGCAGGCTTTGCCCGTCTTATATCGCCTCGCCCAACAGACAATGCCCTGCCTGCTTCTGCTATTCTATCAGAAAGCCGTCCTAGAAGGACGGGGAACCTCAAACCCATTTCTTCGGTAACATCAAAATTTAATTAAATTTATTTGAATTTTAGTAAACTTAATTAATTCCGTCTGAATAGTTACTAATTTTAGTGAATAAATAATTTGAATTGGCTCAGATTCAAACAGCATAACATCTGGTGGAGTTGTATATTATCTGTCAAATTTTGTACAGTATTTATCATGCACTATGGCATCCACACTGACTTGATAAATTGCTAAGTAGATCAAGCATATAAACAATTATTTTATCCAAGCAGGTGGATTAACAAATGTCAACCACTGATGCAAGTAAAGAGTTTATACAATGGATACAAACATTTGATTATCGGTGTTTACATAACAAAGAGGATGTAGAAAAAAATTTTGTTATCCCGTTATTTCGTTATTTATCTTATCCAGATAAATGTTGTGTTAGTAAATATAACTTAAATAGTGACAATCAGCCAAATCAAGAGAAAAAGCTAGAAGATGTCAAAATTTATTTTGCTCATGATGATGTAGCTCAACAAAATGCTGAAACATCTTTGATTATTGTTGTATTTTTAGAACCGAAAGCCAATAACTTTCAATCAGCTATAGAACAAGCGATATTTCATAGCACTTATCTTAAACCCTTATTATTTGTAATTACTAACGGGCATCAAATCAAAATTTTTAAGTATTTTAAATATCATAAAGAAGAATGTATATATGATAAAAATGTTTATTCATTGAAACTTAATTCAACAGCTTTAGAATTTTATAATGAATTTAACTTTTATACTATTAAAACTATTGATAAAGATACAGTTAATCTTTTGAGATATTCACAGTATAATCTGATTGAAAAACATTTACGACGGTATGATTTACAAGAGATTGTAGATAGAACTGATTTTAAACCGGAAATTGTGCGAGAAGGCGATCGCTTAATTGTAGCAAAACCAAAAGTAGTTATCGAGTGTAATCTTCCCAAAGCTTTTAAAGAAGGGAATTGTCAAATTCAATTCAGTGGTGTAATTCTCAGAGGCTTAAAAATTCAATTAAATCATCAGGATATTTTAGGACAATTAATCACAGGTTTAAACACTCGTCCTGAGTGGGGATGTCGGAGATTTATCAAACAAATAGATAGTAACGCGTTTGAAATTTCTTTAGGACAAACCACAGTCATTTTATCTGATGTCGAAACACTAGATTTATGCTTGTGTCTTGATGTGGTGTGTCAAGAATACAAACAATCAATTATCGAATGTGAGAATAGTTTAGAAACCTGGGATTTTGAATTTGTAGAATTTTTAGGAATTCGGGGATTTCATCTGTTTTCTGTAGATGCCAAACTCTGGCGATTAATGCACAATTTTGCTAATGAATTTAATTATATACAAGGTAAAACAGAATGGCATTTATTTCAACAAGAAGAAATGTCTATTCGTGTGAGTCGAGGAATTCGTGATCATGCGTTTATTTTACCTTGTCCAGTTAATTATTTATCTTTATTACCCAACGGCATCATTAATATTGTTTATGAAATCAATGAAATTCACCTACAATCACTAGAAACAGGTGAAATTAATTCATGGAAGCAAGATATAGGAAGACGGGGAACTTGGACAGCTAAATATACAAAAGAGTGGTTATTAAACAGTTTTATTCCCAAAGTAATTGATTACTACTCCCAAAAATATCAACTATCAGCAGCAGAATTAAAGAAGAATATAGCAGATTATGATAATGACCGCACACCCATTGCAGAAATTCATGATATTAGAGAACTAATACCTTATTTGCAAGATATACAAACATGGTTACAGAATTATGTTGAGAATATTCCTAGTTTTTTGCTGAGAGAATATTACCAAGCAATCACAAACTTAGTGCGAAATACTGACTCAGCGATAGCAGGTATAGATTATATTATCCGCAACTTGTCGTTAATGGAGGTAGGTAACACAAAAGATAGAATGAATAGTAATTTTTATAAATGGAATTTTAAAGACGCTTTGTCTTATTTAGATGCTCAAGTCGGTAGGATAAATAATTATCAGTATGAGGAAAGTTTCAAAGCAGATTTAATGACTAGGATTTTTATCTGGATTATTGAACATGGTAGAATTAGATTTTCACAATCTCAGTTAAATGCTGCCAAACAGGCTTTATTACCATTGTGGGAACAGAGTCGGTTTGAGATGCGTTATGTAAATGCACATCGTTAGTTTTTTGTATGAATTAAGGGATTTAGGTAGGGTTGGAATTAGAAAAATCGCTTTGTATAGTTGTCGGACTATTTTTATCATGCAGAGGCGCACAGACGCAGAGAGTTTAAAGAGTTTGTCATGAGAATAGATAAATTTAATTGCCTGTTACAGAAATATTTGCATGGCTAAAACCCACCAAACTCCGCAACATCCCTACTTCATAACACCAAACAAACCACCCTCAAAAAACCTCAGCGTTCCTTTGCGTTTACCTCCGCGCTCCTCTGCGTTAAAAAAAGAAACCCGCTAACACAGCACATTTACTGTAAACAACGAATCGCCACAAGCAAACCTCTAGCCTTATTTAAAGTTTCCTCATATTCCTTCTCAGGCTCAGAATCAGCCACCAAACCCGCGCCAGCTTGCACAGTCACCGTATTATCTTTAACAACCATAGTACGAATAGCGATCGCACTATTTAATTGACCTTCAAAATCATAATATCCATATACCCCAGAATACACACCCCGACGACTCGGTTCCAACTCATTAATAATCTCCATCGCCCGAATTTTCGGCGCACCGCTAACCGTACCCGCCGGAAAACAAGCCTTTAATAAATCCCAAGCAGTTTTCTTTAGAGCTAATTTCCCTACCACATTGCTGACAATGTGCATCACATGAGAATAGCGTTCAACTACCATTAATTCATCAACTTTAACGCTACCACTTTCACAAACACGCCCTAAATCATTCCGCCCTAAATCTACTAACATCACGTGTTCAGCAATTTCCTTGGGATCTGCTAATAAATCTGCGGCTAAGGCTAAATCTTCCTTGGTAGTTTTACCCCGTGGACGTGTTCCCGCAATTGGACGAACTGTAGCTATTATCTCATCATCTGCATCCCGTTCTGCTTTGACCATGACTTCGGGACTAGAGCCGATAATTTGCCAATCTTGGAAGTGAAAATACGCCATGTAAGGCGAAGGATTAATTTGACGCAGGGAACGATACAGCGAGAATGGATCACCTGTGTATTGTGTAGACAGTCGCTGGGAAATCACGACTTGAAAAATATCCCCAGCTTTGATGTATTCTTTAGCTTTTTCGACGTTAGCGCAAAATTCGGAACGGGTGAAGTTGCTGCTATATTGTGGTGCTTCCCCAATATTGTTACTACTTGGGGGTGTCCATGCCAAGATAGTTTTTTCTGGTGATAGGGGCAAAGATAGTTTACTCACCATTTGGGTGACGCGATCGCAAGCTTGTTGATATGCTGCCTTGATATCGACTGTTGGATCACGTAAATCAGCATAGGCGATCGCCCAAATTTTCCGCTTTACTTGGTCAAAAATCAATAAGTGGTCTACCTGCATCCACAAACCATCAGGAATGTTGCGCTCATCTTGTGGATGTACAGGGACACGCGGCTCAATCCAGCGAATCAACTCATAACCCCAAAATCCGAATAATCCCCCGATGCCTGGGGGTAATTGGGGTAATTTCACCGGCTCAAAAGGAGCAAGACAGTAAGCTAAAGCTGTAAACGGATCTCCTGTAAATTTAACTTGTGAACCGTCGCGGTGTGTCTGGGTGGTAGAGTCACCCCTAGCTTCTAAAATCCAAAGCGGATCACAACCCACCAAACTGTAACGCCCAATTTTTTCCCCACCTTCCACCGATTCCAGCAAAAAGCTATAAGGTTGTCCGGCACAAACTTTGTACCAAGCAGAAACAGGCGTATCTAGGTCTGCGACCCATTCCTGATACACTGGCACAAAATTACCTTGTGTAGCTAGTTGAGAGAATTCGGAAAAATCGGGGAATATCATCGGCAAATTGGGAATTGGAGATTGGGGATTGGGGGTTGGGGACTGGGTACTGGGGATTGGGTAATGGGCATGGGAAATTGGGCATATAGGATAATATTCTCCTGTGCGCCTCAAGTCCCTCTGCTGCTTCCTAGTCCCCAGTCTCCAGTCCCTAGTCCCTAGTTACTACGCATCGTAGGTAGCTTTACCAGAGAATTTCAGTTGTGCAGGGTTGGGATTTTCCCCAATGCTGCGGGGAACGTGACGGACTTTTTCACGGCCAGCATTGACTTTTTCTGGGAATACGCCATCAGCAGGGTGAATAAAGGTAGTTTCGCCACTGGGCAGAATCCGGTAAATTTTATAGTCTGTGATTTTGAATTTCCGGAGTTGACCGCCTAGAGCAATACCATATTCTTTCCGAGCCAAGTATAGGAGGTTTTGGCCTTCCAGCATAGTAGCTGCACCGCCGGTGGGCAGTTCAAAAACTTGCTGCTTGGGGCTAGTCCAGGTGATCGCGTATTTTTCCTCTACTTGTGCTTTGGAGAGCAAGCCGCCTGTGCTGCCCGCAAATAGTGGAGTTTGTCCAGAAAGTGTTTCTGCCATAGGGTATTCTCTCAACTTTTTGTTTTTAGGGCATCCTAACACCGTCATCAACATGATATTGCGATCGCGTCACAGTCTGTAACAGTTGTTCGTCAATTTTGATTTTTGAATAGGGATTGGGGACAAATCAATTCAAAATACCCTACGGGAAGGCAAGCCTACAAAATTCAAAATTCAAAATTCCAGAGTTTTTTGGGAAAAATCTCCCCTGCTCCCCTGCTTCCCCTGCTTCCCCTGCTTCCCCTGCTTCCCCTGCTTCCCCTGCTTCCCCTACTCTCTACTCCCCCGTTTCTTAACCTTAGAGCGACTGTCCTCTTGGCTACCCTGAACAATGGGAACGGTGAAATGAAACTGACTACCTTGATCTTTACCGCTTGATTCTGCCCAAATTTTCCCGCCCCAACCGTTGACGATTTGGCGGCAAATCGCCAAACCTAGCCCTGTACCGCCAGCAGTTCGCCGCAAAGCCCCCTCTTCTTGGTAGAAACGGTCAAAGACGACTTCTAGACGATTAGGTTCAATCCCGCGCCCGGTATCAGCTACTGTCACTTCTACCATGCGATCGCCATTGTGATTGGCATTGATGGTAATTAACCCTTGGTTGGGGGTAAATTTACAAGCATTATCTATCAGTTTTGCTAATACTTCTACTAACCAATCACCATCAGCTTTAATCAAAGGTAAATTTTCGGCGATTTCTGCGATAATATGCGGTGGTTTTTCAGTTGTGGTACGGGTTTTCAGGCGACTGAGTGCTAAATCTACACATTCTTGTAAAGTCAAAGTTTCTGGATGCCATTCTACGCGACCACTTTCTAGGTTAGAAAGAGTCAAGAAATCCTGTACGAGTTTTCGCATCCGTTCCGAGTCATCTAGAGCCGTATGCAGCATTACCTGACGTAATTCTAAGGGCATATCTGGCTCAGTGGCGAGACTTTCTAGACACACTTGAATTGTTGATAAAGGTGTGCGAAGTTCATGTCCGGTGATAGCGATCAGGTTGCTGCGGGTGCGGTCTAGGGCTTCTAGTTGCTGGTTGAGGACTTCTAAGTTAGCATAGGCTTCAGCTTGGATTAAAGCGGCTCCAATTTGGGTAGTGATCGCTTCTACTAAATCCAATTCTCCTTGTTGCCATTGATGCGGCGGTACAGTGCAGTAGTGTAACTCGACAATCCCTAACAGTCGCCCCTGAAATAATACTGGTTCGATCAACCAAGAACGCACGCCAAATTTTTTCACAATCAAGGACAGTGTTGGGGAACTGGTGACGCGAAAATCATTTACCGTATCACTGACACAAACACCTTCACCTTGTTCTACCACTTCTTGAAATAGGCTATTGTTCTTTAACTCCCAGGTTTCCCCGTAAATGGACACTACCCCAGGCATCAAAAACTCATGCTCAATCGTAGCTTGGGCATCCGAGGCTTGAGCGCGGTAAATTAAGCAACGACTCGCCCCCAGGTGTTGCCCTAGTTCTTGCGCCGCGATTTGTAATACTTGATGCGGGTCAAGCGATCGCCGAATTGCGGTACTAATAGAGTTGACTAAACGTTCCTTTCGTGCTTGGGCAGCGATAGAACGGTAAGCTTTATGTAATTTATACTGACTAGCTTGTAGGTAAGTAACTAAACGTTGGACAAAGGGGTCTGTATCAATATCACAAGCATATTCAGCAATAATACTTGTAGATTTGTTACTGTTACGATCACCAATACCAAATCGCTGACACACGCGCTCAACTTTGCTTGCTAACTCTGGTCTGTAAACCAAAATCCTGTCTAAGAGCAATTGGGCTGCTTTGATACTGACTCCCCGTTCTGATGTCCAAATTCCCTCAAATCGCCTCCCCGTGTCCATCTCTAAATGAGGAAACCAGTCAGGCACTTGCTGATTCTTAGTGATTGAACCCAGACTTTCCCGACACACTAAGCAAGTAGCATAATTATCAGCAATTACTACCAAATGCCACTCTTGGCTTAAAGCATCTTCCGGTTCAAACGCCACCTTTTCATAGTATCCTGAGCTATTGCTAAAATCAGTTTCTGGCGCAGCTAATACGTATATTTGGTTACTGCGTTGAGATAAACGCTGATAACGGTGAGCTTCTTGGCGATAGAATCTCTCTCGTTGAAAACTAGCAATTACTAAGGGCTGATCTAAAGTCGCAGCCAAAACCTGATCTTCCATTGCGTGGGATAGGGCTGTTAATGAAGCCTTAAAGTATAGCTGGGGTCGCAGGTAAGGTAGGGACTGTAGCAGATCACTCAGCACAGAAGTTGAAATGCTCATGAATATCTTTAAATAAGCCCAATCTGAAATATATCCACGTCACATCTGCATTTTACAAATTACAACGTTCTCTCAAGTTAAATAGAAAGTTGCGAAATGTAAATAATTTTAAACAACACTGTCGGCAATGTATTTGTGGTTTACGCTTAAACGTGTCCTATGTCTAGGCACGTTATAGCCACTTTAGTGTTCACCGCAGTTTTTCTTAATCCATTTGCTGGCATCGTGATATTGAAAAAAATAAGCTCCTAAGCCCACTATACATTCTCAAACACTCTGCTTATCAAGCAATTGATTGGGAAGTTTTGCCAATTGGAAATCAATTTAAAATACCCTGCGGGTAGGCTTACGCCTACAAAATTCCCAATTCGCCCATAGCTTGCGGCTAGGCTTACCCCGCCATAGGGAAGGCTTGCACCTACAAAATTAAAGAATTTTGGGGAAAAATCTCCCCTACTCCCCCTACTCCCTCATCTCAAAAATCTAGGTTCTGCCTAAATTTGGATATTGTTGTATCTTGGGTAAGTGTTAGCACTTATCAATGCTGTTTTGGCTTTTCTTGGGATAAAACGACTGAAAGCACGACTTTTTCAAGCTTGACTTCTGATTTAAACAAGATAAATTTATAAACTTATGATGTGGGTTTTATGTCTGGTTTTCTGCCAGCACTAAGTGAGTATTTATCGATCTGTAATAGCTCTTGTGAATTTGTCCTAGCATAGTTTGGCTGTTGACGCTGAATCTGATCGCAAAAGTTTAGACTTGACCTGTACACGGAATTTTGGCTAATGACACCGGATACACTGACAACCCCGGAAAAAGTTTTATTGGATGGAAAAACCTTTATCCCTGCTGATCAATTACCTATCCCAGAGTGGCCTTGTGTGGTGAGTGAAAGACCTCAGCCAACGCTGACGGTGAAGGATGATGATCTATTTTTGGTGACAGACACAATGGGGAACATTTCTGGTTGTTCCCTCCATGATGGCGGTAATCCCAGCATGGGTTTATTTTGCTGTGATACGCGGTTTCTGAGTCGTCTGGAATTGCAAATCGACGGGCGATCGCCTGTCCTCCTCAGCAGCACGGCGGAAAAAGGCTTTTCTCTGTCAGTGTTGTGTACTAACCCCAGAATCGATGAACGCATGACGGCTGATACTGTGGGGATTCGCCGGGAAATAGTACTCAATGGCGCATTATTTGAAGAAATCGAGGTAGCCAATTACAGTACAACCACCGTCAGTTTTGAACTCAGTATCAGCTTTGATGCCGATTTTGCCGATTTATTTGAAGTCCGGGGTTATGACCGCGAAAAACGGGGTAAGCTTTTACGCCAAGTAGAACCCATCTCTGAAAATGTCACCACTTTTCATCCTGATGGTGTTTCTCCGGCATCAACTCACCCTTCAGCCCCGAAAAATGAGTTTTTAACCCTCGCCTATCAAGGTTTAGATGGTTTGGTGATGGAATCCCGCATCCAGTTTCAGTATCGTCAACCAGACTATTTCAAGGGTTACACGGCGGTTTGGCGGCTAGAGTTACCTTCTCACGCTACCCAAAAGTTGGGCTATCGAGTGAATTTGTTGACTAACAACAGTTCTAGTTCCAATGTCAGTGCAGCTGTGACTTTAGGACAGGCTAAAGCAGCTGAGATGATGGAAGAACAACACTGGGTAGAACAAATTACTAGCATTCGCTCAGATAAAAGCCTGTTTAATCGTGTCCTTGAACGCGCTGAACAGGATATGTATTTACTGCGTCAGTCTATTGGCAAGTATAAAACTGTATCGGCGGGTGTACCTTGGTTTTCTACACTGTTTGGGCGAGATTCCCTGATTACAGCTTCTCAAACCCTGATGCTTAATCCCCAAATTGCCAAAGAAACCTTGATGTTATTGGCAGAATATCAAGGTAAGGTTGAGGATGACTGGCGGGAAGAAGAACCAGGGAAGATTTTACACGAGTTGCGCTTGGGTGAAATGGCTCGCTGTCAAGAAATCCCTCATACACCCTACTACGGCACTGTCGATGCTACTCCCCTGTGGCTGATGTTGTATGCTGAATACTACGCTTGGACTCATGATCAGGAAACTCTAGAGCAACTTTGGCCGAATGCACTGGCGGCTATGGACTGGATTGATCGGAATCTGGAAGCTACTGGTTATCTCACCTACTATTGCAAATCTCAACGGGGACTAGCTAACCAAGGTTGGAAAGATTCTGGCGACTGTATTGTAGACCGGAAGGGAGAACTAGCCAACGGCCCCATAGCTTTAAGTGAAGTCCAAGCTTATGTTTATGCGGCAAAGACGCGCTTGGCGGATATAGCTAAAATTAAGAAACGCCTTGACTTAGCTGAACGCTGGCAAGAAGAAGCTAAAAAACTCAAGGTGCGTTTTAACCGAGATTTTTGGCTAGAAGAGCAAGATTTCTGCGCTTTGGCTTTGGATGGTGACGGTAAGCAGGTTGATAGTATTACGTCTAACCCCGGTCATTGTCTGCATTTGGGGATTTTTACGCCAGAAAAAGCCTACAGTGTGGCGGAAAGGTTACGCGCCCCGGATATGTTTAATGGTTGGGGTATTCGGACTTTGAGTAGTTTGTCACCAGCTTACAACCCAATGGGTTATCACATTGGTTCGGTTTGGCCTCATGATAATGCTTTGATTGCAATGGGATTGCGATCGCTGGGTTTAATTGATCAAGCTTTGGAATTGTTCCAAGGTTTATTCGACATGACGAGTCAGCAATCTTACCAACGTCCCCCAGAATTATTTTGCGGTTATGAGCGGAATGGCGATCGCTCTCCTGTACAGTATCCTGTAGCTTGTACTCCCCAAGCTTGGGCAACTGGTAGCATTTTCCAGCTACTCCAAATGATTGCTAATTTAGTCCCTGATGCGCCTAATAACTGCTTGCGAATCATCGACCCTGTTTTACCAGAGTCCATCAGTCGTCTATCATTGCACAATTTGCAAGTCGGTACTACTGTCTTAGATTTGGAATTTGAGCGTTCTGGTGGTACTACAGCCTGTCGTGTAGCCAAAAAACGCGGCAATCTCCGCGTAGTGATTGAAGCTTAACCAGAGAATAGCTCATGCAGTCAAGCGCAATGGGGATATTCACAGATTAGTCCCCATTGTTAGCTTGCGCCCATCATCTTCGGTAAGGAGAATATCAGCTGCAAAAAATCCCGAACAAGTTACTCACAAGTTCGGGATGTAATTCATTTCTAGCTTCACCATCACAAAACAGAAAAAGCTGTGTATATTAATTCTTATGCTACGAATTGTAAAATATTTATGCTTCTTCTGAATTTTCTCTTTTGTGTCCTGGAGAAGATTCATACAGAGCATCTAACTGTTGACGCGCATCTTCAACGTTGATGGAACGCATTACCAACAAAGGCTCTTTGATGATGTTACCTGCGCTATCCAATAATTCTGGATGTGGTGTTAACTGTCTTTTCGCTAAAATTCCCTGATTCCCGATTTGCGCGTTTCTAGCTGGATAATTTCGCTCGCGCTCAAAACTAAACATAATTAAGTTGCGAATTAGGTTAGCAACAGCTATAACCGCAAGAATTGTAAAAGCTAGAATGTAGAGTAGGTGTAACATCGGATTTTCCTCCAGGGATAGCAAATTTCAAACCTGATGAATGTAAAGATTTGTTTAGCCAATGTTGTTACCATTGGCGAGGATAAATAGAAAACACACTTGTTGTGTGACTTTATCTATGATGGGAATTTTGTCAACAACTATTCAGATAATTGTAACATAATATACATTATTAGTTAATAAAAATATTGTTAAGGATTTGCTTTGAGTGCTGTGACTGGCATATCGTCATGCTGACTCTTAGCTAGCCTGTTGAGAGCGAAAGTGAGCCGCTACCTTCCAACATTCTGTGACTAATTGATGCCAGGGGGTTAATGTTGCCATATCAATCCCAACTTGTCCGTCAGTGGCATGAAATAACATCTTGGCTGTAGTCAGTTCTTCCTGGGCTTGCTGAATCCGCAAAAGCAAGTCTAATTGCTCTTGCTCGTTCATAAATGAAAGTTGTTCTGTTTCCAGAAAATTACGCGATCGCGTAAACCAATATTGAAAATCGTCTAACAACGGTTCTAGAACCGCTTTGAGTAGATTAGCGTCCGGTATATTTGAGTCTCGCATAAATTAGAAAGAATCTTTTAACTTCTTTAATAATATTAACGTCTTTTACATTTCTTAATACTATTATAATCTCCCTCCCAAGAAAGATTTCTTTCAAATCCGCCATACATACTACAAGCGTGTAGCATATATTGTGTATAACAGTCCTCATATCCATTGCCCAACTCAGAGGTATATCTGCATACAGAGCCTAATATATAGATGTAGTTGCCAGTAGAGCCAAATACTGATAATAGCTAATGTCTGCATCTACAATGAGTATAAAAACCTCAGTTTATTACGCAGATGCTCAGGTAATAATTGCTAGCAATCTCATGAAATGAGAGTAAACTTTACTCAAGGTGAAACCGCACGCAGCAAGGCAATAACCGCGTGTTATATTTGGGTAGGTTTTCCAGAACATTTATTGATAAATTACTTTTGCAATCACTTCGCCAATGGTTCAGCAGCCAATGTCTTCCAATCAAGACTCCAACAATCAGCCAGCACAACCTGAAAAAATGTATTTACCGCGTACCAGCGAATCAGACACCTTAAAGAAGATTCGCCACACCACTTCCCATGTGATGGCAATGGCAGTACAAAAGCTGTTCCCCAAGGCGCAAGTAACAATCGGCCCCTGGATAGAAAATGGATTTTATTATGATTTTGACAGTCCAGAGCCATTTACTGACAAAGACCTCAAAGCCATCCAAAAAGAGATGGCTAAGATTATCAATCGCAAGTTGCCAGTAGTTCGGGAAGAAGTCAGCCGTGAAGAAGCACAACGGCGCATTCAGGCAATCAATGAACCTTATAAATTAGAAATCCTGGCAGATATTCAAGAAGAACCGATCACAATTTACCACCTAGGGAATGAGTGGTGGGACTTGTGCGCCGGGCCTCATCTGGAAAACACCAAAGATTTAAACCCCAAAGCCATTGAATTAGAAACCGTGGCGGGTGCTTATTGGCGGGGAGATGAAACCAAATCCCAGCTACAGCGCATTTATGGTACTGCTTGGGAAACCCCCGAACAACTAGCTGAGTACAAGCGGCGTAAAGAAGAAGCACTACGACGCGATCACCGGAAACTGGGGAAAGAATTAGGTTTATTTATTTTCTCAGACCAAGTGGGGCCGGGTTTACCTTTGTGGACACCCAAAGGGACTTTATTACGCACTATTTTAGAAGATTTTCTCAAGCAAGAACAGCTAAAACGCGGTTATTTGCCTGTAGTCACCCCCCACATTGCCAGAGTAGATTTATTTAAGACTTCGGGACACTGGCAGAAATACAAAGAAGATATGTTTCCCCTGATGGCGGAAGATGAAGCCGCAGCAGCTTTAGAGCAAGGTTTTGTCCTCAAGCCAATGAACTGTCCTTTCCACATCCAAATATATAAGAGCGAGTTACGTTCTTATCGGGAATTACCGATGCGTTTGGCTGAGTTTGGCACGGTTTACCGCTACGAACAGTCAGGAGAATTAGGTGGTTTAACGCGGGTACGCGGTTTTACTGTAGATGATTCCCACTTGTTTGTGACTCCAGAACAGTTAGACGATGAATTCCTCAATGTAGTGGATTTGATTTTGTCGGTGTTCAAGAGTCTGCAACTGAAGAACTTTAAAGCTAGACTTAGTTTCCGTGACCCAGCTAGTGATAAATATATCGGTTCTGATGAAGTTTGGAACCAAGCCGAAGGTGCAATTCGCCGGGCGGTGCAAGAGTTGGGAATGGAATACTTTGAAGGTATTGGGGAAGCGGCGTTTTATGGGCCGAAATTAGACTTTATTTTCAGCGACGCTTTAGAGAGAGAATGGCAGTTGGGAACTGTACAAGTAGATTACAACTTACCAGAACGCTTTGATTTAGAATACGTTGCTGAAGATGGTTCTCGCAAACGTCCGGTAATGATTCACCGTGCGCCTTTCGGTTCGCTGGAAAGGCTGATTGGTATCTTGATTGAAGAGTATGCGGGTGATTTCCCCTTATGGTTAGCCCCGGTGCAAGTGAGGTTGTTACCTGTGGGTGAAGCACAGCTAGATTTTACTAAAGATGTAGCGGCGAAAATGCGGGCTGTGGGTGTTCGTGCGGAAGTTGACACCAGTGGCGATCGCTTGGGTAAACTCATCCGTAATGCTGAGAAGGAAAAAATACCCGTGATGGCGGTGGTAGGAGCGAAAGAGGTTGAAACCAATAGCTTAAGCATCCGTACCCGTGCTTCTGGAGAGTTAGGAGCGATACCTGTCGATGAAGTAGTGCAGAAAATGAAGGATGCGATCGCAAATTTCGAGAACTTCTAACACAACCAGAAGCTTTTAGATTAAATATCCCGCTATCAAAATAGAAATGGTAGCGGGTATTTTTTATAAAATCTCCCTTTTTTAACACAGATGAAAGGTATGCTACAACAAAATTATATTTTTCTGTAGCCAAGCACACTAATGGTTGAACCAATTGCCAAAAATACTGAGTTCCTATTGCTAGTAAAACAGCATATCTCAGTTATTCATGTCAATTCCTACCAAGACATAGAACAAGGTAAAGTTATAAAAGTTATCGATGGAGATGGCTTGCTAGTCTCTATGGAAGAAGAGACGTTAAATATTCGTCTTGCTTATGTTGATTCTCCTGAACATCATCAAGAATATGGATTAGAGTCCAAACAATGGTTAGAAAAGCAGTTATCAAATACTTCTTCTGTAATAAGTATCAGATTTATTGATTTTGACGAAAAACATGAACGAAATATTGCTGACGTTTTTATAAATGGTTATTCATTAAGTTGGTTGATGGTAGCAACAGGTAATGCTTGGGCTTATTATGATTTTTTAACTAATGAAGTAGAACAATGTTATATAGAGGCTCAATACTTTGCTAGAAAATATAGATTAGGTTTATGGACTAATAACTTGTTTCCTACTCCACCTTGGATATATAGAGCAGAGCAAAAAGGAAAACAAACATCTCTTCGAGTAGAACCAGCTAGAATACTAATGGCTGTAGCCGAAGCTATGATAGACGGTTCTGATGAGGAAAAATCAAAAATTATAGCAGAAGCTAAACTTCAGATAGAGTTTAACCGTAATTACTATCCAATGCGATATTTTCATCAAGTCTGTTTGGATCATATAAAATATGCAGCTATAGTGTGTAATAGTATTAATTGGGACATTCAACATGGCTATAACGGTTTAGAAGGAGACGAAGTTAACATCCCATTCTTCCAACTCGCTTTAAAAGCATCCCAAGGTGATGAAGAAGCAGCTTATGAGTACGAATCCTGGAAGAGAGCTTTGTACAAGGCAGTTGGAAAGGTACATCTGCCAGAAGATTATGAAAAACGACTAACTCAAGAATGGGTTGAGTGTCTTACTTTTAGGGTAGAAAACTGGGTCAATCAATTTTCCACATCTGACGCACCCTACTAATGTGCCAGTTGCGTACATCCTGAAATTAAAGCTGCAACTACACCTGTGAAAGCAGTATAGGATAGTGGAAAGGAGGTAAAAATGAATATTTCCATCATCGATGAGGTAGTTGAGCAGCTAAGAGCCATGCCACAGCATTTACAATGGCAAGTGCTGGAATTTGCTCGGACATTGGTGAAAGTTGAAGTTCGGGGTACTCCAGGTCAGGAATTGCTACGTTTTGCAGGTTCTAGTCCTCCTGATGACCTCCAGTTTATGCGTGAGGTAATTGAGCAAGATTGTGAACAAGTAGATGTCAATGAGTGGTAGGTACTTATTAGATACAAATATCATCATTGCTATCTTTGCGGATGAAGTAGAAGTCAAAAACTGTTCAACCTTTACCTGATTATCTTGCTGAACCTTTTGAAAACCAATGGGGATATCAGACTGGATACAAGGTAAATTGGAAACATAGAGAAGTCATAGCTACCAGCTAATAACCGTTAATGTAGATACTTTTGTAAATTCTCTATCTGCCGTTACTAGGGTTGCATTTGTCAGAAGTGCCATTGCGGCGATGATTGCGTCGGGTAGTTTCAGCCGATATTGCTGACGAAGTTGGATAGTTTGCTCAATTAACACCGTATCGCCAGCCATTAAACTAACGACTTCAACCCGTTGAAGAAATTCCTGAAAAACTTGGATATCTCCCTGACTCAACCCTGGAAACGCTAGAAATTCAAGTTGGCTGATAATCGAAATCCCTATCCAATCAGCATTTTGGAACAGTTGCAGCAGTTGTGAATTACCTTGTAATAGGGCGACGATCGCATTTGTATCCAATAAGTAGCGATTACCACTCATCTCGTAGTGACCTTTGTATTCCTAGTGCATCTCCTTGCCAGACCAATTTCCCAGCCAGATCGGAAAAATCATAATCTGCTTTATGTGTAGTTTCTGAAATCAGTGGGTTCATCACAACTACAACATTCACCTGGCCAGGTGGTAACTGTGTTGCGATGTCAAGATGCAGATACCCCGACGCATCAACAGTGGTGGTGAGTTTAAGAACTTCCATTGTTACCCTAGCCATTGAACTTTAGTCTTATTGTAATGCGATCGCCCAACGTGAGTCTTTGATCATCGCGCAAATAGCTTGCATAACTTCACTACCATACTGATATAAAATTAAATTTGATGAATTTGCTACACCTTCTGACTCATATTCAATGCCTACCATCAAATCCTCCTCGACTGGATTGCAAATCATCAAACAAACTCGTAAAGAAAAAGGTTGGGCGATTGATAACCCATATTGGTTAGAACAAGCCAGTCAAATTCTCGAACCTGAGCTTAACTGGAAAGATGCGGTAGTCTTTGCAGAGGGGGTATCTTTACCGACATGGAAACGCTTCCTCAAAGGTGATGCCATTAATGCGTCAGTATTTAAAGCATTTTGTCAGGTTTTGGGTTTAAATTGGCAAGATGTAGTAGAACGCCCCATACCTATTACAACCCCAATTCCTAACATTCCTTTATTTTTTGGACGGGGTTACGAATTAGATACACTCAGTCAAGCCATTGAGCAAGGAAAACGCCTAATTGCAATTACAGGAATTGGGGGGATTGGGAAAACGGCTTTAGCTGTAAAATTAGCAGAAAATGGACTATCCCATTTTCAACAAACTCTGTGGTTTTCCTTTCACCACAACCCACCAGCAACAGATACACTACCGACTTTAACACCGCACAGCCTCATAATTTTTGATGGTTGGGATGGAATTTTAGGGGGGGAGCGTGGAGGACAATATCGTGCAGGATATGAAGTATATGCAGACTTTCTCCGCACCGTTGTAGAAACGCCTCATAATAGTTGTGTGATAATCACTAGCCGAGAACAACCAGAGGGGTTAAATCTTTTAACTGCTGCGGGTGCGGTGATTTTCCCCCTCGGTGGACTCATGGAAGGTGCAATTGAACTTTTGCAACATCATCAACTTACCTTTGATGCTCAACAGTGGATAGCTTTAGTCAATCAATATGGTGGTAATCCCTTGTTTCTCAATATGGCTGCGGATTTCATCAAGGAAATATTTGCTGGGGATGTGGGCGAGTTTTTAGCCTCTGGAACATTAGTTGTGGGTGAATTTGAACCCCTCGTTTCCCAATGGCTCAACCACATTTCCCCTTGGGAAAAAATGATCATGAAATTTTTGGCTACCAACGTAGAAGGATTTACTCGTCAAGAGATACTCTTACACCTAGCAAGTCATACTTCCAAGGGGGAGATTATCAAAGCACTCTTATCTTTAAAACGAAGGGCGTTGATAGAAACGATGAAAGACGTTGATGTAGAACGCTTTTATTTACAGCCAGTAATTCTCAAATGTGTACAGCGTTTATTTAATTGTTAACAGAACGACAACTCAACAATTGCGCTTTTGGATAAGTTTTTTGTAGCTGAGATTGTCGTTTTAAATTTGCTCGTCCGTAAGTGGATAACTGACTGATGACTGATGGTTGTGGTGGTGGTGAAAATTTTTCTTGGCTCAAATCATCAAATAAAATGACTGTGTGCAACTGGGAATTTTGATATTTTTCTGCATAAGTTTGTGCTAGTTTCTGCCATTGTTCGGGAGGACAATAACTTTTATCAATGAGTAAAATTAAAGGTGGAGAAATGTGAGAAATTGCCACTCCCGCGACTAGAAATAATCCCCAACCCGATGCTAAAATGGTGAAGCAATAACGATTCATATATTTACAAGTTGGTTTGAAACAATTCGGTAAATAATGTTTGCAGCTTTTGCGGATCACTGGATTTGACGGTTGTTTCTCGCAAGTTAGCAATCTGTTGCAATTCTGTTTGGTTGACTTCGCCGTAAGCAATGGGATAGAAACGCACGCCACTATACTTGAGAACGTCCGTGATTTCACTTAACTGTAATCCTGTATTCACTTCGCCATCACTCAGCAGTAGCAGATAATATCGCCCATGAGGATCGAGTTTCTGGCGTTCCATTAGTTCTGACAAACCGACAATCATCCCGTCGTACATCGCGGTATTCCCATCAGCGATAAGGGAATCAGTCGCCGCTAACAGACGTTTGTGTTGTTGTTCATCAAAGGGTGCAAGGGGAAGGATTTGTTGAGGGCGATCGCTAAATGCAACCAATCCGACATAGTTACCAGGATTAATTGACTGTGCGGCAATTCTGAGACTCTTTTTCACAGCTTGTAAGCGATCGCCTGCCATTGAACCACTTGTATCAATTACCATCATCAAGTTAACAGTACGTCCCCCGTCTTTACGCTGTTTCCAATAAGACTGCGCCGCTTGCAAAACTTTACCATCTGGAATTGGAGGTATAATATTACTCCTGAAGCGTTCACCAGCATTAAAACCTTGTGCGGTTGCTAGCTGCTGCATTGCTGGCGACAGCGCAAACTCACTAAATCGCTGTAAAGCTTCATTTTGTGCGGAAGTATTCCAATTAAAGCCCACCAAAGGACTATCATGAGGTACTCCAAAGGGGACAAACACCACATCTTCAAATCCTGGCAGTTTTTTGAGGGCTTGAAAACTTTGATACTCTAGGGGAAACGCTTGTAATTTTTGGTTGTTGCGGATAAAAATCTCTTTCAGATCAAGTGTTGTTAAAGTTGTAATTAAAACTTGGTTTTGAAATGTATCAAAAACAGAATTTACCTGTGGTGATTGTAATTCTGAGGCTGTGAGAGGTTTACCGTCTTGATGATGTCCCGCACTCCGCCAAAATAAGGTATATAACAAATTTAAAGATGTAGCACTACTGTAAGGATTTGGATAGCCAATTGTCAGCTTATCCGATAGAATCGCATCTAGTAGTTTCTCAAAAGTGACATCAGCATTTTTTGCCAGTTGTTGATAAGTTCCACCATCAACCACAAAACCAGCAAAGTCAGATACTAATCGCGGGGTAATAGTTGAAGTTGTGATTCCTTGCTGTGTCAACAGTTGTAATGATAGCTGATTAGCAGGTGTAAACCCAGCCGGACGAGCATTTTTAGCAGCTAAAATTCTTGTTGCAGTACCAGAGGGAATATTGCGAATTCCTACTTGTATGACTTGTCCAGAACTGGTAGTAATTTTTTTGGCATTAAATGCTTCAGCAACATCTACCAACCAACGCTCATCTTGCTTTTGTCCGTTGGATTTTTCCGCCGAACCAAAAATTTCAATGTAAGTAATATTATTATCAGTTGATGGCTTGGCACCATAGAGGGGAAATTCTGCGATATTGGGTAAAGGTTCTGCTAATTTTTTAATGCTGTAACCTTGGGCGACTGCATCGGAAATTGTGGCTTTGTCGATGGTGATTTTGGGTAATAAAGATTCTTGTAAGACGCGATAAGCACTTTCAAAGGAATCTACTGTGGGCGTGATACAAGACCCTAGTAATGTGACAATTAAGCCGCATAAAAACCATATACCAAAGTGTATTCGGAGTTCTCTGAAAAGTTTCATGGCTGTTTTTGGATGATTGAATATTGGCTCACGCAAAGGCGCAAAGATGAGAAGTTTAATTAAGGGCGGTTTTATTGGCTGTAATTAGTAGTTGCAACGTTTTGGGGAGATTGATATCAGGAGGAGTTTGGTTGAGTTTGGAGAGTAAGATTTGATCCTGTAATTGTTGCAATTGGTTGTGTGTTTGTTGGAGGCGATCGCAACTGGCTTGTAATTGTTGTTTGGCTAAGGGACGATAGGTGGAAGATTGGACTTGATTAACTGCGGTTACGGCGGAAACTACTTGCTGTGTTAACGCGAGTACCGTATACAATGCTTCTAATAATTCGGGGATTAAGGTAGGTTCTCGTTGAGCAATTTCAGTTGCAAATTGTTGGCTTGCTTCTGCCCATTGATATGCTTGTCGCCAAGTTGTTTGAGAAGTTTTATCTATTTGGCGTTGGAGTTGGTTTAAATGCGCGAGAAATGTCTCTCTTTCTAATAGGTTGTGTTTTGATTTAGGTGAAACTTGGTTGACAGTGTAAAACCAAAAGACTATCATCACCAATGCGATCGCACCACCAACACCAATCACTAACCGAGTCGTTCCCAATACCAACACAAACCCAACATATCCGATAATTGCCCCAGCTATCAGCCAGTAAGTTTGCTTATAGCGCATCACATTCAATAAATATCGGGAAAGAAACCGATTCATCTTTATAACCCCTCAATCTAAAAACTCTCATTCTCTCTGAGTTTCTGCGTGAGAAAAATCCTCAGCAATATTCCCCACCTCAAAGTGCTGTTTCTTACCATCCAGCAGACAACTAATTGTCATATCTCCCATGACATTGATAGCAGTGCGACAGCGATCAAGAAACCAATCCACCGTAATCAATAAAGCAATATACTGAGTTGGCAATCCCACCGACGTAAACACCAAAGTCATCGTCACCAGCCCAGCTTCAGGAATGCCAGCCGCCCCTACAGAAGCTACGATAGAGGTTAAGACTACCATCAATTGCTGGGGTAAACTCAAATGCAGTCCTAACAACTGCCCAACAAATAACGCAGACATAGCTTCATATAATGCAGTCCCGTCATTATTGAAATTGCTACCTACTAAAGCCCCCAGTGATGCGGAAGATTCCCGTAAACCAACTTTCTCTATCAAAGCTTGGAAGGTGACAGGCATACTTGCAGTAGATGATGCGGTAGAAAAAGCTGTTAACAGTGCGTCACTACTACCACGAATAAATCTCTGTGGACTTACCCAAGAACCATATTTGACTCTGGCTGTATAGTAAATCGCTTGCAATAATAGCCCAAGTAGCACCGCAAACACAAAAGCAGCTAATGAGATGAATGGTTTAAAGCCTTGTAACGCAATGGTTTTGGCGACAATACCAAATACGGCGATAGGTACTAAAGCAATTACCCATTTCAACACTGCCATTACAGCCTCAAATGATAGGGTAATCAGTTGTTCAATCGGGCGATAATCTTCTTTCTGTTGGGCGATTTGCTCGGTTTTGATGGCACGTAAAACCACGCCAAAAGCCAAGGCAATAAACACTAACTGAATCACATTATTATCAACTAAAGGCTGTAAGATGGAAGGTGGAATCATATCTTGCAGCAAACCCCAAGGGTCAAGGGTTTTTTCAGTAAGTGCTGCACCTTGGGCTGCAATTTGCCACCAACGCCCAGGTTGTAATACATTGGCAACTAATAGCCCGATGACAATCGCCATGAGGGTATTTGTCAGCAGCAACAGAGCGAGTTTTCGTCCTGAACGCCCTGGAATATTGACTGTGAGAAATCCGTGCAGAATTGCCAGTAAAATCAAGGGTGTGGCTAAGGCACGTAAGGCTTTGAGGATTAAATTACAGGGAATAATTAGATGATTAATTAATTCGGTCAAATTGGGGCTGGGGTTGCCCGCACCTAATAGAATTCCCAAAACTGTCGCTAAAATGAGAGCGATCGCAATCTGCAACGATAAGGGAAAAGTCTTCCAGAAAACAAAACCTGGGGATTGGCTCATAATTTTCAGCATTATTACTGATTGACAAATGGTCGATTAGCTTCATCTCTAACTGATGACAGCATCAGTTAATCTGCTGTTAATTTGGTTAATTATGTTGATAACCTGTTCGTATTCGGCTGTTTTTCCTTGTTTTTCCAGCAGAACAGCAGCTTGATCTAAATCCTCAGTAGCACCTTTCAAGTCTCCTAATTGCAAGCGGGCAATACCTCGAATAAAGTAGGCTTCACTAGAGTTAGGATTAATGCGTATGGCTTGGTTGAAATCCGTAACTGCGGCTGTCCAGTCTTCCAATTGCAAGTGGGCAATACCTCGAATAAAGTAGGCTTCACTAGAGTTAGGATTAATACGTATGGCTTGGTTGAAAGCCGCGATCGCTCCTTTCTCGTCGCCCGATTGCAAACGTAAAACACCTTGTGTGAGGTAGAGAGCAGCATCGTGAGAATTAATTGTTAACTCTAATGATGATTGTCTGTCTAAGGCTGTAATGGGCGAAGTTTTCATCTGATTGTGGGCTGTTCCTACCGCAGATATAGCTTGTGTAGACAACGAAAGCACTAACGTCACCGTAGCAGCAGCAGTTGAGATAAAACGCTTCATGGATTTCTCCTTAATGCTGAGGTATGTTAGTAATTTCGCTGAATTATTTGGTCTACGCTAGTCAAGTTTTGGCTCACCACATAACTGATCTAAAATTGAGCTTGACAAATTAGTCATTAGTGATTATTCAGTAGAGACGTTGCATGCAACGTCTCTACAAGTCTCTTTCGCTCCCCCAGTTACTATTTTCAACAGAGAGCATTTGTAAAAACTCTGAAAGAAAATGATAAAAAAGCTTTAATTTATAACTTTTAGTCTTAAAATACCTGTATTGTTTGCTTGTCGTCTGGAGTTTATGGCGTACTGCATCAATCCTGATTGTTCACGGCGAAAAAATCCTGATAATTGTGCAGTATGTCAAAACTGTAAAACGCCGCTTATTCTACAAAATCGCTATCGACTTACACATCCTCTACAAGCTGATAGACATAGCTATACAGAAGTATTTGAAATTCAAGATTTACTTAACCCAGAACAGCCGAAAGTTCTCAAGTCTCTCAAGGAAGTTTCACCGGAATTAGAGCGACTGTTTCAACAAGAAGCATCAATTCTAACAACTTTACAACATCCTGGTTTACCTGTGGGTGAAGCGATGTTTCCCCTATTTTTAAATACAGGTCGTCAATTACGTTGTTTTGTGATGGAGAAAATTCCAGGACAAGATTTACAAGCCTGGTTATCTGAAAATCATTATTTAACATCCTATAAAATAGCGTTAGATTGGCTCAAACAAATCACGGAGATTCTACAATTTGTCCATGAGCAGAAGTTTTTTCATCGGGATATTAAGCCGGGAAACATTATGCTTCGTCCTGATGGCAAATTGATGTTAATTGATTTTGGGACAGCACGAAAGTTAACCGAAACTATTGTTAACGGGAAGCGTGTGACAGTGATTCATTCAATGGGTTACACTGCTCCCGAACAACTTGACGGTCATGCTGTTGTACAATCAGATTTCTATGCACTGGGTAGAACTTTAATTTATTTGCTTACAGGTATTGACCCAGCAAGCGATCGCCTGCAAAATTTACTTCATTGGTCTAAATATGTCAAAGATAAAAAAACTCCGAAAAGATTGATTGAGCTAATTCAGGCGATGACTGCTTCTAACTTACAGCACCGTCCACCAACTGCTCAAGTTATTCTCGATAAAATCGCTCAGGTTGAAAAGTATCCCCAAGTCCAATGGCAAAAATTCTTACTGACAACTACTTGTAGTATCTTTCTGCTGTTTGGTGCTAAACAAGTATATCAAGAAATTACCATTCCTCGGACTTGTGACCAAAGACTATATGATCATCTCAGTTGTGGTGAAGAAAGTCTAATTCCTAGTAGTTTTTGGGGTAATAGTCAGCCACCAACAGCAAAGCAATTAGCTATAGAAAAATATCGTCAGCAAAATTTTGCGGAAGCTTATGGTTTATTTCAAGAAGCTTTCAACCAAGAACCAGATGCAGAAACTTTAATTTATCTGAATAATACCAAAATTCAAATACAATTTACAGCAGAACAAATTTACACTATCGCCGTTGCAGTTCCCTTAGAACGTCGTACTGCTATAGGTTTAGAAATACTCAGAGGTGCTGCACAAGCGCAAACTCAAGCACTGCAACAAGGTCAACCTTTGCGAATTATCATTGCTGATGATAGTAATCGTCAAGATAGTAAAAGCATCATAGACAATAATGCTCGCAAAATTGCCCAGCATTTAGTAAAATACCGTGATTTACTGGCTGTTGTCGGACACTATAGCAGCGAAGCGACTAAAAAATCCTTGCCTATTTATCGTCAAGCTGGGTTAGTATTAATTTCTCCCACTAGCACCTCCCATCATCTTAACAGTCCTTTTTTCTTCCGCACTGTCCCCAGTAATGCTGTTGCAGCCCAAACAATGGCAACTTATGTATTTTCACAATTAAAACAACGCCAAGCCGCAATCTTTTATACTCAAGGTAGTGAGTATGCAGAATCCCTAGCTACTGAATTTCGAGCATCAGCAAAGTCTTTGTCTGGTAATGTAATTAACCATCAAGCGGCCTTTAATCTTGGCAGCGATCGCTTTAATGCCAAAATAGCACTAAATCAAGCCCAAAGCCAAGGAGCAACAGCAATTGTGCTGATTCCTGATGCGGGTGTAGGCTTGCGTGATAGCATTACAAAAGCTTTAGAAGTCATTCAATCAAACATCAACCAAGTTTGGGTAATTGCCGGTGATACTCTCTACAACCCTGATTTACTCACATCATATAAGGTGATATCTTCCCCAGGAATTAAACGCACAGCTTGGGCAGTAGCTTGGCATCCCGTCAAAGATATTAACTCACCATTTGCACAGCAAGCTAAAACCCTTTGGAAAATTGATAATTTCCCTAACAACAAAGAGATTACTTGGCGCACCGCAACTAGCTATGATGCGGTTTTGGTATTCAGCAAAGCTTTACAGGAAAAACCTACTAGGCTGGGCATTCGCCAAGTATTGACAAAATCTAACTTTTATGTTAATGGTGCAACTGGAGTAGTGCGATTTGTTGGGAGCAATCGCCAAAATAGTACACTGACAATAGTCAACATTCGTCAAAATTGTGATGCTCCTGGTGTAGTGTTTACACCAAGCGATCGCCCTTTAAAATGCCAGTAGTCCAAAGTCCCTACTTCCAAAGCTAATAACTAATGACTAATGACTAATAACTAATGACTAATGACTAATGACTAATCAACCCATAACATGGGATGCTGGTTGATTGGGTAATATGAGTATTGATAAATGTCTGTTGTTTCTTCTGTAACGGTTAAAGTTCCCGCCACAACTGCGAATTTAGGGCCTGGTTTTGACTGCATCGGTGCAGCTTTGACTTTATATAATCACTTCCAGTTCACACGCTTGGATGAAGGCGGGTTAATTATTCAAGTCACAGGTGCGGAAGCTGAAAGAGTACAAACGGATGAAAGTAATTTACTGTATCAGGCGTTTGTTAAGTTATATCAATATATAAATCAGACACCGCCATCTGTGAAAATAGAGATTGATTTAGGTGTACCTCTCGCCAGAGGTTTGGGTAGTTCAGCAACGGCGATAGTGGGGGGTTTAGTTGCGGCGAATCAATTAGCGGGTGAGCCTTTGTCACAGTCGCAGGTGATGGAATTAGCGATCGCAATGGAAGGACATCCTGATAATGTCGTCCCCGCTTTGTTGGGGGGATGTCGGTTAGCTGCTACCAGTAATACAGGTTGGGAAATTTGTGATGTTCCCTGGCAGAGTGATATTGTGCCTGTGGTAGCAATTCCTGATTTTGAATTGTCAACCTCAGAAGCACGGCGAGTTTTACCCACAGAATTTAGTCGTGCAGATGCAATTTTTAACACTGCCCATTTAGGCTTATTATTGCGTGGCTTGGCAACTGGTAAGGGAGAATGGTTAAAGGCAGCTTTACAAGATAAGTTACATCAGCCTTATCGTAAAGCGTTAATTCCTGGTTACGATGCTGTGAATGCGGCAGCGTTGGCGGCTGGTGCTTACGGTATGGTAATTAGTGGAGCAGGGCCGACACTGCTAGCTTTAACAAATGTCACACATTCCCAAGCGGTAGAGATAGCGATGGCTTCAGCATGGAAAGAACAAGGAATTACATCTGTAGTGCGATCGCTTGCTCTCGATACTCAAGGCGCAATTGATAATTCATAATTCAAAATACAAAATGAAAGAACTGAATCCTAGCTTGTCTTTAGAGCAAATTCAGTCAGAGATTACAGCACTCCAGTCTCAAATTCAGGTGCTGGAGCAAGAACGCGCGACTCTGACTAATAATAATGATGTAAATGTCCCGGAAGATGATTCACCTTGGGCAATTGTCGCAGCTTATCGCCACCAAGCTAGGGAAAATGCCCAGTTATTTGCTGAAATCAAGGGTATAGATGATGCGATCGCTGCCCTCAAAACCCAGCTACATTACAAACAGACTCAATTGGCAAGTCTCCCCAGAAAATTACAACGCATTACCCAACAGCAACAGCTAGAAGAAGCTAAAAAAGTTGCTCAACTCCATGCTGAACGTATCAATGAGATAGCGGGGGAACTAGCCACAGAAATCCGTCAACTCAAAGCTTGTGCTGATCAACTCAGCCCTTTGTATTGGCAGGTTTATTATAAGCCCTTTATTACCGGATTTAAAACCATCTCAGTTCCTCATGTACGTTCAGATGGGGAAGTTTGGACGATTGTCAATCGCATCGTATAGAAGGGAGCAGGGGAGGCAGGGGGAGCAGAGGGAGAAATTCTTTCTCAGTCAACAGTCAACAGTCAACAGTCAACAATCCCCATTTCTTAACTTTTGTAACGACAGTCCTAGCTGTCGTTTTTTGTTGACGTTGCAGAACTTTACATTTACCCTGGACTAGCTACCAATTTTGATAAGTATTTATTCTGTTTTATCCTGAAAATAGCAGCTTGATTGAGTATATATTCCTAAACTACCTCAAAATTTAATTTTTCAAGAGTTAAACAACCTTTACAAAAGTACGAATTACTTAATATAATGTAACCAAAAGCGAAAACAAAAAAAGATTGTCATAAGTGATGAATCCCGTAGGATTTCCCTGGCTAACAGCCATAATTGCCTTGCCGTTGGTGGCAGCCTTAGCCATCCCTATAATTCCAGACAAAGAAGGTAAAACAATTCGGTGGTATGGTTTAGGAATAGCGATCGCTGACTTTGCCTTAATGATTTACGCCTTTTGGCAAAACTACGATTTCCAAAGCTCCGCCTACCAATTTGTAGAAAAATACGCTTGGATACCCCAAATAGGCTTGAATTGGTCTGTAGCAGTTGACGGCTTATCAATGCCTCTACTCTTGCTCACCGGCTTAATCAACACCCTAGCAATATTCGCGGCTTGGAAAGTAACCAACAAGCCGCGATTATTTTATGGGTTAATGCTAGTCATGTATAGCGCACAATTGGGTGTATTTGTTGCCCAAGACTTGCTGTTATTCTTCCTGATGTGGGAAATCGAGCTAGTTCCTGTATACTTGCTAATTTCCATCTGGGGAGGGCCAAAACGCCGCTATGCAGCCACCAAATTTATTCTTTACACTGCTGCCGCTTCTATATTTATTCTCTTATCCGGTTTTGCACTAGCATTTTCTGGAGATACATTCACCTTCGACATTGCATCTTTGGGAATGAAAGAATATCCCAAAGTTGTTGAACTCTTAGCTTACACAGGTTTCTTAATTGCCTTTGGCGTAAAACTGCCAATTTTCCCCTTACACACCTGGCTACCTGATGCCCACGGTGAAGCATCTGCACCCGGTTCAATGATTTTGGCTGGTGTGTTATTAAAGATGGGTGGTTATGCTCTCATCCGCTTCAACATGGAAATGTTACCTGATGCCCATGTTTACTTTGCGCCAGTCTTAGCAATATTGGGTGTAGTTAACATTATCTACGGTGCTTGTTGCGCCTTTGCTCAAACCAACCTCAAACGCCGCCTAGCTTACTCTTCAATTGCCCACATGGGTTTTGTACTCATTGGTTTAGCTTCCTACACAGAAATTGGTGTAAGTGGAGCTATGCTACAGATGGTTTCCCACGGTTTAATTGCAGCTAGCTTATTCTTCTTAACTGGCGTAACTTACGAGCGTACCCACACCTTATTAATGGATACAATGGGCGGTATCGGTAAACTCATGCCCAAAACCTTCGCCCTCTACACTGCTGGTGCAATGGCTTCTCTAGCCTTACCTGGAATGAGTGGCTTTGTAGGTGAGTTGATGGTATTCCTTGGTATTGCTACCAGCGATGTTTACAGTTCCAGCTTCAAGGTTGTAGTAGTGCTGCTGTCAGCAGTGGGTGTGATTTTGACACCAATTTATCTACTTTCCATGCTGCGTAAAGTCTTCTACGGCAAGCAAAGCGAAGAGTTACATTTAGATGCTGTAATTCCTGATGTCAAACCCCGTGAGTTGTTCATCACCGCTTGTTTAATTGTTCCCATCATCGGTATTGGTTTGTATCCCAAATTAATCACACAAACCTATGATGTGAAGACAGTAGAAGTTGCAGCCCATGCCCGTCAAGTGCTACCAATTGTAGGAGAACAACAACCTGCAAGTCTGTACTCACAAATTTTCACAACACCAACCTTAGCTTCTGCTCAAGTTGAAAGTTTAGTTAATATTTCAAAGTAAATATCAGTCCCAACCAGGGAAAGAACAGTAAAATTTAATTCGAGGGGAATGTAGGGGTAGTTATAAAACTACCCCTAAAATTTTTTAGTTAGGGAACACAAAAAAATAAATTATCCAAATTGACTGTTAGTAGGGTGCGTCAGTACGAGAAACCCTAGCTATACCGAGAAAATATTCATACTGACGCAACCTAAATTTTGAATGTTTTTTTTATCTGTAATTCCCTTAAATTTGGGTAATTTACTTAGGCAGTTTTTTAGACCATTCCTGAAAATCTTGTTCATAAGATTCCCCCTGAGTTTGATAAGCCTTCATACCAGAAAAGAACAACAATAAGCCCCAGCCCAGTAAGGGAAAAATTGCCCAGAAATACGAAGGACTTGTCACCAGATTTAAGACAATCAAAAATCCATTGACAGCAATATAAGAAATCAGTTGTGTTTTAAATTCGTTATGTCTTTGGGCGTGGAATTTCTGCCGTTTTTTATCTTCGATTTCTTGGGTTAACCATTCTTGTTCAGCAGCTTGCAAAGATTCCGATGATACTCCTAATTCTGCGGCTATTTCTAAAATCTGCTGTCGTGAAATTTCTCCCTGTTGCTGACGGGCAAAAGCTTTTTGGAGAATCTGTTGCATTTGTTCGGAATTGTAAGTCATATAAATACCCTAAGAATTTGACAAAATAGCTGGGAGAATTAAGTGAATTTTGAAACTTTAGCTACAAAATCATGTACAATATAATTACCCGTTGTGACGAACTGCTGAGACACACATTTTATATCTGAAAAAACAACCCATACAGTAATTGAAAACACAAATATAGTTGTATTGGGTGAGTTGTTATCGTTTTATTTGTTAAATAAAATATTGTTAATTATTCTAGATATTTAGCAAGACTTAATATCTGGTAACACATCTTGCAAGAGTTGCTAGATAATAATTTTCGTAGGGTGGGCATTGCTGGCAATTTGCTTAAACCCTGAGTTTTACGTTGTTAGCTGTGCATCGCCTATTCTGATAGGAAAGTAAGAAAGATACAGCATATTTCATCTTAGTCAAATATATAAGGGCGGGCAGGATGCCCACCCCACAAGATTTATGATATTGAATATGTACCTTTTTTACTTGCAAAGTGCTGTATGACTAGAGAGAGAAGAATACATCCTAGTCACCGTAAGACGGTGTGTATAGAGTTCTGAATACAGAATGAATTAAAAAATATGACGACAAATTTACCCGTAATTACAGAAATTCTACCAATAGTATTGCGATTACCGAGTGCGATCGCCATGAGTGACGAGCAATTTTATGAATTTTGTCAACTCAACCACGATTTTAGCATCGAACGTAACACTATGGGAGAATTACTAATTATGCCACCAACTGGTTCTGAAACCGATGAGAGTAACTTTAACTTAATTGGACAGCTATGGGTTTGGACAAAGCAAAATGGTACAGGTGTAGGATTTGGTTCTAGTGGTGGATTTACTTTACCCAATGGTGCGGTACGTTCTCCTGATGCGGCTTGGATAAAACGCACACGCTGGGAAGCAATACCATCAGAACTACGAAAAAAATTTGCACCCATTTGTCCTGAATTTGTGATTGAATTGCGTTCTGAAACTGATAATTTACGAATCTTGCAAGACAAGATGCAAGAGTATCTAGATAATGGGACTTTACTGGGTTGGTTAATTGATAGAAAACAACGCCAAGTTTTTATTTATCGCCCTAATACTCAAGTTGAGATATTAGATAATCCTCAGACACTTTCTGGTGAAACTCTATTACCTGGGTTTGTTTTAGATTTAAGTCAAGTTTGGTAAATGATATCTTGCACCATTCTCAATCATTATAGGGTGGGCAATGGTGACAAGCTCAAATAGGGATTTGAGTTAATCTTCAGCATTGCCCACCTTACTTTAATTGCAATCTTTAAGTCATACTCTCCTTAAATCCATCCTAACCGTTGCTTCACATCGGCAACATTGATTACGGCAGCAACTAATTTATAACAAAAGAGTTTTTCTTGACCAGATGGGGGGAAAGGTTCACTTAAGCTGATAGTCAATATGAATTTATCTGGTTCAAAGTTATACAATTCAGCTTTTTCTATAACTTCTTCACAAGAATATGTTCCCTCTTTCAAAAAAGATATTTTTTCTATCCATATAGGATCTGTAATTGGTAAATCATAACGATTTACACCTAAATAGAAATGACATCTGAATTTCTTTTCATTATCGTAATTTGTCTTAACTACCCACTGAATTATTTCTGGTTTTACCAGTGCTAGTGAAGACTGAGCAGATGAAGTTTCTAGATATTCATAGGGAATTTGTTTCTCTGAATTACCTAAAAGCTCTGGAGAATCAGAATACTTTTGAATTTCTGGACTTAGCAAATTTCGAGCTTGACTTAAAGTTAAACTTCCTACAGATTCCCAATATTTACTAGAATCTATCAACCAATTTTCTGGTTGATGACATTTGGGATCTTCTCTCAGGCAGGGAATTCTGATAATGTCAAAAAGCTCTGGCTCATGACCATTATTGAAAGTGTAATGTTCTGGATACAGAGTACCATCGTGTTTTGGAGAAACTGGACGCAGCCACCCTGAACCATCTGTTTTCAGACCTGCGATGCAAATTCCGCCATGCTTGATAGATTTTGCTAGGCAGATAATTTCAAAAATGGGCATTCTTAACCTCTTTTCTGTACCCTTAGCAAAGATTAGTTTTAGAGGTGATGAATTTTAATTGCTGTGTCTAGCTGACGTTGCAGATACTCAGCAACTAATCGACGATGGCAATTATGAGGCTTGGCCTCACTACACAACAAGCAACCTTCATCTAGAAGATGGGGAGAAACCTTCTTCTCAATCTGTCTCTCTGTAATGAGTTGATTGAACCTCTCCTCATATGTTGCCCAGTTGATGCGCTTCTTTTTATATTCGTCTAAAATCTCTTTGGTAGGAGCCAGATCCAAAATATGGATGTACTCAATTCCTCCAATTCGCCGCAGAAAATACTCTAAGTCTTGCTTCTTTGTAAACCCAGCTAGTTGGGAAGCGTTGTTCAGTCGAGTGTCAATCACTCGCTTAACTCCAGCTTTGATAAGTGTTTCAAAAAACTGCTCCGCTTTTTTCTGTGTAAAGCCGATAGTGAATAAATTAACTGACTTGCTCATTAACTTGCTCTTGATCTGTGTGTTTTTCTTCTACGTATGCTATGCGCTCCCCTTGTAGCTGATATGCTTTCTCTAGTAATTCTTCATGTGAGAGGGGTGTAGAGATTTGATCAACCTGTTGAGCATTAGTTTCATAGGCGTTCATATCAAAAAGTGAAAGTTGTGTGCCTCGTTGACTTTCTTTATGCGATTCTGGAGACAGAGGTAATAACTTATCTAAATGATGTAGCTTGAGCAATCTTGCTTCTAAGCATTGATGTGTTTCTAGTTCGCCATTCTTGCGAATATGCTGAATTTCTAAGCCTATCTTTTGCAAATGCGGACAAACTAAAATAGCTCGATGACAAACGATAGGATCTTGTTCCGCACACATCAAACTAATTTGATATTTTTCAGCACCTTTAGCCAGACGATTTAACCCCTCCGCAAAAGCTTCTGAAGCTGCAATTAAATCATAACGAGCCATACCGTCTACATAACAACTTTGGTCTTGAGGACGCGCACCCAGGCGATCGCCAAGGTAAACATAAGCTATGTTAGCGGTCTTAAGTGCTGCTTTAAAAGCAGCTTGGTTAAATTGAGGAAATCTACGACTATAGGGACTAGAGCGAACATCAGCTATAGCAGTAACTCCATATTGTTTTAAAAGACTAATAAAAATTTCTATTGAATGGTTGGAGTGACCAATAGTAAATACTGTCATAATTAGTCATCATAAATTTCCTGCTGTCATATTAACCCTAAAGGCATTGCTCACCAAAACCTACTGGCGTTACAAGGCTAAAATGATGCAAAAAAATTGTAGGTTGGCGAGCGATCGCCGTGGACGGGTTTCCCGGCTTGGGGCGAATGGCGTTTGACTTCAGGAAACCCAACACCAATATCCTAGTTGGGTTGCGCTGCGCTTAACCCAACCTACGTCTGAAGAAATTTAAATGTCTATAAATTTGAAGCATACATTATGGGCAACCTAACCTAGTGGGTAAATAGTCTAACCGTAGTGGAAAAGCTGTTCGTATTCTCCTAGATTAGAAATAAGATTTTCAAAGTAATGATCTATGACTCAAGCCATACCCAAGCCAGTAACATTTGAGGAATTTGTCGATTGGCTACCCGAAAATACTGCGGTACGCTATGAATTCCATAATGGAAGCATTGTTGAGATGGCACAACCAATAGGGGAACATGAGGAAGTAAAGGGTTTTTTGACAATCAAGCTGAGTGCAGCAATTGACCGATTAAACCTACCTTATATTATCCCCAACCAAGCTATAGTTAGACCTCTAGAAAAAGATTCTGGTTATTTTCCCGATGTGTTGGTGCTAAATCGGGCAAATTTGGTGAATGAAACATTATGGAAAAAAGAATCTATCGTTAGCTTAGGTGCATCAATACCTTTGGTGATTGAGGTTGTCTCAACTAACTGGCGAGACGATTACTACTTAAAATATGCTGATTATGTTCGCGTAGCGTCTCGAAGAGAAGAGATGGGTATTGCTGAATACTGGATTGTAGACTATGCTGCGTTGGGGGGACGGAATTTTATTGGCAACCCCAAACAACCAACCATATCTGTCTGTAATTTAGTGGATGGAGAATACCAAATTAGCAAGTTTCAAGAGTGCGGTGTCTGACGACAAGCCGCAGAGCGGCTACGCATTATCTCCCAAACCTTTCCTGAATTAAACTTCACCCCAACCCAAATTTTTCAAGCTGGTTTAATTTAAATAATGCTTGTACACATAAAAAAAGCGGGCTAACCGCTATGACATGGTTAACCCGTGCAGCTTTGGGAACGCGCAGAGAAATTGTTATTGCAATACTAATTTCACGTTGGCGTTTTGCAAACCGCGCTGTTTTACTTCTGCCAAGGTTTTGTTAACAGCGTATTTTTGGTTAATGGAGTTGATTAACTCGGTTTGGTTGTGCTTCTTAGCAACACCCCACAGGTCAGCGATTAGGTCAAAAGAACCATCGCTGTTGCGAGACCAACCTAAGTCATATTCGCCTTCCAAAACTGCAACGATGTCGGAACGAACGCGCTGACCGTTATAACCACGTACATCAGCTTCTGTTTTTACGGTGATACCCAGGTCACGCAAGGAAGCTTTGAGGATTTCGGCATCGGTGATTTTGGTGCGAAGAGTGCTAAAGTGAGACATTTGGGTTTCCTCCAATGAGAAGATTGAGAAGTTTAAGACAACGGTTTATTTTCAGGGAGCCGCGCTTATCAGGATGCGGCTTTTTTCGTAACTGCTAGCGGGTTAGCTAGCCTTTCCCCCTGGGTTAGCAAGGGAAAGCTTTTAGAACTCCATGCGCTGATATTCAGCTACGGAGGCTGCGGCGGGTCTGGCTCGCTGTCTAGCCCAATCTCTGAGGGCTGTAACTTGTTCTTGCATCGTGCGAGACAGTGGCAAGGTGGCTTTGAGTGCCGCAATAATATCTAGTTGGGTGAACTCACGGTCTTGGGCAAAGGCTTCATACATTGCCGCAACCAGTGCTTGTTCAATTTCTGCCCCAGAGAAACCATCAGACATCTTGGCTAGTTGCTCCAAATCAAACCGAGAGATGTCTTCACGGCGTTTTTTGAGGTGGATATTAAAGATATCACGCCGTTCTTCAGATGTGGGCAGATCCACAAAGAAAATTTCATCGAACCGGCCTTTCCTCAAGAACTCCCCTGGTAAGCGTTCGACTCGGTTGGCTGTTGCCATCACGAACACGGGAGATTTTTTCTCTTGCATCCATGTGAGGAAAGACCCAAATATCCTGCTTGATGTGCCGCCATCCGAGTCACCAGAACCAGCACTACCAGCGAAAGATTTATCCAATTCGTCAATAAACAGAATCGCGGGTGAGATTGATTCTGCTGTTTTTAGGGCATTACGCAGATTAGCTTCACTTCGTCCCACCATCGAGCCGTCGTAAACTCGCCCCATATCTAAACGCAACAGTGGTAAGCCCCACAGTCGGGATGTTGTTTTTGCTATTAGTGATTTACCACAACCAGGAACCCCTAAAATTAGCATCCCTTTTGGTTGAGGTAGACCATATTCTCTTGCTCTCTCTGTAAAAGCGTTTGAGCGTTGCTTGAGCCACTTTTTCAGCTCTTCCAAGCCGCCTACAGCATCAATGGTTTCATCTTCTTCAATGTATTCTAGTATACCATTGCGCTTAATTAATTGCTTTTTCTCAGATAGAACTATATCTACTTCTGCTTCTGTGAGTCGCCCTGTGGTGACTTGCGCCTTGCGATACACTTTCTCAGATTCATCTTTAGTTAAGCCTAAAGCGGCTCTGAGGAGTTTTTCCCGCGCTTCTGTAGTCAAACGCTGCCCACGGTGATGGTCGAGGTGGTAAGTTAAAACTTTGTTTAACTCTGACATATCTGGCAGTTGGAAATCCAGAACCACGACTTCTTTTTCTAGTTCAATGGGGACTTGCTGTATGGGGGACATCAAAATGATGTTCTTTTGCATACCCTTAAAACTAGCGATCGCATCACGTAATGATCTTGTAGTCGCGGGAGCATCAATAAATGGATGTAAATCTTTAAGAATAAATATACCGGGTTCTTTTTGCCGGATGATCCACTCAATCGCCGCCTCTGGCGAAACGGTGTTGTGTTGAGTTACGCTCCGAGGTTGACCATACTCCACGATGCCATGAGTTACTGTCCACACAAAGACTCGGCGTTGCGGCCTTAACACTTGGGAGATGGTGGCGATCGCCTGCTCAGCCCGTTCTTCCTCGGAGGTCACAAGGTAGATTAGTGGGTATTGAGCCTGAATTAAGATGTTGAGCTCTTCTTTCATACATCGACCTACTTGAGACCCTAGTACAGTACAGACATCGTTTTGTTGGTGACAACAACCGAATTTACAAATTACTTACCTTTATTCCTAACTAACAAGGAACTAATTCTTCCTCACCCTTGGGATGGGTTTCATCTTCAGCCATTTCATCAATCGGAAGATGCTCTTTACCGATTACTCCTGGTTGTCTGCCTAAAGCAACTAACTCCCCATCACGCAATACCAAGGAACTGTCACAGGTGGGACAAGAATAAACTCTGTGAGTTCTTCCGTAAGCCGAAGCCTCCAATTCCTCTACTAACTCTGAGTTCGTCAGGTAGAAAACAAGGGCGCGTTCAGCAAGGTCTGACATTGGTTCAGAATCAACTGCTGACCTAATCTTCAGCTTTCTGTGCAGTTCTGGCGACAAATACAACGTAACCTTTTGCTTAGCTTGCATATAACTCTTTATTGGTCTTACCCGGGTATGTATACTACGTTATCCACTGCCAGCTTTGTTGTCAAGACAGTAAGCCGCTTTGATGGCAATTTTGTCACACTTCTTTACAATCGCCACTGATTTGTTACAAAAAAATGTGAGCAAACAAGTTATATAAGAAACTAATGATTAATGCTTTTCTCACAGATTTAATCAGCTAGTATTTTGGTAAAATTTCCCTATATAACCTAAATTTTGGCGATAATTATCAATGTAAGCTTGTTGATTACTACAGTAAAAACATGTAGATTAACTAAAATTTTTATACTATAATTTCTTGAGTTGCTGGCATGGTGTCTAACGGCAAATTGATTGTTTACATTTGTACTTTGTGTTTCATGCTGTGGGGATGTTCTGCACCTGGATGGAAGACTTACAGCAATTCCCGTTATGGCTTTGGGTTTCCCTATCCCAGTAATTGGGAAGCTTTAGCCGCACCCAGCAACGATGATGGCATGGCGTTTGTTTCACCTCGAAACAAAACTGTAGAAATTCGTGGGTGGGCTAGTAATCAGCTATCAGCAGCAAGCAACACCGCAACCAGTCCTAACTTTCAAACTGTCCAAGGAGTGTCCGGGGTGCTGTTGGTGGAAGTGGGTGATACCGTAAGTTCCATGCAACTGACGCTGGAACAGAATCAAGTGAGATACTACTGGCAGGGAAGAAGCCCAAGTCCAGAATTTCCAGATTACTATCGTTTATTTGACTACATAGCCCAACAGTATCGAATTCCTGAATAGCCATCATCAACTGAACATCAGGATTGACGCATACAAGCCTCAAAGTCCAGATGGCAACTGACTTTGTTAATTTTGAATTTTAAATTTTGAATTTTGAATTTGGTATTACCTATTCCCTAATTTCATCACATCCATAAGAATGTTGAGTGAGCAGGTACAGAAAACTGGTAGATTTAGCTAACAGCGAGTACAAACTGGTGAAAATGAAAGTCCTAGTTATTGGTGGCGATGGATATTGCGGTTGGGCAACCGCACTGTATCTTTCCAATCGCGGTTATGAAGTTGGAATCTTAGATAGTTTAGTGCGCCGGCATTGGGATAATGAACTGGGTATCGAAACCCTCACGCCGATCGCACCAATTCAGCAACGCCTCCAACGCTGGCAAGATTTAACAGGTAAATCCATTGACTTGTTCGTTGGCGATATTACCAACTACGAATTTCTGCACAAAGCGTTGCGTCAATTTGAGCCAAATGCCATAGTGCATTTTGGGGAACAGCGTTCAGCACCGTTTTCCATGATTGATCGGGAACACGCAGTTCTCACCCAGGTGAACAATGTCGTCGGTACATTGAACCTGCTGTATGCAATGAAGGCAGATTTTCCCGATTGTCATTTGGTGAAATTGGGAACAATGGGTGAATACGGCACACCCAACATTGACATTGAAGAAGGTTATATCACCATTGAACACAATGGGCGCAAAGATACCCTACCCTATCCGAAACAGCCCGGTTCAATGTATCACCTGAGCAAAGTACACGATAGCCATAATATCCACTTTGCTTGTCGGATTTGGGGTTTACGTGCCACCGACTTAAACCAAGGTGTGGTTTATGGAGTCCTTACCGAAGAAACAGGAATGGACGAACTGTTGATCAACCGCCTAGATTACGATGGCGTGTTTGGGACAGCGTTGAATCGTTTCTGTATTCAAGCGGCGATAGGTCATCCCCTGACAGTTTACGGTAAAGGTGGACAAACTCGCGGATTTTTGGATATTCGGGATACAGTGCGCTGTATTGAAATTGCGATCGCCAACCCGGCACAACCCGGCGAATTCCGCGTATTTAACCAATTTACCGAACAGTTTAGTGTAGGTGACTTGGCATTAATGGTGAAAAAAGCCGGTAATGCTTTAGGACTGAATGTGGACATCAATAACTTAGAAAATCCCAGAGTCGAGAAAGAAGAACATTACTTCAACGCCAAAAACACTAAATTACTCGATTTAGGGTTACAACCTCACTATCTCTCTGATTCTCTCCTCGATTCTCTGCTAAACTTTGCTGTCAAGTATCAAAAACGAGTTGATCACAAGCAAATTTTACCTAAAGTCTCTTGGCATAGAAGTTAAACCAGCACTTAAGCAAAAAATTGCTTCGTTTTCCAGGGGTATAAGGGTTTAAGGGTGTAAGGGTACAAGGGTTGTCAACACCTACACCCCTACACGCCCATACCCCTACACCCTTTTTTTTGACTGCATAATTTTCTATGAGAATTGCCCTATTCACCGAAACCTTTCTACCCAAGGTTGACGGGATTGTGACACGCCTGTGTCACACCGTTGACCATTTACAACGTATTGGCCATCAAGTTTTAGTCTTTTCTCCTGAAGGTGGTATTACTGAACATAAAGGTGCGAAAGTTTACGGCGTTAGTGGCTTTCCCTTACCTTTGTATCCAGAGTTAAAAATTGCCTTACCTCGCCCAGCTATTGGTTACGCCCTAGAACAGTTTCAGCCAGATATTATTCATGTTGTCAACCCGGCAGTTTTGGGATTGTCTGGGATTTTTTATAGCAAATTCCTGAAACTGCCCTTAGTTGCTTCTTACCATACTCATTTACCCCAATATCTTCAGCATTACGGCTTGGGGATGTTAGAAGGGTTGCTGTGGGAACTGCTGAAAGCTGGGCATAATCAAGCAGCTTTAAATCTATGTACTTCTACGGCGATGATGGCAGAACTTTCAGCACATGGTATTGAACGAGTAGATTTGTGGCAACGGGGAGTAGATACAGAATTATTTCACCCCGATTTAGCTAGTTCACAAATGCGCGATCGCCTCACGCAAAATCACCCAGAAAGCCCATTGCTGTTATACGTTGGTCGTCTTTCTGCCGAAAAAGAAATCGAACGCATTAAACCCATCTTAGAAGCCATTCCTCAAGCGCGTTTAGCACTCGTAGGAGATGGCCCCCACCGCCAAGCCTTAGAAAAACACTTTGCTGGCACAAATACTTATTTTGTTGGCTATCTCAGGGGGCGTGAGTTAGGATCTGCCTTTGCGAGTGCCGACGCGTTCATCTTCCCTTCCCGTACAGAAACCCTCGGCTTAGTTCTACTAGAAGCAATGGCGGCTGGTTGTCCCGTAGTCGCAGCCCGTTCTGGTGGCATTCCCGATATTGTTACAGATGGTGTCAATGGGTATCTTTTTGACCCACAAGCTGATATACAAGATGCCATTAACGCCACTATTCGCCTTTTGGAAAACAAACAAGAACGCGACACTATCCGTCAAAATGCTCGCCGAGAAGCTGAAAAATGGGGATGGGCATCAGCCACCCGTCAGCTACAGGATTACTACGAAAAAGTGATATTTGCTCAACAGGCAAGAGTGTAGGGACTCTTGACTCTTGACTGGGAAGACAAGGAAGACAAGAAAGACAAGAAAACCGGGGTGTTTTCAGTACAGAGGAAAAAAATCCTATGCCCAATGCCATCAGCCAATCGACTGATGTATCCCCCTTGTCTTCCTGCCTTCCTGTTACAAGTCTCTCATACCCTTAACTTTTAGGCTGATCGCTTTCGCTTTGAAACGGGTTTTCGCCAATTTGCAGTTGTTTTTTAGTACGTTTTAAGTTTTTCCATAAAACTTTTATTTGTTCATAAGCTTCTTCTGGCGACAGCTTTCCGCCAGTTTCTAAATTACAAATGTAACTAACTCTTTGGGCAAATTCTTGCAAATTGGCATTAAAAACTAAATTTTCTGGCTTTACATGACCGTAATAACGACCACGAGGATAGATAAAATTATCTTTGCTCACTATTCTTTGCTCCATTTATTCAACTCCTCTCGGTTTTCATATTTGAAGTTGAATTACTAGCCGACTGTTTGCTTGACATTGGGTAAATGTTCGGCACTGCTACTAGCAACTATCTCAAAGCTTTTTATTTTTCTCCACCGAAAAATATTAATATTTTCTCAACCGTTTTCGGTCGTGTCGGTGTTGATCGTTTGTAAAACAGGTAATGACTGCAAGTATGCAAGTCACAAAAATTTTTCTGGCAACTAAATTAATTCATCTTTATATCTATCTCTTGTGTGAGAGTCCGTCAAATCCATTTATTATCCTAATCCCGTAGGTATGCTATGAAGAAATTGATTTTTTTAACTTGAACATTAGATAATTACACGGAAAATTTTGTCAAAATCAGATGAATTAACAAAGCCCTCATTATACCTGTCAGCGCAGCTATGAGTCTCTCCCTTTAATTAACGATTTATTTCATCTTATTTCATTTTTTAAAAAATTGTCCTGTCATGTTTTTCTGTTGTAATAAAAGTAAATAGTAACAAAAGATACTTACATCCTTAATCCCAAAGCAATATTGACAAACAAGGCTACCAGTGTATTAGTTAAAAATCAACAGTCAGACTTAAGCTATCACCCATACAAGACAATCCACATCTGCCCTAAGCCAGATATAAGCAGATTATAGTCCTTAGTTGCGCTTTCAAGTGACTATTTGTCTAGAAAAATCTTAGTCTCCAAAATAAACGGATAATGCTTTAACTATGGGTTGATGACTAATTTTCAATAACAAAAGATAAAATAGTTAAGCCTTAAAAGACAACATCTGTCCATCCCCTAACACTTTACGTCCCATCATGTCTGTTCATTCCAAACTATACGAAGGCAAAGCAAAGATTCTCTATACAACTGACGAAGCAGAAATTTTGCTAGCTGACTTTAAAGACGATGCTACCGCGTTTAACGCTCAAAAGCGAGGCAGTATCCTAGGCAAAGGGAGGATAAATTGTAGCATTTCCAGCCAGCTGTTTCAACAATTGGAAGCTTCTGGTATAAAGACGCACTTTATAGATAATCCTCAACCGCACCAAATGCGGGTGAAAGCAGTGAAAATCTTGCCCTTAGAAGTAGTTGTCCGCAATATTGCGGCTGGTAGTCTGTGTCAGCAAACAGGGTTAGCACTAGGTACAGTTTTAAAGCAGCCGCTAGTCGAGTTTTATTATAAAAACGATCAATTGGGAGATCCACTATTAACACGCGATCGCCTCTTACTCATGGAACTAGCTACGGCGGAACAAGTAGACACAATTACCCATCTTGCATTACAAATTAACGAATTCCTGAAAGACTTTTGGTTGCGGTGCAGTATTACCCTAGTAGACTTCAAACTAGAATTTGGTTTGGACTCACAACAGCAAATACTCTTAGCCGATGAAATTAGTCCCGACACCTGTCGGTTGTGGAACACAACAGAAACAGATCCCAATCGCCGTGTCATGGACAAAGACCGTTTCCGTAAAGACTTGGGGAATGTAGAAGATGCGTATGAGGAGGTTTTACAAAGAGTCCTACAAGTAGTAGAAACAAAAAATTAGACATATCAAAAAAACTTACGCCAACCTTACAAAAATTATCACTTTTTGTTTGTAGTGTACCCCTTTGGGGAAGCAAGCTACGCGTAGCGTCCGCACTAGAGGACTAAAGTCCTCTCTTCTTGGCGAACAGACGCTACGCGTACAAGCATCAGGACTAAAGTAGGGGCGGATTCTCAGAGTGAATCTGTAAGAAGACAGAATTATTGATCAACCCGCCCTGACTCAGAACTTAAAATAACTTTACAACTTGTGTAAGTCCTATTGACAATAAACAGGTAGAAGTAAATAGTTTAATTTTCCCTTTGACCTCTGGGATATAAATAAGATTGCTTTGTGATGGTGTGTGGATGTGAAGAGGAATATAAGTAAAATGCGTTTATCTCCAGTATTCGTGGCGGCTGTAGCTATCACAGCACCTTTAAATTGTTCTTTAAGTGCCGATGCACAAACTCCTAACAGTGTAGAGCAGACAGCAGAAGTTTTACCAACTGCGAGCAATCAGCAAGCAGAACAGGATGAAATTTCCTCATCTGTCCCATCCAACTTCACCCAAGTGAAGACAGTCGAAGAAATACCCTCTCCTGTAGCTTTATCATTTCCCAATTCAGCAACCGCATCCGCAGCTACAGCAACAAAAGAGGTTGCAGTACCTACCTTAGAAATCTCAACAACCTCAAACCCCTTTCCTCAAAAGCCAAATTCCCAGCCCAAAATTGCACCTGTGGTTGCTGGTGTTGGCACTGATGCAAGTCAGCAGGAATTAGCTATTAAGCCTCCTGTCGTCATTTCTTCGTCTCAACCAACAGCCACAGCCACAACAGCAACAAAACAAGTAGTCCTACCTACGGGAACTGCAAAGCAACTGGTACAAGCCCCAGAAACAACACCCACTCCAGAAGTTTCACCAACTCCTATTCCAGAAAATTTTAACACTCCCAACGCTACCCCAGAAACGCCCGAACCTCGTGTATTAGTTTCTGAAGTAGTAGTCAGGCCACAGACAGGAGAACTACCACCAGAATTAGAAACCCAAGTTTACAACGTCATTCGTACCCAACCAGGACGGACAACCACCCGCGCCCAACTGCAAGCAGACATTAACGCCATCTTTGGGACTGGCTTTTTCTCCAACGTTCAAGCAGTACCAGAAGATACACCTTTAGGGGTGAGAGTCAGCTTTATTGTCCAACCCAACCCTGTATTGAGCAAAGTAGAAATACAGGCTAACCCTAGTACAGATGTTGCATCCGTCCTACCTCCTGGTACTGCCGATGAAATCTTTCGTAACCAGTATGGCAAAATCCTTAACTTGCGGGATTTACAAGAAGGCATCAAGCAATTAACTCAGCGATATCAAGACCAAGGTTATGTTTTAGCCAACGTCATCGGCGCGCCACAGGTTTCAGAAAATGGAGTTGTCACCCTACAAGTAGCTGAAGGGGTAGTAGAAAATATTAAAGTCAGATTCCGTAATAAAGAAGGGCAGGAAACTGACGAAAAAGGACAACCAATTCGGGGACGCACGCGGGAGTATGTGATTAAGCGAGAATTGGAGTTGAAGCCAGGAGAAGTATTCAACCGTAACACCGTACAAAAAGACCTACAACGGGTATTTGGTACAGGATTGTTTGAAGATGTCAATGTCTCCCTTGACCCTGGTACAGACCCCAGTAAAGTAGATGTAGTCGTGAATGTGGTTGAACGCAGTAGCGGTTCTATTGCGGCTGGGGCTGGTATTAGTTCCGCCAGTGGATTATTTGGTACTGTGAGCTATCAGCAACAGAACCTGGGTGGAAGAAACCAAAAGCTAGGCGCAGAAGTTCAGGTAGGTCAACGAGAACTGCTATTTGACCTCCGCTTCACCGATCCTTGGATTGCAGGCGACCCCTACCGGACTTCTTACACAGCCAATATTTTCCGCCGTCGTTCCATTTCGTTGATTTTTGATGGCGCAGATGACGATATTAGAACATTTAACCCTGCTAATCCTACGGATACAGATGAACAGGATCGTCCCCGCGTCACCCGCTTAGGTGGTGGTATTACCTTTACCCGTCCCCTGTCAGCTAATCCTTACGCCAGGTCAGAATGGACGGCTTCGGCGGGTTTACAGTATCAACGAGTCAGTACCCGTGATGCTGATGGGAATAAGAGAAGATTGGGGGCTGTGTTTAATGATGCAGGTCAACAAATCAGTGAAGATGTACCTCTGAGTTTCTCAGGAACGGGGGAAGATGACTTGTTATTACTGCAACTAGGAACACAGCGCGATCGCCGTAACAATCCTTTACAACCGACTAGCGGCTCATTCCTCCGGTTTGGTGTAGATCAATCAGTACCCATCGGCTCAGGTAATATCTTCCTCACCAGACTCCGGGGTAGCTATAGTCAATATTTACCCGTGAAATTCACCGGCTTTACTCAAGGCCCGGAAACCCTAGCCTTTAACATCCAAGGCGGTACAGTCCTCGGTGACTTACCACCCTACGAAGCCTTTACCCTCGGCGGTAGTAACTCCATCCGGGGTTATGAAGAAGGAGCATTAAGCAGTGGACGCAGCTATGTACAAGCCTCAGTAGAATATCGCTTCCCTGTGTTTTCAGTCGTCAGTGGCGCATTATTCTTTGATGTCGGCAGTGACTTAGGCAGCAGTACCAAAGCAGCTGATGTACTGAACAAAAATGGTACAGGCTACGGCTACGGTTTAGGCGTGCGAGTCCAATCACCATTAGGGCCGATTCGTATTGACTACGGTATAAACGATGACGGTGATAGCCGCATCAATTTTGGTATTGGTGAAAGATTTTAAGTCAATGGGGACTGGGGACAAATCAATTCAAAATACCCTGCGGGAAGGCAAGCCTACAAAATTCAAAATTCAAAATTCAAAATGGGGATTGTTGATGGTTGACTGTTGACTCTTAAAGAATTTCTACCTTGTCTACCTTGTCTTCCTCTGCTCCCCTGCTTCCCCTGCCTCCCCTGCTCCCTTTTCCCTAGTGCATTTACTAAGACTCAGATGAAAAATAACAACCAAAATATACTGACTTTTTGCCTATGCGACAACACACTCTAGCGGCGGCTATCACCCAAACCGGAGTGGGACTGCATAGCGGTGTCAGTACCCAGGTGCGGATACTACCAACAGATGCAGGAAGTGGACGCTACTTTGTCCGGGTGGATTTGCCGGATTCGCCAATCATACCCGCCCAAGTGGCAGCAGTTAATCAAACTGTGCTTTCGACGCAGTTGGGCAAAGGTGATGTTTGTGTGCGGACAGTTGAGCATTTACTAGCAGCCTTAGCCGCTATGGGCGTAGATAATGCCCGAATTGAAATAGATGGTTCAGAAGTACCGCTTTTAGATGGTTCTGCAAGGGTTTGGGCAACTAGCATTGCTGAAGTTGGTTTAATCACACAAACAGACATTAACCAACAAGAACCCTTGATGATTCAAGAGCCAATTTGGATACATCAAGATGATACTTTTGTTTGCGCCCTCCCCTCACCAGAAACCCGCTTTAGTTATGGTATTGATTTTGACTTGCCTGCTATCGGTAATCAATGGTACAGTTGGGCTGTGTCTAGTGAGTTAGCCAAATCTGGCGTTAGCTTTGCCCAAGAAATTGCACCAGCGCGGACTTTTGGTTTATTGCCACAAATTGAATATTTACAAAAGTCTGGGTTAATTAAAGGTGGTAGTTTGGATAATGCACTGGTTTGTGGCCCTGATGGTTGGTTAAATCCACCATTAAGATTTGCAAATGAACCAGTACGTCATAAAATCTTGGATTTAGTAGGAGATTTGAGTTTATTGGGGTATTTTCCCCGCGCTCACTTCTTAGCGTACAAAGCCAGCCATAACTTACACGTGCAACTGGCACAAAGAATTTTAGCAGGGAATAGCTAGATTTTTGCTCTCATTTCATGTCAAATTCTTAGATATAGTTACGTCAAGTCATATCTAGCACCATTCTCAATCAGCGTAAGGTGGGCATTGCCAAGAAAATAAAACTAAGGGGATTAGCAACTTGCGAGCAATGCCCACCCTACAAAAATTGTCATCAAGCAACTGGTACAAGATGTGAATCAACCTACTCAATACTCAGATTAAAAATCTAACACACCGCTAATGTCAATCCTTTCTGAAGTGAATAGCCAAGACGCGATCGCCTCCGGCGGGGCTTTGCCCATTGCACCTACATCTCAAGGTGACACTACACCTGAGATTAAAACCACTTTCTCATCGGAAGAAATCCAAAAACTACTACCTCACCGTTACCCGTTTTTACTTGTAGATAAAATTATTGACTATGTACCGGGAAAACGGGCAGTAGGTATTAAAAACGTTACGATCAACGAACCGCAATTCACAGGACATTTTCCTGGTAGACCACTGATGCCGGGTGTGCTAATTGTAGAAGCAATGGCACAAGTTGGTGGTGTGGTAATGACACAACTGCCAGAATTGGAAGGAGGACTGTTTGTGTTTGCTGGTATTGATAAAGTCCGCTTCCGCCGCCAAGTAGTACCCGGAGATCAGCTAGTCATGACGGTGGAACTGTTATGGATTAAACAACGTCGATTCGGTAAAATGCAAGCGCGAGCCGAGGTTGACGGTCAACTCGCCGCCGAAGGCGAATTAATGTTTTCTCTAGTGAATTAAAATTGGGCTTTTGTGGTGTATAGTACAGCCGTGATGTACTTTTACGCCATCCCCACTCAGGATAGCAGTAAACAAAAAACTCACAAAAGCATCTGATAATTTCTTGATTTTCACTGCCCTCACACTTTGCCTTGCCCGACATTTTTCTACTGAATACTCACACACTCAGTCACGCCATCGGCGTTGGCTTTTAAAGATAGTTCTGGAGATTTACCCTTGAAGACGCTTATTCATCCCACTGCTGTAATTCATCCAAACTCGGAACTACACCCAACGGTGCAAGTCGGTGCTTATGCTGTGATCGGAGCGCACGTTAAAGTGGGTGCGGAAACCATTATTGGCGCACACGCAGTATTAGAAGGGCCTTGTGAAATTGGGGCAGGAAATCAAATTTTTCCAGGTGCAGCCATCGGTATGGAACCCCAGGATCTCAAGTTTGTCGGAGAACCAACTTGGGTCAAAATTGGCGATAATAATTTGATTCGTGAGTACGTCACCATTAACCGCGCCACTGGTGCAGGAGAAGCGACTGTTATCGGTAACAACAACCTGCTGATGGCGTATGTTCACGTAGCTCATAATTGTGTAATTGAGGATTCTGTAGTGATAGCTAACTCTGTTGCGTTGGCTGGTCATGTCCACATCGAATCCCGCGCCAGACTAAGCGGCGTTTTAGGTGTGCATCAATTTGTACATATTGGTAGACAAGCAATGGTAGGAGGGATGGCAAGGATTGACCGCGATGTGCCACCATATATGCTTGTGGAAGGTAATCCCGGACGAATTAGAACCCTCAACTTAGTCGGACTCAAACGCTCTGGGATGCCAGCCAGCGACTTGCAACTGCTCAAAAAAGCGTTTCGTATTCTTTACCGTTCTAATTTAACCTTTAAGGAAGCATTGGAGCAGCTAGAATCCCTCGGAGACACCGAAGAACTACAAAACCTGCGCCGCTTCTTATTACTGTCACAAATGCCAGGAAGACGCGGTTTGATTCCCGGTAGAGGTAAATCAGGCGCGAGTGATGAGGCTTAGGCAGAAAGTAGAGGGGATAAGGGAAATGAGGAAGATGAGGAAGATGAGGGGAATTAAACAGTGCTGAAAAACTTGCTCAAACTTACTCAAAATCCACTATGATTAGGGATAAGCGAAAACCAAGCTAAAAAAAATTTTAGGCTTGAGAACCTGTACAAAACTTTTGAGAGTAGCCAGCCTGTAGCAAGGTAATTGAGAAAATCCAGAAATTTTAAATGGCTGAAAATCAGGGAGTAAAGTAGCAAAGCCTCTCAATGTAAAAACTCCAAAATAGGGTGAGTTACGCCCGATTTTAAGCCTGTGGACTGGATAATGCCGACATTACCAGAATGAAACAGGAAGCTAACGTCTTAAGTCTTTGAACAGATTTAAGCAAGTTTAGTTTAACGGAATTACTAATGGCTTCCTATTCCCCATTCCCTATTCCCAGCCTTGAGCCGTTGCAAGTTTTTGAATTTTGAATTTTGAATTTTGAATTTTGAAATGCGAATATTTATCAGCACTGGCGAGGTGTCTGGCGATTTACAAGGCTCGCTGTTGATTGAAGCTTTGCAACGTCAAGCTGTGGCGACTGGATGCGACTTAGAAATTGTCGCCTTGGGTGGCGATAAAATGGCAGCAGCCGGGGCTACGATTTTGGGAAATACCAGTGGTATTGGTTCAATGGGTATTCTGGAATCATTGCCTTATGTGTTACCAACTTTATTGGTACAAAGACGAGCGATCGCCTATTTAAAACAACATCCTCCAGACCTCGTGGTGTTGATTGACTACATGGGGCCAAATATCGGTATTGGTAGCTATATACAAAAGCATTTACCAAATGTACCTGTAGTTTATTACATTGCGCCGCAAGAGTGGGTATGGTCAATGAGTTTGCGGAATACTTCCCGCATTGTCGGCTTTACGGATAAGCTCCTGGCAATATTCCCCGAAGAAGCGCGTTATTTTCGCGATAACGGGGCGAATGTCACCTGGGTAGGTCATCCCCTACTTGACCGAATGCAGCACGCTCCTAGCCGCCAGGAAGCCCGGAAGCAATTAGGTATAGCACCAGAACAAATTGCGATCGCACTACTTCCAGCTTCCCGACAACAAGAATTAAAATATCTCCTACCTGTAATTTTTCAAGCTGCTCAAACTATCCAAGCAAAATTACCAGCAGCACATTTTTGGATTCCCCTATCTCTAGAAACATTCCGACAGCCAATAGAAGCAGCCGTCAAATCTTACGGACTGCGAGCTACAGTCATATCAGGTCAACAAAAAGAAGTTTTTGCGGCGGCTGATTGCGCCATTACTAAATCTGGTACAGTCAACTTAGAACTAGCCTTATTAAACGTGCCGCAGGTTGTAGTTTACCGACTCAATCCCGTGACAGTGTGGGTGGCGCGAAAAATCCTCAAAGGTTCAATCCCCTTTGCTTCCCCACCGAATTTAGTAGTAATGAAACCCATAGTACCAGAATTACTGCAAGAACAAGCCACCCCAGAGAACATTACACAAGCCGCAATAGAACTACTCCTAAATCCTGAACGCAGACAGCAAACCTTAGCCGATTATCAGCAAATGCGCCAATCTTTAGGAGAAATAGGAGTATGCGATCGCGCCGCACAAGAAATACTACAAATGCTACCAAATTAATTCAGTTTAGATTTTCAATTCTGGTTGATTAATTATACTTTACAGTCAGTTTAAGAAAATAATAGTATCAGTTAGCTATCCTGATAAGGATAAGGAGATAATCATCAGGCTAACAGTTAGTTTTATAAAGCAAAAATATTAAATATGATTGACGATGATATAAAAAAACGACCTATTGGTGTCGATTTATTTGCTGGTGCAGGTGGTATGACACTTGGGTTTGAACAGTCAGGATTTGACATACTTGCAGCTGTTGAACTTGACCCGATCCACTGTGCTACACATAAATTTAATTTTCCTTTTTGGACTGTTTTGTGTAAAAGTATTGAGAAGATCACGGGACAAGAAATTAGAAATAATTCATTAATTGGTGAGAAAGAAATTGACGTAGTATTTGGCGGTCCTCCATGTCAAGGGTTTTCATTGATAGGTAAACGTTTTTTTGAAGACCCTCGAAATTCTCTTGTATTTCATTATATCCGGGTAGTATTAGAGTTACAGCCGAAATACTTTGTTTTTGAAAATGTCAAAGGTATCACTGTCGGCAAGCACAAAGAATTTTTGAAAGAGATAATCAGTAAATTTGAACATAATGGTTACAAAGTCACTAAAAACTATCAAGTTCTAAATGCGGCTGATTTTGGAGTGCCACAAAATCGCGAAAGATTATTTTTACTAGGTTGTCGTTATAATTTTGTGCTACCAAATTATCCACTTGCTATCACGAAACATGGCAAAAATAAGAAATTTAATCGGAAAAATGAACTGGCATTATGTCCTACAGTTTGGGATGCTATTCAAGATTTACCTGAAGTAGAAAAATATGAAGAATTATATCAACAAGATTGGGTAGTTGCAGATTTTGGTAAGCCAAGTGACTATGGTAGAATACTTCGTGGGCTTAGTTGTGCCAATAATGATTATTCTTATGAACGTCAGTATGATTCGAGAATATTAACTTCAAGTTTAAGAACAAAACATACTTTAGAATCTATCAAAAGATTTGCAGCTACTTCACATGGAAAAGTCGAGCCAATAAGTCGCTTTCATAAACTTGATCCAGAAGGAATATCTAATACACTGAGAGCGGGAACTGCAAGTAATAGAGGAGCTTTTACTTCTCCTAGACCAATTCATCCGTTTATTCCGCGCTGTATTACTGTGCGGGAAGCTGCACGTTTACATTCTTATCCTGACTGGTTTAGATTTCATGTCACTAAATGGCATGGATTTAGACAGATAGGAAATTCTGTACCTCCTTTATTAGCTAAAGCAGTTGGGTTAGAAATTATCAAATCTATTGGCATAAAACCATATAAACCTCCTACAGTAAAGAATTTAGGAGAAGAATTTTTACTAAGTCTCGATATGTCGGAAGCTGCTCAATATTTTGAGGTTGCTCCGCATACTATAGAGCCTAGAACAAGAAACAAAACTAGAAATCAAATCAAATCTGTTTAAAAAAGTATTCATGAGTAAAGAAGGCATATATAACTCTATTGTTACTGGAATTTTTAATCGTTATTATAAACCAGGTAGGAATAAATCGTAATGGTATGCAATTTATAATACCTGTACAAGCTAAAGCAGGAAATGATCAGCTTGGTGTTACTCAAACAAAACAAGATATTGGTTATTGCACAGAAAGATTTCCTGAGCTAATTTGTCGTTCTATATCAGCACAATTTCTGGAGAAAAATTTAATTGCTATGTTTGAACTAACAATGGATGAAGGTGAAGTAAAAATTGTTCATGAAAAACATTACAAGCTAGTTCCTTCTGATCAAGTTTCTGAAGCAGATTTACAAAATTATAGGAGTTGTGAATAAAAATTGATTAAGTCTGATTGTTGTGTATATTAATTAGGAATTATCAAGTCCACGCACGGAAAAATGTACCATCTTCCCAGATAGTAGCAGTACGTTGGGCGATCGCTTCTAACTGTGACGCTGTTAACGGTTGAAAAGCACGGGCAATTTTCACATTATTCTCTAATTGCTCGACATTTTCCGCCGCAATCACGCAACAATGCACCCCTGGCTGAGACATAGTATATCCCAAAGCTTGCTCCATTCCTGACAAACCACCGGGTTTAAATAAGCGTCCATAAGCCGGAACTTTCATGGCTATTACACCCACATTCTGCGCTTGCGCTACTGGTAAAACTACGGGAATAAATGGACGGGGGTGATGTTTATCGGCGGCGTTTACAGGAATTAATGTTGTGTGAAAAGGATAACGGCGTAAACCTTCAGCAATTACTTCTGGTTCATGGTGTCCGGTAATACCTGCAAAGCGGATGATTTTTTGTTGGATGGCTTCTTCTACAGCTTTAATTGCGCCGGAGGAACTAAAGATGGTGTCGAGTTCTTCGGTAAAAGAGACATGGTGTAGCTGCCATAAATCGAGATAATCTGTATTGAGACGTTGGAGCGATCGCTCTAATTCTCGCCATGCACCGTCCCGATCTCTTTGATCAGTCTTACTCGCTAAAAATATCTTAGCGCGATGGGGTGGTAAAACTTTGCCTAAATAATCTTCACTCGGACCATAACTTGCAGCAGTGTCAAAGTAGCGAATACCCAGGTTTAAAGCTTTTTCAACTAAAGCTATAGCATCGGCTTCTTTGTTATGCCAAGATAAGGGGGTTTGTCCTGCGCCTCCCAAACCCAATATCGGTAATTTAACTTCTGTACGTCCTAGAACACGTTCTGACATTGATATTGGTGGTGCAGCCTGATTGGTAGAATGCTTAGTTAATACAGCAGAAGCCACAATACCGCCAGTGACAGCAGCACTGGTGATGATAAAGTTACGCCTTGTTTGTTTTGCTGTCATACTCAGAGCTAAATCGCCACTGTTATTGTATGGTAGCGAGAATCTCTCCTACAAATTTAGAGACTAAGCATGCTTAGTCTCTACAAAGCAAAATTCTGTTACCAGAAATGATAAAATTACGCTTGCTTATTCATCTACAGGCGACATTTCAATTATGCGCCTTATATTTTCTGGATGCTGGGAATTAAAAATTGAAATTTAAACGAATTAAAAATATCCCCTACTTGAACATGACAAGTGCGATCGCCTCCGGCGGGGCTTTGCCCATCGCACAACAAAAGCAGGGGGTAGATTAAATTGAGTGTAATAATCTCGACTACTTAACAGAGACAGCATCAACATCGATTGTATCGTCAGTGGAGGTAGAATCTGTTGAAGTATTGGTTTCACCCTTCCGCGCTTTCCAACCTTCCATCACTAACCCAGATACCTCAGTCACTAATATGCTCAATAACAAAACATCATCTAGTTGACCTACAATCGGGATAAAATCGGGGGCGATATCTATAGGACTGAGCATATAGAGTATAGACCCTAAAATCACCCACCAACGATATTTAGGGTTACGTAGCACGTTACGATACCAATTATACAAAGCTTGGACTGAAAAGTTCATGATTTAACCCTCCAATTACCTTTAATTCTGACAAATTATGGTATAAACTCCCGGTGGGAATAACCGCCCAACTGAGTCGAAAAGACCTACTGGTTATATTCCCTCATACCAACTGAGCAATTCTGTATAAGAGTATGGTAATACTGCATTAATCTTTAGAATTAAAATGCTTTGGGATATTTGCTTAAGCAATGCAGGGAGGAATTCTAAACAGTGGATATTATAGATTTGTTTTATAAAGGCGGGCCAGCCATGTGGCCTTTGCTGGCTCTATCGATTTTATCTTTGAGTGTGATTTTTGAGCGGCTTTGGTTCTGGTTGCGAATTTTAACTCAAGAAAAGCAAATAGTTGAGCGTGTTTTGGATGCAGCCCAGGATAACTGGGAAATAGCGGCGGATATTGCCAAACAAGCAACAGATCAACCGATTGGACGGTTTCTTTATGCTCCCTTGCGTCTACAAAAAACAAATGTAGAAACCTTTCGGCTAGCACTGGAAGCCACCGCAGAGGATGAATTAGCTGGGATGCGTCGGGGAGAAAAGCTGTTAGAGGCTGTAATTGCCCTCTCACCTCTGTTGGGCTTGTTAGGTACGGTTTTGGGCTTGATTCAGTCTTTACGCTCAATTCGCATTGGCGATTTAGGAACTGAGTCTGTAGCGGGGACAACTACTGGTATTGGTGAGTCCTTAATTAGTACAGCCGGCGGATTAATAGTTGCGATTACTACTTTGGTATTTTATCGATTATTTCAAGGGTTTGTTGTCAATCAAGTCAAGGTTTTCCGCAAAGCCGGGAATGAATTGGAGTTACTTTACCGCCAGTTCCCGCCTGATTTGAGTGACACTACATCAATGAGTGTGTCAGAAGTATCACAGGATAATCTTCTTCCTCCAGGTAAATCCCGTAGAAGCCAGTTTCCTCAACCTCCTGAACCACCTGTAACTTAATCTCACCCTGAAAGCTTGATATTTCAGGCTTTCTTTGTTCATTTTCCTCCTAAAACACAGGAGGTGTAAGGGTGTAGGGAGAATAGGAAGAAACTAATGACTAATGACTTGAGAGTACAACCATGAAAGTTAACTTACATACACAAGTAGAAGAAGCACAGATTCAAATCATCCCCTTGATTGATGTAGTTTTTTGTATTTTGACGTTTTTCCTGTTAGCAGCTTTGCAATTTACGCGACAACAGGCAATTAATGTTGATTTACCTAAAGCTAGCTCCAATACAGCCGCTAGTATCAATGCACCCGGTGCAAATCAGATTGTCACCATTGATGCTATTGGCAATATTTACATAGAAAAACAACTTGTAAGAAGAGAGGAATTAGCACAACGGGTGAGAAATTATTTGCAAGCTAACCCCAATGCAACTTTAATCCTCAACGCTTCCCGTACAGCGACTTATAACGATGTGATTGAAACATTAGATTTACTCAGACAAGTAGGAGGCGATCGCGTATTTTTAGGAATTATACCTACTTCTTCGCAACCTATCCCCAACGTGCCTAATTTATCTGTGCCTCCTAATTTCCCTGTTGCGCCTGGTACAGCACCAATCCCAGAAATTAACCCCAACCAACCTACAGCCCCTAATCCATTGTCTATCCCGACAATACCCAATCAACCACCCACAGGACAAGATATTTCTCCACAAGTTCCCACGGATAATGCACCAGCACCCCAAGCACCTGCTAGTCAGCCTGTAGCACCTGAGAACCCTAATTAGGTGAAGTCAAAAGTCAAAAGCATAAATATCTTAATAATTTTTTTGGCTTTGACTTTTCGACTGACTAAACCTAAAGATATCCAAAATAAATTCTGAATAAATAAAAAACCTTTGGTAACTTACAGATAATCGGTTGATGGAAAAAGTTATCTATCGATAGAATGAATAATTTCTCGCCAAGCACCATTCACGTTTCAGGGGTTGAAGGCAATGAATGAAATTGTGACACTGTTAATTGTGTGGGTGGTAACATCTATCAGCTTGTTGATTATCAGTAAGTTGCCTTTAGGGGTTGAAGTTGACACACCACAAAAAGCGTTTATTTCCGCAGCAGTTTTAGGTATTGTGACAGCAATAGTCAGACCAATTTTACGCTTAATATTTGTTGTCCCCGATATAATCACCTTTAATTTATTATCGGGATTGTTCACATTTATGATTGCCGTTGTCTGCTTTAGTATTGCGGCTTGGTTAGTAGAAGGTTTTCGTTTACGCTTTGGTATTTGGAGTGCTGTGCTAGGGGCGTTTGCACTCACTATCATCAACAGCTTAATCTATAAATTGCTAGGTATCTAAAAATATAGTCATCAGTCAACAGTCAATAGTCTCAAGTTATTTAATGACTAATGACTAATGACTAATGACTAATAACTACTCATTAGGAGTGGGGGGAGCAACTACAGTAGTTGATTGTTGTTGACGCTGTTCCCGCTTTTTACGATCTGCTGAGATCATATCGGCAATCACCGTCAGTGCTTGCGTCATTTTGTCTAAGTTGGAACGGTATAAGTCTAAATCTTTGTTGAGTTTTTCCTCAGAGATATGTAACCCATTAGCAAGAGTTTTGAGCGCCTCAGTACGTTTTTGTTCGTCTTTGACTAACTCAGGATCAGAAAATTCCAGTAATGAAAATAAACCGATCGCAAACAAACGACTGTATTTAAAGTTAGCATTGTGAGCGATCGCTTGTAGTTGTGCTTGTAAGTCAGGATCTTGCTGTAATTGAGTAGTTTGACTCAGCCATGCAATTAAATCATTGACTGGTAAGCTTGTAGCTAAATTTTGTAACCGTTCAGCATCTTGCCTGTAGCGTTGTGGTTCTTGCTCTACAGCCTGACATATAGCATTAAAAATCGATTCCTTATCCCGTTCTGGTTGATAGCCTTGCATAAAGCGGTCAAAAGTCGTGACAACGCCCAAGGCATAGATCGGATCGTAGCTGAAATCGACATTTACTGACAGTAGGTGCATTTCCACCATCAACTCCTCTACTACCCGACGATAAATAGTATTAATCGGTCGGCTGTGCAGAGAGTAGAAAGTTCGCTTTGTATCAGAAACAGTACGGACGTTATTCACAAAGAAAATGTTAAGGGCGACGTTATATTATTTTGTACCTTAAAGGCTACTTTGCCAAGTTGGGTTTTTGCCTAGCAAAATTAGGGATATCAACCTCTTTTCGCAAAAATTCCCAGAAATATATTGTATTGTGTCACCATGTTGACAATCATGCGTCCATTATATGAACTTATCACTCCAACTCATTACCCTGAGTAATTACCTCGCTGGAGAATTTGATAATCAGCAACAAGCCTTAGCTGAACCTGTATGGTATGTGCATTTGCGCCTGTGGCAAAGGCCAGTTGAACTATGGAGAGAAGATAGCATCACCTTGTTTGCCGAACAAGCCAACATTGTGAATTTAGAACATCCTTATCGCCAGCGCATTCTCAGGTTAATGCCCAACGATGACAAAACATTGCTACAAGTACAATACTATATGCCGAAAAATCCTAGTGCTTTAAGTGGTGCAGGTCGTAACCCTACCTTACTTAAAGCACTCACCCCAGAGCAATTAGAATTATTGCCGGGTTGTATCCTCCAAGTGACTCAGCAAGAAATAGCTCCAAACCAATCTCAATTTATCGCTACACCCCCTGCGGAGGCTCGTTGCACTTTCACTTACCAAGGTAATACAGTACAAGTTTCTTTAGGTTTGAAAATCACACCGACAGAATTGTTTAGTTACGACAAAGGAATTGACCAAGTGACAGGTAAAGCCACTTGGGGAGCAATTGTTGGCCCCTATTGCTACACCAAAAGAGAACAATATTCCATCAATGTTTAGTGCTAAGTCACAAAATCACTGATAACTCAGCACTTTCTTAGCTAGCAATACTGCGAGGTACACCTTCTAAAGCTTCCTCCTCAGTGTCGAAAATTTCAAACACTGTATCCATCATGGTGACTTCAAACACAAGTTTGGCTTCTGGGTGGACATTACAAATGCGAAAACTGCCGTTAACTTTATCAGCATCACGCATACCAGCAACCAAAGATGTAAGACCAGAACTATCGATAAAATTTACCTGGCCCAGATTCACCACTATATGACCACTCAGTTTAGAAATACACTCCTGTAACTTTAGGCGAAATTGCCAAGCTGTGGTGATATCTAAGCGACCTTTTGGTGTCAAGACAATCACAGTATTACCGTCTTGAGTGGTATAGGTTGTTTGTTCTATATCAATCACTCCGCCTCCCTGTGGTACTCATTACAAATTTGATGGTCATTAATTTAGTCCTGAAATTGATGAGTCAAGTTTATAGCTTTGACAGCGATGTTTACTGACATTGAGCGTTAAATATTTGGAGCAATTTGTAAACTATTCAACTCATCAATCACAGGACTCTTGAGTGCTGAAAATCCCAGTTAAGGGGATACAGCTAGATTTTTCACCTTTTTTGACTAGGTGCTTACCTTTAGTAGTTTAACTCACCAAACCTGTGCTGAGTACCCAGGCAGAAATACTGAAATCACAGAAAAAATTTTTCACTGACCCCAGATGATTGAATTGCTGATTGGTAAGCGACATGACTATCCCACAGGGACACAGAGAACTTAATATCAGGCGCAAGTTTCTGCATCTGCCTGGGTATGATCATGATGATTTACTGGGTGTCCAGTTGCTCCAATCTTGAGGCTTGAGGAAAGTGTCATACAGTTCTGCCTCTGGAGAATTAGGTTCAGGCTGATAACCATATTCCCAACGGACTAGAGGTGGTAGAGACATCAAAATCGATTCTGTACGTCCGTTAGTTTGCAAGCCGAAAATTGTGCCTCGGTCATAAACCAAGTTAAATTCCACATATCTACCCCGACGGTAAAGTTGGAAATTTCGTTGGCGATCGCCATATTCGATCCCATGACGGCGTTCCACAATCGGCACATAAGCAGGTAAAAACGCTTTACCAGATTCTTGCACAAAACTAAACAAATCTTCCCAATTGCGGGGTGCTGGTTCTCCCACTTGATTACTGTAGTTAGCTGCTTCTCCTTTGGGATTAGGGCCGCGATACAAAACCCCTTGTCCATCTTGATAATCGAAAAATAAACCGCCTACTCCGCGTGTTTCACCCCGATGCTTCAGGTAGAAGTATTCATCACACCAGCGTTTAAACACCGGATAATACTCTGGGTGATGTTGATCGCAAGCTTGCTTGAGTGTCTGATGGAAATGAGCCGCATCTTCAGCAAAGGGGTAATAGGGTGTTAAGTCAGCACCACCACCAAACCACCACACAGGGCCAGCTTCAAAATAACGGTAGTTGAGGTGAACAGTTGGTACATAAGGGTTACGGGGATGTAATACCAATGATGTACCCGTAGCATAAAAACCATGCCCTTCCGCTTCTGGACGCTGGGCTAAAATTGAAGGAGGCAGATGAGAACCCCAAACTTCAGAAAAATTTACCCCTGCTTGTTCAAATATTGCACCTTCGCGCAGCACACGCGATCGCCCACCACCTCCCTCTGGACGTTCCCAACTATCTTCATGAAACTTACCCACACCATCCAGTTTTTCTAGTGCTTGCGTAATTTCATCTTGTAACTGTTTCATAAATTGACTGACACGCGCCTTAGCATCAGTCCCAGGTAAAGACTTGGATGATTTTGCTTCTACAGTTGGGGTTTGCGAGTTAGTTACCATGAGATTCCCGAACCTAAATGACGTTTTTCAAAACAGCCACAAATTTTTTAACTAAAAATTTGTGTGTAGCACGAGCCAACAATCAGGCTCAAATTGCCCAAACAGTTTTTTGCTTGTTAAACATTTACATGATCAATGGGCATGACTAGAGTTATTTTCCGATTCAAAAAAGCTCACAAATGCTCACAAGTGCCAGCTTTTTCTTCCTGCTTCTTCCTAGAAGTGTCGGCACTATCTAGTCCACAGGCTAACACGACTAATCTAGTCGCTTCTTGACAGAGATTTATGGCAGCATTGACATCTCTATCACACTCCCAGCCACAATGTTCACATTTAAACACTCTTTGCGACAATGACAAAGATGATTTTTGCTCTCCACAACTAGAGCAAGTTTTACTACTGGGATAAAATCTATCCACAATCACCAACTTACTACCGTATAGTTGTGTTTTATATTCTAGCTGCCTACGAAACTCATAAAATCCCATATCCGCTATAGCTTTAGCTAACTTGCCATTTGCTAACATAAAAGAGACATTCAAATCCTCTATCCCTATCACCGCGTGGTTTTTGCTGATATAGGTGGTGATTTTATGTAATGTATCTTTCCTGATGTTGGCTATTTTTTGGTGTAGCCTAGCAATTTTGATTTGGGATTTTCTGTAATTACTGGAACCGAATTGTTTATGACGGTTCAAGTATTGCATTCTGGCTAGTTTCGATTCATACTTTTGATAACTCTTTACGCCATCAAATATGTCTCCTGTTGAAAGTGTGGCTAAATGATTAATACCTAAATCAACGCCTACAAACTCTTGCGTTTTAGGTGTTGTGGAAGTTTCTACTTCTATTTTCCAAGAGATAAACCACTGATGAGCTTGTTTACTGATGGTGACTGATTTGGGTTGATATGCTGTGGGTAAATCTTCGTAAGTTTTTATCCATCCAATCACAGGTAATCTGACTTTACGA
>NZ_LUHJ01000009.1:0-71124 GCF_001597745.1 Anabaena sp. 4-3 | reverse complement strand
AAAGCATCTGATAGGTGTTTCAATGCGTATTGGGGGGCGCATTTGGAAACTTCATAATACCAAGGATGAGTAGATTTAATTGATGCTACTAACCATTTATGTAAATCTATGGCTGTGGGGAATTTGATTTGGTCTTGGTAGGGGCGAACGGCCGTTCGCCCGTACTTGTTATGTTGGAGTACCTGTTGACACAATGCTAAACCTTGATTCCAAGCGTGTCTGGCTACTCCGGCGTGTTGTGCTAGTAGTAGTCGTTGTTGCTTGCTTACTTTTAGTTGTGTCTTAAATCCTAGTAGCATGATGGTATTTTACAGCCAAAGCCCGACATGATCACCACAAACATCAGTTGTGTCACCTGGATGAAATGTGAGTATTTGTGAACAATAGTTAGCAAATAAATAACTAGCTACTAACCCTCAAATCCGTATAGGCTTGTATATTGACTCAATTTTTGTTGTACTTCTTGATGGGAACCTTCTGGTATTAGCACCAAACTCTGGTGAATTAGGCTCCAAAACCGACCGTGAGGTGAAGCTTGCTGGCTAAAAGCAAGAAAGTGTACTTTAGGGGTAAATCACAGTAACAGACTATGCCAGAGTGACCAGCAAGTGTGTAGCGAGGAGGATTAGGTAAATGAAAGCTTGGTTATCGAAATTCATCCACCGCAAACACCGTCGGTTTTGCGTGTCTCTGGTACGGACATATCGAGAAATTAGTTCTGCTTCCGTAGATGACCTGTGGCAAAAAGTAGTTGATTTGACAGATGTTTCCTGGCATCCACTACTTAAAAGTACCAACGTCCCCTATGGATTAGTACCCAAACCCGGATTGATTTATCAAGCGGTAACGCGCTTTTCACCAATTCCCATCCGCATTTTTGTAGAGCGCGTCAACCCTAGGGAAATGCTGAGTATTCGAGTGATGGCCATTCCTGGCGTAGAAGAACGGGTAACTTACCAAGTAGAATCAACCGTTTGTGGTACTTGTTTATCTTACTCAGTCACTCTCCGTGGCTGGTTATCGCCCCTAATTTGGTCATTTTCTCGTCCCTACGCGGATCGTGTAGCACGCTCTTTAGTCGAAGCAGTCGAAAAAGCAGCATTGCAAGCAGTATCAGCACAGAAAAAACCACTGCATGGGATTGGGGACTGGTAATTGGCAGGGATTGGAGATTGGGGAGAAAACCTAATAACTGATGACTAATGACTAATGACTAATGACTAATGAAAGTTAAGATTTTATTAGGTGATAATAAAAATTTTTAAATTTTGTTACGCCGAACCCAGAGAGAACACTAAGCAATTATTGCTTTACATTTCTTCATTTTGAATGCAAAAATTTTGAATTGTATATGTACGATGTCCTCAATTCCCAATCTGTATTAGAAGTCTTGCGGCCAGTGCAAGACCCTGAATTGCGAAAAAGTTTGGTAGAACTAAACATGATTCGCAACGTCAAAATCGAAGGTGGTAAAGTCAGCTTCACTTTGGTTTTAACTACACCCGCTTGTCCACTGCGGGAATTTATTGTAGAAGACTGTGAAAAAGCGGTGAAAAAATTGCCTGGGGTGACAGATGTCAGTGTCGAAGTGACAGCAGAAACACCCCAACAAAAAAGCTTACCTGACCGCAGTGGAGTTCCTGGAGTCAAAAATATTCTGGCTGTTTCCAGTGGCAAAGGTGGTGTAGGTAAAAGCACGGTAGCTGTGAATGTAGCTGTCGCTTTAGCGCAAACAGGGGCAAAAGTCGGCTTGCTAGATGCGGATATCTACGGCCCCAATGACCCCACCATGTTAGGGTTAGGCGATGCTGAAATTGTTGTGCGTTCCACAGATAAAGGGGAAGTCCTTGAACCTGCCTTTAATCATGGTGTCAAATTAGTTTCAATGGGCTTTTTGATTGACCGAGATCAGCCAGTAATCTGGCGTGGGCCAATGTTAAATGGCGTGATTCGTCAGTTTCTTTATCAAGTGCAGTGGGGCGAACTAGACTATTTAATTGTGGATATGCCCCCAGGAACAGGCGATGCTCAATTAACATTAACTCAATCCGTTCCCATGTCTGGGGCAGTAATTGTGACTACACCCCAAACTGTAGCCTTGTTAGATTCCCGTAAGGGCTTGCGGATGTTCCAACAGATGAATGTCCCCGTATTGGGAATAGTAGAAAATATGAGCTACTTCATTCCCCCAGATATGCCAGAGAAACAATACGACATCTTTGGTTCTGGTGGCGGTGCCAAAACCGCAGGTGAATTAGGCGTACCTTTGTTGGGTTGCGTCCCCTTAGAGATTTCTACGAGAGTAGGCGGTGACAATGGTGTACCAATAGTTGTTGCTGATCCAGATTCAGCCTCAGCCAAAGCCTTAAAAGCGATCGCACTGGCAATAGCAGGTAAAGTGTCAGTCGCAGCGTTGACATAAGAAATTTTCATTTTTTTCTGATTCCTAGGCCATCACCTAGGAATACAGATTGATGAATATTCACACATCTCATCCCTAAACTTTTAACTCACACCAACAATGTTGTTAAAACGTGCGCTACCCACAATTCGCTGGAAGTATTGGGTTAAACCTTGGCAGCAAGTAGATTGGCTCTTGTTTTTGTTGGCTATAGCTGTCAGCATCTTTGGCGGACTCATGATCCTGAGTACAGAACTCAAGCAACCAGTCACAGACTGGTGGTGGCACTGGCTGATTGCCAGTATTGGCGTTTTGATTGCATTATTTATATCTCGGTGTCGTTACGAAAATCTACTTCAGTGGCATTGGGTAACTTATGCCCTGACAAACTTCAGCCTGATTGTAGTCATGATTGCTGGGACTAGCGCAAAAGGGGCGCAACGGTGGATAACTATTGGTGGTTTTAATGTGCAACCATCAGAATTTGCCAAAATAGGGATAATTATTACATTAGCGGCTTTATTACACAAAAGGACGGCTGACAACCTCCCTAACTTCTTCCGGGCTTTGGCATTCACAGCCCTACCTTGGTTATTAGTATTTGTTCAGCCTGATTTGGCAACATCATTAGTATTTGGAGCCATAGTTCTAGGGATGCTGTACTGGGCAAATGCCAATCCAGGTTGGTTAATCTTATTGATTTCTCCAGTAGTGGCAGCAATTCTGTTTGGCATCTCCTGGCCGTTATCAGCACCCCTTGTAGTCTTTGACAATATACCCCTCAGCCCTTTAGGTATAATTTGGTCATTGGCTATGGGAATTTTAGGTTGGCAAACTCTACCTTGGCGACGCTTTGGTATTGCCGGTATTGGTGCTTGTTCACTCAATATGGTGGGTGGAGAATTAGGGATTTTCGCTTGGAACCATATTTTGAGGGATTATCAAAAAGCGCGACTGACAACCTTTCTACGTCCCGACCACGATATATTAGGGGCTGGGTATCACCAACATCAATCTCGGATTGCTATTGGTGCGGGTGAGATTTGGGGGCGGGGTTTGTTTCAAGGGCCAATGACTCAACTGAATTTTGTCCCTGAACAGCATACTGACTTTATTTTCTCTGCCGTGGGTGAAGAATTCGGCTTTGTGGGTTGTTTGATTGTTTTGTTTGTGTTTTGCTTAATTTGCCTGCGCCTATTACGCATAGCTCAAACAGCCAAGGATAATTTTGGCTCTTTGTTAGCTATTGGTGTGTTGTCGATGATTGTATTTCAGTTGATTGTCAACGTCGGTATGAATGTAGGTTTAGCACCTGTAGCTGGTATTCCTTTACCGTGGATGAGTTACGGTCGTTCTGCTTTGCTAACAAATTTCATTGCTTTAGGAATAGTAGAATCAGTAGCCAATTTTCGACAACGACAGAAGTATTATTTGTAAGCCTACAAGTGAATAGTCAATAGTTGATCAACTGCAGTTGGGAACTATTGTCTCGAAACTCTAGACTATGGAGTAATCACAAGTATTAAGCTAATAACAGGAGATCAACAAGGATAAAAGTCATGATACTACCTGGCGCAACTGTTCGTGTCAAGAATCCCGCAGATACTTACTATCGTTATGAAGGGCTGGTACAGCGAGTTAGTGATGGTAAAGTAGCTGTGTTGTTTGAAGGCGGTAACTGGGATAAAATCATCACCTTCCGTCTATCAGAACTCGAACCTGTAGAGATTACTACTGGCAAGAAAAAAGGAAAATAAATTAGTCAAGAGTCATTAGTCATGAGTAATAGATTAATGACTCTTGACTCAGGACTTTTGACTCAGGACTCATAACTCAGATGCGGCTTCCCTTACCACAGTTTGACACAGGCGATCGCCACCCTAACCACATTGCTGAGGTGATCGAGACTACTTCTACGGAATTCTTGGCTCAATGCTTAGAACCGGAAGATTTAAGCTTTCCATCTATGCCAGCTTTTGGTAGCTGGGTGCGGGCTGTGGATGAAGAGTCAGGTAATCAAGTTTATGCTGTAGTTTACTATGCTACCACTATGCCCGTTGATTCTGTACATCGGGCGGTAGCTTTGGGGTTATCATTGCAGGATTTGCGGGAAGAACAACCCCAAATTTTTGCCATGCTCAAAACTGAATTTCGGGCGGCAATCGTCGGATTTGAGCAACCATCACCGATTCCAGGTGCTAAAAACAGGATTTACCAGTATCTACCACCCCGTCCCCCACAAATTCATCAAGCTGTTTATCGGTGCGAACCAGAATTAATAGTTAAGTTCACCGAAGAACTAGATTTTTTGCGGACGCTACTTGTGATCAACGGCGCACCAGTAGAATCTTTAACTGCGGCAGCCATTCGGGAAGTGTATAAGTTACGCCAAGCTGATCGGGATTGGCTGATTAAAGCGGGACGTACCTTAAGCATCCTGCTAAAAGACGACTATGATCGCCTCCGGTTCATTTTGAGCCAAATCCACCCATAGGTAGTTAATTATCCGACAATTGCCTAGATAATGTTAAGTTTCAGCTTTCTTGATAGATTAGCGTCGCTTTTATCGTGATTGATGACTGCGGAAGACTACTTCCAAGGTAATCACAGCTTCAATGTTGCCCCTAATCACCCTACCTATGGAACGAATATTACAAGTCCTTGCTCTAGAACCAAATTCCCCAGGTTTCGGCCAGGAAGCAATTGTTCCCTTTGCTATTTTGCTGGTAGTTATCTTAGTAGTACCCATCCTGTTTGAACGGCTGAGATTACCGGCAATAGTGGGTTTAGTGTTCTCTGGGGTGGTACTTGGGCCATCGGGTTGGGATATCTTCCATAAAGAATCACCCATGATTAACCTGCTCTCAGATATGGGGTTAGTTTATCTGATGTTTGTCGCCGGTTTAGAAGTTGAAATACAGCAATTACGGCGGTGCAGAAAACGTGCTTTTGGCTTTAGCTGTTTCAGCTTTGGTGTGCCGTTGCTTTTGGGAACGAGCATCGGAAGAATGTTGAGCTTTAACTGGAACAGTTCAATTTTAATCGGCTGTTTATTTGCTTCCTATACTCCTTTAGCATATCCTCTAGTCAGTCGTTTGGGGCTAGTGAGTAACCAAGCTGTTGCTACGACAATTGCCGCTACAGTGTGGACAAATATGGGCGCAATTTTAGTATTAGCAGTTTGTGTAGCGTTTTCGGTGAAGGTATTGAGTCTAGCGCAACTACTCACTTGGTTGGGATGGTTAATTATTTACTCTATTGCGATTTTGGTAGGCTTAGATTGGGCTGGTAAAGAATTTTTTCGACGTTCAGGAGATGATGAAGGCAATAAATTTTTCTTTATCTTGTTGTCGCTATTTATAGCTTTATTGGGTGCTAAATTGATCGGCATCACCAAAATTGTAGGCGCATTTTTAGCAGGTTTAGCAGTCAATGAAGCTGTAGGTGAGGGGGCAGTCAAAGAAAAAGTAACATTTGTGGGCAGTGCCTTATTTATTCCTATTTTCTTTGTTAATCTGGGTTTGCTGCTGGATTTGCCGACTCGGAATAACAATATTTTTACCTTAAATTTAATTTTTTTGCTCACGGTTGGTTTAATCGCCAGTAAATTTATTGCTGCTTGGTTAGCAAAATTAGTTTATCGCTATCACTGGCAGGAAATGTTTACCATCTGGTCATTATTAATTCCGCAGGTGGGTATAACCTTAGCAACAGCTTTTGTAGGATATCAGGCTGGTTTATTAACACCAACAGTGTTAAACAGTTTCGTTATTTTAATGTTAGTAACATCAATTTTGGGGCCGTTGATGACGAGCCGTACAGCCACAGCTTTAATATCTACACCTGTCAGTGAACCTGTCTACTCAAGTTTAGTTACACAACCAACTGAAGAAATCTGCAATCATCCTTTGACTATTGTTGTACCTGTTAATAATCCTCAAACTCAGCAGTATTTAATTGAAATGGCGGCATTAATAGCCCGTCAGACAAAAGGGAGAATTATACCGCTAGCGATCGCTACTGCTGCGGCTCAGATGGATGCGCCAAAATTAGAATCCTCTGTGCAAAGAAGTGAACGTCTGTTAGCCAAAGCAACAACCCAAAGTCAAGCTTTAGGTGTAGAATCAGCAGCACTGTTAAGAATTGATGATGCTTTTGCACCAGGAATTAGCCGAGCAGCTCGCGAACAAAAAGCCAGTTTAATTATTATGGGTTGGGGTAAACGTACTGGATTGCGGGCGCGATTATTTGGCAATGTGATTGATAGTGTACTTTGGGCTTCCCATTGTCCAGTAGCAGTCACAAGGCTTGTAGATTCACCCCAAAAAATTCAACGCATTTTAGTACCAGTGGAAAACTTAATTACACCGAGATTACAGCCTGTGCAGTTTGCTCAGATGTTGGCAGAGTCCAATCAAGCCCAAGTCACGGTGTTAAATGTGTGCGATCGCCATACCAGTTCTAGCAAAATAGCCTGGCGGCGATCGCATCTGTCCTTACTCGTATCTCAATTGGCTTTACCAAATCCACCAGAAGTTCAAATAATTGCTCACGAAAATGTTGCCCAAGCCATTCTACAGGCAGCAAGATTATATGATTTAGTAGTGTTACCTTTTATACGTAATCCTATCTGTTCTAGCGGGTTAACTATGAGTGATGTGACAACTCAGCTAGCCAGCCAACTCACCTGCTCTATTGTCTTGTTAAGCGAAACTCAGCGCGCCAAGGCAGAAAGTATACAATCAGTATTTATCAACAAAACAGCTACTGTTTGACTTTCCATAGTGATAAAAGAGTTACAACTCAGTTTTGTGTAACTTTGTCTTCAAAATACTTTATATTATTAAAGATTTGGTAAATTCTCAGCCAGGTAAAGACAAACATTAGATGATGTTTGTTATTTTGCTATATGACTTAGGCAAGCATTTAACACAATGCCACAAAAATCAAGACGTAGTAAAATTACTCTATTTTATTGTTAAGTTGCGAATTATCCTTATTCATTCTGTATTTTCATACATGGGTTGGGTATTCTAAATTAACGATAAGCAGTTAGCAATATCTGTAAGCAACTAAAAAAATATGAGAATTTTGGTAACGGGTGGTGCCGGCTTTATCGGTTCCCATCTGATTGACCGATTAATGCCTGAAGGCCATGAAGTCATCTGTTTAGATAACTTCTACACAGGTCATAAACGTAACATCCTCAAATGGATAAATCATCCGAACTTTGAACTCATCCGCCATGACATCACGGAACCGATGCGGTTAGAAGTGGATCAAATTTATCACCTAGCTTGTCCGGCTTCCCCAGTGCATTATCAATACAACCCCGTGAAAACCGTTAAAACTAACGTCATAGGTACACTCAATATGTTGGGGTTGGCTAAACGTGTGAAGGCTAGGTTTTTCTTAGCTTCAACCAGTGAAGTGTATGGTGATCCAGAGGTTCATCCCCAAACAGAAGAGTATAGGGGTAACGTCAATCCCATCGGGCTGCGTTCTTGTTACGACGAAGGTAAAAGAATTGCTGAGACACTGGCGTTTGATTATTACCGACAAAATAAAGTTGATATTCGAGTTGTCCGTATATTCAACACTTACGGGCCGAGAATGTTAGAAAACGATGGGCGGGTGGTGAGTAACTTTATTGTTCAAGCTTTACGCGGCGAACCGTTAACTGTCTACGGTGATGGTTCGCAAACTCGTAGTTTTTGCTACGTTTCTGACCTAGTGGAAGGCTTTCTCCGCCTGATGAATAGTGACTACATCGGCCCAGTGAATCTGGGTAATCCCGGTGAATACACGATTTTAGAATTGGCTCAAGCTGTGCAGAATTTAATCAACCCGGATGCAGAAATTAAATTTGAGCCTTTACCGGCTGACGATCCCCGTCGTCGCCAACCGGATATCACAAAAGCAAGAACCCTGTTAAATTGGGAACCTACCATTCCTCTGCAAGACGGGTTAAAACTGACAATAGAAGATTTTCGCGATCGCATCAAAAATATCGTTTAGTATACAAGCTTTACTCTGCCACTGACGGCATTTCCTGGCAGAGTGGGAGTGTAAAATTGACACTTCTTTTTTAAGAAAAACCCCAAACAAAGTGAGGAGTTAAACAATGCGTGTTTGCGTTATAGGTACAGGCTACGTTGGCTTAGTAACCGGTGCGTGCTTGGCTCACATCGGACATGATGTGATTTGTGTAGATAATAACGAAGAAAAAGTCAAGCTGATGAAGTCTGGGCAATCGCCGATTTTTGAGCCAGGACTATCAGAAATTATGCAGTCGGCTATTGAACGTGGGAACATCCAATTTACCACAGATTTAGCAGCCGGTGTCAGCCACGGAGAAATTTTATTTATTGCTGTAGGAACACCACCCTTACCCACAGGTGAAAGTGATACCCGTTATGTGGAAGCTGTAGCGCGTGGTATTGGTGCTAACCTCAATGGTGGTTATAAGGTAATTGTTAACAAGTCTACAGTCCCCATTGGTTCAGGTGACTGGGTGCGAATGATCGTTTTAGATGGGATGGCTGAACGTCAAAAAACCCTAGTAACAGCAGGTGGAGTAGCTAGCGAAGAGCAATTATCTGAGGTTGTACCGCAGTTTGATGTCGTTAGTAACCCAGAGTTCTTACGGGAAGGTTCGGCAGTTTACGATACATTTAACCCTGATCGCATTGTTCTAGGTGGTAATAGCAGCAAAGCGATCGCGATGATGCAAGAACTGTACACCCCGATTGTTGAGCGCAAATTCGCCGAAGACCAATCTTTACCGCCTGTATCTGTACTGGTAACAGACCTCAGTTCGGCAGAGATGATTAAATACGCCGCTAACGCTTTCCTCGCTACCAAGATTAGCTTTATTAACGAAGTCGCTAACATTTGCGATCGCGTTGGTGCTGATGTTACCCAAGTCGCCAAAGGTATTGGTTTAGACTCTCGTATTGGTAACAAGTTTTTACAAGCTGGTATTGGTTGGGGTGGTTCTTGCTTCCCCAAAGACGTTTCAGCGTTGATTCACACAGCTGACGACTACGGTTATGAAGCTCAATTGTTAAAATCTGCTGTCAGCGTCAACGAACGCCAACGCCTAATTGCTCTAGAAAAACTTCAGCAAGCCCTAAAAATCCTCAAAGGTAAAACAGTCGGTCTGTTAGGTCTCACCTTTAAGCCTGATACCGACGATTTACGCGATGCACCTGCACTTAACTTAATTGAACAACTCAACCGCTTAGGTGCTAAAGTCAAAGCCTACGACCCCATCATTTCCCAGACAGGAATGCGTCATGGTCTTTCTGGCGTGTTAGTAGAAACCGATGCTGAACGTTTGGCTGATGGCTGCGACGCTTTGGTACTTGTCACCGAATGGACGCAGTTTAGTTCTCTCGACTACGCTAAAATGGCGACACTCATGCACAACCCTGTCGTGATCGATGGTCGTAACTTCCTCGATCCCGAATCTATGATGAGGGCTGGATTCCAATACATCGGTATTGGACGATAGAGATTGAAAACAATTCCCAATACCGCCAGGCGTAGGCTAACACCAACGCAATTCGTAATTCGCAATTAAGTTTTAGAGTACCGCCTAGATGTTTCTAGGCGGTATTTCATTTAAGAATTACGGGGAATGCGTTCAATTTCTGCATAGCCGCTAAAAATCAACCTTTGTCCTTCAGTTTCTAAACGGTTGAGCCGCATTTTTACCCCATCCAAATCAAAACGGTCTAAATCGACCATATTATCTAAAATTTCCGCCAGTGCTAGGCTGAGGGTTTGGGATATTTCTTTTTGTGCTTCTGGAACTAAATCCAGTTCTAATTGCGGGTCTTTAAAAGAAATTCGGCGACGCTTTTCGATAGCGATGCTTAAAGTCATGTGCAGTGGTATGAGTTCTCCACTGTTTAAATCCGCTTTGGCTGAAAGTTTTAAACGATTCTGGGGTAACAGTTTCACCTGAACCTCGGTAAACGAAACTGGCTTACCACCAGATAATTCTGTTAAAGCAGGTACAGAGAGATTTACTAACCGCTTTCTTACGAGTTCCGCATCAAAAGCTTGGTTGATACCATCTTCAGATAATATTACTTGAGCGATCGCTTGCGTCGGTTGCTTAAGATTCAATTTGCCGCTCAACACTGCACCAAAGTCAATAGCCACAGCATCCGTTTCAAAAGACATCTCCTCAACCGCGAAATCTCTACGGATGACCAAACCGCGACCGCTCATTTTAAAACTATCAATGCTGCCTTGCAACAGTTTGCTGGAGGGATAGCAGCGCACAAGGACTTCTACTGACTCGCTTTTGGTAAACAGATGGCGAATCGTTTGGCTGGCGACTGTGTTGAGCATTTTTTCGCCCCAATCAGTGCCTTTAGGATCTTGTAAACCAGTTAGTCCGCCGAACATTGGGTTTTGGGTCTCTCGAAGTTCTTTGTACTTTTGTAACAAACTGTGAAGAATAGAGCAAGTATCTAGCGATTATTTGTCCTGATAATTTGACCTGAGTTGCCTGATAGTATTAGCTTCAGTGTATCTAGTGTAACTCTTGAATGAGTGTTGCGAATTATTGAATTATGTTAACAGTCACATCACTAGGACTAATAGATGAGGACTAACTGATAATCCAGCTTTTCAATAAGCTTCAGGTGGGCATTACCAACACGTAAGAATCAGAGTTTTAGCTACTACCAAGCAATGCCCACCCTACAAAAACTGATTTGCTTGCGGCTACCTTGTCAACAACCGCCGTCGCAATAAATCCAGGGCTGTACACGCACTTAAATGACGAATAAACGAGCGATCGCGCATAGTGCCGAACTGATATTTAAAACTCGCCACTTCATCCTTCGGCCCTGCTAAACCAATGTAAACCAAACCCACAGGCTTAATATCCGTTCCCCCAGTCGGCCCAGCAATGCCAGTAATACTTAAACCCCAAGTTGTTGACAAACGAGTTTTTACACCCATTGCCATTTGTTCAGCTACAGTATCACTCACCGCCCCAAATTTTTCTAAATCTTCTGGGTTCACCCCCAGTAACCCAACTTTCGCTGAATTATCGTAAGAAATTACACCACCCCAAAAATAAACAGAACTGCCGGAAATTTCCGTTAACATCTGCCCTAAACCGCCGCCTGTGCATGATTCCGCTACCGCCAAAGTTTCCCCTGAACCCCGCAGTAACTCACCAACCACGGAAGCCAGACTGTCATTATTCACACCATAAAAATCTAACCCAGCAATTTCTTTAATTTGTTTCTCTACAGGCGCAATTAAAGCTTCGGCTGCTGCTGGTGAAGTCGCTTTGGCACAGACACGCAACCTCACCTCTCCCTTACCTGCATAGGGTGCTACTGTAGGGTTAGGCAGATTCAAATAAGCACTAACTTTTTCTGCTAAAGCCGATTCACCAATACCCCAAAATTTCAAACTGCGACTGTAAATAATTTCTTGACCCCAGCCTTGACTTTTCAAAAATGGTACTGCTGTTTCTTGCCACATCCGGTGCATTTCACTAGGAACACCGGGAAAAGTGAAAATGGTGATTTCAGGACGGGGTTGCCAGATAATACCGGGTGCTGTTCCACTGGGATTAGGTAAAATTTCCGCACCTTGGGGAATTAAAGCTTGCTTGCGGTTGCTGGGAGTCATTACCCGACCACGCTGGGCGAATTTTTGGGTAATATCTTCAATAATTTCTGGACTTTCCAGCAAGGGAACACCAAAAAAATCAGCAATGGTTTCACAGGTGAGGTCATCTGGTGTAGGGCCGAGTCCACCCGTGAAAATTAAAATTTTAGCTCTGGAAATAGCAATTTCAATAACTTGCTTGATGCGTTCTGGATTATCCCCCACCACTGTTTGATAATAATGGGGAATGCCTAATTGGGCTAGTTGTTGGGCTAAAAATTGAGAATTGCTGTTGAGGATGTCCCCCAACAACAATTCAGTTCCAACACAAATAATTTCTGCACTCATTTTTAATAGGTAAAAAAGCAAAAGTAAAGATTGCTTATATTACTTTATTGCTTTTCACTTCTGTTGAGAGAATTTACGAACTCGCCAAACCACATAACTTAATAGGGAAGTAGCGGCACAAATGTAAACAATGCTGCTAGGGACACCAGCCACAAATAGGGCTAAACTGCCCACCCACAAGGTGAGAGAGTAGATAAATAATACTGTCCACCTATGGGATAAACCAGCCTCTAGCAGTCGGTGATGCAGATGACATTTATCTGCAACCCAAGGTAGTTTACCTCGTCGCAAGCGTGCCAAAATCACGGCGGACATATCGACGATGGGGACTGCTAAAATCAAGTATGGTAAAAGAACGGCGGTAAAAGCAGGTATTTTGACTAAACCGATCACACCTACAGAGGCTAAAGTGAAGCCCATGAAATATGAGCCGCCATCCCCCATAAAGATTTGTGCTGGGTTGAAGTTATAGCGTAGAAAGCCCAAAGCAGCACCAGCTAAAGCGGCAGCAATTAAAGCGGCGGCTGGTTGGTGCATAAACAAAGACACCAGCAGCATCACCATAGCCGCAATACCAGAAACCCCAGCCGCTAAACCATCTAATCCATCAATCCAGTTAATAGCATTTACCATCCCTACTAACCAAATGACGGTGATGGGTAAACTTAGCCAGTCGAGGTCAACTATACCAACGGTGGGAACGGTGATAAAATCTATACTTACACCTGCTTTCCATGCTCCGGCAGCAACAATCATTTGTACAAGCAAGCGTTTCAAGGGAGATAAACTTAATAAGTCATCGGCTAACCCAATGAGAAAAAAGCCCAGCCCCCCTAAAGTTACGCCCCATATTTGCCATTCTTTATCCGGTGGGAGGTTGGCAAATCCACCCAACCACCAAACAATTAACAGAGAGATTGTAGTACCTGCGAAGATAGAAACTCCGCCCAAGCGTACCATTGGACGGTCATGAATTTTGCGATCGCCTGGTTGATCCACACGTCCGCTTCTAATACCAATATTTTTAACATCTGGCGTAGTCCAGAGAACGACTACGGCAGCAATCAGGAAGGCAATCAGATGATATATCTGAGCAAGCATCTGTATTTTTTAAAAATGTAGTTTAATTAACAAAAATTTACTGTAGATGTTTCCTTCCTATTTTTACTTTATTTTCGACCATAATCAGCATGGGAATTTGAGATTGGGGACTGGAAGGGACTGGGGACTGGGGACTGGGGACTGGAGATTGCATTTTTCCCCTCTGCTCCTCTGCTCCTCTGCTCCTCATCCCCCTCATCCCCCTGCCTCCCTCATCCCCCCCTGCCCCTCTGCCCCTCTGCCTTATACTAATGCTGGTGCGGGAATTTCCAAATGAGGATATAAGGGGAAGCGATCGCACAATGCAGCTACCCGGCGTTTACAATCTTGCGCTACTGCTGCTGATTCTGGGTTGAGCAAGCGATCGGCGATAATGTTACCAATTTCGGTAAATTCCTCTACTCCCATACCTCTTGTTGTCATGGCGGGAGAACCTAACCGCAAACCACTGGTAACAAATGGTGATTGGGGATCAAAGGGAACTGTATTCTTGTTAGCGGTAATATTCACTTCACTCACTAACTGATCTGCTTTCTTGCCTGTCATGCCAATCGAACGCAAATCTACCAGCATTAAATGGTTATCTGTACCATCAGATACCAGTTTTAAGCCCCGATTTTGCAGTTGACTAGCTAAAGCACGGGCATTATCAATGACTTGCTGGGAATAGGTTGTAAATTCTGGTTTTAAGGCTTCACCAAACGCAACTGCTTTACCTGCTATTACGTGTTCTAGAGGGCCGCCTTGAGTTCCAGGGAACACGGATTTATCGAATTTTTTACCGAGTTCTGCGTCACGAGTTAAAATTAAACCACCTCTGGGGCCACGTAGAGTTTTATGGGTGGTGGTGGTGACGACATCACAGTAAGGAATGGGGTTAGGATGCAAGCCACTAGCGACTAAACCAGCAATGTGGGCAATATCAGCTAGTAAATAAGCACCAACTTCATCAGCAATGCTACGGAATTTTTCAAAGTCAATAATCCGAGGATAAGCAGAATAACCACAAATCAAGAGCTTAGGACGCTCCCTTAACGCCAGCTCGCGAATTTGGTCGTAATCGAGTTGTTCTGTTTGTTGACTCACGCCGTAGTGACGCACTTGGAACCATTTACCAGAGACATTCACCGGAGAACCGTGGGTGAGGTGTCCACCGTGGGACAAATCCATCCCCATGATTGTGTCACCTGGTTCTAACAATGTCAGGAAAACTGCAAAATTCGCTTGTGCGCCAGAGTGGGGTTGTACGTTAGCATGAGCCGCACCAAATAGCTGTTTAGCTCGGTCAATGGCTATTTGCTCGATTTTGTCAACAAATTCGCAACCACCATAGTAACGCTTTCCAGGTAAGCCTTCGGCGTATTTATTGGTGAGTACCGAACCTTGAGCCGCTAAGACAGCAGCAGAGGTAAAGTTTTCACTAGCGATTAACTCCAAATGGTCGCGTTGACGTTGGAGTTCTTGATTAATTAATTCTGCGATCGCTGGATCGGAGGTAGCAAGCAAGTCTGAATTTGTCCTAGTCACTTCAACTATACCTAATGAAAATTTGCACAACAGTTGATTTTGTGGGAACTTAGCATTTAATTACGAGTCAACAGCCCATAGTTTCATAGTCTTTTGACTACTGTACAGACACGATTAACCGTGTTTCTACTATTGACTTCCATAAGTGCTAATTTACTGATTGTTAGCCGCCGACTAAGTTCATAGATTAACTATCATAAACCTGTTTACGGGAATATGAACTTTTATGCTATTGTTTCGCCTACAGTAATAATTTATGTAAGAGTCTTGAGCCAAAAGCTAATTCTCTCAAACTAACGACATACAATAAATTCAGGTTCACTTGGCGATTGTTTACTACTAACCCCATTTTTGCCAAAAAGAGTGCTGAAGGTTACTCTGAGGCAACCTGCACCAAGGAAAACTCAATTGATTAGCAGCCTTCAGCATCTCTTAGGACACCGCTAAAGTGTGTCCTATTCTGGAAGAATGTGGAGCATGATGAGGATTTACGGGAGGGTTTTGCATGCTAGTCATGTTAATGGATGATCAAATCCTTGCCCCTGAGCAGGTTTGCCAGTCTTGTTTATTGGCTGATAATAGTGGTCAACCGCGTTGGCGTGCAGGACAATTGTACTGTGGTAAAGTTATTCGTAAGCTTGTAGAACAGCAGTCCGAACAGTATGAGTGTCTGATGGGTTTTCGCATTGCCGAAATAGGATAAACCATAGTTTAACGAGAACGGCTGAGTAACTGCGTTATCCTAGGCTCAAGTAATCATCATATTTTAGCCACAGGAGAATGCACAATGGCTTGGCGCGGGTCTACAACAATTTCTGAGAGAATTTTTGCTTGTTTACCTTATCTTCTGCCCATAGTTGACAGTTTAGTATTTGGGAGTTTTTTGTTAAGACAATTTCCTGTCTTACAATTACTGTTGTTACCTTTGCAACCAGTGTTAATAGTTTACGGTAGCTTAGGTCAATTGGGACAACTTCTAGTTTTCTTTGGTTTATTTATATTCGTGGTGAGAAACGAGAAAATTAGTCATTTTATTCGTTTCAACACGATGCAGGCGATTCTGCTTGACATTGTGATATTTTTGTGTAGTGTATTGGTGCGAGTTTTGACGCAAATTCCCAATACTGGCTTCGCAATTGAAACTATAGCCAATACCATATTTTTGGGGATTACAGCAGCAGTTATCTATTCGGTTGCCCAGTCATTGTTAGGGCGTTATGCAGAAATTCCTGCTCTTTCTGATGCTGTCTATATGCAAGTGCGCTAAAACTTAACAGGATGCCACTGTGTTTTCTAGGCGACCGATACCTTCAATTTCAATACGGACGCGATCGCCTGGATGCAATTGTCCTATACCCTGGGGTGTACCTGTCAAAATCACATCTCCAGGTAACAATGTCATCACTTGACTAATATAAGATACTAAAAAATCTGGGGGAAAAACCATCTGATCAATAGCAGCAGATTGCACCGGATTGGCATCATCATTGACAAAGGTTTGTAATCTCGCACCCGGATTTAATTCTCGGACAATCCAAGGGCCTAAAGGACAGAAAGTATCAAAACCTTTGGCTCGTGTCCATTGTCCATCTTTTTGTTGTAAATCTCGCGCTGTGACATCATTGGCGATGGTATAACCCCATATTTTGGTTTGGGCTGCTTCTGGTGTACAGTTAAAGGCGCGATCGCCAATTACCAGTGCTAATTCTCCTTCATAATCTACTCTTTGCGACTGGGGAGGATACTTAATTGCTGTTTCTGTAGCAATAACTGTTGTCGGTGGTTTGAGAAAAATTAACGGTTCAACCGGGACTAGAGTTCCCATCTCTGCTGCATGATCTGCATAATTTTTCCCCACAGCCACAATCTTAGAAGGAGCGCAGGGAGCCAAAATTTGATATTTGTCTGATTCTAAAATTAAATCTGTGGGCTGTCCTTGCAACCAGGGAGGTGCATCTAGCACCTGGACATTGAGAGATAGTTGTAACAACCCATAATAAATTTTTCCCTCTCGATTTTGAACTCGCACATAGCGTTGAGCCATAATTTTAATCAATATCCTTTTGTCTGATGTTGAAAGTAGCTATCTGGCTGGTGGATGCTCTCTGGATTACAAAAGCCAATTTTTGGCAGCTTGGGCTGATGATTTAAATTAAAAACTGGTAAGATTATAGTTCCTTGTTGCTTCATTTGTTGATTTATCCTGGTAGCTTCTAGCATAACCAACGTATAAATTAACATCAGCAGCCAGTTTGTCCACAAGGAGACTAACAATCATGACCACAGTTTACGAAACACTATATATTCTGCGTCCTGACCTGACAGATGAACAAGTAGAGCAAGCGATCGCCAAATATCAGAACATCCTTCAAGAACAAGGTGCTGAGAATCTCGAAATCCAAAATCGTGGTAAGCGTCGTCTGGCTTATGAAATCGATAGACATCGTGATGGCGTTTACATTCAGTTCAACTATACAGGCCCAGGAACTGCGATCGCTCCTTTAGAGCGTGCTATGCGCTTGAGTGAAGAAGTAATTCGCTACCTGACAACTAAATATGAAGTAACAGAAGCACAAGCAGAATCAGAAGCTGTAACCGCTTAAGGTAATTTTGCCGTCAACTGTCTTGGGTGTTAAGTTTTTATGACTTAGTACCCAACAGTTGTAAAAGTTAAATCAAAAAAATTTACCTTTTGCCTTTTGTGATTGAGTTGGGAATGCTACATTAACAGGTACTTGCCAAAAGCAATGCGTTTGCAGTTATACCTAAAGATTGAACACCATTCTTCAATCGGAGCTTTTAGCCACCGTGAGCCAAACTGAGACACCCAACATCCAAGCTCTCTCTGCGGAAATATCGCAGTTGCGACAAGAACTACAGCTACGCGATCAATTAGTGCAGCAGCTATCTCAAGAATTGTTTCGGCTAGTCAAGGGCAATACTAATTTTATGCCCCAGCGATCAGAGCCAGAACCTAACTTGAGTCAGTTACAAGCTTTACAAGAACAACTTCAAGCTGTTGAAGAACAAGTGACGTTCTACCAAGAACAAATCACCTCTCGTGACACGGAAATCTACCAACTGCGCCAATCAGTACAAGAACTGACTGATCGCAGTCGGATGTTAGAGCAAGTAGTCCAGGAATTGCCGCAAATTTACCGTCGTAAGTTTGAAGAACGCATGGCACCAGTCAGAGAAAAAGTGTCCATGTTACAACGGGAAAACCGTCAACTGCGAGCAGAACTTCAAAGTGTAAGTTACCGTTTGGCTTTGAAAACCCGCACTTCTAGCCATAGTGGTATTGACTTACCAAATTTCCCTCGTCCTTTATCTGGAGAAGGTAATGTTTCTGCTGTGCAGAACGCCTAAATAACTCACAATCAATTTACTTGATTGATATTTAACAGCAATAATAAAATTTTTCCTGGATGATTAATTTCTCAGGTATCTAGGGCCAAAAAATTTACTTTTTTTCTTTGGTGTTATCTGCTAACTATACGGGGTAGCATGGGTAGCAAGCAAATTTAAATGACTTGAACTATCACCCACTGCACGGTTTTGGCTAATCAACAGTGTCAACACTACTGATTAGTCGTCTCCCCAAAAATCTTATTGTCTCAAAAGCATAACCAAGAGCATAGGCAATGAGGGGTAATTTATGGTAAATAATTAAAAATACCTTTTTTAAACATTGCCAAATGCTGCTGTAAAAATCAAGGCTTACCTTGCTAATGCTAATTTTTGCTCATTTACCTGAGCAAGTACATCTTCGTAAGTGCCGAAAATTTCAAATACTGAATCTAACTGAGTAAGTTCTAAAATTAAACGTACAGGTGTATGTACGTTACACAAAACTAACCGACAGTCACTTTGACGGGCAGTAGTTAGCCCTTTCACAAGTGAAACTAGGCCGGAACTATCCATAAAATCTACTTCTGCTAGATCGATGACCCAAATTTGATGCGGATGAGGAGATGTTTGAGCCATTTGTTCGCTTAAAGCCATGCCACCTTGTCCGTCTAGGCTGCCTTGAGGCTGAAACAAAAGTATTTGCTGTTCTTGTGTGAGAGTCATAATGATTTTAGTAAGTAATTGGAACACTTAACAAAAGCAAAATTGGAGCATTAATACTGATGAATTGTCAAATGAACATGATTTGTTAAATCCATAACCATAGCAATAACATAGCCCTTTCTTGACAGGATTGATCAGTGTTGAAGCCGTATAATTTGTTTGAACTTCCCTCACTATAGGCACAAACGCTTAAGGAATTCAGTATCAAAGATATCATTTACATAAGTTTTATAGTTTTATCCGGTTTTTATAAATTTTTGATGATAAATTCCTGATGGCTTTACGTAATTCTACGAATGTGATAAATACACTAAAAAAGTGAATTTGTCAAGAAGAAAAATCTGAGCAATGCTATAGAAATTAGTATATATATTTCCCTAAGAGTTGCTTCATTGACACCTCAGACATAAACAAGCAAAGATGTATATAAAGTAAAAAATTGTAAAGGCGGCGGTGCGGGATGTCTCTTGAGTTGATTTCACTAGAAAACATCCAGGAGTTTGCCCAAGATTACGGTTACTGGGCTATTTTTTTGGGGATTTTGCTAGAAAATTTAGGCATTCCCCTTCCTGGTGAAACCGTAACCCTAGTAGGTGGGTTTCTGGCTGGCAGTGATGAACTGAGTTACTGGATAGTTCTCGGTGTAGCCGTTGCTGGTGCTGTAATTGGCGGGATTTGCGGCTACTGGATTGGTAGACTTGGCGGCTGGTCTTTCTTAGTGCGAACAGGTAAAATATTTCGGATTAGTGAAGTACGACTGTTGAATATAAAAGAGCAATTTAGCGAAAACGCCGCTAAAGCTGTATTTTTTGGGCGATTTTTCGCATTATTGCGGATTTTTGCTGCCCCACTCGCTGGTATAGCTGAGATGCCTTTTGGAAAATTTTTGATATACAACCTTTTAGGGGCAAGTGTTTGGGCTGGGTTAATGGTAACGTTAGCCTTTTTCGCGGGTAGAATTGTTTCTCTAGAACAATTAGTTTCTTGGGTGAGTCAATTTGCAATTTTAGCTTTATTAATACTTGTTGCCCTGATTGCGATTCCTTTGTGGTTGGAGTCTCGCCAAGTCAAAGGCGCAACAGAAGATTGACACTTAATGCCAAGTCTGTTGTAGGGTGCGTCAGAATAGATAATTTGACGCACCCTATTTATTGTCAACTTTATTTAGTTTGCTGCGCCCAAATACGTGTAGGTAATCCCCAAACGTAAATAAAGCCTTCGGCTGCTTTATGATCAAACTGATCTTCTGCGCCGTAGGTGGCTAAATCAGGGCTGTAGAGTGAATTATCGCTCCAACGACCGACTATAGTAGCGTTACCCTTGAAAAGTTTCAAGCGCACAGTTCCAGATACTTGCTCTTGGGTTTTTTGAATAAAAGCATCTAAGGCTGCTTTAAGCGGGCTGTACCATAAACCATTGTAGACAAGTTGGGTGTAAGTTTCTTCAATGCCGCGTTTGTAATGGGTAACATCCGCAGTCAAAGTTAAACTTTCTAAATCTCGGTGTGCTTGAATCAACACTAACATCGCTGGTGATTCGTAGATTTCCCGTGATTTAATCCCTACCAAGCGGTTTTCGATCATGTCAATGCGTCCGACACCATGAGTTCCGGCGATGTGATTGATGGCTTGGATGAGTTCTACAGGTTTTTTCGCTGTACCGTTGAGAGTGGTGGGAATGCCTTGTGTAAACCCAATCTCAATATACTCTGGCTCGTTAGGGGTATCAGCGATCGCCTTTGTCATTTCATAGATTTCTTCTGGTGGTTCAAATTTGGGATCTTCCAACACACCAGCTTCTATACTACGACCTAGCAAATTTTTATCAATGCTGTAAGGAGAAGACTTTTTCACTGGGGCGGGGATGCCAAACTGTTCACCATAGGCGATGGTTTGCTCCCGACTCATACCCCATTCCCGCGCGGGTGCTAAGATTTTCAAATTGGGATTGAGGGCTGTGCAGGAGACATCAAACCGCACTTGATCATTACCCTTACCTGTACAACCATGTGCGATCGCATCCGCACCGTATTCTTCAGCAGCTTCTACTAATATCTTGGCAATTAACGGACGAGCTAAAGCTGTTCCTAGAGGATAGCGATTTTCATAGAGGGCGTTAGCTTGAATGGCGGGAAAAGCATAATCTGTCACAAAGCTGTCTTTTACATCCACCACGAGGGATTCACTCGCACCCGATTTTAAAGCTTTTTCTCGGATTGGTTCTAATTCATCTCCCTGTCCTAAATCTGCTGCTAACGTAATCACTTCTTCCACACCCCACTCATTTTTCAGGTAGGGAATGCAAACAGAAGTATCTACTCCACCAGAATATGCTAGAACAACCTTTTTGGCGCGACCCATTTGCTTCTCCAGTTAGGAAAACACATAATAATGAGTCATTATTATATCTAACTACACCATGTATATTTTCTGGATGCAACAACCGTTAGACTAATTCACTACAAATAGAAATTATCTGTAAATATTCTTTTTCAAGGCAAAGTTCATAGCTATGGGGTGTAATTTGCCCAATAGTTGTTATATTTTCATCATTAAAGTACAATTGTACTAAAGAGAAAAATTCTGATTGAATTTAGCCCCACTGGTATAGGTGGGGTTTTTATTGATAATTAAACGCAGATAAACGCAGATAAACGCAGATGAGTCTGTATTTTATGATTAATGGCATTAGAAGGAACTGTGTTAAGTACCGCACTGTCCTATGCTGAAGATGGGTAGTTGTGTTGTGGGTGAGACTGTGTTGATCAGCGTTGTGATACCAACTTATAATCGTCAGCCAATTTTAGAAAAATGTCTGCGTGCTTTAGAAATACAGCAACTAAGTGCATCTAGTGTTGTAGATGGTTATGAAGTGGTTTTAGTAGATGATGGTTCTACTGACGGTACATTAGATTGGTTAGCAGCACATAAAGATGAGTTTCCCCATGTGCGCTGGTTTGAGCAAGACCATGCTGGGCCTGCTGCGGCTCGGAATTTGGGCGTAGAACAGGCACAAGGGGATATAATTATTTTTATAGATAGCGATTTAGTGGTTTTAGACAATTTCCTGCAAGCTCATGCAGATGCTTTGATGCAGGGTAAAGAGAAACTGGGAAGCGATCGCTTTTTTACTTATGGTGCAGTCATTAACACCTGTAACTTTGAAAATCCTACGGCTGAACCATATAAAATTACAGATTTTTCCGCCGCATTCTTTGCCACAGGTAACGTAGCTATTCCCAAACATTGGTTAGACAAAGCCGGACTTTTTGATACAGGTTTTCAACTCTATGGCTGGGAAGATTTAGAACTTGGTGTCAGGCTAAAAAATTTAGGTTTAAAGTTAATTAAATGTCCCGCCGCCGTTGGTTATCATTGGCATCCACCATTTAAGTTAGAACAAATTCCTAACTTAATCGAAAAAGAAATTCAGCGTGGCAGGATGGGTGTTTTATTTTATCAAAAGCATCCCACTTGGGAAGTAAAAATGATGATTCAAATGACTTGGTTGCATCGGTTACTGTGGGGAATTCTCTCATTAAATGGTGCGTTGAATGAAAAAACAATGACACCGTTATTACAATGGTTGATTGATTTAGGTAAACCTCAGTTAGCTTTAGAAATTGCCAGAATTTTCCTCAACTGGTATAACGTCACATCGGTGCGCTCCGAATTCAAAATTCAAAATTCCAAATTCCCAAAATAAAAACTTAATAAAAATGTTATTAGCTTGACCAAATTGGTAAAAATATGTGCTATCCTAGTAGAGTTGTCTAAATTCCGCACATCCGGGAATTCGGGTGTTTCCCAGTAGGGAAATACGCCTGGGTGGAGGTTTAACCCGAATAGGAGTAAAAAAAATATATGCCAGTTGTTTCATTGGCTCAGATGATGGAGTCTGGGGTTCACTTTGGGCATCAAACCCGGCGTTGGAACCCAAAAATGTCTCCTTACATCTACACATCGCGTAATGGTGTACATATCATTGACTTGGTGCAAACAGCCCAGTTGATGGAAGATGCTTACTCCTATATGCGATCGCAAGCCGAGCAGGGGAAAAAGTTTCTGTTTGTAGGCACTAAGCGGCAAGCAGCCGGTATTATTGCTCAAGAGGCTAGCCGTTGCGGTTCTCACTATATTAACCAACGCTGGTTAGGTGGAATGCTGACTAACTGGGCTACCATTAAAACCAGAGTAGACCGTCTCAAAGACTTAGAGCGTCGGGAAGAAAGCGGCGCATTAGATTTATTGCCCAAAAAAGAGGCTTCCATGCTCCGCCGTGAGATGGCAAAGCTACAAAAATACTTGGGCGGGATTAAAACTATGCGGAAAGTCCCGGATATCGTGGTGATTGTAGACCAACGTCGGGAGTATAACGCGGTTCAAGAGTGCCAAAAATTGGGAATTCCCATTGTGTCCATGCTGGATACAAACTGTGACCCAGATGTAGTAGATATTCCCATCCCAGCTAATGACGATGCTATCAGATCAATTAAATTGATAGTGGGTAAATTGGCAGATGCGATTTATGAAGGTCGTCATGGTCAGCTAGATACAGAAGAATACGAAGACTACGAAGGCGCAGAGGAAGATTACGATTACGACGAAAGTGATTACTCTGAATTTGCTACCGACGACGAAGAAGAATAAGCAAAATTAGATAGATGAAGGATGAAGCAAATCATGCTCACACTTCATTCTTCATCTTGTAAGTTCATATTTAATCGCTTTTTCTTCCCCAGCCCTGAGTAAGATAGAAATACTCAACACCCGTGAGCGATGATAACTCAAGGTCAAGTTAGGAATTGAGGCAACATGGCGGAAATATCTGCAAAACTCGTCCAAGAGCTACGCCAAAAATCTGGTGCGGGCATTCTGGACTGTAAAAAAGCCCTGAACGAAACCGAAGGCGACTTAGAAAAAGCTATAGAATGGCTACGGAAAAAAGGCATTGCTTCGGCGGGTAAGAAAAGCGATCGCATTGCGGCAGAAGGTTTAGTAGACACCTACATTCAGCCAGATGGCAAAGTGGGCGTACTCATTGAAGTCAACTGTCAAACCGATTTCGTTGCCCGTAACGATGCTTTTAAAATTCTTGTTAATAACCTAGCCAAGCAAGCTGCAACTGCTGATAGTGTTGAGTCTTTGCTGGCTCAACCTTACGTAGCAGATGCGAGTGTCACCGTGGATGAGTCCATCAAGCAAGTAATTGCTAATTTAGGTGAAAACATTCAGGTTCGTCGCTTTGTCAACTTTGCTAGTCAGGATACACCAGGGGTAGTAGACAGCTACATCCATACTGGTGGTCGAGTCGGTGTGTTAGTAGAGGTGAGTTCCCCAGCAGCTGGTACTAACGAAGAACTCCAAGCATTGGCACGCAATTTAGCAATGCAAGTTGCAGCTTGTCCCAATGTTGAGTATGTAAGTGTAGACAAAATTCCTGCCGAAATTGTCCAAAAAGAAAAAGACATCGAAATGGGCAAGGAAGATTTGGCGAATAAACCAGAAAATATCAGAGAAAAAATCGTTCAGGGTCGGATTGAGAAACGCCTGAAAGAAATGACTCTGTTAGATCAGCCTTACATCCGCGACCAAAGTATTTCTGTAGAAGACTTGGTGAAGCAAGTTAAGGCTAAAGTTGGTGGAGACGTGGAAGTGCGTCGTTTTGTTCGCTATATCCTCGGCGAAGGTATTGAAAAACAAGAAAGTAACTTTGCTGAAGAAGTAGCAGCCCAAATGGGTCAGAAGTAGTTTGAGTGCTTAATTGACTGCACTAGATACAGGTCAAGCAAATAGCCTGACCTGTATTTTATTTATCAGCTCAGGTCTTACGCAACTGACACATTAGTAGGGTGCGTCAGATGTGAAAAATATGTTTATTTTTAACCAATTATTTTTTCTGACGCACCCTAGAAGAAACTTTGATGATGACGCTTGTGTAAGTCCTCAAGCTAAAATACTGTGGATGATGATTTGCAAATAACTGCGTACATTTGTACCATGAAGGTTCAGGTGGATAAGCAAAGGAAAGTATGGCTAGAGCAATTGAGCGAATAGAAAAGGATATTGCGGTGTTGCAAGAAGCGATAGAAGCGATCGCCACACAACTTTATGCAGCTTATACTAATTATCTCACCAACTTGGGTCAAGGACTGCGAAAACAGTTAATTCTGGCTACTTATCATCTATGTACCCAAGGGTATCCCGACAATTTTTTGCGGTTATCCTTGAATCAACGGCAACAATTACAACAAAATATCCGTAAATTAGGTCAAAAAGCTGCTGAACAATTACTGACTCATCTTGCCAGTGAACAAGAACCAGAGGAAGATGAGGCTTCAGCTACCAGTAACGTGGAAGATGCGGAAGATGAGGCTTCAGCTACCAGTAACGTGGAAGATGCGGGAGATGAAACCGATGAAACAGAGGAAGACGAGACAGAAACATCTCAAATCATGGGAGCAGAAGAAATCTTATCTGTTTTACTAGCCGCTAATCAAACCCGGAAAAACGCTACGTCTGAATCTTATGCCTTTGACAGTTCTAACCCCATCAAGCTGGCAAAATGGCAAAATCACCTAGAAGCAGAAATCCAAAAGACACTCAAAAAAGTTTCTTATGAAGCGAATGTAGTGTTACAAAAAGCGGGAATTTTACCGAAAAAATTACCAGAACCTATCTTAGAAGCAGCTGTAGCTGCATCTGAAGCTTCGGCTGAAATGATGCCAGGGCCGCCCAATCTCTTAAACTTAGTAATTGAGATTGAAAACGGGCAAGATGCAGAAGCATCCAACCTCACCCAAATTATGACGATTAATTTACGGCTAGGAGAAATCGAGTTTGCCGACGCTGCACTTTCCACGAATCGCAAGCAAATCCGGGAAATCTTAGTGCAACTGTCTAAAATAGGCAAAGAATATCAAAAAAAACAAAGAGAACGCTCAATAGCCGAAGCTGAATCTGCATGGCGTGCTAGCTGGTACGAAGATTAGTTAATATTCTCACATTCATAGTATAAAGTAGTGACCAATAACCAATAACTAATGACTAATGACTAATAACTAATGACTAATGAGCAACCAGATTGGATACGCTTACATAAAGCCTTGACAGTAGAAGCAGAATACGGCTTTCAAGACTTGATGGGTAAACAATACCGTTTTAGTGAATTTCTCAGCTTGACTTTTGGGAAATTCCCTTCAGGTTTACCATCGATTGAGCGTCGTCGCTGGCAAGATTTAGCAATTCAATTTGCTCAGTATCCGCATCTGGAACTGCAACAACGACAACATTTAATAGCAGAAACCCGCAGGTATCTTTACCAACTGCAACAAGAAGAAAGGGAGCAGGATAGTAGGGTAGCAGAGGAGCAAGAGAAAAGCTATAAATCGAAAGTTCCCAATTCTGCGCCGGTTGTGGCAGAAGTTAGCCGCAGATTAGCCCCCAAAATTGACCAAAAACTCAGCGATTTGCCAGAAATCGGCATTCGTAAAGCAGATAAGTTAGCAGCTTTGGGTTTGTATACGGTGCGCGATTTGCTGTTTTACTATCCCCGTGATCATATTGACTATGCGCGTCAGGTGAATATCCGGGAGTTAGAAGGGGGTGAGACGGTAACGATTATCGCTACTGTGAAGCGTTGTAATTGTTTTACTAGCCCCAAGAATAAAAAATTAACGATTTTAGAATTACTGTTAAAAGATAATACAGGTCAAATTAAAGTTAGTCGTTTCTGGGCGGGGGCGCGGTTTAGCAGTCGTGGTTGGCAAGAAAGTTTAAAGCGTCGTTATCCAGTGGGTAGCGTGGTGGCGGCTTGTGGGTTAGTCAAAGGTAGTAAATACGGTTTGACGCTGGATAACCCGGAGTTGGAAGTATTAGCTAACCCTGGGGATACGATTGAATCGTTAACAATTGGGCGAGTTGTACCAATTTATGCACTCACCGAGGGAGTGATGGCGAATATGGTACGTCAAGCGGTGTTAGCTGCTTTACCTGCGACGGTGCATTTAAAAGATCCATTGCCGAAAGGTTTGCGGGAGAAGTATGGTTTGATGGAATTGAAGGATGCGATCGCTAACATTCATTTTCCTAAAGATAGCGATCGCCTACAAGCCGCCCGTCGTCGTCTCGTCTTTGATGAATTTTTCTACCTGCAACTCGGTTTACTGCAACGCCAGCAACAAGCAAAAGCCATTCAAACCAGTGCGGTGCTTGCTCCCAAAGGACAATTAATCGAAAAATTCTACGAAGTTCTACCTTTTCAACTCACCGGCGCACAGCAACGAGTTCTTAACGACATCCTCAACGACTTGCAAAAAACCACACCCATGAATCGACTTGTTCAGGGTGACGTAGGTTCCGGTAAAACAGTCGTGGCAGTGGTAGCAATTTTAGCCGCAATTCAATCTGGCTACCAAGCCGCTTTAATGGCTCCCACGGAAGTATTAGCAGAACAGCATTACCGCAAGTTAGTTAGCTGGTTTAACTTATTATACTTACCAGTGGAATTGCTCACAGGTTCAACTAAAACTGCCAAACGCCGACAGATTCATGCTCAACTAGAAACCGGGGAATTACCCCTGTTAGTGGGAACTCACGCCTTAATTCAAGATCCGGTTAATTTTCAGCGATTAGGGTTAGTAGTCATTGATGAACAACATCGATTTGGCGTGAAACAAAGAGCGTTATTGCAGCAAAAAGGCGAACAACCTCATGTATTAACTATGACAGCTACCCCCATACCCCGCACATTGGCATTAACCATACATGGGGATTTGGAAGTGAGTCAAATTGATGAGTTACCACCAGGGAGACAAGCAATACAGACAACTGTGTTAAGTTCTCAAGAGCGCAGCTTTGCTTATGACTTGATGCGCCGGGAAATTGCCCAAGGTAGGCAGATTTATGTAGTCTTGCCATTGGTGGAAGAATCAGAGAAACTAGACTTGCGATCGGCAGTAGAAGAACATCAAAAGCTGCAAGAAAGTGTTTTCCCAGAATTTCAAGTAGGGCTATTACATGGTCGCATGAGTTCCGCCGAAAAAGACGAAGCCATCACCAAATTTCGGGATAATCAAACGCAGATTTTAGTGTCTACCACCGTTGTAGAAGTTGGCGTTGATGTGCCTAACGCTACAGTTATGCTCATTGAAAATGCTGAACGTTTTGGCTTATCCCAACTACACCAATTGCGGGGAAGGGTTGGGCGTGGTGCAGCTAAATCTTATTGTTTGTTAATGAGTAATTCCAGAAGTCCCGATGCCCAACAACGGCTGAAAGTCTTAGAACAGTCTCAAGATGGCTTTTTCATTTCGGAGATGGATATGCGTTTTCGCGGGCCGGGAGAAGTGTTAGGAACTCGTCAATCTGGTGTGCCAGATTTTACCTTAGCTAGTTTAGTAGATGATGAGGAAGTGCTAATTTTAGCCAGGCAAGCCGCAGAGAAAGTCATAGAATTAGATATGACATTAGAGCGTTGGCCTTTAATGAAGGCAGAATTGAAGTATCGTTATGAAAGATTGATGGGTGGGGCTATTTTAACTTGAAAAGTTGAGCAAATAAAAGTCAAAATAGTGGACTGACACGCCTAAAATGATGCAATAGATTTTTGAGGAAATCAGATAAATCAATAATTTCTGATTTTGCCTAATGCACAAATTTAGCTGTGTCAGTCCACTACTGGAATGCAATTTAATTTATAATTGAGGATGGCTAGAGTTTTTGCAACAATTCTTGAGTTAATTGCATGAATGCTTTAGAACCTGCTGATTGAGGTGCATTTAAAACCACTGGCATAAAACTATCCACAGCTTTAGCAACGCTGATGTCAACTGGAATTTGTGCCTTACAAATTTGTTCTACACCAAAATCTTCGACAACCCTGTGCATCACCTGTTTATAATATCTACCTGTGAGTAAATTGGTGTTACACATACTAAAGACAATACCCAGCATTTTAATATTTATTGTTGCTTCATGTTCATGACTTTCTTTTAACTGGGCAATGCGTCTTTCTAATAGTTGAATTCCCACAACAGACAAAGGTTCTGGCTTGGCTGGCAGCAGGTAAAAATCACTAGCAGCTAAAGCACTACGGGTTAATAAATTGTAACCAGGGGCGCAATCTAAAATAATAAAATCATACTGATCACGCACTGGTTTTAAGATATTATTAATTAAAACTCGTTCAAAACGGTTCCAAACTGTTTCAAAATTTTGTTCACCCAAAGCAATGGTTTGTCTGTGCAGCATTTCTGAGACGACAAACTCATCATATAAATCTATATCTCCCGGTAATAAATTTAATTCTGGCAGATTACAGACTTGAGTTTGAGTAATATCATTGATGGTTAACTGAGAATTCGGATCAGGATTGATAACTTCATCAATGAGATATCTTAATGTGCGTCTTTGTTTGCGACGTTTGGCAAATTCCAGAGGCGACATCAGACTAAGTGTGGCACTGATTTGGCTATCTAAATCTAGAACCAGGACTTTTTTACCATGATTTTTCGCCAAACAAGTTGCTAAGTTCACAGTGAGGGTAGTTTTCCCTACACCGCCTTTCATATTTGCAGTAGCGATTACATATCCCATTGTTAATTCCTCTGATGACGCGTTCCCATTCAGGTAGCGCACACCCCTTCTGAACAATTGAAACTTCCGTTAAATATAATATTTACGGGGAATCAAAAGAGTTGTGTCAGCAAGATTGCCTCGATAGAGTATATAGCAACTTGGCTGAAGTTGGGAGATGTCTGGGAAAAATGTAGAGATGTTTTATGAAACGTCTCTACATTTATAGGATATAGGTATCCTGTGGGATATTCATGGATGACGGGGTTGCTAGTATGCTTTGAGGCTTGATAAATATCCTCTCTCACTGGTTTTGAGTGGAAATGATATATGGTAATTTGCCTAAGTCCTCAGTATGTAATTGCAGTTGTGGTGATGACACCCAATCATGTAGAGAAACAACTGACTTGTTTACAATTGCCTAACCCTAAGATTTAGTCCACCGATAATTCCAGCTTTATCATTGATACTTCAATAATGATTGATGTTGATTCAACATCAGTTTTATCTGTAATAATTCAATATGGAATTTATACACAACATACCTGCCATTTCAGCCGATTGTTGATTGTAAAATATGTCTGTGTTTTGCAAGACACCTTTACTGTGAATTATTTCATAGTGATAATAGCCATATTGATCCAAGTAAATTACTAATGTAAGCTGATTAACAGCAGTCATAGTCAGTAATTTATTAATCATTTTTGTACATCCTTTATGTAGGTTTTATGTGGCTTCATATTTAATTTTCAGCTTTTTATTAGTCCTACAGGATGAAGTTAGATAAGTTTTAACGGAAATTAGAGTAAATGTAAAAGTCAGGACTTAGGCAACTGATATATTAGTAGGGTGCGCCGCAATAGTTGAGAGTCAATCAATCGAAAATGGCATTATGGTAGGACAATCAGTAGGTTTTGATGCTAGCAATCTCTTTAAATTAAGAAAGTGACATTTTTTCCTTGATACTCTGGGGTGATTTTTGATGTTCAAAGTTACCTCCGTATCTGATTCTAAGGGACTTCCAGATAAAAAAATATCCAAAATTTAGGGTGCGTCAGTAAGAGTAACCCTAGCTATACCAATAAAATATTCATTCTGACGCACCCTACTAACAGTCAATTTGGATAATTTATTTTTTGTTGTTCCCTAACTCTTAAGATGTAAAAAAAATCTTTGCACAAGCCCACGAGAAAATTAGCGTTATTCATGATGCTTTTAATGCTGAAAATACTGGTTGAATTGAGTCTTTTAATACTTAACAAACATCCTTTTAAAGAAGCCGGTTAACTGTAATACAAACTGGAACTCTTTTATAAGCGGGTGTGCCACTTTGCGGATCAACTTTTGCTTTAAATAAAACATTCGCTTCAGGATAAAACATAAAAGCTACACCTTCACGAATTGCACCACAAATAATTTCAATATTTTCTAGTTCTCCCTGATCTCCTTTCACTGTTACTCGCTGATGTTCCTGAAATCCGGCTTTTTTGATATCCAGAGGATTCATTAAAATGCAATGACGATGGGGCATTCCGCGATATTTATCTTCACTACGATAAACTACAGTATTATGTTGGCCATAGCTGCGTCCTGTTCCTAAAATCACTACAATTCCTGGCTGATTTTCTGCCACACCAAACTCGGCTTTAGTTAGTAGTGATAGTTGCGGTAAAGGTGTGACAAACATCTGCGCTTTCCCATCTGATGTGGGAAATTTCGGTGCTTCTAAAATCCGCCCTTCAATGAGAAATTCTTGTTTTGTTTGGTCAATTGTGCCAATTTTTTCATAACCAGGAATGGTTTGAGCAATTAATTTTCTAATATAAACTGTATCTTGCAGTTTGCGCCAGTTTATCGGTGTTTCGCCATGTAAGCGAGCAGCAATTTCTGTGATTAAATCTATTTCAGAAATTAAGTCAGCATCAGGTGGTTTTAAATGACTTTTTCCTTCATCATTTAACCGCACAAAGTTATTACCTGATTCAGTTGTTGTTTTGTGAGGATTTTCAAACCGATTAAATACAGGTAAGATTAAAGTTTGCTGTTTAGCTAACCCGTGAAAATGTCCTAAGTTCGGTTTTGTCGCTACATAAAAAATTGTGTCTATTTGCGATAGTGCCTGTTTCGCTTGCTGTAAGTCGGGATTGGCTGCATACAAATTTCCCCCTAAGCAAAATAGTGTGTCTATTTTTCCTAATTCTGCGGCTGTGATTAAGTCACGGGTGTGATAGCCAGGGGTTTCACTCAGAGGTTTTCCTAAGAGTTTAGAGAGTGCTTGTTTAATTTCCTCGCGCAAATGCACTGTTACACCCATTGAACCAAATCCTTGCACATTAGAATGTCCTCTAATGGGCATTGTACCTGCGCCAAGTTTGCCGGCATTGCCTGTAATTAAGGCTGTATTCGCAATACTGAAGACATTATCCACACCGTTAGCGTGTTGAGTTATCCCCATTGCCCAAGCAAAAACTACACGCTCCGATTTACCAATTATATAAGCTGCGGCTGTGATTTCTTCTTGGGATAAACCACATATATTAGTGATGTTATCCCAGGCAATATTTTTAGCGTAATCTAGAACTTTCTGCCAATCCTTTGTATAGTTATTGAGATATTCTGTTTTAATCAAATTCTGTTCAATTAGAGATTTTTGCAATCCCACAAATAATGCCACATCACTACCAGGAATTGGTTGTAGGTACAAAGAAGAGATATCTGAGCCACCTGTAAGTAAAGATTTGATAGGAAATGCAGGGGATGCAAATTTAACTAACCCGATTTCTATTTGGGGATTAATAATGATTACTTTGCCGCCACTTTCCCGCAATTTGATCAATTCGTTCATCAGTCGCGGATGATTTGCGGGAGCATTAGAACCTATTAAAACAATACAATCACTATGTTTTAGGCTCTCTAGGCTTACCATTGAGGTGCCTGTTCCGAAAACTTTTTTTAATCCCACTGTTGAGGGTGCGTGACATAAATCTGAACAGTCTGCTAGATTATTACTACCTAGCGATCGCATTAATAATTGTAGTAAATAGGCAGCTTCATTAGATGAACGCCCAGAACTATAACTGGCAATTCTAGCTGGTGGTAGATTAAAGGCTTGTGTAGCGATGTGATAAACTTCTTCCCAGCTAATACGTTGATAATGGGATGAACCTGATCTGAGGATGAGAGGATAAGTTAATCTACCCAAGCGATCGCACTCTTGAGAAGTCAGTGTTTGTAATTCACTGATGCTATGTTTTGAGAAAAAATCTGGCTTAATTCCGGGTTGCAATTCCGCCGCGATCGCTTCTACACTTTTAGCACAGCGTTGTAAATATTCTCCCGCTTCATTAACAAATCCCCCTTTTTGTCCACCCGTACCCCAAGCACAGGATAAACACGCACTTTTATGATTGAGAGTTTGCCATAATTGTAAACCTGTTGGTGAAAGCGTTTTTTCTACCCAATACTGAATTACAGGGAAACCACCCCCAGCCGGGGAGCTAGACTTGCTTTGAGGTAAGTTATCCATACTTAATACTCAGCTAAATCTCAACTCGTTTAACTATTTTTTATTATTACTAATCATTCTTTCCCTTGGCAAAATAGAAATATGAATTAATCAAATAAGTAAAATTTAAGCTTGTGTCTATTTCTAGGGAATAATTTGGATTTTTTATCTATCATTGGTCAGAATTTAAACAAATAAATTATCTGCTCAAATTACGAGAAGAAACGTGATTATCTGACTATCGCTGATGTCTATGCTGGATTTTCACCAGCCAAATTACGAGTATCAATTTCTTTATTAGTGGGAGGAAATACAATTATCTTGCCATTTATTAATACACATCTTGCACCTGTTCCTTGAGGATAATTTTTGTAGGGTGGGCATTGCTTGTAACTTGCTGAAAGCCTTAGTTTTACGTTGTTGGCTGTGCAGGGAGCGACGTTGATTGAGAATTGTGCAAGATATGACCTAATCAATCACCGCTTTGGGAAATGATCAACCCAAAGCGATTGCCTATTATATTGCTTTCTTCTATGGTAGAGGTTTCATCACATTCAAAAACGCCTTCTCACAAGCGCATGGCCAGATTGAACATCAAACCAGTGAATATTCTCCGAGGGCAATGCTATTGTAATATGCTCGCCGCTCCAATTTCGGTCTGTTGACAACAAAGCACGTACAGTAATCGCTTCATTTTGTGACCCCTCAACCTTAATACTTACCAAATAGTACATACCCAAGTTTTCCACAAGATACACTTGACCTCGGATAGTCTGAGTATCACCCGGTTGAGCAATGCGGACATCTTCTGGGCGGATTCCCAAGATAATTTGAGGTGGTATAGTTGGGATATTGGGGAGACGCACTTGAAAATTACCCAGGATTGCAGACCTTCCCTGACAAGGTAGAGTTAGTAAATTCATTTGCGGACTACCGACAAATCCAGCTACAAAGAGATTAGCTGGATGGTTATAGATGTGTTCAGGTGAGTCAAGTTGCTGGATGTAGCCATCGTTGAGTAATGCTACTTTTGTGGAAAGCGTCATTGCTTCTGTTTGGTCGTGGGTGACGTAGACAACAGGCACTTTTTGGGCGGCAAAAATTTGCTTGAGATTGGCTCTGACTCGTTCGCGCAATAGTGCATCCAGGTTACTTAAAGGTTCATCTAACAAATACACATCGGCATTACGCACTAAAGCACGACCGACCGCCACCCGTTGCCGTTGTCCTCCAGATAACTGACCCGGTTTGCGGTTGATTAATTCTTCTAATCCTAAAACTTCTGCCACTTCTGCGACGCGCTGTTTAATTGTTGCCGGTGGTACTTTTCTCAACTTGAGTGCAGAAGCTAGGTTGTCATAGACTGTTTTATGGGGGTAGAGTGCATAACTTTGAAAAACCATTGCAATGTTGCGATCGGCTGCTCGCTTATAAGTAACATCTACACCCCCAATTTTGATTTGACCGCGAGTTGGTTCTTCCAGTCCCGCAATCATGCGTAAAACTGTGGATTTGCCACAGCCAGAAGGGCCGAGTAAAGTGAGAAATTCATCGTTATCTACAGTTAAGCTAAAGTCTTTGACTGGGATAACTTTAGAAGTATAGGTTTTATTTAAGTTTTTCAGTTCAAGTTTAGCCATTTTTCTATCCTTTGACTGCGCCAGAAGTCAGACCTTGGACAATTCTGCGCTGGAAAAATAAAACTAATAAAACTAGGGGGAAAGTACCAACCACAGTTGCCGCAGCGATCGCACCATAGGGAATTTCATACACTGTGGCACCACCTAACTGAGCAGCTGCAACAGGAATTGTCTTCAACTCTTCACGGGTGATAAATGTGAGCGCGAAAATAAACTCGTTCCAGGCAAAAATAAAAGCGAGAATTCCCGTAGTTACCAAAGCCGGAAGCGTCAAAGGTAGTACGATTTGCCACAGTAGTTGAAAGGTGTTGTAACCATCGACTTTAGCGGAATCTTCCAAGTCTTTGGGCAATTGTTGGAAAAAGCTTCTCAGCACTAGAATTGTTAAGGGTAGATTGATGGCGGTGTAGGGTATGATCAGTGCTAAATAGTTATTACCCAGTCTGAGAGCCTGAATCACTTCCAAAAGTCCCAGAAACAACAAAATTCCAGGGAACAAAGTCACAATCAAAACGCTGGCCAGGATAACTCTTCCACCCCAAGGACGTAACCGTGCCAAGGCATAAGCGGCAGGTGTTCCGATGGCTAAAGCTAAAGCTGTGGAAGTAATCGACACAAAGGCACTGTTAAAGATGTACCGCCAAAATGGACGACGGGTAAATAACTCAATGTAGTGATTGAAAGTGAATCGCGTGGGGAAATAGACGGTAGGAACGGCGGCAATATCTTCATTTACTTTCAAAGATGTCAGCAGTTGCCACAAGGCAGGTGCTAGGCTGAAGATAATCACCAATGTTACTGCTATGGGTAGTAAGATTTTTTGCCAAGAAAACCTCAATCCTCCGGTTGGTTTTGGATTGCTAGAAACTTTTGCTGGAGTTGTATTCATAGGTTAGATGGCTCCTGTCTGGTGCGAAATTTGTGTAACAAAAAATTAGCGATCGCCACCGCAGCAATTAAAATCAGAAATGTCACTACGACTAGGGCGGCTCCATAACCAAAATCTAAGTAGCGCATCACTGTGGCATAAATGTACAGAGAAACCACTTCTGTCGCACCACCAGGGCCACCCCCAGTCATCACAGCAATCAAGTCAAAAATTCCAAAAGCCTGAGCAAAGCGAAACAGGACAGCAATCAGAATCTGCGGCAACAGCAGGGGCAGTGTAATATTACAAAAGCTCTGCCAAGCATTTGCCCCATCAACCGAATATGCTTCATACAGGTCTTTTGGTATCGACTGTAAACCAGCTAGCAGCAGAATGCTAATAAAAGGCGTGGTTTTCCAAACATCAGCAAAAACTACAGCTACCATTGCCAGTGTTGGATTTCCTAGCCAATTAATTCCAGTTTCAATCAGTCCTAGCCGTCGCAGAATATCATTGACAACCCCAAACTGGTCGTTAAAAATCCAAGCCCATGCTAAACCAATCAAAGCAGTAGGCAAAGCCCAAGGTAAAATGGCAATTGTACGCACTACCCCACGGCCAAAAAACGCCTGATTGAGAACTAAAGCAATCAAAAGTCCTAACACTAACTCTGAGACGACGGATGCTGTTGTGAATACAGTCGTTACCCAAAAACTCTGCCAAAAACGACCATCCCCCGCCATCCGCAGATAATTGTCCCAACCAGAAAAGACTGGTTGTAGCTCCGTTGCTAAATTCCTAGTAAATACACTTAACCAAAATGCCCGTAAAATTGGGTAGGCAAATACAAACAATAGCAGCAGTAATGCTGGTGTGAGTAATATCCAGGCTGTTCGTTGTTCCCGACCTCGAAGTGTATGCAAGTTCATTGATCAAGAGCCAGTAAAAAAATGGTTTTATTTTTTTGTGCCAACTTCTAGTAGTCGTCGCGTTTCACCAGCAGCCGCTTGCATGGCTCGTTTCGGACTGATTCGACCGGATAGAGCCGCGCTGAGATATCGCTGTAAAATATCTGATACCTGGGCGTATTGAGCAACTGGTGGACGTAAAACGGATTTCTCCACCACCTTTAAAAGTTGTGGGTAGTGGGGATACTTGGCAACAATATCTGGGTTTGTGAACAATGACCGTCTGCTGGGTACAAAACCTGATTGCAGAATAAATCGCTGCTGTGCTTCTTCACTGGTGAAATATTGAATTGCCTTCCAAGCTGCTTCGGGATGTTTAGAAGATTTAGCAATACCTAAACCCCATCCTCCTAAACAAGCTCCTCCAGTTTGCTCAGGAGCGTGTACCATTGATTTTATCCCGATTTTGCCAGCAACGGGCGAATTCTCCTGATTAGCTAAAGGCCAGACATAAGGCCAACTGCGTAAAAATACTGCTTGACCACTTTGAAATAAACGCCGAGTGTCTTCTTCTTGGTATGTTGTCACTCCCGGAGGTGAAACGCCCTGCTGAATGGTGCTACGAAGAAACTCAACAGCTTGGAGGGACTCTGGCCGATCTAATCCAACTGCCAATGTATCAGGATTAACCCAGAAACCACCAAAGCCTTCTAGGACTTCTACAAACATGGCTACAAGTCCTTCATACTGACGACCTTGCCAGAGATAACCCCAATTTACCTGATCGGTTTTTTGTAAGATTTGAGAAATTCGCATCAAGTCTGCAAATGTTTCTGGCGGCTCGAATCCTGCTTGTTTGAGCAAGTCTTTGCGGTAATAAAGCATTCCCACATCGGAACGAATCGGCATTCGGTACAGCTTACCTTGGTAATAACCTGCTTCCACATCCTTGGGTAGAAATGCGGCTAACTCCTCCTGAGAAATGCGGTCATCGAGGGGTAACAGCCATCCAGCCGCCGCAAATTTGGGTGTCCAGATTACATCCATGTTGATCAGGTCATAAGGGGAATCACCCAAGAGAAAAGCCGAGGTATAGAGGTCTTCCACCAAATTAGCTGCATTTGGCCCTTCAAGCAGGTTGATGCGAATGCCTGGGTTTTGCGCCTCGAAGTCTTTAACCATGCCTTCTCTGAAGGGACGGACATCAGGGGCTGGCATTAATAAGTTGAGTGTGACTGGTTGCTGTGAGATTGCTACCCAATTAAATAGTATGATGCCTGATAGCAGTGTCAAAAAGACTAATGCTAGCAAAAATTTTGGTTTTTGTCTGAATGTTTGCAGCTTCTTGATTGGCTTGCGGGACAACATCATTAATTTAGTGTAGCGATCGCTAGTGGTAATCAGGTGGATCTGAATAATTGTCATTAAGCTCAGACATTAGGCAGGAGGAAAGTGACTATAAATTAATTTCTGAGCAGTTAAGTTAGCAACTTTCTCAAGATAGAGAGTAGGTGATAAATCTGGATTAAATTGTCATGAATTTATGGCTTTTAGGCTGGATGTCGCTGCTGGAATAACTAATTATTAACTTTGGCTACTTTCGTGATTTTTTCAAGGGTTCTAAATAAACGGCAACGTTTATATAATTCTGCTACATCTTTGTTAAGAAAGTTACCAACCTCTTAACACAAGGAAATATTTTTTATGGTAGTTTCACTTGAGAAGAATACAACACATCAGGTTGTAATCATTGGTGGTGGCTTTGGTGGGCTGTATACAGCAAAGGCTCTGAAAACAGCGAATGTTAAGGTTACTCTCATCGATAAACGTAATTTTCACCTATTTCAGCCGCTTTTATATCAAGTTGCCACAGGTACGCTATCACCTGCTGATATTTCTTCACCATTGCGCTCTGTACTCAGGAAAAGCAAGAATACACAGGTTTTGTTGGGAGAAGTCAATGATATTGATCCCAAAGCGCAAAAAGTTATTCTGGGTGAGAGAACAGTATCTTATGATACTTTAATCATTGCCACAGGTGCTAATCATTCCTATTTTGGTAAGGATAACTGGAAAGACATAGCCCCTGGGTTGAAAACTGTTGAAGATGCCATAGAAATGCGCCGCCGGATATTTTCGGCATTTGAAGCCGCAGAAAAAGAAACGGATGCCGAAAAACGTCGTGCTTTGTTGACTTTTGTGATTGTGGGGGCTGGCCCCACTGGTGTAGAATTAGCAGGTGCGATCGCAGAGTTAGCATACAAAACTCTTAAAGAAGATTTCCGCAATATCGACACCTCAGAAACAAAAATTTTACTCTTACAAGGGGGCGATCGCATTCTCCCATACATTGCGCCAGAGTTATCGGAAGTCGCAGCCGTATCTTTGCAAAAGTTGGGTGTAATTATCCAAACTAACACCAGAGTCACAAATATTGAAAATGACATTGTTACTTTCAAACAAGGCGGTGAAGTCAAAGAAGTTCACTCAAAAACTATATTATGGGCAGCAGGTGTAAAAGCTTCCTCAATGGGTAAAATCTTAGCAGAACGTACAGATGTAGAATGCGATCATGCTGGACGTGTGATTGTTGAACCGGACTTGACTATCAGGGGTTACAAAAACATTTTTGTAGTAGGAGATTTAGGCCACTTCTCCCATCAAAATGGGAAACCCTTACCTGGTGTTGCACCCGTAGCCAAACAACAAGGCGAATATGTAGCTAAACTCATTAAACGGCGGCTGAGAGGTCATACTTTACCACAATTTCATTACAACGATGTCGGTAGTTTGGCGATGATTGGACAAAATTTAGCTGTTGTAGATTTAGGCTTCATCAAACTCCAAGGTTTCCTAGCTTGGGTATTTTGGCTAGTAATTCACATCTACTTTTTAATCGAGTTTGACACTAAATTAGTAGTAGTAATTCAATGGGCGTGGAATTATATTACTCGTAATCGTCGCTCTAGATTGATTACAGGTAGAGAAGCTTTTGTAGAAGCAAAAACTGTTAGCAAGAGCAGTCAATACCTGTAACTAACTGCAAACATTTTGTTTTTGACAGACTTACACCAATCTTGAATCTGGACTAATCCCTCTTTTATCAGTCTTGGCAAAATGAACGAATTTTCGACGTTTCAGCCCATGACAACTAAAAGTTTCACCCCAGAGTGATGGAAGAGGGTTAATTTTATCTGCTGAATACAAGATAAAAAGCATATTCAAAATTCACGCATAGCCTGCGGCATCGCGTAGCGTCCCGTAGGGAAGGCTTGCGCCTACAAAATTCAAAATGAAGAAAGATAGATATCACAATGGTTTGGGAGTGTGTATCTGTCGCATTCTTTTTTAAAATTGATATTAGAAAAAAAGAACTTACGCAACTGGCATCTTGGTAGGGTGCGTCAGATGTTGAAAATCTGTTTTTTACCCAATTATCGCGGCTGACGCACCCTACACGAGACTTTAATTATGACACTTGCGTAAGTCCTCAAGAAATTAAAGATTTAATTGACAGACAAAGCCTGTAGAATGAGCAATTAAAGAAAAAAGTAGGAATTGAAGTATTAAACGCGAAGAGGCAAAGCTTCAATGAAAACAATTGCTATCTACCATCATAAAGGCGGCGTGGGGAAGACAACTGTGGCAGTTAACTTAGCAGCAGCATTGAGCAACCAGGGTAAAAAAGTTCTTTTAATTGATTTAGATGCTCAAGCCAATACAACTTATGCTACAGGGTTAATCAAGTTTCCATTTGAAAAGGATGATTTAAAAGAACGTAATGTTTCTCATTTGCTATATCCAGATGGTGAAATTAACTTACTTATTCCTGACATTGTTCGTAAATCAAAAGGTTTTAATCAACCTGAAGTAGATGTGATTCCTTCTCATATTACTTTAATTGAAAGACAAAGAAAAATAGCAGTGTTTAAGACAAGTAGAAATAGGTTAGCTAGAAAATTGGAACTTGTTAAGGATATATATGAAGTTGTTATAATTGATACTCCGCTATCACAAGGTTTATATGCGTTAGTTTCTCTAACTGCGGCTGATTACTTGATTATACCTTCAGATTTTAAGCCATTTTCTAACCAAGGACTGGTAAGCGTAAAAAATTTTATTAACACAGAAATTAATGAATATAGGGAAAATATCGGTAAACAACCTATTATTATTATGGGTGTGCTGCCATCCAAGATTTCCAGTAATAACAAATACCTGAAATATACATTTCCCAAGCATAGAGATTTGATTGCAGAAGTTTATCAACTTCCCTTAATGGATAACATAATTACAGAAAGAAGTGTCTTGTCACATTGTATTAATAAAACTGTAGCTATAGGTAATTTGCCAGTACCTGATCCTAAATCAATTTTTGAGTTTGCAAAGTATGACTCATCTGCAAGTCAATCAGCTTTTGAATTTGAGTCATTAGCACTAGAAGTCAGAAGAAAACTAGAGATACATTAATGATTGATTTTCTGATGCTGATAAATATAGAAAAGTTGAAAAAACACGCCTTGTGATTTTTGCTCACTTAAATAGGCGGAAAAATTGTCATTAGGGTGATATCACACTTTACACCAGTTGCTTGATTTTGATTAAAGTATGGCAGCAAAGTATACATTTTATATTAAGAAAATTTAATGTAATAGCTGGTATAACTTCTCGTTTTATTTAGGAATAAATTTAATTTAATTGTGTAAAATTACTTAATATAATTTCATTACTATACTTACTATTAAGCAATTCTTATAGCTTAAACGGACTAGCTTATGTTACAATAAATACAAATAGACCTTTTTCAAATTTTATAGAGGTAAAAAATTTGTTGTTTAATCCTGAGCTATGCCGTAACGAAAGCGAAGTCGAAAGCAAGCTCATTGTACAGTATTTACTACCGCAGCTAGGTTACACACCAGACACCTGGCATCAGGAAGTGGCTGTTGGTAGCATCCGGTTAGATTTTTTAGCCTTTGCTGTACAAGTCGTTCCCTTAGTCTTAGATGCCAACTCGCCTTTGAGTGTGGTAATGGAAGCAAAGCACCCCAAACAAAATTTAAATCATCATGTTCCTAGATTAAGGCATTATTTAACAAGTTTGAATGTAGGCTATGGTTTATTAACTAATGGTAGGGAAATCAGGATTTATGAAAAAGTTAATAGTGATGTTAAGCTAGTTTTTCAGTGTGCTGGGAAGGAAGTTGAGGCAAAGTTAGAAGATATTAAAGATTTAATTGGCAGAGACAGCTTAAAAAATCGACAGTTGAAGAAAAAATTAGAAATTCAAGTATTAAATCGAGAACAGGAAAGGCAACTACCTATGAAAACAATTGCTATCTACCATCATAAAGGCGGAGTTGGTAAGACAACTGTGGCGGTTAACTTAGCAGCAGCATTGAGTAACCAAGGGAAAAGAGTCCTTTTAATTGATTTAGATGCTCAAGCCAATACAACATTTGCTACGGGTTTAATCAAGTTCCAATTTGAAGAGGATGATGATTTAAAGGAACGTAATGTTTTTCATTTGTTAGATGCAGGTGGTGAAAATAATCTACTTATTTCTGACGTTGTTCGCAAATCAAATGGTTTTAATCAACCTGAAGTAGATGTGATTCCTTCCCACATTACTTTAATTGAAAGGCAACCCAAGTTAGCAATGTATGGTGCAAGTAGAACTAGACTTGCTAAAAAACTAGAACTGGTAAAGGATATATATGATGTTGTAATAATTGATACTCCTCCATCATTAGATTTATATGCTTCAGCTTCTCTGACTGCGGCTGATTACTTGATTATTCCTTCAGATTTGAAGCCATTTTCTAACCAAGGACTCGTAAGTGTGAAAAACTTTATAAAAACCGAAATTAACGAAAATAGGGAAAACATGGGTAAGCAAGCTATTAGGATTATGGGTGTGCTACCATCAAAGATTTCAAATAACAACCAATACATAAAATATACTTTTCCAAAACATAGAAGTGTGATTCCAGAACGTTATCAACTTCCCTTGATGGATAACATGATTACAGAAAGAACAGCTTTATCACATTGTATTAATAAAACTCTAGTTGTAGGAAATTTGGAAATACCTGATCCTAAATCAATTTTTGAGTTTGCGAGATATGAATCATCTGCAAGTCAAGCAGCTTTTGAGTTTGAGTCATTAGGACTAGAAGTAGTAAGAAAGATGGAGCTAAATTAATGACTGGCTTTGGAATTGTAGAAGTTGACAGTGTGTTTTCTAGCGTTCCTCGTTCTAAATTTAAAGAAAATGATTTAGATTTTTTAGCTGACAGAATATTAGAGACGGGAGGACTACTGAAACCATTAATACTCAAAAAGATAGGGTTTGAAAAATACGAAGTATTAGATGGACATTGTGTATACTATGCTGCTGTGAGAGCTAGAGAAAAAAATCCTCATAAGGGAGAAATTGTTAATGCGTTTATTATCGCTTCAGATAAAGAAGATGTAGCTGTAAATCAAGTTGCAGCCCTGACAACCTTAGCATCTCCTGAAAAAACTGACATGGGTGAGTTACTTCAGCAGATAATAAGACTTGATGCCAAGTTAAACCAAGTATTATCTAACAATACTGACAACAAAGCAAAATCAAATCATTCGGATAACGAGGAAAGATTAAAGTATATTGAAAGCAGGTTAGATAACCTATCAACTGCTTTGGAAACACTTACGGTGCTTCTCAAAGAATTGTTACCTCCACCAAAATTAAACTTGGTTACAGCAAATGAGGAACAGGTCAAGAATGCTTTAGAGGAAGCAGGTGTTAAAAATCCTAAATATAGAAATGCAGCATGGGAAGCAATTACATATTGGAAGCAACCAGGAAAAACCTTAACTTGGGAAAATCTTCAATCATCTGTATCTTCTAGAGAACATAATATCAATGACTTCGGTAAGGCAACTTATAAAAACTTAAAAGAAATTGCATGTATACGCTTAGAAAATTAATATTTTCTATCTTTCACTACTGCTTATCAACAAGGAAAATTAAGTTTTTGGAAAGGTAAGCGGTTAGCGATCGCAGTCCTATCAGTTGCCATAGCTCAACTGCGCTCAACCTCAATTTATCAACCTACTCCAACACTTCCACAAAGTAGATAGGTTTGATAAACAAACATTTATCAAGAAAATACTCATCTTATAGGGTGCGTTAAAGCGTAGCGTAACGTAACACACCATGAAGTAGGTCAACTTTAAAAAATGTAATACCCAGATCCCCGACTTCTCAAAGAAGTCGGGGATCTATCGCATAATCATTTGATGTTTATTTATGTTGATTTACTTATCATATAATTTAACTTCTATTAATCCATCAAACTTTAGTAGTCAAGCAACTATATATTGCTGTACTTTGCTAGTTTTTTGTTTTAATTTTATTAGTTCTATTTTTTATCTAAATCTAATAAATTATTTTGAGTAAAATAACATTTCTCTAAATATAGAATATAGGCTATAAAGTTACTAATTAAATTAAGGAGTATAACAATTATATGCGTATTCTCATGCTGTCATCTACCTTTCCTTATCCGCCTAGCCGTGGGGGTACGGAAATTAGAACTTTTAATTTACTCAAACACCTCCAGCAAAATCATGAAGTAACTTTAGTGACGCAGTATAACAAGAGTGTGTCAGATGTGGAAGTGGCAGAATTACGCAACTATGTAAGTGAGTTGATGGTGTTTCCTTTACCGTCAGATCCCCAAGCTAAAAATACTGTCAGTGGAATATTAGCAAAAACGGGACGGTTTATGGAGTCAGTCATTAAAGCGACACCCCCTAATGTACTGCATCGCTATTCACCAGAAATTCAAACTTTTGTCGATAGTTGCGTTACCGAGGGAAAATATGATGTAATTACCTGTGAACACAGTGTAAATGAGATATACATCCGGCCCGAATTTCGTCACCACGTAAATACAGTTATTGATGTCCACAGTTCAGTATATGGCTGGGTTCGCGATCATTTAGAAATGGGTGCAGCACAGAATGTTATACGCGATCGCCTCTATCTTACCTTTGTTTTGAAGCGTTACGAGCAGCGATATTGTAGCAAGTTTTCTAATATTGTTGTCACCACCGAAGACGATCGCCAAGAATTTCTCAAACTCCGTCCCGACATCGATATTCAAGTCATCCCCAACGGTGTAGATTTAGAATTATTTCCCTACCGTTGCCAAGACCCAGGCGGACACAGTTTAATATTTGTAGGGGCGATGGATGCTTCCCATAACATCGACGCAGCACGGTTTTTTGCTTTCGCAGTTTTCCCAGAACTCCAAGCACGTTATCCTGATGCCACATTTAGTATAGTGGGTGCTAGACCAACACCAGAAGTATTAAGTCTAGAAAAAATTCCCGGTGTCAAAGTAACTGGGCGTGTGCCTTCAATGGTAGATTATCTGCATCAATCTACTGTGTGTGTAGTTCCTCTGAGAACGGGTTTTGGCATTAAAAACAAAACTTTAGAAGCAATGGCCGCAGGTGTACCAGTAGTAGCAAGCGATCGCGGTTTAGAAGGATTAGCTGTAGATGGTGATGGCATATCATTAACAGCATTCAGAGCTAATCAACCCATAGAATATGTGAACGCGATTAGTCAACTCTTTGAGCAGCCACAACTACGTGCAGAATTATCATACCACGGCAGACAACTTGTGGAGTCAGAATTCACTTGGAATATTGCCGGACAGCGTTATGAACAAGTATGTTTGGGAAATAGTCATTAGTTATTAGTTATTAGTCATTAGTCATTAGTTATTAGTCATTAGTCAACCGTCAACAGTCAACCGTCAACCGTCAACCATCAACAGTCCCTATGCTTACCTGGATAATTGCTCACATTTTGGCTGTTTGTGTCGGTGTTAGCTTGGGTTTAATTGGTGGTGGTGGGTCAATTTTAGCTGTACCCATTTTAGTTTATGTGATGGGTGTGCCGTTAAAGTCAGCGATCGCTATGAGTTTGGTTATCGTCGGTGCTGTTAGTCTCATTGGGATTATTCCGCACTGGCGACAAAATCATGTCAACTTTAAAATAGCCGCTTTGTTTGCTCCTGGTGCAATGCTAGGTGCTTACATTGGCGCACGTTTCGCCACTCTCCCAATTGTCACACCCACTGCACAGCGAATTTTATTTGTATTTGTGATGTTTGTGGCTGCATACTTGATGATTCACAATAGTCGCCATCAATCACCAGCAAATTTAGAGTTAGATGACAGCCAAAATACGGCTGATTTAGAATTATCACCTAGGATACAGCAAAATCTGCGTCGGTGGTTGGCAATTCCAACTGAAGGGTTGGGTGTGGGTATGCTGACAGGAATGGTGGGAATTGGTGGGGGGTTTATGATTATCCCCACCTTGGTACTTTTAGGTAATACACCGATTAAAGAAGCTGTCGGTACATCTTTAGTGATTATGACATTCAAATCTATCACGGGATTTGCTGGATATTTAGGTCATATTCCCATAGATATCAACTTAATGCTGACTTTTACCTTAGCCGCAGGGTTAGGAATGCTGCTAGGTGCTTACTTAACAAGGTTTATGGAAGCGCGACAGTTAGAAACAGGTTTTGGTTACTTTGTGATTGCGATCGCTCTTTTTATGTTGTTCAAATGGTAATAGTTGAATTTCTATCTTCACTTTTCTACTACTACCACAGTCCCCGCAGAAGCCCAATTATAAAGCTTGCGGGCTTGGTTGACAGTTAAATTTACACAACCGTTACTCACGGGAGTGCCAAAACGATTATGCCAGTAAGCTCCATGAATGGCATAGCCTTTATAAAAATACATGGCGTAAGGCACATCTGGGATATCATAACCACGTCCTCGCATTCGGTGAGTCCGATATTTGGAAGTAATGGTAAACCTACCCGTAGGTGTGGGAGTAGAACGCTTTCCTGTAGAAATACGGAAAGAATATACCAGTCGATTACCTTCCCAGGCGAATAAACGCTGTTGTGATAGGTCAATAATAATCCGTCTAGATAAGGCTATTTGCTGAACATGAGATGGGGTGATATTTTTGTCATCTCCTGATGCAGATAAGGCTTTGCTTTGGTTAGGTTCAACTGCGATCGCTGGCAAGCCAGACAGCAAAGCTGTCATTATTAATACTATACCAGTAGAGAAGTTTTTTGAGTAATGTTTGCTAATACTGCGAATCCAGTTTTGCATTTTGCATTACCTTCTTAAAAGTTTATCAGAGGAAGTCAGGATTTACGCAGATTTTTATGAGGCAGACAGATTTATTATTTGTTCTACTTTTTATTTCTAGTTTTTTGATGTTATTTCAGGACAATATGTTTGATTGTCTGATTTTGCAGATATTTAGGATTTTTTAAACGCGGAGGGGCGCGGAGGTAAACGCAGAGGGGCGCGGAGATTTCAGGAGAGGTTTGGGGTGAGGTTGGTTTTAATCTCTAGCCCCTTGTTGTTTATTTGTGAATAATGATTGGTGTGCCTATGGATGCCCAGTTGAATAGCCATTTAGCATGATTGGGTGCAAGGTTGACGCAGCCGTGGCTGACTGGTGTACCAAATTTTTTATGCCAATACGCACCATGTATACCATAATTTCCATCGTAAAACATGGCGTGGGGAACGTTGGGAACATCGTAAGTTCTCCCGCGCATTCTGGTAGATTTATGTTTTGATTTAATTTTAAATGTGCCGATGCGTGTCGGTGTGGATTTTTTGCCAGAGGAAATAATAATTGCATAGACTGGTTTTCCTCCTTCCCAAGCTATTAATCTTTGTTTTGCTAGATTAATTTGTATCCAACGTTCTTCTGATTTTTGTAGGGTTTGGATAGTTGCTTCTATTTTTTGATTAATTTTACTCGCCCAGGTGGGAGTTGAATTTATGCCCACTGTAGTTAATGATAATGCTGCACTAGCTAGAAATATTGTTAAGCAGCGTTTCCAGTCCTGATCAATTAATTTAATCATCGTAGAAATACGCAAATGACACAGTTAAAGCTGTTTTGCAGAAGTCAACTATAACCCTGTGTTGGCAATAATCCCATCGATAAAATTACGAGAGATTTCGCAGTAAGTTACTGGCAAGTTGGGCGATCGCTTGCCAATTTCTCTGTATAATTAGGTCTTTGGGAAATAATTCGCCACTCAACCCAACCGCTACTGCTCCGGCTTGTATCAGTTCGGCAGCATTTTCTAGGGTGACTCCGCCTGTGGGAATTAAGGGAATATGTCCAAGTGGCCCTTGTAAACTTTTAATATAGCTGGCACCGCCTACAGCTTGCACAGGAAATACTTTCACACAGCTAGCACCACAAGACCAAGCTGTGATAATCTCTGTCGGGGTAAGCGCACCGGGAATAATTGGGATTTCTTGTTTTACTGCGGTTTGTATCATTGCACAGTCAACATGAGGAGTAAAGAGGAATTCTGCACCACAGGCGATCGCATCTTGCAATTGCTGTACATTAAATAATGTGCCTGTGCCAATCGTACATTCAGGTAATTTGCTGCGGAGTTGCGCGATTAATTCCCCAGCGCGATCGCTATTCCAGGTAATTTCTATCAGTTGCATTCCCCCAGCAGCTACAGCTAAGGCCATTTCTAGCCCTAATTCGATTTTAGGGGCGCGAATCACGGCGATCGCTCTTTGTTTTTGCAACTTTGATAACCAAACTTGATTAGACATCGGAACTTAGGAACTAAAACGCGCTGAAATCTCACATATCAGCGTCATATAGTAGGTGATTTACGTACATTGTTACAAGTTTTCTCACCAAGATAACTAACAAGTAGCTCATTCCTGAGATAGATTACTACATCAAACCTCATGCACCATTAGCCGGATGTAGGATGAGTCTGAAGTTTTTAAGCTAAATCTAGCCAGCCAAGAGTTGATTTAAAGAAGCGTCAAACTGTATTAGGCTTGGCTTTTGCGGTGTTTAAACTGTGAAAACTTTGCAGTGCTTCTGAGGTATAATCCTATGGTAGAAGCAACTATAACAAACGTAGTTGAAGCATTGCGTAAGTCTGCATACCGAATCACAGGGACTAAGGCAGATTACGACCCATTGCTCAACATGATTGGTGATGCTCGTTTCGTTTTAATTGGTGAGGCTTCTCACGGAACTCATGAGTTTTACGAACAACGGGCGGAGATTACAAAACGACTGATTCAAGAAAAAGGTTTTACAGCAGTAGCAATTGAGGCAGATTGGCCTGATACCTATCGCGTTAACCGTTATGTCCAAGGTGTGTCTGAGGATTTCTCACCTACGGAAGCTCTTTCTAACTTTCAACGCTTCCCTAATTGGATGTGGCGGAATACAGATATCATGAATTTTGTCAACTGGTTACGGGAATATAATGACAATTTACCCCAAAATGCCACCAAGGTTGGTTTTTATGGGTTAGACCTTTATAGTATGTACGCTTCTATAGAAGAAGTGTTGAACTACCTGGAACGAGTTGATCCAGAAGCCGCCAACCGCGCCCGTTATCGTTACTCTTGCTTTGAGCATTTTGGCGAAGATAGTCAAACCTATGGGTATGTTACCAGTGTGGGACTGAGCAAATCCTGTGAGGAAGAAGTAGTCAAGCAATTACAGGAGATGCAACGCCGAGCCGCCGAGTATATTCACAACAATCATCAATTAGCAGCAGATGAGTTTTTTGTTGCCGAACAGAATGCGCGACTCGTAAAAAACGCTGAGGCTTACTACCGCTCGATGTTTAGCGGACGGGTTTCCTCATGGAATATTCGCGATCGCCACATGGCAGAAACTTTAGAGCATCTAGTTGAGCATTTAGATCAACGAGGAACACCCAGCAAAGTCGTTGTTTGGGAACATAACTCCCACCTGGGAGACGCGAGAGCCACAGATATGGGTAAACTGGGTGAGGTGAACGTAGGGCAATTAGTCCGCGATCGCTACGGTAAAGATGCAGTATTAATCGGGTTTACCACTTACACAGGTACAGTCACCGCCGCCTCTGGTTGGGGAGAAACCACCGAACTCAAACAAGTTCGTTCCGCCTTACCAGAAAGTTATGAAGCTTTATTCCATCAGACAGGAATACCCCAGTTTTTGTTACTGCTACAAGATGACAATCCAGCAATTAACATTTTAAAACAACCGAGATTAGAAAGAGCGATCGGTGTCATATACCAACCCGAAACCGAGCGAGTCAGTCACTACTTCCAAGCTTCCCTTCCCAACCAATTTGATGCAGTCATTCACATTGACGATACCAGAGCCGTGCAACCCCTAGACCGGACTGCTTACTGGGAATTGGGCGAAGCACCAGAAACTTATCCTTCGGCTCTTTAAATTGGGGAGAAATCAATTCAAAATACCCTACGGGAAGGCAAGCCTACAAAATTCAAAATTCAAAATTAAGAATTCTGGGGAAAAAATCTCTCCTTCTCCCCTGTCTACTTCCCCTACTTCCCCTGCTCCCTCCGCTCCCCTACATCCCTATAGACTCTATCAGCAATGAGAAACAACTTTGATCCGATGAGAATGGGAAACCGCCTAGCGCGGAACTGGTGGACATTAGCCTTACGGGGAACACTAGCTATTCTCTTTGGTTTAGTAGCCTTATTCTGGCCGGGAATTACAATTACAGCCTTAGTGTTGTTCTTTGCTGCCTTTTTAGTGTTAGGCGGAATTTTGTTAGAAGTTGCAGCATTTAGAGACCGTCTTAATGATACCCACGGCTGGTTACTCTTGGTAGAGGGAGCAGTGGGGATAATCGTAGGAATCCTAGCCTTTATTTGGCCGGGTATTACTCTGTTAATCTTGCTTTATCTGATTGCGGCTTGGGCGATAATCACTGGTATTTTTGAGATAATTGCCGCCTTTCAGTTGCGAAGAGCAATTGAGAATGAATGGTTGTTAGCAATAGCTGGAATTGCCTCATTTTTCTTTGGTGTATTGTTAGTCCTTTGGCCATTTGCTGGAGCAGTCGCCATCGTCTGGATTATTGGTATCTATGCCATTGTTTTTGGAATATTACTGTTAGCTCTTTCTTTCCGCCTACGTAATTGGAGTAATCAACGCAGACTTTGAAGCCAGCAGAGGAAGCCGAGGAAGAAATTATTTCCCAGTCCCCAATCCCCACTCCTTGCTAAGATATGCCCACGGCAACAGACTTTAAGGACTATTACGCAATTTTAGGTGTAGACAAAAATGCTACACCAGAGGAAATTAAACGGGCATACCGCAAACTAGCCCGGAAATATCACCCTGACTTAAATCCTGGCGATCAGCAAGCAGAAACACGCTTTAAAGAAATCAACGAAGCCAATGAGGTACTTTCTGATCCTGAGAAGCGCAAAAAATACGACCAGTTTGGGCAATACTGGAATCAGGTAAGTCAAGGTGCAGCACCGCCACCCAGAGGCGCAGGTGTGGGAGTTGAGGGGTTTGATTTTGATCAGTATACTGATTTTGATTCGTTTATTAATGACTTATTAGGTCGCTTTGGTGGTGCAGGTAGAACTAGAGGCAGAACCAGCTATACTTACCGCACTCCCACAACTCCACCTGTGGATACAGAAGCGGCGATCGCTCTCAATTTTTCCGAAGCTTTTCATGGTGTGCAGCAGCGACTGCAACTAGATAACGAAATCATCAATGTGCGAATTCCCGCAGGTGCAAAACCAGGTAGTCGTATTCGCATCAAAGGCAAAGGTAGCCCCAGCCCCTTTTCCCCACAGCGAGGAGACTTGTACCTGACAATTGATGTTTTACCCCATCCCTTTTTTCAATTTGCAGACGATAACATTGCCTGTGAAATCCCCATTCGCCCTGATGAGGCTGTATTAGGCGCGCAAATCCAAGTACCCACCCCCGATGGTAGCGTTACCATGAAAGTACCGCCGGGAGTGCGTTCCGGGCAATCTCTGCGATTACGTGGTAAAGGTTGGAGACAGCCCCAAGGCGGAAGAACCGACTTAATAGTGAAATTGCAAATTGTTACTCCCCAAGATATTAGCCCCATTGAAAGGGAAGCCTACGAAACAATCCGGGCAAATACCAGTTTTGACCCCCGCACTCAATTGCAGGAGATAAAATTATGACAGAATTCAGTCTGTCTCAAGTAGTGGTATCAGCAGAGGGAGAACAGCTTTATTCTTTTGAATACGCCGCTACAGTTACAGAAACATCCACCACCTTAGTAGAACGCTTTGCTCAGTTGGGTATAATTGAACCCATTGGAGTTATGCTTAATTTACGAGATATCACTCGCATTGCTCAAATTCAACGCCTACGCCATGATTTAGGACTCAACCTAGTAGGGGCAGCAATGGTTTTAGACATGGCACAAGAAAATGCCCAATTACGCGCCCAAAACCAAGCTTACCAAGCACTACTCAATACAATGCTAGAAATGCACAAATCAAAAACAGCCTAGTATTTGTAGTTTTCAGAACAGTGAACCAGAATGTAGAGACGTTGCATGCAACGTCTCTACTGTGGTGTGATATTTCCCCCAATGCGAAAAACTCCCCTCCAAGGAAGTAAACATTTTCACAGACTGAGCATAATCTAAAACTGTTTGCTTCCTTGCCAAATCAGAAATTATGCCGCAATACTTCGGACAACTACACACCACTGAATCACCTTGGACAACGCTGGGAGTAGTAGAAGCAATAGAACAACATCAGCACCATGTTTTTTTCAAGTGTGGCAAGCCCTGTTTACAGATTAGCATCCTAGCACCAAATTTAATTCGGGTGAGGATGACACCCACTGGTGAGTTTTTACCCCGGAAATCCTGGGCTGTGACGCAAGATGATCAACAATGGGTTATGGTGGATTTTGAGGTGACAGAACAAGCCGATTTTGTTGAAATTACCACCCAGCAGTTACGCCTTGTAGTTAACCGTGATCCCTGTCGGCTTCAGTGCTTTGACTTAGCAGGACAGTCATTTGCTGAGGATGTTAATTTAGGTTGGCATAAAGGTGCGATCGCAGCCTGGAAACGTATTGCAGCTAACGAACATTTTTATGGTTTCGGTGAACGTACTGGCTTACTTGATCAACTTGCTACCGTCAGAACCAACTGGACAATAGACGCGCTTGACTACGGTGTGCTTACCGATAATATGTATCAAGCAATTCCCTTTTTTATGGCGTTGCGTCCAGGGATAGGGTATGGAATTTTCTTCAATACTACCTTTTGGAGTCAGTTTGATATCGGCGCAGAAGAACCCGGTGTCTGGCGCATGGAAACCCAGGGAGGCGAACTAGATTATTACATTATTTACGGTTGTGAACCTGCCGAAATTATCGCGACTTATACCCAGCTAACTGGTAGAATATCCCTACCGCCAAAATGGGCTTTGGGTTATCATCAGTGTCGCTGGAGTTATGAATCACAGGAAGTAGTTCGTCAACTCGCTGAGGAATTTCGTCAGCGTCACATACCCTGTGATGTCATCCATCTGGATATAGATTATATGAACGGTTATCGGGTATTTACCTGGAACCCTAAGCGGTTCAGTCATCCGCAAACGTTAATAGATCACCTCAAACAAAATGGTTTTAAAACAGTCACCATTGTTGATCCTGGTGTGAAGTATGAGCCAGAAGCAGATTACCCAATCTTTGAGCAGGGGCTAAAACAAGATTATTTCGTCCGTAAAACCAATGGTCAACTATTTCACGGCTATGTTTGGCCTGATAAAGCGGTTTTTCCTGATTTTTTGCGTCCAGATGTGAGAAAATGGTGGGGAGATTGCCACAAAAGCTTAACCGACATCGGTGTTGCTGGTATTTGGAACGATATGAACGAACCAGCATTAGATGACCGTCCCTTTGGTGATGCTGGCAAGAAAATTAGTTTTCCCCTAGATGCGCCGCAGGGGTTAGCAGAGGAAACCGCTACCCATGCTGAGACTCATAATTTATATGGGTTGATGATGGCACAGGCATCTTGTCAAGCAATGGCTAGGTTACGTCCCACAGAACGCTCATTTATTTTGACACGTTCTGGTTATGCAGGTATTCAACGTTGGGCTGCTGTGTGGACGGGGGATAATCAATCTTTGTGGGAACATTTAGAAATGTCCTTACCGATGCTGTGCAACTTGGGTTTATCCGGTGTGGCTTTTGTCGGTGCTGATATTGGTGGGTTTGCGGGTAACGCTACTGCCGAACTATTCGCCCGTTGGATGCAGGTAGGAATGCTTTACCCTTTGATGCGGGGACATTCGGCACTGAGTACCGCTAGACATGAACCGTGGGTATTTGGCGATCGCGTTGAGGAAATCTGCCGCCAGTATATTCAACTGCGTTATCAACTCCTACCTTATATTTACACCTTATTCTGGGAAGCCACAACCACCGGCGCGCCAATTCTGCGTCCCTTGCTGTATCATTTTCCCCATGATACCCATACTTTCAGCCTCAGCGATCAAGTGATGCTTGGGCGTTCATTATTAGCAGCACCAATTTATCGTCCCGGTGTGGAATATCGTAGCGTTTACTTACCTGAAGGTCGTTGGTATGATTGGTGGACTGGCGAAGAATTTACAGGCCCGACTCACATTTTAGCTCATGCACCTTGGGAACGGATGCCTTTATATGTGCGTTCTGGGGCGATTATCCCGATGATGTCAGTTATGCAATATGTAGATCAACATCCCCTCAATCAGTTAACCATTCGAGTTTGGCAAGGTGAAGGTGAGTTTACGCTGTATGAGGATGATGGTCATAGCTTCGACTACAAAACCGGAGCTTTCTGCACTACACATTACCACGTTTATCCACAAGGAAAACAAACTATTGTTGAGGTTGACGCAAGAGATGGGAAGTTTTCACCAGCACACCGGGAAGTTATTGTAGAGTTGCTTGGTGTGGGGGAACAGCGTTTTATTGATGATGGCTCTACACGACAATTATCTTTTGGTTGATGATGGCTGTAAAGTCCTTATTTCCTGTTCCCTGTTCCCTATTCCCTGCCTAAGTAAATAATTTCAATAATCAAATCCAATTCCTATAGTATGCTGAAGTTTGGTTTTGATTTGTTTTTAAAATTAACCTAAATTTATGAGCAAAAATCTTTTGCATTCTCTGTTTCTGAGTGGAGTTATCATTGGTTTCGGACTGTCGCCATTATCGGCGCAAGCACAAAAGCAGGTGTCTGATACTCAAGTGGCGGCTATGGTGGAGGCTTTGCGACTAGCTGCACCGCAAACAGGTAAAGCAAATGATGGATTTTACAGTGCTTGGCAAGTTAAACCAGAAACTCTCAGAGGTTGGTCAAGATTTTGTCTCAAAAAAGAACTTACACCCACACAATTTGAAAATGATGCAACAACAGCGCGTCAAGTGATTTCTTGCATTGTCCGCCGTGAATTAAATCAACAATTGACAGCCAACAAAAATAATGAAATTGCGGCGGTGCGTGGCGCAGCTTGTTGGTGGATGACTGGTAAATATACAGGTTGTAATAGTGGTTTTACTGCTAATTATGTCCAAAAAGTTCTCGGTTTTTATCAGCAACAACGTTTGAGTTCGGGTAATAGGCAATAGAATTAACTACCTCACCCTCTTAGTTTAGGGTGGGTGGTTTATAAATTAATAAACAGCACGATTAAAGCAATACTTAGAATAAGAGCTAATAGCACTGCATATTCAAATCTACGGCTTAAAAATCCTACGGCTGCAATCAAGCTGATAAACAGAATTGTAATCCCTATGTACTGTTCTCGTTGCCAGTTTTTGGCTATTAATTCGTCTTTGGGGGTTGTACCCTCGGCAGGAATTTGTCTAGTTTGAATGTGTGTTTTTGGGATTGATAGGGGTTTCATTTTTTTAACGCGGAGGGGCGCGGAGGTAAACGCGGAGGTGCGCGGAGGTTTAAGGGGTTTTAATTTGGTTGCTGTTTTTTATGTTTGAACGCAGATGTAGCTTGCTTCTCTTACGAGACGCTACCGCGAACCCGCAGGGTACGCTGATGAACGCTGATAGATTTGTACATCATTAGTCTAGAAAGTGTGTTATTTTTATTGGATTCTATTATTAAGAGTTAGTTTGGTCATCTGGCTAAAGATTGATTGGGAATTTTAATATTTTTTAAGTTGATTTACTATCGTTTTCTGGTTTTTGTTATCCTTTATAAGTCTATTTGTTTGTTTATTAATGTCTGTTTTGTTGAATTTATCTCTTTAGAGATATTGTCAAATTGAGTTTTTAGATGATTGCTAGGAATTGGATTTATGCGGCAATCAGTAAATTTATCTCTATGTTCTCAAGGTACGGTTGTTTCTGTTCGGGGTAGTGTTGTTGACATTCGATTTACTCACGGTTTGCCTGAGCTTTATAGTCGGTTAATTGCTGGGGAAAATCAAGATGTGATTATTGAGGTGATGTCTCATGTTGATGCGGAAACGGTGCGCGGTGTTGCTTTGACTCCAACTTCAGGTTTAGCTCGCGCTTCTGTGGTTATTGATACGGGAAAACCTCTACAAGTACCTGTAGGGAAACGTTTGTTAGGTAGGGTATTTAATGTGTTTGGGGAAACTATTGATCGTCAAGATCAAATCTCTGGGGGGGAATGGCGATCGCTCCATCAATCTCCTGTCTCTCTAGCGCAGCAATCTACTAGCTCGGAAATTTTTACTACTGGTATTAAGGCTATTGATGTTCTTGCACCTTTGGAACGGGGCGGAAAAGCTGGGTTGTTTGGCGGTGCTGGTGTGGGAAAGACGGTTTTAATTACGGAAATGATTCACAATGTCGTCAGTGAATATCAGGGAATTAGTCTGTTCTGTGGTATCGGGGAACGCAGTCGGGAAGCTGAAGAACTTTACCGCGATATGCAAGAGGCGGGTGTTTTACAAAATACTATTATGGTTTTTGGGCAAATGAATGAGCCGCCAGGGGCGCGGTTTCGGGTGGGACACGCGGCTTTGACTATGGCTGAATATTTCCGCGATGATGTTAAACAAGATGTGTTGTTGTTAATTGATAATATCTTTCGGTTTATCCAAGCTGGTCAAGAAGTTTCTGGTTTGATGGGGAGATTACCTTCTCGTGTGGGTTATCAGCCGACTCTAGAGACGGAATTGGCTCAATTGGAAGAACGCATTGCAAATACGGCTACAGGTGCAATTACTTCTGTGCAAGCGGTGTATGTTCCGGCCGATGACTTTACTGATCCGGCTGCTGTGCATACTTTTGGACATTTATCTGCGTCGATTGTTTTGTCTCGTAAACGTTCTAGTCAGGGACTTTATCCGGCTGTTGATCCTTTGCAGTCTAATTCTAAAATGCTCACTCCTCCAATTGTGGGCGATCGCCACTACCACATCGCTCAAGCTGTCAGGCAAACTCTCGCTAATTATGAAGACCTCAAAGATATTATCGCTATTCTGGGTATAGAAGAACTTTCTGTGAGCGATCGCCAAACTGTTACCCGTGCGCGACGTTTAGAACGCTTTCTGACTCAACCTTTTTTTACTACTGAACAATTTACAGGCAAACAAGGCAAGTTGGTGAGTCTAGAAGCCGCCCTCTCTGGATGCGATCGCATTCTCAATGATGAGTTTTCTGATTTTCCAGAGCGATCGCTTTACATGATTGGCTCTATCGATGAAGCGCAAAAATCATCATGAATCTAAAAATATTACTTCCTACAGAGGTACTTCTAGAAACCGAAGTTCAGCAAATCGTCGCTGAGGCTGAAAATGGCTGTTTTGCAATGTTACCCCATCATATTGACTTTGTGACTGCTCTTGTTCCCGGTGTTTTATCTTTTAAGTCTGCACAAGGTGAAGAAATCTTTCTGGCGGTCGATGCAGGTATCTTAGTTAAATGCGGTGCAGAGGTGTTGGTATCTACAAGAAACGCTGTCCAGGGTGCTGACTTAGAAACATTACATCAAACTGTAGAAGCACAATTTAAAAATTTAGATGAACGAGAAAAACAAGCTCGTGCGGCAACTGCAAAATTAGAAGCCGGTTTTATTCGCGGTTTTGTCGAAATGGGGGGTTCAAGTCGTGAAACGCTCCGATAAATCTACACCCAATCCACCGCCACAGTCAGATTTTCCACGGCAAGTCAAAATTAAATCAAGCCGTAAACTTAAAGCTAGACGGGAAGAAGATAGAAGTATTTGGTTTAGCTTTGGCATGATTGGTGTGGTAGGTTGGTCGGTGGCTATTCCTATGCTGTTAGGTATTGCTTTGGGTATTTGGATAGATAGCCGATGGCCTAGCCGTTATTCTTGGACGCTGATGATGTTATTTGTCGGTATTGTCCTCGGCTGTCTCAATGCTTGGTATTGGGTACAACAGGAGAGTCGAGATGATTGAAATCCAGACTCTACCGTTTTTAATTTTATTGGTGGGTGCAGTCATCACTATTGCTATTTTGACTAAGGCGGGGATGTCGAAAATTGGTTTACCCGCTTTAGTCGGTTATATATTGCTGGGCTTTTTATTCCGGTTGTTAGATGCTCAATTCCCTTTTCTCTCTCCCCAGGTACAAGAAATTTTTGAGTTTTTAGCCGAACTTGGGGTAATTTCCTTTAGGTGATTGGGCTGTATCATCTCAGGTTTTTGCGGCGATGGTTGTTGTTTGTACTGTTACCAGTATTATTGCGCCTATTATTTTGCGATCGCTTCTCCAAAAATTACCACAAACACAGTCGGAATAATTATGATTAATTACATTTTCTCTTTATTAATTTCTTTAATTTTGGGTTTTGTTTTAGGTGTTTTCTATTTTGCTAGTCTCTGGGTGACTGTCAGACAATTACCGACTACTCAATGGCCTTTTCGATTAATTTTTGGCAGTTTTGTCGGTCGTATTGTTATTGCTTTGTTGGGGTTTTATTTGATTATGAATGGTACATGGCAACGGGTGTTAGTTGCTTTGTTGGGTTTTTTGGTGGCGCGGGGGGTTTTGATTCATCGGTGGGTGGAGAAAAATGATTTTTAAACGCAAAGGAGCGCGGAGGTAAACGCAGAGGGGCGCGGAGAGAGGAAGGAAGAGAGGTTTAAGGGAGTGTTTAGGTTATGGAGATTAGTCCTGATAATGTTATCTTTTGGCAATCGGGGTTTATTAAGGTTAATGCTACTATTTTATTTACTTGGGTGGTGATGGGTTTATTAGTGGTTGTTTCTGTATTGGTGACTCGGAATTTATCTGTAAAGCCTAGTATTTCTCGTTGGCAGAATTTTTTAGAAATTATTGTGGATGGTATTAATAACCAAATTCGGGAGGTGAGTCAACAAGAACCAAGTCAGTTTTTACCTTTTGTTGGCACTCTGTTTTTATTTATTGCTGTTGCGAATATGTTAACTATTGTTCCGGGTTATCAACCACCTACTGCTTCGCTTTCTACAACGGCGGCTTTGGCTTTGTGTGTGTTTGTGGCTGTGCCTCTATTTGGAGTTATGAATCAGGGTGTACTCGGTTATTTACGAATTTATATTCAACCTACGCCTTTAATGTTGCCTTTTAATATTATTAGTGAATTTTCTCGGACTTTAGCTTTAGCTGTGCGTCTGTTTGGCAATATTATGAGTGGTTCTATTTTGGTGGCAATTTTAGTTTCTCTGGTGCCGTTGTTTTTCCCGATTGTCGTTAATTTGTTGGGGTTGTTAATTGGATTAATTCAAGCCTATATTTTTGCAATTTTAGCTATGGTTTATATTGCCTCTGCTACCCGTGTCCGTCGTCATGCAGCGCAAACAACACCACCATCTGAGTGAGGAGAAATATGAATATTGATAATATCGGTTTAGTCGGTATGATATCAATTATTATTGCTGGTTTAACTATTGCTATCGGTTCAGTAGGGCCGGCTATAGCGGAAGGTTGGGCAGTAGCTAGAGCTTTAGGCGCAATCGCTCAACAGCCAGATAAAGCTAATACAATCACCCGTACTTTATTTGTCGGTATGGCAATTGTTGAATCAACGGCAATTTATTGTTTTGTCGTCTCTATGATTCTCATTTTCGCTAACCCCTTTTGGAATCACTTTGTCAATCAATCCCCAGTCAGATAGGGAACTGGAGACTATGAAAAAGCAGGATATCAGAAAAGAAAACTAATAAATAATAACTAATGACTAATGACTTATGCTAATTGATTGGTTTACAGTTATTGCCCAAATTATCAACTTTTTGATTTTGGTGTTTCTGTTATGGCGGTTTTTATATAAACCCATCACTAAAACTATGCAGGAACGTCAAAATAGAATTGCAATTCGTTGGCAAGAAGCAGAAGTAAAGCAACAAGAAGCTGAACAAGAAGCCGAAAGTTATCGTCAGCAGCAACGGGAATTCAATCAACAACGTTCTCAAATGATGGCTGATGCTAAGGCAGAAGCTGAACAAGAATATAAACAATTAGTTCAGCAAGCACGCCACGATGTTGAACAAATACAAGCGGGTTGGCGTGATGCTATTCAACGAGAACAAGAAGCGTTTTTAGAAAATCTTCGTCAACGTTTACAAGAGCAAACTTATGCGATTACTCGCCGGGCTTGGGCAGATTTAGCTGATGCTAATTTAGAACACCAAATAATTGATGTTTTCATCCAGCGTCTACAATTACTAAGTAACTCACAAATCCAAACCCTAAAAACACAATCTGCCAGTGAGATTATTGTGCGTAGCAGTTTTGAGATTCCCCAAAACCAACGTCAAAAAATTATCAACGTTTTGCAGGAAAAGCAAGTAACTAATAATAAAGATATATTTTTTAGAATATCACCCGATTTACTGTGTGGCGTTGAGCTACAATCTGAAAATTATCAAATTGCTTGGAGTTTAGATAATTATTTACAAGATTTCACAGAACAATTGCAAATGGTTCTGAAAAATGCACAAAAATCACCAACCACTACAAACTCTCATTGATAATACTTTGACAACTTTTGAGCAGGTATTAAATAACTATCATCCTCAATTACAAACTCGTGAGATTGGTGTTGTTAAATCTGTCAGTCAAGGTATTGCTAGTGTTGCCGGTTTACCGAGTGTACAAGCTGATGAATTGCTACGCTTTCCCGGTAATTTGTTAGGTATTGCTTTTAATTTAGATCCTGATGAAATTGGGGTGATTTTGTTAGGTGAAAGTGGACATCTACAAGCAGGTGACGAGGTTAAACGTACTAAAAGAGTTTTAGATGTGCCTGTAGGTGAGCCATTATTAGGACGAGTGTTAAATGTCACTGGTGAACCTTTGGATAATCAAGGGGTAATTCAGGCAAAAAAACGCCTATCTATAGAGCGTCCAGCCCCGGCAATTATGGAACGCGCTCCGGTGACAGTACCGTTACAGACTGGTATAAAAGTTATCGATGCTTTAGTTCCGATTGGTAGGGGACAACGGGAATTAATTGTGGGCGATCGCCAAACGGGCAAAACTGCGATCGCTACTGATACCATCATTAATCAAAGGCATCAAGATGTCATCTGCATCTATTGCGCCATTGGTAAACGCGCTTCTGCTGTCGCTAAGGTAATTGCAGATTTACGTCAATATGATGCAATGGACTACACTATTGTAGTTGTCGCCTCTGCTGAAGATCCACCCGGTTTACAATACATCACACCCTACGCAGCTACTACTATTGCTGAATATTTTATGGATCAAGGTCGTGATGTATTAATTGTATACGACGATTTAACCCGTCACGCTTGGGCTTACCGGGAACTCTCGCTGTTATTACGTCGCCCTCCTGGTAGAGAAGCCTATCCTGGTGATATATTTTACATCCATTCCCGCTTGCTGGAACGTGCTACCCATCTCCGGGAAGATAGGGGAGGCGGTTCACTCACAGCTTTACCAATAGTCGAAACTCAAGCGCAAAATATATCTGCATATATTCCCACTAATTTAATTTCTATCACCGATGGACAGATTTATTTGTCTCCCGACTTATTCCAAAAAGGTGTTTTACCTGCCGTAGATGTAGGTAAATCTGTATCACGGGTGGGTGGCAAAACTCAACTACCTGCCTACAGTGCTGTAGCTGGAGATTTACGCCTGTCTTACTCCCAATTTCAGGAAGTAGAAGTCTTCGCTAGGTTTGGTACTCAATTAGATGAAGAAACTCGGAAAACTTTGCAAAGAGGGCGGCGTGTACGGGAAGTCTTAAAACAACCCCAATATCAACCTTTACCTGTCGCCGAACAAATTGCTGTCATGTTAGCCGTAACTAGCGGTTTATTTGATGAATTACCATTAGAACAAATTCCCGCAGCTTCTTTAAAATTACGTCAAAAGGTGACGGCAGAATTACCCCAAATATGTCAGCGCATTCAAGCAGGTGAAAAACTCACTCATCAAGATAGAGAAACTTTGTTGAGTATTGAGTCATTAGTCATTAGTCATTAGTCATTAGTCATTAGTCATTAGTTTTTCTTTCCTCATCTTCTGTTTTCTGCCTTCTGCCTCTTTTAAGGGACTTCCAGATAAAAATATATCTAAAATGTAGGGTGCGTCAGTACGAGAAACCCTACCATAACAAGAAAATATTTATCCTGACTCACCCTACTAACAGTCGATTTGGATAATTTATTTTTTGGTGTTCCCTAAGTCAACAGTATCATGCCAACTATTGAATCCTTAAGAACCAAAATCAGTAGTGTTCAAGATTTGCAATCTGTGGTGAAGACAATGAAAGCTTTAGCGGCTGTGAGTATTCGCCAGTATCAAAAAGCTGTGGAATCGTTAGCTGATTACAACCGCACTCTGGAAATGGGATTGCAAATCGTGTTGAGACAACGATATTTTTCGGAGCAACACGCTATTTTGACATCTGTAATTAATCACCAAACTAAGTCTAATTCTGTAGGTGCAATTATTTTTGGATCTGATCAAGGTTTATGTGGACAATTTAATGAGCAAATCGCATCTTACAGCGTTGAAAAACTGGAACAGCTACAGATAAAACCAGAAAATCGTCTAATTGCGGCAATAGGTGCGCGGGTTGTTGCGCCTCTGGAAGCACAAGGACAAACTATTGCGGCGAAGTTTTCTTTACCTAGTGCTGTGAGTGGTATTACTTCTATGGTACAGGAAATTTTACTCACTATCGAACAATGGCGATCGCTTGCGGCAGGGCGTAGCCCATCACAGCAGCAAATTGAGCAAATTATCTTGTTTTACAATCAGTCTCTCTCTGGTGCATCCTACCATCCCCATACTCTTCATCTTTTACCCGTCGATTTTAATTGGTTACAAAATCTTCAACGACAGCCTTGGCCTTCTCCTGTGTTGCCAACCTTTACAATGGATGAAAATCAGTTATTTTCTGGATTAATTCGGGAATATTTATTTATCTCTTTATATCGCGCCTTTGCTGAATCTCTCGCTAGTGAAAATGCTAGCCGTCTCGCCTCAATGCAAGCTGCCGAAAAAAATATCGAAGAACGTTTATCAGAACTCAATGCAGACTATCGCCGTTTGCGTCAAAGTTCGATTACAGCAGAACTTTTGGATATTGTGGCAGGTTTTGAAGCCTTGACTAAAAAATAGCATAATTCTAGCGTCATAATTATCTGTGTTCGGGGTACGTTGCTTGATTAAATTTAATAATTTTTAGATTAAATACACCAGCAAGACATATTTTTTTGAAGTTTAATTTCTCTGCCTTGAGAAATAATGCCTGATTATTCCATTGGAAAGAAGTAATTATGATGTCAAAAGTTTAGATTTAATAAAATAAGATTGCATCAGAATTCTGTATTAGCACCAATAGACTATAAATAAATTAGAAAAAATAAAAAACATAATTATATTTCTCGAAAAGCAGAGAAATATGTTGTTCACTATATTTAAAGACACCAAAATAATTATACTAATTCCTGAATAATAGTTAATAAAAATAATCAAAGTTCCCCTAAAAAAATATCCAAAAAACTTGCTTTTTAAACCTTTGCAATCAGGTAAATAACTATGACTTTACAGGAGCAACTAAATCAATGGCATGAACTAGCCCAACAGTTGCGAATTGATAGTATTCGCGCTACAACCGTTGCTGGTTCCGGCCATCCGACTTCTTCCATGTCCCCTGCGGATTTGATGGCGGTTTTATTATCTAATTATCTGCATTACGATTTTGACAATCCCCATAATCCTAATAACGATCGCTTTGTTCTCTCTAAAGGACACGCTGCGCCGTTGCTGTACTCGATGTATAAAGCTGCGGGGGTAATTACTGATGAAGAATTGTTGTCATTGCGACAAATGGGAAGTCGTCTAGAAGGACATCCTACACCCGTTTTACCTTGGGTGGATGTGGCGACAGGCTCGTTAGGACAAGGATTACCGATTGGTGTGGGGTTGGCTTTAGCAGGGAAGTATTTAGATCAGCTACCTTATAATGTCTGGGTGTTACTGGGTGACAGTGAAACCGCCGAAGGTTCTGTATGGGAAGCGTTTGATCATGCGGCTCACTATACTTTAGACAATCTGATTGCCATTATTGATGTTAATCGTCTCGGTCAACGTGGTCAAACTGAATTAGGTTGGAACACTCAAGCCTATGCTAATCGAGCCAGAGCCTTTGGTTGGCAAGCAATTGAGATTGATGGGCATGATTTGACGGAAATTGATCAAGCTTTTAGTGCGGCGGTGAGTATTAACGATCGCCCTACAGTCATTATTGCCCGTACTAAGAAGGGTAAAGGTGTAGTTTCCCTGGAAGATTTAGGGGGTTGGCACGGTAAAGCCTTAAAACCGGAAGATGAAAAACAAGCGATCGCTCATTTAGGCGGTGAACGCCACATTACTATTCAAGTCAGGAAACCAGACACACAAGCACAACCGACAACCATCGCTACAGCCGAACCTTTACAACTTCCCAGCTATGAAAAAGGTGCAGAAGTAGCAACTCGTCGCGCCTATGGTGATGCACTCAAAGCTGTAGGTGCTGCTAAACCCCAAGTAGTCGCCCTCGACGCAGAAGTAAGCAACTCCACCTATGCGGAAGACTTCGCCGAAGCCTACCCAGAGCGATATTTTGAGATGTACATCGCCGAACAACAAATGATTGCGGCGGCTGTCGGTTTGCAAGTACGAAATTACAAACCCTTTGCTTCTAGCTTTGCGGCTTTCTTAACTCGTGCCTACGATTTTATCCGCATGGCGGCTGTCTCCCGTGCCAACATTAGATTAGTCGGTTCTCATGCAGGTGTATCGATTGGGGAAGATGGCGCATCTCAGATGGGATTGGAAGATTTAGCCGCTTTCCGGGCGGTGTGGAGTAGTACCGTACTCTATCCCAGCGATGCGAATCAGACAGCCAAATTAGTCGAGCAAATGAGCGATCGCAATGGTATAGTATATCTCCGCACCACACGCGCCACTACACCCGTCATCTATGGTGCAGATGAAGAATTCCCTATCGGCGGTAGCAAAGTCCTGCGTAGTTCTGATCAAGATCAAGCTACAGTCATAGGTGCAGGTATTACTTTACACGAAGCCCTCAAAGCCTATGACCGTCTGAAAAACGAAGGTATTACAGTCCGTGTCATCGATGCTTACTCAGTCAAACCCATTGATGTGCAAACATTACATCAAGCAGCCCATGATACAGAAGGTAACTTAGTAGTTGTCGAAGACCACTGGAGTGAAGGCGGATTAGGTGCGGCTGTTTTAGATGCTTTTGCGGGTATTGATGGTATCTCTAGCTACGACGGGCCACAACTGCAAGTGATTAAGTTAGCAGTGCGAGATATGCCAAGTTCCGGTACACCAGCCGAACTGCTTCACGCTGCCAAAATTGACGCTGATGCCATTGTAGCAGCAGTAAAAGCCCAAGTCAGACAAGTAGTAGGAACTGGTGCGATCGCCTCCTCAGTTAAGAGTCATTAGTCATTAGTCATTAGTCATTAGTTTCTCTCCCCTGCTCCCCTGCTCCCCTGCTCCCCTGCCTCCCCCAATTCCTCACTCCCTATCACAACAATTCAGTCGTCAGCCAGAGGGAATTGAGACAAAACATTTTTAGGCTGATAAATAGATATTGTTTTTTAACAAAAAAGGAATAGTGTATGCCTCTCTATAAACTCGAAGAATTTGACCCCAACTACCGAGAAACCTTTGGTGGAGATGATGTTAAAGCTTTAGACCTTTATACAGAAGGTGGAGTCAGAGTTGGCTCAATTGCTGACGCTTTAGTTGACCAAAACGGACGTTTTCGTTATCTAGTTATTCACACAGCAGTAGATTCTGTAAGTAAGAATATCTTACTACCAATTGGTCTTTCTCGTATTAATTATCCTGCCAAACGTGTCTATGTTGACGGACTGAGTAAACAACAAGTAGAACATTTACCAGAGTATAACGAAAGCATAACTGTTGATGAAGATTACGAAGAAAATGTCCGTCGTGTATTTCGTTCTCCCACTAGCGGAATGATTTATGATCGCGAGACATATAGCTACCAAAAAGAACCCGCACTATATGGTTTAACCGAGCCATATCATCAAACTTTTAGACTCTACGAAGAAAGATTGATTGCTAATAAACAGAGAATTAAAACTGGAGAAGTAGCAGTTGGTAAGCACATTGAAACCGAAACTGCCAGAGTCACAGTCCCAGTGCAGAAAGAACGTGTATTAATTGAACGTGTTGCCCCAAAAAATGTCGAGACAGGAGAAACAATAGTAGATCCAAAAGAAGTAAAATTTCAAGCGGGAGAAGTAGCAAGAATAGAATTGTACGAAGAAACACCTGAAATACGCAAACAAGCCTTTGTCCGCGAAGAAGTTAGGGTGAGAAAAATGGTAGAACAAGACACAGTTGAAGCACAGGATACGATTCGACGCGAAGAATTAGATATAAATACACAAGGCGATTTACTGATGAATGAAACCAAAGTTTCGCAACCGGAAACTATGTAATCAGATGTTTGTCAAAAATCAGTCATAACTCATATCTTGCACCTACCCAATTTTACCGCCAAACAATTAGATTTTTACTAGGCTAATATCTACAGTCAGATAAATCTGACTAGGGCTGTATTTGAGTTTTATTTAACAGCTTTGACTCTCTTAGCCCAAGAATTTATTCTTTAGCTGGAAATAGGGTCAGTGCCAGATATGATTTTTTTATGAAGATAACATCAGCCATTACTCAATTTTCTAAATTTTATTTCAATCTATAACTTAAGATATTGCTGATTTAAGCAAATTCATTCGAGCGAAAGAGGGAAAATTACATACAAATCTTTACTTTTGTATTAGGAGTCATTTTATAAAAAGTTTGAGGTGAAATAACATGGTACTTTACAAATTAGAAGAATTTGATCCAAATTACCGCGATACATTTCAAGGTGATGATATCAAAGGTCTTGGTGTCTACACAGAAGGAACTGACGAAAAGATTGGTACAGTTAGTGACATTTTAGTAGACGAAGATGGGCATTTTCGCTATTTAGTCGTTGACTTAGGTTTTTGGATTTTTGGCAAGAAGGTTTTATTACCAGTTGGTCGCTCCCGCATTGACAATAGCAGCAACCGCGTTTATGCCATTGGTATGACAAGACAGCAAGCCGAAGATTTACCAGAGTTTACCGAACGTGCAGGTCTTGACTACGACTATGAAGAACAGGTACGGGGAGTCTATCGCAGTCCCAGCTACACCACCACTGGTTTAGAAACATCAACACCTGTAGAATCCTCTAGACTCACAGGGACAACTGCCCAAGCAACACCTACATCTTACACCCGCGATACCTATAAATACGAGCATGAACCTGCTTTGTATGGACTCCATCAGCCACACCATGACACTCTGAGATTGTACGAGGAACGGTTGGTTGCTAACAAACACCGTGAGAAAATTGGAGAGGTAGCGGTTGGTAAGCACGTTGAAACTGAAACAGCCAGAGTTGTTGTACCAGTGGAAAAAGAACGAGTGGTGATTGAACGTGTCACACCAGAAGATGCTGGTACTGTTGTTTCTCCTGGAGAAGCAAACTTCCGTGAAGGCGAAGTTGCTCGTGTAGAACTTCATGAAGAAACCCCTGATATTCGCAAAGAAGCTGTTTTGCGGGAAGAAGTCAGAGTGAAAAAAGTTGTAGATCAAGAAACTGTTCAAGCTGAAGATACTGTACGCCGTGAAGAGTTAGACGTAAATGCTCCTAATCTTCCTGTTGAGGAACGTTAAACGTTAATCACTCAGGACTTACGCAAGTGAAAGCACAAGTTTAATTACTGGTAGTGAAGACTTTAGTCCTCTCTTTAAGAGACTACGCCAAGTAAATCATGACTAAAATCCTTACTCATAGCTGAAAATCTCAGTTGCGTAAGTCCTCATAAACTGAAAATTATTCAATACCAGATTACTGTAAAAACAATTGATATGCCTGAGTATTTAGCTCCAGAAACACCAGAACCAAAAGTGAACAACTCTGAGGAAGATAAACTTGTTCGCTTACTTGAGGAAGAGCTATTAGTTGACAGTAGCAAGCATAAAATTGGTGAGGTAATTGTTCGCAAAGCCATCGAAACTAAAATGGTGCAAGTTCCTGTAAGACGGGAGAAACTGATTGTCGAACAAATTACCCCAGACCATAAACAATTGGCAGAAATTGATTTAAGCCAGGGAGAAATTACAGGGGTGGAGTTAAGGGAAAGTGACCGACCCGAATTTAATGGACAATTGAGTGGTTTAACTGTTAACGGTCGCTTTGTTTCACCTAAAATTGCTAGTTTATTATTGAATGCGATCGCTCTAGAACGCAATCACGGCTGTCAGGAGGTGGTAGTATCAATTTCTGTAGACAATGAAGAATACCAAAAAAAATATCAGGAATGGTTTGACCGTTGTTCTCAAGGTCAATTACCAAAGCCTGAAAAATAACTTGACCAACATCTTGCACCTGTTCCTTGATGATAATTTTTGTAGGGTGGGCATTGCTGGCAATTGGCTGAAAGCCTTAGCTTTATGTCATTGGATGTGCATCGCCTGACGCTTATTGAGAAAGGTGCAAGATATGACTTTATTAACCATAATTAGGCAATTATTACCCCATTATCTTCCATAAATTGGGGTTCTGCCATCTGCCAAAATCCCCAAACTGAAATGTTAACTATTGGCTATTTTGACCAAATACATTGACAAAGTGGGCTGGAAAATCATACTATTATTGCCTAATAACTAATAACTAATAAATTTCTCCTTTTTGCCAAAACTGACGCAGAATTTCACCTGGTTTCCTATCCCAAGTGTCAATATGCTGATAAATCAAATTATCTTCGTTGAGTTTATAAGTTGAATAACCATTGAAAAAAATCTGTGCTTTCCAGGGAACACGCAACACACCCCGGACTGTCCATTTAGCTGTAATTGTGTCTGCGGCTGACTGATAAACTTCATGTAAATCAAAGTAGATTTCTGTAAAAAATAGCTTCGCGTGAAATCGTAAAGTCCAAAAAATAATTCGGTAGTTAAATTTATATTGGAATTTATTTACAGGGTCTTGAAAATAAATATCTTTTGTGTATATGTCATAAGTTATATCTTTCTCAAACAGTGTGGGTAAATCCTCTTGCAGAGTTTTGATCACCTGTTCTATTTGCTGTCGAGATTCCACAAACATTGTCCTCTGTATTTTGTGCAAAAACCAAAACTGTTCTTTCACCAGTTTATCTGCGATCGCTCGATCACTCGAAAAATCACGCCGATAAATGTTAGGTGCAACGGACACGAACAAGTGAGGATTAACAGCTTTTACACCTATGTCTATAGTTGAAAATTCTTTGCAGCACGGTTATATCAATACTAACGGGGTGAAACTCCACTATGTCACCCAAGGAACAGGGCGTTTAATGCTGATGTTACATGGCTTTCCTGAATTTTGGTACTCCTGGCGGCATCAAATCCCGGAATTTGCTGCCGATTTTCAAGTGGTAGCCGTTGATTTACGTGGCTATAACGATAGTGATAAGCCAAAAGAGCAATCAGCCTATGTGATGGATGAATTGATTCAAGATGTTGCAGGGGTGATTCAGGGATTAGGACACGATAGTTGTATTTTAGTCGGACATGATTGGGGTGGTGCGATCGCCTGGAATTTTGCCTATGCTCATCCCTTCATGGTAGAGCGTTTAATTATTCTCAATTTGCCTCACCCTGCTAAATTCGCCCAAGGTTTATCCACTCCTCAACAGTTACTACGTAGTTGGTATATCTTCTTTTTTCAACTACCCTGGCTACCAGAATTATCACTACAATCTTCAGATTATCAAGCAATTGAAAACATACTTTCAGGGACAGCAATTAATAAAAGTGCTTTTACACCTGCTGATATAGATGCTTATAAAGATGCTGCTGCCAAACGTGGCGCACTCACAGCCATGTTGAACTATTACCGTAATGTTTTCTCCAGCTTCTTATTTCAGAAAGATTGGGGCATTTTAGAGGTTCCCATACTGATGATTTGGGGTGAAAATGATACAGCTTTAGGAAAAGAACTGACATATCACACCTCTAACTATGTCAGACATCTCCAAATTAAGTATATTCCCGATTGTGGACATTGGGTACAACAAGAAAAACCAGAGTTAGTTAACCAGTATATCCGAGAGTTTTTAGTAAATTAACATACAATTTTATCGAGACATGGGAAAGAGTTTTTCATGGTAAATACTGAAAGGTTTTGCCATGAAAAAATATATCACTAGATACATTTTCTTAACAAGATTTCATATTAAATTATTTTCAGGTATTTATGCCTAAATTCTGATTAATTAGAGTGAGAAAGCCGAGATAATCAGATGTTTAACCTGATGATTACATCTATGTTCCATAAATAGGAAATTGTGATTTAAATCAACATTGTTTAGCAATTTCATGAGATAATAGAAGCGTGAGGAAAAGAACGGACACTAAGAAAATGTTAAGGGGGACAATTATGAAAATCAAGCTATTAGCAGCTGTTGCCTTAGCCACTCCCCTATTTTTTGTCAACTCAGTCAAAGCTGGCAATCCGCAAGATTTACAAAGACTACTATCAACTAGGGAATGTATCGGGTGTAATCTATCAGGCATGAACCTCAGTGGTGCTCATTTAATCGGTTCTGATTTACGAGGAGCTAACCTAGCAGGTGCTAACCTGGAAGGTGCTAACCTGGAAGGTGCTGATTTGACTAACGCTAACTTGAAAGGAGCAAATCTCACCGCCGCCTTTCTGACTAACGTCAACTTCAAAAAGGCGAATCTGAACAACGCCAACATAACCCGCGCCCATGTATTTGATTCCAACGTGTATGGCGCATCAATGGAAAACCTAACCATAACTGATGCAGAAATCTATAACACTGCTATCGGTGTGGGTGGCGAAGATGCGACACAAATTCCCGATTGGGATTAGAGTCAACTGAGTCAGCTAATCTTAAAAGAAACAAAAAATAGGGTGAGAGAATTGGGTGTAATCTGATCTCAATCTCTCACATCCTTTTATAAACATTTAAACCAAGTTAACCAAATCGGCGTAAGTCCCCACCTATATGAATGTTAGGTGGGGATATAAGCCGGGCTACGAC
>NZ_LUHJ01000008.1 GCF_001597745.1 Anabaena sp. 4-3 | reverse complement strand
AAAATTCAAAATTCAAAATTCAAAATTCAAAAAAGAATCGAGAATTTCAAATTCGAGGGTACAGATACCCTGAAGACTGCAAGAAACGCGACTTTTGATGTTCACCAATGTTTGGTTCAAAGCCCAAAACCCAATTTTCTTTTTTTTGAATTTGGAATTTGGAATTTTGAATTGAGATGAGGTCAAGCCCTCGGTCTGTTAGCACGGCTCGGCTACATACATTACTGCACTTCCACCTACCGCCTAAGAACCTGTGTTCTACAGGTGACCTTACCCACCTACGTGGTGAGAACACTCATCTTGAGGTGGGCTTCCCACTTAGATGCTTTCAGCGGTTATCCGCTCCGCACTTGGCTACCCAGCGTCTACTGCGGGTGCAATAACTGGTACACCAGCGGTGCGTCCTTCCCGGTCCTCTCGTACTAAGGAAGGCTCCTCTCAATGTTCTTACGCCTGCACCGGATATGGACCGAACTGTCTCACGACGTTCTGAACCCAGCTCACGTACCGCTTTAATGGGCGAACAGCCCAACCCTTGGGACGTACTTCCGCCCCAGGTTGCGATGAGCCGACATCGAGGTGCCAAACCTCCCCGTCGATGTGGACTCTTGGGGGAGATCAGCCTGTTATCCCTAGAGTAACTTTTATCCGTTGAGCGACGGCCATTCCACTCTGCGCCGTCGGATCACTAAGGCCTACTTTCGTACCTGCTCGACTTGTCGGTCTTGCAGTCAAGCTCCCTGATTGCCTTTACACTCGACGCACGGTTTCCAAGCGTGCTGAGGGAACCTTTGCGCGCCTCCGTTACCTTTTAGGAGGCGACCGCCCCAGTCAAACTGCCCACCTGAAACTGTCCTTCTACCGGATAACGGTAGCAAGTTAGAATCCTAGCTTCGCCAGAGTGGTATCTCACCGTTGGCTCCATATCCCCCACAAGGGATACTTCTTCGCCTCCCACCTATCCTGCGCAAGCGAAGCCCGGACACAATTCCAGGCTACAGTAAAGCTTCATAGGGTCTTTCTGTCCAGGTGCAGGCAGTCCGTATCTTCACAGACATTCCTATTTCGCCGAGTCTCTCTCTGAGACACCATCCAGATCGTTACGCCTTTCGTGCGGGTCGGAACTTACCCGACAAGGAATTTCGCTACCTTAGGACCGTTATAGTTACGGCCGCCGTTCACCGGGGCTTCGGTCGTCAGCTTCATGTTGCCACTGACCAACTTCCTTAACCTTCCGGCACTGGGCAGGCGTCAGCCCCCATACTTCCTCTTGCGAGTTGGCGGAGACCTGTGTTTTTGGTAAACAGTCGCCTGGATCTCTTCACTGCGACCCACTCTCGTGGGCACCCCTTCTTCCGAAGTTACGGGGCCATTTTGCCGAGTTCCTTAGAGAGAGTTATCTCGCGCCCCTTGGTATTCTCAACCTCCCTACCTGTGTCGGTTTCGGGTACGGGTACGATATGTTCATCACATTACTAGCTTTTCTTGGCACTATCCTTCACCACGCGACGGTCGTAACCGTCTCCCAAACCAATCAGGGTGTGGCTTTCTTTCATGCGTCCCTAGCAATGCTCCCATACCATAGTCAGGGATTGTTGACCCTGTGTCCATCGACTACGCCTTTCGGCCTCGCCTTAGGTCCCGACTAACCCAGAGTGGACGAACCTGGCTCTGGAACCCTTAGGGTTTCGGGGCATTGGATTCTCACCAATGTTTGCGCTACTCAAGCCGACATTCTCACTTCCGTTTCGTCCACAGCTGCTCGCCGCTACTGCTTCTTCCTACCACGGAACGCTCCCCTACCGATTAATACAATTAATCCCACAGCTTCGGTACATCGCTTAGCCCCGTTCATTTTCGGCGCAGGAACGCTTGACTAGTGAGCTATTACGCACTCTTTCAAGGGTGGCTGCTTCTAGGCAAACCTCCTAGTTGTCTGTGCATTCCCACCTCCTTTATCACTTAGCGATGATTTGGGGACCTTAGCTGGTGGTCTGGGCTGTTTCCCTCTTGACGATGAAGCTTATCCCCCACCGTCTCACTGGCAATGTGTGCATCGGGTATTCTGAGTTTGTCTCGATTTGGTACCGGTCTCCCAGCCCGCACCGAAACAGTGCTTTACCCCCCGACTATATTCATTACCGCTGCGCCTCAACACATTTCGGGGAGAACCAGCTAGCTCCTGGTTCGATTGGCATTTCACCCCTAACCACACCTCATCCGCCGATTTTTCAACATCGGTCGGTTCGGACCTCCACTTGGTTTTACCCAAGCTTCATCCTGGACATGGTTAGATCACCAGGGTTCGGGTCTATAAATACTGATTATCGCCCTCTTCAGACTCGGTTTCCCTTTGGCTCCAGCATTCTCGCTTTAACCTACCAGTACCTATAACTCGCCGGCTCATTCTTCAACAGGCACGCGGTCATCCGTTTAATCGGACTCCCACTGCTTGTAAGCTGACGGTTTCATGTTCTATTTCACTCCCCTTCCGGGGTTCTTTTCACCTTTCCCTCGCGGTACTTGTTCTCTATCGGTCACACAGTAGTATTTAGCCTTACGAGATGGTCCTCGCTGATTCACATGGGATTCCTCGTGCCCCATGCTACTCGGGATGCAGCTTCTATCCTTGAGTTTTCGACTACAAGACTTTCACTTTCTCTGGTGCGGTACTTAGCCGCTTCGTCTAACCGCTAGATTCGATGTCGCTGTCCCACTACCCCAAAAAGCAAGCTTTTTGGTTTAGGCTTTTCCCCTTTCGCTCACCACTACTGAGGGAATCTCTCTTGATTTCTTTTCCTCCAGCTACTAAGATGTTTCAGTTCGCTGGGTTGGCTCTTTCCTGTCTATATATTCAACAGGTAGTATTCAGGGTTGCCCCATTCGGACACCTCCGGCTCTTAGTTTGCTTCCAACTCCCCGGAGCATTTCGTCGGTAACCACGTCCTTCTTCGCCTCTGTGTGCCTAGGTATCCACCATCAGCTCTTATTAGCTTGACCACTTTCCATTGGTTTCCATCCTGCAAACACCTACACTTAATGTCTGTGTCTGCCTGCTATCTTTCGCGTTTCTATGCAGTTTTCAAGGTTCTGGCTGGATACAAACCCAGCAGTCTAACTATTAATTCATCTAGCTAGTTGCTGAATT
>NZ_LUHJ01000007.1 GCF_001597745.1 Anabaena sp. 4-3 | reverse complement strand
TCGTTGGCAGTTTCAGGATAATTTCGCCAAATTGATCATTGTTGTTGCCTGGACAAAAAAAAGCCCCTGGTGGTGGCAGCCAGCCAAGGGAGTTAGTTATCAGGGTGCATCTACCAATTAATTCTTCCCAAGGTAGGTAGCCTTTTCCGGATAAATTTTGCCAAATTGATGATTGTTGTAGGCTAGACAACAAAACTCAGGGAACACCTTTGGCACACATTTTAGCAGCGTCGCCAGGCATTGCGCCGTTAATGGCAGTAGGGAGAGTCAAAAGCAAAAAACCCTGGTGGTTGTTAACCAACCAGGGATGATAGGACTAATTCCAGAAACATTCGGGGGTCGAATCCATCTACAGTATGAGAAGGAGCGAAAAATCGAATTGAAACTTTCGCGTTTCAAATTGGATTGAAAAAGCAAACAGGAGAAGTTGTGACCCAGGAATTTCATATTTCCGTGACTCCAGTAGGGCAGAATGACTACTTGGTGCGGACGGAACAAGTCGCGCCTGGGGTGCCATTGGCGGAGGAATTGGTGACTTGGCCGGTGGCTGAATGGTTGGCTGCTGCTGGCAATTTGATGAATGACCCTTTACAGGTACTTTTACAGGGAGATGCGATCGCCAACAACTCTGTTAATCTAGTGGCATTGGGTCAGCAACTTTATAATGCACTGTTTCAAGGCACTCTCAGAGATAGTTGGATTACTGCTCAAGGCATTGCCCAAAATCAACAACAGGTGCTACGTTTACGTTTGGGTCTGAAGGATAATAGGTTAGCACGTTTACCGTGGGAAGTGATGCACGCGGGCGATCGCCCTCTGGCAACAGGCCCCTATATTGCTTTCTCTCGCTACCAAAGCGGCATTGCCAGAACTTCCCGTTTACCCGTAGCCAATAGATCCCAACTTCCAGAAAACGGCGGTATTAGGGTTTTGATGGTGCTAGCATCGCCCTCAGACCAAGTTAATTTAGATTTACTCAAACAAGAAGCCATTAAACTACAAGCTGAACTACACCGTCAGCTACCCCACTCCTTCAACGGTAATCATTATTTACCAAAAATTGAACTCACCCTGCTAGACCAGCCGGGTAGAGAAGAATTGACGCAAGCTTTAGAACAAGGTAGATTTGATGTTCTCCACTACTCTGGTCATAGTGATATGGGGCCAAACGGTGGGGAAATTTATCTCGTCAGCAATCGCACCGGTTTGACAGAAACCCTCAGTGGTGATGATTTAGCGGGTTTGCTGGTGAACAACAATATCCAAATGGCGGTGTTTAACTCCTGTTGGGGGGCATACACCGCTACCAGTGAAAGTCATGCTAAGGATTCATGGGAACGTAACCTGACAGCCAGCCTCGTCAAGCGCGGGATTCAGAGTGTGTTGGCAATGTCAGAACGTATTCCCGATGAGGTAGCAGTCACCCTGACACAATTGTTTTATCGCAACCTCAGTCAAGGATATCCGGTTGATTTATGTGTGAGTCGGGTACGTCAGGGATTAATTTCCGCCTATGGTTCCCACCAATTATACTGGGCGTTACCAATTTTGTATCTCCAGCCCGAATTTGAGGGTTTTCTCTACCCCAAAACCGGGACTACTGCCAACGTTGATTTACTTGATGAGTATGTTCCTTCTATGCCGGGAACTGCGACTGCTACCCCGACTTACTCAACTTTGATGGAAGATACAGAAATGTCTTTATCCCTGGAAGGGATGATTCCCCCTGGGTTAGCTGGTGAACCTTCCGGCTTAGATTGGTTGGGGGAAGACACTTGGGGTGATTTAGTTGATGAAATCGAGTACGATGATTCTACCTATGCAGAAGATCATGCTTTTGTTTCTGATATCTTTCGTCAATTAGATCAGCAAACCACTGAGGATGAAGAACCATTACTGCCAGAAGAAATTAGACAACAACTGCAAGATCATAGTTTTTTAGATACCCAGACGGTTACTGCACCCAGAGAAACCGAACTAAAGACAGTAGTACCGCCCACAACTGGTGAAACTCCCCAAACACCGCCAGCCGCTTCCCCAAATTTGCGCCTTCCATCTTCTCGAACTCGGCTACGTCGTCAACATTGGACAATTTTAGGTATCATCGGAGCTAGTGCGATCGCTACCGTTATCGCTTTTACTTGGTGGTGGCAAAATCGCCCAAGTTCAAAATTACCTGATATCCCACCTCTGCCCAACCAACAGTTACAAGCACCTCAGCCAATTCCCGCCGATATTCAAAATCTGCCCACAGCCAGGGTAACAGCCATTGCCACAGAATATTTAAATCAAGGTAACTTAGAAGCCGGCTTAAAAGCTGTAGAAGTATTATTAAATCGTAATGTCTTACCTGCTGCTCAAACAGCCCTGAATGTGATTCCGCCAGAGCAAGCCCAAAAGCCATCTGTCAACTTTCTCAAAGGGCGGTTAGCTTGGCAGTCTATCCAAACTGGAGATCCCAAATACAGTATTGACGATGCGCGTCGTTACTGGGAAAATGCAGTTAAAGCTAACCCAAATTCTATTCTATATCATAATGCGCTGGGATTTGCCTACTACGCCGAGGGAAATCTCAATCGGGCTAATGACTCTTGGTTTCGGGCTTTAGATTTGGCACTCAAACAGCAAAATCTAGTCTTAACTGAAACCGTATCTGCAAATACAGAAGTACCTCGTGAGGCTTTAACTCCCTATGCGGGGTTAGCTTTAGGTTTATATAAATCTGCACAGAGTTTAACTGGCAATAAAAAAGCTCAATATATTAATACGGCTATTAACTTGCGTCAAACAGTTTTAAACGCAGACCCGATCAATTTCCAGGTTGGGAAATTAAACCAGAATTGGTTGTGGACAGAAGCAATTTTAGCAGACTGGCGATCGCTCCTTCAGCAAACAACCACACAGGATTGAAGAGTCAGCAAAGTTTAATAAATACTGCTTATAGATAAGATTTATTACAATTTTCAGGGAATAATAGGAACTAATACTGCTAGTTCTAGGAACTAGACAAGTATGGTGTCAGTGCGAAAGTAATAGTCATATCTAGAGGGTAAATAATTTTCATGAGGCTCACTACCCGTAGCATGACTGATGCTAGTGAATTGAGCTTGCAATTAGATTCTACCTTGCAAGAATTACCAGTATGGGAACTTGAAATTGAGCAACACCTTCCAGGTAATACATTACTTCGCTTATTTGAGCAAGAGCCTTTATTACCAGGAATTATCTTGATTCAAAACCAGGAATTTGTCGGGATGATTTCGCGACGGAGATTTTTTGAGTATATGAGTCGCCCCTATAGCCTCGGTTTGTTTTCATTGCGTCCTATCGCTAATCTTTATACATTTTTACAGACACAACTGTGCATATTTTCTGAAGATACGCTGATTGTGGCGGCAAATCAGCTAGCATTAAAGCGATCGCCTGAATTGGTTTATGAACCAATTTTAGTTAAATCTAAATCTGGTAACTATGGAATAGTTGATTTCCATCAGTTGCTTTTGGCTAATGCTCAAATTCATGCCCTCACCCTGACTCAATTGCAGCGTGTAGAAGAACAATCCCAATTAGCCAAAGCTGGATTTAGGGACTTAAAGCAGAATTATAGCAGATTATTACAAAATGAGAAAATGGCGGCGTTGGGTCAGTTGGTAGCGGGTATTGCTCATGAAGTTAACAACCCCATCAACTTTATTGCTGGTAATCTTGTCCATGCGACTAATTACATTCACGATTTACTCAACGTGATTAGTTTGTACCGTCAGCACTATCCCGAAGCTGTAGCAGAAATTGAAACGGCGATCGCGCAAACTGACCTAGACTTTATTACAGAAGATATTCCTAAACTTTTAACTTCCATGCAAACTGGTTGCGAACGCATTGAAGAAATAGTTCGTTCCCTGAGAAATTTTTCGCGTTTAGATGAATCTGCGAGAAAAACAGTTAATATTCATGAAGGTATTGATAGCACCCTGCTGATTTTACACAGCAGACTGAAAAATCACAAAACTGATCAAAGCATTAGCATTATTAAAGAATACGGCAATCTTCCCCCAGTTGATTGCTACCCTGGTTTGCTCAATCAAGTATTTATGAATCTGTTAGCCAATGCGATTGATGCTTTAGAGGCGGGAATAGGTAATGGTGAGTTGGCAGTCGGGAAAGAATCACATTGCATTACTGAGTCTGGGTTAAGCAATGGTAAACGCCTACGTCCCCAAATCTTGATTCAGACTACAATCACTGATGAGCAACAGGTGATGATTCGCATAGCTGACAATGGCCCTGGTATTCCAGAAGATGTGCAACAGAGAATGTTTGACCCATTTTTTACCACTAAACCTGTAGGACAAGGTACAGGATTGGGACTGTCTATCTGTTATCAAATTATTGTGGAAAAACACGGCGGACAGTTGTCTTGTGTCTCTACTGTAGGACAAGGAACGGAGTTAATCATTAAACTACCTGTAACGGCATTACGGTAATCATATCAAGCATATCTTGCACCATTCTCAATAAGTTCCAGGCGATGCACACCCAACAACCTCAAATTAAGGGTTTGAGCAACTTGCAAGCAATGCCCACCCTCCAAAAATTATCATTCAGGAACAGGTGCAAGATGTGTGTCAAGTCCGGTTAACTGAAGATGCAAACTTTTCTCTAACTCTGTTCCCTGTTCCCTATTCCCCGTTCCCTATTCCCTATTCCCTGTTCCCTGTTCCCTATCCCAACAGATATGATAACTACTCTCAAGGATGTGATATCACGATTTTTATACAATCAGCTTGCGTATATCAACAGAATCGTGTCAGGATGAAGTGGCACGATAAATGTTTATTTTCAGCAGAAATTTTATGTTGAAAAAAATCACGGTGGGGATGATGCTGTTGGCGAGTGTAGGAAATTTAGCCTGGCTGGAAAGTGCTAAGGCTAGTTTTCAAGGTCAACTAATGGTTAATATTGATGGGTTGAAAAATCAACAAGGACAAGTCTGCGTCAATTTATTTGCTAGCAGTCAAGGATTTCCGGGCGATCGCCAGCGTGTATTTCAGAAACAATGTGCTAAAATCAGCGAAACACCCTTGCAAGTAAGCTTTAACAATTTGCCAGCCGGGAGTTATGCTGTGGCGGTGATTCATGACCAAAATGGCGATCGCACTCTGAACCGTAATAGTCTAGGAATGCCGACAGAAGGCGTGGGCTTTTCCAGAAACCCAGTAGTTCGCACGCAAGCACCGAAGTTTAGTGAAACAGTTGTGCTGGTAGCAGGGCCAAACACCAATATTAACATCCAGATGAAATATTTCTAGATTCCATCTTGTTGAGTATCTTCTATGAGACTCTTTGCAGTGGCTACACTCCGCATTCTATGTATTTGACTCAGAGCATACTGTGCTGTACCCTGGACTTGATCATCCGGGTCATCTAAAGCATGGACTAACATTTGACTCATTTGTGCCATCATGTCATAAACACGAGTCAAATCACGGATAGCATTTTGTCTGACATTAGGACTTTCATCCTGCATGGAGATAGCTAAGGCGCGATTGATAGGTTTGAGACTACGAATGTTAATTTCTGACAACGCTGCCAAAATCAGACTACGTTGTTGAGAATCTGCATCAATCAACAAGTTTACCAATGGTTCAATCGCCCGTGAATCACCTTGTTGCCCTAAATCCCAAATCGCTTTGTTGCGCTGTGCAGCATCGTTACTACCTAAGTCTTTAATTAATTCCTCAACAATACTCAGTTTAGTTAAACGAGAAGTTGCTTCTACAGGTAATATCGAATCTGTAGCTGTAACAGTATTTTCCTCACTGTTGGCTGTGGGTTCTAATTCTTGTGCTTGTACAGACGGTTCAAATGTCATATTGTCCGGTTTTGCTGCACTCAAAGCTTGATATTCTTCTATACTTTGAGGATATTTTTGTTGTTTGTTTTGTTCCCAAAATTTCCACAAACCCAGAATACCCCCAATACTACCTAAAATTCCGATTCCCAAGAATGACCAACACAGAAAATTTATTTGGTTTGGCTGGGGTTGGTTAGGGGTTGCAAGTTTCGAGGCAGAAGTTTGACTAATATTAGAGACAGTGAGTTGATTTTTTTTAACTGCCAAGGCTGATTGCAGATGACGTTGAGTGGTTACGTCTGCAATTCCATCTATTCTTTTTAAACCTTTGGCTTTCTGGAATTCTTCTACAGCCAGTTTCGTACTTTGACCGTATTTTCCATCTATCACATTATTATAGTGTCCTAACCCTTGCAATTGGGTTTGCAACTTTTCTACAGCTAACCCTTGACTACCGGGTGTGAGAATCACCTCTTGAGCAAGTGCCTGAGAACTAACTTGTGCTTGTGCGATGAATTTGGGTGCTGAGTTAGCTGTAACTGCGCTAGCACCATTTGAGTACAAACCCAGTCCAGAAAAACAGGTAATAATTAAAATTGAGGAGGGATGTAGCCTCATATTATTTTAAAAGTAGCCGTCTAAACGCGCTAACAAAGTGACAGTAATGTTGACAATCTAAACTTGTCTAAAGTTAACTGTATCTTCACAAAAAATCTGCTTTTTGTTAGCCGATAGTATATCATCTTACTTCCCGCCCAACAGTTAACACTATTGATTTAACGGATTAAGCTTATTTGTGGATGTTTCCGCTAATTGCGGTTGCGGTGTTGTAGAAGTTTCATTCACAGCTAGCTGTTGATTTTCCCCTGCCAAGTTATCACGCTGATTAATCAGGTAGATACTGATTAAAGTGAGTAAGACTCCCATCCATTGCAATGGACTGAGGACTTCTGACAGCAAGAGATGACCAAAGATTAAAGCAAAAACTGGTGTGAGAAAAGTTAGGGAACTGAGACTGGTGAGACTACCACTAGAGGCAAAGTAGAAAAATAAAGCGTAGGCGATCGCACTACCGAACACCGTTGCATAACCCAAAGCTAACCACTCAGAATAGACAAGGTTTTCCCATTGTTGAGATTCTACCACAGATGAAACGCCCCATAATGGCACTCCACCTAAAATCATGTGCCATCCCGTCGCCGTCACCGGGTCAGCATGACGAGTCACAAACCTAATTAACACCGTCCCCACAGCCATCGACAAAGCCGCTAACAGCATTAACCACTCACCACTAGCAAAAAGATGCTCCCAGTTGCCAATTTTGATTTCTGTACCAGTACCCAGTAAACTGAAAATCCACTCATCTGGTAAGCCGATGAGACTAATACCTGTGACTCCCAAGCCTAACCCCAGCCATCCCCAAAAACCGATTTTTTCTTGAAACAGCCACAAAGACAACAAGGCGACAGCCAGAGGTTGAGAGTCAATCATCACCGAACCTAAACCCGCGCTGGTTCTGACTAAACCTTCTGCTAAAAAGCCTTGAAATAATGTGCCATCAATGAAAGCAAATAACCCAATCCACAACCATGCTAGCCAACCTGTGGGTTGAGGTCTACCCATGATTGCGGCGACAATTAAAATTAACACGCCGGCTGGTAGCAAACGGACACCCGCCATAAATAAGGGTGTGGTGTGGGGGATAACTCCTTTCATGGCTACCATAGCCGTTCCCCAGAGGAAAAAAGGCGCAATGAGTAGTAGAGGCGCGAAGGGTAGTTTAGATGCACTGAGTTTCAGTTGCATGAGTTTGCTGATACCTTTGGTTAACAGGTGCAGAGATTGCTTTAACCAATTCTACCCAATTGTGACTTTTTGTGAAGGAAAAAATACTTAGGGGGCTGGGGATTGGGGACTGGGGACTGGGGATTGGGGACTGGAAGGGACTGGGGATTGGGGTATATTATGATGTAGAGACGCTGTATGCAACGTCTCTACAAGTCAATGGTTCGCTGGTTTTAGAAGTAATGCGGAATCGCAGATTTTTCTAGATGCGCTCCTAATTTCACGTCAAATTCTGCTTCAAATACTCCTTTTTTGTAATCTAAACTCCAGAGTTCTAAGGCACAATCATCATCGGGTTTGGTGGGATAAATTAACAAATTGAATTGCTGCAATTCCTGATAATATTCACATTCAATTCTAGCGATCGCACCAATTTGTCTTCTATCTAATGCTACTGCTAATCTTAACAGCGCACTCAATTGACTGACTATTTGCCGATGTTGTTTACTCAACAAGTTGCGGTAATTTTCATGCTTTTTCTTCGGTGCTGATTTGCGGTGATAACGGGCTAAATTTGCGATAATTTCGATTTCTGTTTCGTTGTATCCCAGTAATTCACTATTACGAATTAAATAGTAAGAGTGTTTATGGTGCGACGAATGGCTAATGTGATGACCGCAGTTGTGTAAAATTGCTGCCGCCCATAATAATTGTCGTTCATTTGTTCCCCAATGGTGTAACACTCCTTGGGTTTGGTCAAATAAACTTAAGGCAAAAGCCGCCACGCGATCGCTATGTGCTAAATTAACTTGATACTTACTAGCCTGTTTAATCACGCTGCGCTCACGTACCGAACCTTGAAAGCGGAGTCTATCTTCAATTAAACCGTGGCTTAACATCCAGTCAACAATTACACCTTCTCGCAAAGCCCGTCCACAGGTTGTGATTGATTCTACGCCTAAAAGTTGCATTGCTTCTAGTAAAACTACTGCCCCACTCAGTATAACTTCAGACCGCTTTTCAGGCATACCGGGAATGGCGGCTCGTTCTGCATTGGTCATTTTTCGCAAGCGGTTTACCCAGTCTTCCAAGTCTGAGACAGTGAATTGATAGCCATTCAGGGTTGAAGGAACAGAACCCAACTTTTCCCGCGCGTGAATCATGGCGATAGTTTCAATTGTGCCAGAAGTACCAATCAAGCGGGGAAATTCGCCAAACTTGAGGTTTGCTAAAACTTCTTCTACAGAACGTTCTAACATTCCTCTTGTGTAGGCTTGTAGGTATTGAAACTCAACATCTATAATGGGGTCAGTGCTAATTAACTCAGTCGTGAGACGCACAGCACCGACTTTCGTGCTAGTGAGAGTACGCGGTTCATGACTATCGCCTAAAATTATCTCTGTAGAACCGCCACCAATATCAATAATAATATGGGGCTGGTTGTGGAATTCCATCCCCGACAGTACACCCAGGTAAATGCGTCGCGCTTCTTCTTGACCTGAAATTAAGTCAACACTTAAACCTAACTCGGTTTCTACCCGGTGTAAAAAATCTTTACCGTTGGGAGATTCCCGCACCGCACTGGTAGCGACAGCAATGATTGTTTCCACATTAGCGGTTTTCGCTACTTCTTGGAAGCGTTTTAAAGTAGCGATCGCCCGATTCATCACCTCTGATTTTAGCTCACCGGTAGCAATATCGCGATCGCCCAACCTTACCGTTTCTTTTTCTTTGCCAATAATGCTAAAAGCTGGTAACGTCGGGTCAATCCTCACAATTACCATGTGCAGGGAATTTGTTCCCATATCAATAGCAGCAATAATCCGGTGTTGCTTAACTGGTTGAGTATTCACACTCAAACAGTCAACCGAAACTAAATCCAGCATCTAATTTTCTCTCTATACAAGGATGGATGGGAAAAGATGGTGTGTCGGGGTAGGTGGCACTGATATCGGTTGCAACACACTTAAGTTCAGTTTAACCGCATCGAGTCGGGCTGAATCTAAGTATATTCACCCTGCTGCTTACAATTTTAGTGACAATTTAGCTATATTTACACAGTGTCACAGGAGATTATGTTTTTACAAATATCAAAAAAAGATATTCTATAGATATGAAGATATGTAAAGCAGGGATGAGGGAGATTAGGAAGCAGGGGAGTAGGGGGAGATAGGGGAGACAAGGAAGACAAGGAAGACAAGGAAGAACTTTTATATTCCCAATCCCCAGTCCCCAATCCCCAGTCCCCAGTCCCCAATCCCCAGTCCCCAATCCCCAGTCCCCAATCCCC
>NZ_LUHJ01000006.1 GCF_001597745.1 Anabaena sp. 4-3 | reverse complement strand
CGAGAGCCATTCATCTCATCACTTCCGCTATCGCGGTAAGTGAGAGGCTTCTGTCAGTTCAAGCTAAATTAAGCGATTGTTTAGATATTGCGAATTAGGAATCATATCATCTCAGGACTTACGCAACTGGTACATTAGTAGGGTGCGTCAGATGTTGAAAATCTGTTCTTTTTGACTCAATTATCGCTTCTGACGCACCCTACACGAGACTTTGATGATGACACTTGCGTAAGTTCTACATCTGCTTTTCAATGACAGTCATGGTGATAGCCGAAGACTGAAGTTGTGTTTATATATATTTTAATATGTTTAAACCTGGTGAAGCAAAACAAATCTTGAGCGTTCCCTGTTCCCTGTTCCCTGTTTTCTGTTCCCTGCTGTATATCTTCATTATTGGCTTTTAACTACGAACTCAAACATAATTACTCTTCATTATTGCTGTTGCTGAAATTCACCTTTTCATAAATTTCATCTAGGGAAATTTGCAAATCAACGGTATTAAGCGATAGGTTAGCAGATTCGCCTTCTAATTCTGTAAATAACCATTGCTCCTGCCTCCTGCCCTCTGCCTCCTGCCTCCTTCAATTTTGCCTTCTTCTACTAGCTACCTAGCACCATGAACAACCCATCTTTGATTTTCCTCATCCCATAATAGAGATAACTGCACAGAAGCCGATGATCTTCTACCGTTTTTCATGAAGTACGTCAACCTAGTATTAACTGTAGCTGTTTGTTCATTACCTTCTACTATACTGGTTTCTTCAATATTGACACTTTCTACCTGTCCTTGCCACCAGCCTATATAAGAACTATAGCCATTGGGGTGCAGTCGGCGATTATTTTGAAAACTAGGACTTAACTGATTCCACGCCGTCTGATATTCTCCTTGATTGATAGTTGCATAATAATTTTCTACTGCTTGTGTTGGTGAGGGGCGAGACACTTCTGAAGTTTCATAAGTATCAGGTGTGGTGGTTTGGGGATTCTCAGCCGTGGGTGAATCAACTGGGGTGCTAACAGGTGGTAAATTTCTGATGACAGGACGATTTATCTGTGGTGTAGAGTTTTGGTTAGTGTCTTGATTTGTGGTGGTTGCAGGAGGGTTAGAAACTGGAGGTTGTATATTTTCCGTAGTGTTGTTGTTGATGGTAGATTCACTAGAGGGTATTGTTGATTGTGCTACTGGTTGATTTGGTCTAGTTAAGGCAAAACCAATTAAGACAGATGCACCAATTAAACCCCCAGCAATTAAACTACCAAGTAAGATTCCCCGATTGCCATTGTTTTGAATGCTATTGGTTTGAGTCACAGGTTGAGAAGATGGAGAAGCACTTGGGCTAACGGCGACGGTTTGGGGTGGTGTGGCAGTAGGTGGTACTGTGGCTACTGGGGGATGCTGATAAGGAATGGTTGGCGGTTGTGGTTGTGGTTGTTGATAAGGGATGGTGGGGGGAAAGCTGACAGCACCTTGTTGCAAAGCTTCTAACATTTCTCTAGCTGTGGCGAAACGTTCTCTGGGGTGGTAGGCGATCGCGCGATCAATTACAGCTGCTAATGTAGGGCTAACACTCAAGGCGTATTGATGCCATATAATTTCCCCAGTCCGAGGATCTGTTTCTAATTCCTGTGGTTGTTTCCCCGTCAGCACATAAATTGCTGTCACGCCTAAACTATATAAATCACTAGAATACACTGGTCTACCTGCGGCTTGTTCACTCGGCATATATCCAGGCGTACCAATGACAATTGAACTGGTAGGATTACCTTGGGAATTGACAACTGTTCCCATTGATTCCCGCACCGCACCAAAATCAATTAATACAGGTTTGCCATCACGATGACGCAAAATGATGTTATCAGGTTTAATATCCCGGTGAATTATCCGTTTAGAATGGACGTACTCTAAAACTGGTAATAAGTTAACTAAAATTTCTCTAACTGCGCTTTCAGTAAATAAACCTTGCTGGCGAAATTTGGCTGTGAGTGTTTCCCCTTCTATCAATTCTTGAACTACATAAAATTGCTCGTTAGATTGAAAATAAGCGTATAAAGTCGGGATTTGGTCTGTGTAGCTACCCAAATCTTCTAAAATTGTGGCTTCCCGTTGAAACCGTTCTTGTACTAATTGGTAAATTTGGGGGTTGTTGTGAATCGGTTTTAGCTGTTTAATTACACAACGACGGTTAGACGGCATTTGGGTATCTTCGGCAATAAAAGTTTCCCCAAATCCCCCTCCTCCTAAAGTCCGAATTACTCGATAGCGATTGTTTAATAATGTTTCCATAAATATAGGAATCCGATTTGATTAATAAAATTATTTGTGTAGGTAGGGAACAGGGAACAGGGAACAGGGAACAGGGAATGGGGAACAGGGAACAGGGAACAGGGAATGGGGAACAAGGGGGAGAGGATTTTCCCTTTTTCTCCCTGCAAAGAGTCCCAATTCCTCTTTTTTCCCAATCCCTAATCCCCAGTCCCCATTCCCTTAAGTTCCCAACATTTGTAAGTTGTGCAAGGTGGAATAAAGTCCTCCTGTTTTTAACAGTTCCTCGTGGCTACCTTGTTCGATTAATTCACCTCGCTTTAATACAAAAATCCGATCTACATCCCGAATTGTAGATAAGCGGTGAGCAATAATAATTGCAGTTCGTCCGATTAATAACTCGTTTAATGCTTGTTGTATTAATGCTTCTGTAGCCACATCTAAACTCGCGGTTGCTTCATCTAAAACGAGAATTTGAGGATTCCGAATTGCTGCACGGGCAAAGGCTAAGAGTTGCTTTTGACCACTAGAAAGATTTGTACCTCTTTCTCGAAGTTGGGTATGATAACTTGCGGGTAATTGTGCTATGAACTCGGCGATGTTGGTTTTTTGGGCTGCTGCTTCAATTTCTTCTGGGGTATAGTAATCACCCAAGGTAATGTTACTTTTAACGTCACCCGCAAAGACGAAACCATCTTGTAAGATGACGGACATATAACGGCGTAGTTCGGCTTGGGGTAACTCTCGAATATCTACGCCATCTACAAGAATGCGCCCTTGGGTGGGTTCGTAGAGACGACACAACAGGCGGATAATCGAACTTTTACCCGCACCTGTAGGCCCGACTAATGCCACTTTTTCGCCGGGATGAATCACAAAATCTAAGTCTTTGAGAATGTAATCATCATCTTTGTAGGCAAACCAGACATTTTCAAACCGGATTTCTCCCAATTGCGGTGTCTGGTGGGTGTCTTCAGATTCTAAATTAGCGATGATTTCGTCGATGTAACCGAATTGTTGATCGAGGAGGGAAAAGCGGGGATTGGCGCGATCGCTTATTTCTATGGGTTCATCTAAAAGATCACTCACCCGTTCCATTGCTGTAAAACCAGATTGAATTACAGTGAATTTTTCGGCAAAATCCCGCAACGGATCAAACAATCTTTGGGCATATAAAATGAATGCAGATAATGTCCCAAAAGTCAAGTTATTACCTAAGAGTAACCAACCACCCAACCATAAGACTCCGGCGATCGCAATTAAACCAATCCATTCTAAAGTTGCAGAAACTGCCGAATCGTAAAATATAGTTTCATCTGTTCGCTGGTTGTAACGTTGGTTAGTGGCGCGGAATAATTCAGCATTATACTGTTCTCGCCGGAACAACTGCACAACGTTAATTCCCATGACATTTTCTTGTAACTGGGAATTTAAAATGGATAGTTCTTCTCTGGCTTTATAATTAGCTTGGCGATATCGTCGCTGAAAATAAATAATTAACCCACTCACTGGTAGCAACATCACCAGTAGTAAAGCCGCTAGTTGCCACTGAATGGAAAACATCAAACCCAAGATTACCAGCATCGAGAACATATCAGAGATGATGCCAATAGCCCCGGTAGAAAACACATCCCCTAATACTTCTACATCGCTAGTGATGCGAGTGACTAATTTACCTACAGGTGTACGGTCAAAAAAACGTACTGCCAAAGATGTCAGATGATGAAACAAATCTTGACGAATTCCGGCAGTAATTGTCTGTCCTAACTTCTGTAGTAAGTAGCCTTGAACACCAGTAAGTATTGCCCGCAGCAAGATAGTAGTGAGCAATAAACCTTGGATGATATAAAGTCCTTGAAACAAAGGACGATTTTGCAGAAATGTGTACGTACTAGGTTCATTACGAATTAAAGATACAGCCTGTCCAATTAACAGGGGCTGCACAGCATTAGCTAAGGCAATCGGTAACAGCAGTAACATGGCTGTGATTAGCAGTTTGCTGTTACGGCGGGCGTAAGGTACGAGACGAAGGAACAGTCGCCAGTCATTGTTACGCCAATGGTGTTTTTTGTAAGATTTGCGAGATGATTGGTAGATGCTCATAGTAGGAGCATTATATTAATTTTTACAATACTAGCAGCAGTTATTTATCCGTCTCACGGTGACATTGGCATTTTGGTTAATTTTCTGCCTATCATGCCTGAGATAGAAACCGCAAGATTGAGATTATGGATTTTTGACAGTGCAGTTAGATAAGATAGTAGCGATCGCTCGTCCTGAGAATATACCATCAAGGCGGGTCATTGAGAAAGTGGGTATGAAGTATCAAAAACACGCTCACTACTACGGTGTAGATGTAGTGTATTACACCCTATCTCAATCAGAATGGCGACCAAATGATGGTTTTTATAGAATTTTGTGACGGGTGCGAAATTACGGGAAATACAGAGGAGTAGGGGAGCGGAGGAGAAAAACTAATAACTAATGACTAATGACTAATAACTAATGACTAATGACTAATGACTAATGACTAATAACTAATAACTAATGACTACAATCAAGTGATAACTTGGTTGATAGCCAATAACAATTCATTAACAGTGTAGGGTTTAGATAAAAAACTATCAGCACCAGTATTGACTATTTCCTCCAGTTTATTTTGAGATATCAATCCACTGGTAGCAATAATTTTGACTTGGGGGTTAATTTTTTTTAAGGTACGAATAGTAGTGAATCCATCTAGTTCTGGCAGGATGATATTCATGAGGACAGCACTAATTTTATGTGCATATTTGGCGTAAAGTGCGATCGCTTCCACGCCGTCACCAGCAACCAGGGTTGTGTATTCCTTGCTTTCTAAAGATGTTTTCGTCACTTCCCTAATTCCCGGTTCATCATCCACAATTAAAATTAACTCTCCTTTGCCTGTAGCGGGTGACAAAAAATCTGTTTTAATTTCTGTCGTATCTCCCACGGCTGGCAAGTAAACTTTAAATGTAGTACCATTTCCTACTTCACTATGGACATTGACAAAACCACCATGACTTTTAATAATACCAATTGCAGTAGACAAACCTAAACCAGTACCTTGTCCGACTGCTTTGGTAGTAAAAAACGGCTCAAAAATTCTATCTAAATATTCTTCAGGAATCCCCACGCCTGTATCTGATACTGTAATGACTATGTATGCTCCCTCTTTAGCCTCCAAATTCATGCGGACATAATTTTGATCAATTAGTAAATTTTCAGCCACAATTTTGAGAGTGCCACCATGAGGCATTGCATCACGGGCATTAACACAAAGATTCATCAGTACCTGGTGGAGTTGGGTACTATCTCCAGAAACTTGCCATAAATCCTTGGCTATATCTGTGGTAATTACAATAGATTTGGGGAATGTTTCTCGCAAAACTTTAGTCAGTTCGACAATGATGTGTTTGAGTTGCAAATGAATGCGTTTACCTTCGACACCCCTGGCAAAAGACAGTATTTGTTTCACTAAATCCGCACCGCGTTTAGCATTAATTTCTAAAATTTCTAACAAATGTTGAGTACGTTCATCGGCATCAGGAAACTTCAGTGGCAGTAATTGCGCTCCTGCTAAAATTGGGGTCAAAATATTGTTGAGGTCGTGAGCAATGCCACTAGCTAAAGTGCCAATACTTTCTAGGCGTTGGGTGCGAAACAATTGGGCTTCTAAATGTTTTTTCTGAGTAATATCTGTATCTACAGACAAAATTGATTTAGCTTTTCCCTGTTCGTCATGGACTAGACTCCAGCGACTAGCCACGATAATTTCTTTACCTTTTTTGGTAACTTTATTTAATTCCCCTTGCCAGTTACCTTGAGATATCACCTGTAACAGTGCAGCTGCAATTTCTGGAGTAGGTTCTATAAACAAAAGTTCACTGACATTTTTGCCGATAGCCTCTTGCGCCAGCCAGCCATAAAGTTTTTCTGCGCCTTGATTCCAAAACAGAATTTTATTTTCTAAATCACGGACACAAATGGCATCAGTAGTGATATCTAGTAATGCTGCTTGTTCACGGATTTTTGCTTCTGCGAGTTTGCGATCGCAAATATCAATACTCGCGCCAGTTATACCGACGATTTCTTGGGATTCATTCCGCAATGGTTCAACAGTTAAGTCGTAATATTTCGTGCCTTCATCCGTCGTAATTGCTACTTCATCTCTTGTACCTATACCTGTAGATAGGACATGATATTTAATTGCTGTCAGACGTTGGGCATCTTCATCTGGCATCATTTCCCAGTCTTGTTTACCCAAAATTTCCTCGCCTGTCCACCCAGCCAAGGGGTTATAAACCCAGGTATAACGTAAGTCTCTATCTTGATTAAAGACAAAAATAGGAGAGTTTTTTAAGGCTACCCGAAATCGTTCCTCACTCTGGCGGAGGGCTTCTTCAATGCGTTGGCGTTCAATGGCGTAGCGCATCGAGCGCAGCAATAAGTCGCCTGTAACTTGTCCTTTGACTAAATAATCCTGCGCTCCTGCTTGCATCGCCCGTAATGCCAAGGTTTCATCATCTGTACCAGTCAAAACGATAATCGGAATTGTCTTAGCTTGGCGATAAGCTCGCACAAAGGTGTCTAGTCCTTGGCTATCAGGTAAGGATAGGTCTAATAGAATGATATCAAAGGGTTGACTTGCTAAAAGCTCAAATGCCTCAGAAAGTTGCTCGACTGCTTGTAACTCTACCTTAGTTTTATTTACCTCTTTTAATAACTCTTGGATTAAAAAAACATCCCCAGGATTATCTTCTACTAATAAGACTTTGAGAATTTTACCTGCCATAACCTCTACTCCGGTGGCAGTTTGACAATCGCAAACCAAAAGTTTTCTATAGCTTGTACAATTCTAACGAATTGATCAAAGTCAACGGGCTTAGTTATGTAACAGTTAGCAGCTAAGTTATACGCCTTTAAAATGTCTTCTTCTGCTTGGGAAGTTGTCAAGACAACGACAGGAATACGTTTGAGGTTGTCATCAGTTTTAATTTCGGCTAATACTTCCCGCCCATCTTTTTTAGGTAAATTTAAATCTAGTAGCACTATATCAGGTTGAGGTACTTGAGCATATTGTCCCTGTTTTCGCAGGTATGCTATGGCTTCCACTCCATCTTCAACCACATTGAGGTTAACTGAAATTTGACTATCTTCTAGGGCAATACGTGTTAGTTCGGCATCGCCTGGATTATCTTCTACTAACAAAACCTCAATTACCATAATTTCTGCTGTTATATTGACGATAGTTAACTGGCTGGCTCTGGAATTGAGAAGTGAAACACCGAGCCTTGACCCGGTTGTGACTCAACCCATATACGACCGCCGTGACGTTCTATAATCTTCTTACATATTGCCAGTCCAATGCCAGTACCTGGGTATTTACTTCTAGTATGTAGGCGTTGAAAAATTGCAAAAATCCGGTCAGCATATTGCGGTTCTATACCAATACCATTGTCTTGGACTGAGAATAGCCATTGGGCATTGGGGACTGGGGACTGGGTATTGGATTTTTCTCCTCTGCTCCCCTGCTCCCCTGCTCCCTTGCTCCCCTGCTCCTCTGCTCCCCTGCTCCCCTGCTCCCCTGCTCCCCTGCTCCCCTGCTCCTCTGCTGTGCCTAACTCTCTGGCTACGCTGATATGAATGTGGGGTGGAATGTCTTTGCGGAATTTGATGGCGTTTGCAATCAGGTTTTGAAATACTTGGGTGAGTTGGGTGGGATCTGCTGTTACTGTTGGTAAAGGATCGTGGGTGATGACTGCACCACTATCTTCAATCGCAATTTTCAGGTTGGCGATCGCTGTTGCTAAAATATCAGCAGCATCAACTGACACAAAGGGTTTTCCACGGGTAGTCAGTCGTGAATAGTTCAATAAGTCGTTGATTAAGGTTTGCATCCGTCGCGCCCCATCTACAGCATAGGTGATGAACTGTTGAGCATCAACGTCTAGTTGCGGTTTATATCTCCGTTCTAATAGTTGTAAGTAGCTAGTCACCATCCTTAACGGTTCTTGCAAGTCATGGGATGCAACATAAGCAAAATTTTCTAGTTCCGCGTTAGAACGTGCTAGTTCTTGACTTTGACGGGTTTGTTCTTCTAATAGCTGCGCTTGCGATAACGCTATACCCATTTGGTTGGCTAACTGCTGCAATAAGTCTAACTCAAAGCTTGTCCATTGCCGGGGTGAGGCGCACTGATGGGCGATTAATAAACCCCAGATACCATCTCGATGCAGAATTGGAACTACGAGGTTAGCTTTGACACCAAACTGTTGCAAAAATTCCCGATGGCAATCCTGAATATCTGCCTGTTTAATATCAAAAATTGCGCTGACTCTACCTTGACGATATTTATCTACGTAGTCTTCCTGAAAACAGGGGTCAACAATGTTTTTTCCGAAAACTACAGGCCAGCCAGGAAGTACGGCTTCTTGTTCTACTGTTCCTGAACCATCAGCCCACAGGCGAAAAATCAATACTCTGTCTGCTTGTAAAAGTTTCTGCACTTCTTGGACTGATGCTTGCAGAATTTCTTTAATATCAAGGGTTTCTCGAATTTTGAGGGTAATTTCGGCGAAGAGTTGCGATCGCAAATTTTGTCTTTTCAGTTCTTCTTCTGCTTGCTTGCGCTCAGTAATATCTGTGTGAGAACCTACCATCCTGACTACATTACCGTTTTCATCCCAACGCGCCTGTCCTCGATCTAAAATCCATTTATAGCTACCATCTTTGCACAGTAGGCGATGCTCGGTAATATAAAACGGTGTTTTTCTCTCAAAATGGTCTTGAATTGCTTGCATTACCCAGTCTAAATCATCTGGATGTACACGCTTTGACCATTCCTCTATGTAATTGCTGATTTCGTCCTCGGCATACCCCAAGATTTGTTTCCAACGTGGGGAGAAAAAGACTTCATTTGTTTTTAAGTTCCAATCCCAAATACCATCATTGTTACCTTGTAAAGCTAAATGCCAACGTTCTTCACTTTCTCTGAGTGCGATTTCTGTCTGTCGCCTTGTGGTAATATCTTGAAAATAAACTGATAAACCGTCTTTACCGGGATAGGCGTTAACTGCAAACCATCTGTTCAGGGTTGGATAGCATTCTTCAAATGCGACACTCATCTGTTGGGCGATGGCTCGGTGATACTCTTGCTCAAATAAGGTTCCTATTAATTCGGGAACCGCTTCCCAGATATTTTTGCCTAATAGCTCAGTTTGATTTTTCTGCAATAGCCTTGCTGCTTGACTATTGATATAAGTGAATCGCCACTGTTTATCTAAAGCAAAGAAACCATCGGTAATACTTTCGAGTATATTACGAATGCGATCGCTGACAGCTTCCGATTCTAAGCGTGCTATTTGCTCTTGCTGCATCAGCTTTTCTGTAATCTGAGATACATCTGTCACACTGCGCCGCAATTCCAATTGGTCAATAACCAAGCGACTTAAAGCTACCAGTGCGTCTACTTGTTGTTGACTGAGTTGTTTTGGCTGATGGTCAAGAACACAAAGAGTTCCTAACATCTGACCTTGGGGCGTGAGTAATGGCACACCTGCATAAAAACGGACATAGGGATATGATACTACTACGGGATTAGTAGACAGGCGAGCATCTGCTAAAGCATCGGGAACTACGACAACCCCCTGTTTTTCTTGACATAAGTAAGAAAAACCAATACTACGGGGCATTTCTGACACTTCTATGCCCAGTTTCGCCTTAAACCACTGACGATGTTCATCGATGAAATTGACTAAAGCAATGGGTGTACCACAAATAAAAGCAGCCAACCGAGCCAAATTTTCATAAGCTTCTTCAGGTTCAGTGTCTAGAATTTGGTACTCGCGCAACGCTGCAAGTCTCGCTTGTTCCTCTGAATTAAAATCAAATTTCATAAAATTTTTTTAACAATTTTTTAACTCTAGATAAACTAACTATCAGAACTTTGTGATTAAAATTTTTTGATAAAAAATTAGCCTTAGACTAATCACAGTGTAGACAAAATTTAATAAAAAATCATACAACGTAATTTCAATCATGGTAGGGTGTATTAGCGACAGCGTAACGCACCTTTTTCAAGCCTTTCTGACTCTTGGTAGGATATGTTATCCATAATCAAAAAACATCCCCAACTTTTTGACAAAGCCGGGGATATTTCCGCAAAAATATAATGAATTAAGCTGGTGTCAACACAGCCTCTCTGATACGCTCAACTAAATCATGTAAATTACCTGTATTGAGACGATAACTCAGAGGATGAGCAATTAACCGGGCTGTACTTTCATACAGAGTAGTAATTTCAATCAAACCATTTTCGCGTAAAGTCCGCCCAGTCGAGACTAAATCGACAATAGCCTCAGACATCCCCGTAATTGGGCCGAGTTCTACAGAACCGTAAAGTGGTACTATTTCCACAGGTAAATCTAAACTCTGGAAATATTCACTAGCACAGTTGACATATTTAGAAGCAACCCGACTGTGAGGTGGTAAATCTAAAGGTGATTTGTAAGGACTAGAAGCTTTCACAGCTACCGACATCCGACAATAACCAAACCCCAAATCAACTAAATGGGCAACTTGTGGTTGTTTTTCCTTAAGAACATCGTAACCAATAATACCGATTTGTGCCTGACCGTATTCCACATATACAGGCACATCTTGACCTCTAACTAATAAGCCTTTAGCTTTTCCGCTAGCGTCAGTAATTTGTAGTTGGCGATTGCCTGAGTCTAAAAAAGCACTAAAATCTAAACCTACAGATTGTAGGAGGCGGATGCTATGTTTAAGAAGTTCCCCTTTCGGTAAGGCAACAGTTAACATTCTATTTCTTGGTATCCTTGGCTATGGACATTAAATGTCCTGATTTAAGCATAGGACTTACGCAATCATGATGATCAAACTTTTTTGTAGGGTGCGTCAGAATCGATAATTTGGTAAAAATCAACAGATTTCCGACATCTGACGCACCCTACTAATGTGCCAGTTACGTAAGTCCTGAAGCAGTTCAATAATATTGAGAATATCTCTATTGCTTACTCAACAGCATGAGAATTTTATTAGTGGATGATGAAGTAGAACTAACAGACCCTTTAAGCCGTGTTTTGACACGAGAGGGTTATACCCTAGATGCCGCTTATGATGGTACAAGTGGAAGCATCATGGCACAGTCAGGTAGTTACGACTTACTTATTTTAGATTGGATGCTGCCAGGAAAAACAGGGTTAGAGATTTGTCAAGAATTGCGCCAGCAAGGGAAAATTACACCTGTGCTGTTTCTGACGGCTAAAGATACTCTAGATGACAGGGTACAAGGTTTAGATGCTGGTGCAGATGACTATTTAGTTAAACCTTTTGAATTACGGGAGTTATTAGCTAGAGTTCGCGCTTTGTTGCGTCGTTCTGGTTCTCAAAGTTATGAAGCGACAACGACTAGATTAACTGTAGCTGATTTAGAACTAGATTGTGAGAATCAAGTCGCCTACCGTCAAGGGCGAGTCATTGAATTATCGCAGAAAGAAAGCCAGTTGTTACTATACTTTATGGAACATACTGGACATTTACTAACTCATGCTCAAATTATGCAGCATCTCTGGCAAGATGAAGAACAACCCAGCAGTAATGTCATAGCTGCATTAATTCGGTTACTGCGGCGGAAAATTGAAGTAGGTAAGGAAACACCTTTAATTCATACAGTTTACGGTAAAGGCTACCGCTTCGGAACTGCTTCTGTGGAATGAGTGCAGTATTAGCCAGCTTGGTTTGTAGTCAGGACTTTAGTCCTTAATTAATTTTCTCAGGACTAAAGTCCTTACTACGAACTTGTTATAATAAATCGCCGTATCTACAAAAGGTTAATTTGTGTTTTAATTTGATGCTGTAATTGTTCACGCAATTGATGGGCGCGTTGATAAACTGCTTTTCGTCCTTTGCTGACATGATTACAGTCTGTGTTGATGTTGACTGTTGCTACTGGTTGAATAATATAACGCAAGCGAGTTTTCATCGCCCAAACACCCATTGAGGGAAAGAGAATTAACATCAACATCAAAGGTGATAAGGGACAGAATGGTAATTTCAAGAATTTTTGTAATTTTTTCAGGTTAACTGTCCAGGGATGTAAAGATTCGTTACCGATGCAAATGACTGGCAAAATCGGAATATGATAGCGATCGCTCAACTGTAAAAAACTCACATCAAACTTTTGTAGTTGGTAGCGTTTCCCCCAACCTTTTAACGGCCCTCGTACACCTTCCGGTGCATATAACAAAATCTTACCTTGAGAAATAGCTTGCTCAAAATTACTTAACTCTGCGCGCACAGCCCCTAAAACCTGCGACCATTTAGGAGGTAGCCACCACACTACCCAAGGATGCTCAAATAATGATACTTCTGCTAAAGGTTGTGCTGTCCAACCTCGTGCTTCACCTAATAAATAACCTAAACAGATAAAGTCCCAAGGAAAACACATCCCTGCATGGTTCATCGCTACAATTATCGGCCCTGTTGTGGGTAAGTTCTCGATTTGCTGCAATTCCCCACGAAAATAATACTTCACTATTGGGGCTAAAATTTCTTCACGAAATGCTTTTTGATAGTGAGGGTTAAATTCTTCAATATCGTTTCTAGGTGAACGACAACCCAAGCGCAACCAGCGAATTACAAAAGCTAGATAAAATCCTCCTGGTATTAAAAATAGTAAATATTCTCGCCAATGCCAACCATCTGGCTCTGCGTGATAATGTTGCCAATGGCGGTTAAATAAAATTAGCCAGCCGGGAGGATACCATAAACAAAACCAGTCAAACCAGTTAAATTTATATTCGTGGTTTGAGGGTTTTTCTAGTTGGTTTTGTATCAGGTTTTGAGAGTTTTGATTAACCACAACTACTGAGTAGATAAGATATCATTTACTATTTGGCTGATATCTTAGCTTGATAAGTTTGTTGTGTGTATCTGGCTGTAGGCGTAAGATTTATTACATGAGAGTTATTCTGTTGGATTTATTTTTTAAACGCAAAGGTACGCGGAGGAAACGCGGAGGGGCGCGGAGGTTTAAGAGTGGCTTTGTGTTTGGTGTTTGTTAAAATTGGGATGCTATGAGTTGAAGTTTATGGGAGTGGTAGGGATGTTATTGGAGTTCAAGCGCATCTATGTTCCACCTGGACAAAAAGTATTGTTACGAGATGTCAGTTGGGAAGAGTTGGAAGCAATTCTTGAAGAGTTGGGAGAACATCGGGCTGCCCGTATTGCTTATGATAGGGGAATATTAGAAATTATGTCTCCTTTGCCAGAACATGAATACGGCAAAGAAATTATTAGCGATTTAGTTAAAGCACTATTAGAAGAATTGGATATTGAGTTTAGATGCTTAGGCTCTACAACTTTTAAAAATCAATTCATGGCTCAAGGAATAGAACCTGATCAGTGTTTTTATATTGCCAATGAATCTAAAATTCGTGGTAAGAAGCGACTAGATTTAACTGTCGATCCTCCGCCAGATTTAGCTTTAGAAATTGATATTACTTCGCGCACACATCCGAATATTTATAAGTCACTACAAGTTCCAGAACTGTGGCGATTTGAAAATGGTAATCTACAAATTAATATTTTGCAGGATGGTGTTTATATTGAGTCTCAAATCAGCTTTAATTTTCCTCAAGTGCCTTTAATAGATGTCATCCCCCAATATCTTGAAGAAAGTAGAATCATCGGCAGAAATGCCACTCTCAAAAATTTTCGATTTGGGTAAGGCAGCAAATACAATAAATCTAAGATTGGTTAGGCAATATGACAATTATAGTTTCAGACACTATCACCCTGGAAAATTTTTTAAAACTTCCATACATAGATGAGTCACCAGCATGGGAGTATCTTAACGGTAAGGCAATTCAAAAAACTATGCCAGGTGGAAAAAATAGCCTTTTGCAAAAACGTTTAGTTGGAGTTATTGATACAGCAGGCAGTAATTACGAAGCTTTCCCTGAGTTGCGTTGTACTTGCGGAAATCGTTCAATCGTGCCTGATGTTGCGGTAGTTGCTACTAATCAAATACCATTAGATGAAAATGGCGATATTATTAGCACTGGTATTGATTTTGCACCAGCTTGGATAATTGAAATTCTTTCTCCTGACCAAAGTCAGACTAAGGTAACAGGTAATATTCTTCACTGTATGAAACATGGTACTCAACTAGGATGGTTAATAGACCCTAGTGAACGCTCAGTTATAGTTTATCAGTGTAATTGTCTACCAGATTTATTAACTGAATTAGATGTATTACCAGTCCTAGCAGATATGAATTTAACTCTTTCTGTTAATGACATCTTTGCTTGGTTGCAAAGAGTCAAATAATAAATTTCGTTAGCTAAGAGATGCAATTAACTTGACAACTCTTTCTTTCACTTCATCTCTAACACGCCGAAAGGTTTCTATTGACTCTCCTTGTGGGTCATCTAATTGCCAATCTTCAAATACTTCTCTTAACACCCACGCTTCTGGTAAATTCACACCGCAACCACATAATGAAATTACTATATCGTAATCTTCAGGATTAAAATTATCTAACGATTTAGAATACTGCTGACTAATATCAATACCAACTTCTGACATGACTTCAACGGCAATTTGATCTACTTCATTGATTGCCAAGCCTGAACTTGTAACGGTAATTTTTCCCTCTCCTAATGTTCGTGCAAAACCCTCTGCCATTTGAGAACGACGGGAATTATGCTTGCAGACAAACATCACGTTTTTCATAACTTATCCCTCTAAAGTTCAACAGAGGTGATTTTCACCTCTGTCTAGATATTTCCATCTATGCACAACAAGATTTATTGGCTGTCTTCACTTCTCCTACTGCAACTGTAGCACCCACATTATTTTCTGGTGCTGTGTCTGCTACTTTTACTACAAAAACCTCCCAACGGTTACCATCTGGGTCTGTCATCCAAACTTTATCTTGCAAAGCGTAGCAACAATCAGTATTGTCCTCTGTAAATAATGCTAGTCCTGCATCAGTAAAACGTTTGATGGCTGATTTCACTTCTTCGGTACTTTCAACTTGTACACCTAAATGGGACAATGCGCCGCCAGTCTGCACACTGTTAGTGACATTCAGCGTTAGGTTTAAAGCTGGGTTACTCACATCAAATTTGGCGTAGTCAGCTTTATATTTTACAGGCTCTAAGCCAAACATAGCCCGATAAAAGGTCACGGACTTCTCAAGATTAGTCACATTTAAAGCGACATGGGTTTTCATCACTGTCATAATTTTTATCTCGGTACTATTTAAAATATTGATAAGCATCAATATTTATCCTTATCAATATATTGCTAGGATATATTGATATCTGTCAATATAAAAATATGAATTTTCCTCAATCAATGTCTAATTGTTGTAAATCGGTACTTTCAGGCTTTATCAAACCTCAAGAAGCAGTCCAAACAGCAGCCATCTTTAAAGTTTTGGGAGAACCGGCTCGTTTGCAATTGCTGAGTTTTATAGCGAATCAACCAAGCGGTGAAGCCTGTGTATGTGAGTTAACAGAACCGCTTGGACTATCCCAGCCAACAGTTAGCCATCATCTCAAGGTGTTGTATGAGGCTGGTTTGTTGGCAAAAGAACGACGTGGTACTTGGATTTACTATCGCCTTATCCCTGAACAAATTGAAGCTTTGCGTGAGGCTTTGACGTTACCTCGCAAAACTTCTTAATGTCTCTTACTGAAAAGAATTAATACAACGTGGATCTGGCAAACTCGCTTTTTCTGGTTCGCGCGGAAACCAGGGTGCTGTTCTTTTACAAAATTCCACTAGCATTAACATAACTGGGACTTCGATTAAAACGCCTACTACTGTGGCGAGTGCAGCACCAGAATTTAAGCCAAACAGCATGACAGCTGTCGCGATCGCAACTTCAAAATGGTTGCTAGCTCCAATTAATGCGGCGGGTGCAGCGTCTTCATAGGAGAGATTGAGCTTTAATGCTGCCACATAACTAATGAAGAAAATAAAATTAGTTTGAATAAACAGTGGCACAGCAATTAATAAAATGTGTAAGGGATTGTTGACGATTAATTCACCTTTAAAGGCAAATAGCAAGACTAAAGTAATTAGCAAAGCGGTAATGGCAACAGGACTAAGATACTTTAGAAATTGCGCTTCAAACCATTCTCTACCTTTATATTTGAATATCCAGTAACGGCTATAAATCCCAGCAATTAAAGGCAAACCGACATAAATTAACACTGATAAAACTATTGTTTGCCAAGGTACGGTTAAATCATTTGCTGCTAGTAACCACCTGCCCAAAGGTGCGTATAGAAATAGCATGGCAAGAGAGTTAACTGCTACCATGACTAATGTGTGTCCCTGATTACCGTAAGACAGATAACCCCACATCAACACCATCGCTGTACAGGGAGCAATTCCTAGTAAAATTGCCCCAGCTATGTAGGAATTTGCGATCGCAACTTCACTACCTCGAATTAATTCTGTACCAGTAATTAACGGACGAAATAGCCAGCCTAAAAAGAACTGGGCAAAAACTACCATTGTGAATGGTTTAATCAACCAGTTCACCACCAGGGTAAGAATTACAGGCTTGGGGGTGCGGATAGCATTGACAGCTTGGCTAAAGTCAATTTTCACCATGATGGGGTACATCATGAAAAATAGACATACCGCAATCGGAATTGAGACTTGGTAGACGCTGATTGCATCTAGTTTTACCGCTACCTCTGGAAATAACCTCCCTAGAGCGATTCCGGCGAAAATGCACAAGAATACCCACAATGTCAAGTATTTTTCAAAAAAACTGAGATTACTCTTGGTTTGACGATTTAGACTCATCGCTTTTACCTTGATACATCGGTTTTTAGTCTCCGTCTCCACCTTTCCAGGCGATCGCTTTACTCGGTTTGGGATTGGGTAACTTCAGTGAAACTACTGCTGCCCCTAGTACAAAAAACATCGATGTCCACAGACAACCTACTAACCCCAACCATTGATAGACCAAACCTGATAAAACCGTTCCAGCCAACCGACCGCCAGAGTTAGCCATATAATAGAAACCAACATTTAGGGCTACTTTGTCATCATCGGTAAATGCCAACACCAGATAAGAGTGAACCGCAGAGTTAAAGGCAAACACCACACCAAAAAGCAGCAGTCCCCCGACAATGGCAATATTAGCGGGTATACCTAATTGTAGAGCTAGAGCGATCGCCGCAGGTACAGATGTGAGAGTAAAAGTCCAAAACTGGATAGTTTTAGATTGTGGTGGACGACCAGAACCAAACCGCCGAAGCAATGTTGGGGCTGATGATTGAATAATGCCATAGCCAATCACCCACAACGCCAAAAAACCACCAACTTGATAAAAAGTCCAACCTAAAACCTCACGCAAGAACACTGGCAAAGCCACCACAAACCAGACATCCCGCGAACCAAATAAAAAGAATCGCGCCGCCGAAAGAATATTAATTTCTGGACTCTTAGAAAACAGTTGGCTAAACTTAACTTTCTTTTTAATTTTGCCCATCCCTTTCGGCAGCATCAAGCCAGTAAACATCAGCAGGAATAAACCAGCAGCCATCACTAACAGGGCATTGACAAAACCAAATCCACCTAACAAAGCACTACCGACAAAAAAACCAACTCCCTTGAGGGCATTTTTAGAACCAGTCAGCACCGCCACCCATTTAAACAAAGAAGACTGGGCATCTTGGGGAACTACCAAGCGAATTGCACTTTTAGAACTCATCTTAGTTAAGTCTTTGGCAATTCCAGAAAATGCTTGAGCCGTCATCACATAAAGCACAGCCAACCACTGCGCCCAGCTAGGGTTCAGATATGCCAGCATCACCAAGGAGAAAATCTGTAACCCGATGCCAGTATAAAGAGTAACCTTTAATCCTAATTGTGAGCCAATCCAACCGCCTAAAAAGTTAGTGACAATACCAAAGACTTCGTAAAACAGGAATAAAGAGGCGATTTGTAAGGGAGTATAGCCAATTTTGTTGAAATAGAGTAACACTAGCATTCTCAGCGCACCATCAGTGATAGTGAACCCCCAATAGGCCAGTGTTACCAGAATATAGTTTTTGAAATTTGCTTTAGAGGCTGTAGTAGTCATGGGGAATGGGGAGTAGAAGCAGGGATGAGGGGGATGAGGGGGATGAGGGAGTGGGGGAAGATGGGGGAGAAGAGGGAAACAAGGGAGAATTGTTTACCCAGTCCCCAGTCCCCAGTCCCCAGTCCCTAGTCAAGAGTCCCTAACTAAGACTCAATGCAACTTTACGGGCGAGTTCAACCATGCGGTTGGCATAACCCCATTCGTTGTCATACCAAGCCAGAATTTTTACTTGTGTCTCGTCAACAACCATTGTGGAAAGGGCATCAATAATCGATGAACGAGGATCATCTTTGTAATCAATAGACACCAAAGGACGTTCCTCATAACCCAGGATGCCTTGAAGTTCTCCTTCAGCAGCAGCTTTTAACAGGTTGTTAATTTCTTCTACTGTGGTTGGTCGTACAACCTCAAACACGCAGTCTGTTAAGGAAGCGTTTAGTAGTGGCACTCGGACTGCAATACCGTTGAGTTTACCGTTGAGTTCGGGATAAATTAACCCAATGGCTGTTGCTGATCCAGTTGTAGTAGGAATGAGAGATAAACTTGTCGCCCTGGCGCGGCGCAAATCTTTGTGAGGTGCATCGACAAGTGTTTGAGTATTGGTATTGTCATGGATGGTGGTCACTATCCCATGTTTAATACCTAAACCTTCGTGAATGACTTTCACTACTGGTGCTAAACAGTTCGTGGTACAAGAAGCCGCAGTTAAAAGGTGATGCTTGTCTGGTTCATAGAGATAGTCGTTAACCCCCATGACAATATTTAAGGCTTGTTCCTTCACTGGAGCAGCTACAATTACTTTCTGTACTCCCCGCTTAAAATAAGGCTCAAGGGTTTCAGGTGTGCGAAACTTGCCGGAACATTCCAGCACTAAATCAACACCGAATTCTTCCCAAGCTACATCCCCCGGTTTGCCATACTCACTAAAGCTGAGGGGTGTACCATCAATTACTACCCGTTCACCTTCTGCTTCTACTTCTGGTGTCCAACGTCCATGTACAGAATCAAATTTGAGCAAGTGGGCGGCTGCGACTGCACCACCTTTGATTTCGTTAATATGGACGAATTCTAGTTCTGGCCAGCCCCAGGCGGCTCGTAATGCTAGCCGTCCAATTCTACCAAATCCATTAATACCAACACGAATTGTCATGAGCTTAGATAAATAAATTTCTGAAACTAAAACTGCTTTTGTTTGCGTAACAATTCACTCAGTGTTAGGTCTAACTGCGCTTTACCACCAAATACTGTGCCGGCTTTGCCTTGGTTTAAATGCACATAATCAATTTGATAAGCTTCCTGTGGTAAAGGTACATAACCGACACTGCTAGCAGTCTTTGGTGCTTGCTTAATGTAAAAATCTACAAATTGGTAAACTGAGCTTTTATGTTGGGCTGACCAAGGATTAACGTAGATAAATAAAGGTCGAGAAAGTGGTTGATATTTGGATTTTTCTACAGTTTCTCTAGATGGCAAAATTGCACCTTTACCACTATCTACTGCTAGCACTTTTAGCTTATTTTTATGCTCTTCATAGTAGGCGTAGCCAAAATAGCCTAAAGCATTTGGATCTTTACTAATTCCATCTGCCAAAATTTCATCGTCTTCACTGGCTGTATAGTCATTGCGGCTGGCTTTGGCTTTTCCGGTGACGGCTTCTGTGAAATAGTCAAATGTTCCTGACTGTTTACCAGCACCATATAAATTCAATGGGCGATCTGGCCAAGTTGGGCGGACTTGATTCCAACGGGTGATTTTTCCTTCAGCCGCAGGTTGCCAAATCTTTTTCAGTTCCGCAATTGTGATGTCTTTCGCCCAATCATTCTGAGGATGGATGACAACAGTTAAAGCATCAAAGGCAATGGGTAATTCTATATACCTGACACCGTTTTTATTACAGGCTGCCATCTCTGCCTGAGAAATTGGTCGAGAGGCATTATTTATATCTGTTTTCCCGGCACAGAATTTCTCAAATCCGCCACCTGTACCGGAAAAATTCACCTGTATTTGCACATTATTTTTAGCGTTGGCTTGGAACTCTTTGGCGATCGCCTGGGTAATGGGATACACCGTACTCGAACCATCAACTGTCACTTTTGCCACCTTCTCAGAATTAGCTACTTCCGTAACTTTTGCTGGTTGTTGAGTTTGAGTTGATGAGTTGGATGTGGCTGTACAACTACTTGCTACAGCTAATATCCCAAATGCGAGAGCCAATTTCTTTGCTACTGCGTTCATTGACCTCACCTGGACGGGTGATATAAATTGTATATTTATATCATTTCAAAAAAAATTGATATGTCAAGCCAAGTCAGGCTATATACACAAATATTCATCAAAAAAAGTTGATATATCAGGAAATATTATCACAGGGGCGTGCAGGGAGGGTTTGCCCCAAATGGCGGTAATCTGCTAAATATGCTTCTAATACGGCGAATTGAGGTAAATTCAGGCTGTAATAAATCCAACGTCCTTGTTGACGGGAGTTAACTAAGCCAGCTTCTTTGAGAGTCTTGAGGTGAAAAGACAATTTTGATTGACTCACCCCCAAAGCTTCGCACAAGTCACAGACACACAATTCTCGCTGGCGTAGCAATTCCAATACATTCATCCTAATGGCATCGGAAAGGGCATGAAAGCCAGCAGCAATTAAGTCAGAGGTGTTAGCAGTGGGGGTTTGCATGAGTTAATTCGGTTAACAATATCCTATTGTGAAGCTCATACCAGGGCTTCCGGGCGATAACGAATACCAGCTTGTTTAATGCGATTTAAGGCTTCACCCAAGCGATCGCAATCTGCAATCAAGCTAATACGCACATATCCCTCACCGGCTACCCCGAAAGCGTTACCAGGGGTGACAACAACGCCTGTCTGTTGCAACAAGTTCAATGCAAAATCCGTTGAACCCATACCTACAGGACATTTCACCCACAAATACATCGTAGCTTTGGTTTTAGGAATATCCCAACCCAACTGTCCAAACCCTTCAATTAAGAAATCACGACGGGTGCGGTAGCGTTGCTGGACTTCGTGCAGGTAAATATCAGGCAGTTGTAAGGCTGTCTCGGCGGCAGTTTGCAAGGCGGCGAAAATTCCATAATCCAAGTTGGTTTTTAATGTCCGCAAGCCTTGGATAATATGACGATTACCGACAACAAACCCAATGCGCCAACCAGCCATATTATAGGTTTTAGATAAAGTGTGGAACTCTACACCAATATCTTTTGCCCCAGGAATTTCGAGTAAGCTAGTGGGTTGATAACCATCAAAAGCTAGTTCGGCATAACATAAGTCATGCACTAGAAGAATTTCATATTTTTTAGCAAATGCGACGATTTCCTCAAAAAACTCGCGGGGTGCAGTGGCGGCGGTGGGGTTGCTGGGATAGTTGAAATAGAGTATTTTAGCTTGTCTGGCGACTTCTTCAGGAATGGCGGTTAAATCAATTAACCAATCATTTTCCGGTTTCAAAATCAAGCTGTGGATTTTACCACCAGCAATTACTGGCCCGCGAAAATGGGCAGGATAGGCGGGGGAAGGAACTAATACCACATCGCCAGGGTTAATATAGGCGATCGCTAAATGACTTAATCCTTCTTTAGAACCTAATAGGGGCAAAGCTTCACTATCAGGGTCTAACACTACATCATAGCGACGCTTGTACCAAGTCGTAATCGCACGGCGGAAACTGGCAGTTCCTTCAAACGGGGGATAACCATGATTGCTGGGGTCTTGCAAAGCCTTCATGGCTGCTTCTACCACTGGCTGTGGTGTTGCACCATCAGGGTTTCCCATCCCTAAATCAATTAAATCAATGCCTTGCTCTCTAGCCTTAGCTTTTAGTTCATCGAGACGGGCAAATACATAAGGTGGTAGTTGCTGTATCCGATCTGCTGGGGTAATCCAATCCAAACTCATTCCTCAACCTCGTCAGTTATTCCCCTGGTGGAAACACGATTAACCAAGTCTCTACTATCTGTTGGTGCAGTGGTAGAAACCATCGCCGCCATTAACTGTTCCAACGCAACTTTAAATGGTAGTCGATGAATGTCAGATTCAGGTGCTAACGCGACTTCGGCGGCTGTTTGCAGTTCACCGAGGGTAATATTGCCCAAACCCAAATCTGCTAATTTTTGCGGCAGTCCAATCTCTGCGTAAAACTTTAAGAGTTGTTGTCTAGCTGCGGCTGCTAATTGGTTGCCTTGTACCATTTCTTCTAGACGCAGTTGGACTAAAATCCCGAAAGCGACTTTTTCGCCGTGGATGCTGCTGTGTCCGGCAATGTGAGTTAAACCGTTATGGACTGCATGGGCGGCGACGGTGCGACATTGCGCCCCACCCAAGCCACCAATTACCCCAGCGAGTAAGACAGTAGCATCAACAACTTCTCGCCACATTTCACTCCCTGGCTGTTGTAGGGCTGTGGCTGACTTTTGAAATAAGATATCGCGTAAAACTCGCGCTTGTTGAACTGCGGCAATAATTAAAGTTTGTTCTGAATGACCGCTACTAACTGATGCTTCGTACCATTTAGCGATCGCATCCCCAATACCCGCGACTAATGTATGTGGTGGTGCTGTTTGAATTAAATCATAGTCAAGAATGAGTAAATCAGGACAGCGAGACAACGCCACATCATAGAGAAATGCGCCTTCCTCAGAATAAACATTCGATAACGCCGTCCAAGCCGCACAGGTAGCTGCTGAGGTGGGGATGGTAGCGACTGGTATCTGTAATTGATGGGCTACTAATTTAGCTGTATCTAAGGCTTTACCACCACCAACACCGATAATTAAATCAGCTTTATGTTCTTTGGCTGCTTTTCTCAGAGATTTTAAGCCAACTTCCGAACAATCTGCACCATAAGCAGCTTCAGCCACGTGTAGATTCTGATTTTCTAAAACAGGTTGTAAAATCTGCTGACTGATAGCCAGCGTGTTATTACCTGCCACAATCAAGGGACGACTGCCCAATTTAGCAATTTCTGCGGCGGCGGTGTCCAATATATTAGACCCTCGCATCACTTTTGCCGGGGCGATTGTGAGTGTGAGTATGTTAGTAGAAGTTTGAGTAGACAATGTTTGAGTAGATATTGGATTAGACATATACTCTAGTTTGCCAAAACCTTAATGTTTCTTCATAAAATTAAATTTATAGACATGGTGAATAGCGATCGCTTACTCACCAGTTTTGTCTTGACTGTTGGAGTCATGCGCGGGTATTGCCCATGCCCCAGAAATTCCGAACTATCAAAGTTTTGAATAACTCTATGGTTTTTTAACGATACCACTATCAGAATGCGCTATGAAAGTAAATATTAGCGTGTTTCACAGATATGAGACCGTGTTAGCTGGTGTTACCCGTACATGACACTGTTAAATTTCTGTAGATCACATCTTAATCCAAAATTAACAAATATTGTATATCTAAATACAAAAAAATCATTTTCAAATGTTTTTGCAGTTAGCGTTGATGAAAAACTCAGTATGGACAATCAAACCGAATATATTGCCGCTCTCATCAATTTACACCGTGGACTTAACCGCCAAGGGCCAGGTGATGCAGACTTCTCCCGCCACATACTGAATAATCTTCCGACTTTACCAGCAAAGCCGCGCATTGTGGATCTGGGATGCGGTAGTGGTGCAGGTGCATTGCTGCTGGCTCAATACTATCAAAGCAAGGTCATAGCGGTGGATACCGCCGCGATTTTTATCGAGGAACTCACAGTCCGCGCCCAACAGGCTGGACTTGAGCATCTGATCACCCCAATTCATGCGGACATGGGTAAACTTGATTGGCCAGATGCTTCCGTTGACCTGCTATGGTCGGAGGGTGCTGCATATAACCTAGGATTTGAATATGCTCTGAAACTCTGGCGTTCCCTGCTGGCAAATGATGGTATCGCCGTTGTATCAGAGATGAGTTGGTTTAGTGATCAAGTACCTGAGCCGGCGATCGCATATTGGCAGACAGCCTATCCGATGATCGGTAGTGAGCAGGAAAATATTCGACGGGCGACAACAGCAGGTTTGAGCGTGCTTTCCACTCACAGATTACCTAGTAGTGCTTGGTGGATTAATTACTATGAACCACTGCGCGAAAAAATCAAGCAGATAGAAATTACCCCAGTTACTCAAGCCGTTATTCATGAAATCGAAGAGGAAATAGCACTTTTCGAGAAATTCAGCGATTTTTATGGCTATACTTTCTATATTATGCGACCAACACCGGATACAGTTACGACTTCAAACCTCATTGGCAGTTCTTGAGACTCTGCGGACTGAAGACATGAGGATGATTTAAGACTCGCTCTAGAGAGTTACAAAAGATTTATTTAAATACCAGTCTTTTGGGACGGCAATAGAAACTTAAAGAAGATAAAATATAGTGATAACTTTCAATTAAAAACTTATTTAAGTTACTCAATGTCACCTGATATAAAATAGCATTAGTTTGTTTTTTTCGACATCATAAAATCACATTGCTTCTGTGGTCATATATTATTTTATTATGCTGCGGTTTCCAAAAATATCAATTCATCCCGCATTAATGCAAAGTCAATGATTTTTCTAGCTATGGAAAACCAGGATATTCCGAGCCATCTTGAACATATTTACTTACGTCACAGACTATCCTCAGACTTGCCTGTTCATAATTAGATAGGCAGTTTAAGTCATAAGGGCCTCCAATAAAATAATCACTTTTTAGTTTATTCCTTAAATCAGTACGAATTGTCACAGTACCATCGATTAATGTAGAACTTTTAGTAATAAGACGCTCTGCTGCTAATGTGAGAATATTTAACCCGACAATTCCACCTAAGAGGACTACTAAAGTAGAGCTAATGAAGGAAAAACTTTTAAAATTTATTGGTTTCATGAGTTTATCCTCTGTTATTTAATAACAGCTAGTAAAGTTATGTAGTTGCTACTTCCTATAATTAATTAAATAGGAATGAAAATATTTACACAGCCAAGAGACAGATATTAATATCTACCTATTGATGGTGGTAATTTTAAGAAGGTATTAGGAGAGGGATAAAAGGGGGGATAGGGGGTGAGGTTTGAGAAACTTTGAAGTTAATCAAAATACTTCTCAAACAACCTATTAGACTTATCCGATTTGCGGATAAGCCTAGGAAAAAAAGATGGATTAAGCGTCAGCTTTTGGCAATTGAGCAAATTTGTCGGGATATATTTCGATTGCCATACTATTATCCTCACGACTAGCGAGCGATCGCTTCACTTCCCCCAGGTAAACTGGTATAGAAAGCCCTGGTTCTGGGTGGATGATAGTCCGCGCCCGAATCGTTAATTTATCATCTCCTTGTCTACCAGACCGACCGAAAGAATAAAGATTACTTGCAGCTTGAAGTAGTGTAGCTTCTACCTGAGAAGGTGTAATCTGCGGTGATGTGGCAATAACCGCCTGATTTGAACCGTTATCATAAACTAAGGTGTACCTGACTGCACCAGGAATAACAGTCCGACTTAAAGGCACCAGTGACAGTGCAAATAAACCAGCAGTCAGCACCAACATAAAGCCAGTCGTACCTACTAGCCGAAAGCGGATACCCCATTTAAACAGAAAAGCGAGAATTGCCAAGGCAGCAAATACCAGAGTGGCAATACCCGACCATTGAGTATATTGAAGAAAGTCAGCTGTTGTGAGCATACAGATTGGCTACTTAGGTGTTTTGAATCCATAACCGACACACCTATTTTACTGAGTAGCTTGTCCCTATATGACATCACCTTGATTTTTTAGTTAATTCTTGGTAAAAAAAATCCTCTAATTCTTTGTCTACATCTATGGCGTAGCGTAATTCTCTTTCTTTAATATGAGGAAACCATGTCACCCCAAATCTTTTCCGTAAACTGCCCCCTACTTGAGCAGCACGTCTGATATCATTTTGCATATATAAAGCAGTCAAAAAAGCAGACACTCTGGCTTGATCATGGAAATTATTTCTCGTACAACTACTACAAGCTTTTTCAATGGCTTGCGTTAAATTATCCCGATTGACGTTTCCTGATGTTTCTTGAATAAAATCTCTAATCTTGAGTTGAACTTCAGGGTTAGAGAGTAGTTTCACAGATTCTAATAGTAGTGTTTTGACAAAAAGTTTAGGTATCCCCATATTAATACACTATTACTCATACGCAAGTAAGCACCGCTACATATTCTGATAGTTTAGGCGATTTCATCACTTTTGGTAAATAATGATGTCGAAATATACGCCTAACATAACCTAGAATAATTAAATTTTTAATAGAGATATTTATGGCAAGTAATAGAGATATTGCCATTACTTAATATAGAAAGTTTCACCCAGAAATCCATCGGACATTGTTCTATTGAATTGCCTGTTCTAATTTGAATATCTTCAGATAATTGGCACTGTTGAAATTGTCCTTTTTCATCAAACCAGATATTGCCTTGAGCTTTACAGGGAAAATTAGATGTTCCTGAAGCACTAGCAACTTGTAATGTTGTATCTTGTCTGAGAGTACAACTGGCTAAAGAACCATTGCTATAACGATTAATAGTACCTGGTTCACAACTAATAGCAGCTTGGGCAGGTTGAGGTAGAGAAAAACTCACACTAATTAGACTTAATGAAGTTAGCACATAAGCAAACTTGAGAGATGATAGCTTCATAGGAATAGATAGAATTATCCAAGGCAAAAATCCAAAAAAAGTCATCTTTGTTAAGATGACCGTTATGCAGTAAACCTAAAAAGATTTCTACACCTTCCCAACAATCAACAAAAATGGCTAACTCATGTTAGCCAAATTCAAAGCCACAAAATGGAATATAAACATCATTTTATTTCCTAAGATATCTAAATAACCGCAGTATAACCACTGAAATTTCAATATTGGTTATCAATGGGCTATCAAGTTAGTGATTAGTGGAATCTACTACCAGGCTAATCATCATTGTTTATGAATTTTTTATCTGGATTGTAGTGATAAGCAGTACCACAAATAGCTGCCATCAGTAACCAAGAGATAGTATTCAATCTAAAGTCAAATAAAGTGATATCAACTGTATTAAATAGCAACCATGCCACAAAAACCACAAGGTAACTGAAAATGATTAATTTATCCTTTGGAACGAGATATTTTGATGGTTGTAACAGTTGGATACCGGCAAATAATATCCAACCTAGTAACCCGAAAAATAACACAGCACTGGGTAATCCGGTTTCGGCAGATAGCATTAAAAACAAGTTATGAGGATGACCTAAATCAATATTCATCTGCGCTTTATAAAGGGCGGGAAAATTACGTAAACCCCATCCAGTCCAAGGATGTTGTTGAGTTAAATACCAAGCAAATTCCCATTGGGTTTTTCGCATTAAAGCCACTGGTCTATCGGGATATAATTGATCGTTGAGCCTAGCCCAAAAGAACACCGGAACAATACGACGGAAGAGTTGAGCAATTGGTGAGGGTGCAAAAGCGGCTAAAAGTACACTAGCAACTACGGCAGTAACTCCACCGACTAGCAAACGCCAACCTAGATAAACTGCGAATGCTAAACAAGTCAGAATTGCGATCGCCCATCCATTCCTGGAGTTAGTTAAAATCAACGCGGCAAAGTCAGCAATTAAAATGATGGGCAGTAGAGAGTAGGGAGTAGGGCATAAAAATTGACGATTCTTCCTGATACCCAGTCCCCAGTCAAGAGTCCCCAGTCGCCGTTCTAGCAATAAACCTAATCCTAGGGTAAAGACTATTGCTAAGTAAGCAGCAAAGATGTTGGCGTGCATGAAAATGGCAGACATCCGTCCTGGGGGATTTCCTCCGGGTGCGATCGCTACATCTAACAACAAAACCTGTAACTGCCATGACCAGCCCAACCACCACTGCCCAAAGCCTATAATTACAACAGGCACAGCACCAATGACAAATATCCAAGCTATTTGCCTCAATTGAGCAGTAGTTTGGATTAAGCCGCTTAAACCAGCAAAAAATAAGAAAAACGGCAATAAATTAAATAATCCAACGAAAGCGGCTACTTTATCTAGAGCAAAGCTAGCGGATATCAATAATAAAACACTAAACAGCGCAAATCCCCAGTTAATGGGACGGTGGATAATTGTGCGAAATTGACGCAACCAAGTGAATAGTGTTGCAAATCCCAGGCTAACGGCTCCCAAAAGCGGACTTAAGGGAAATATGAGTAGACCGATTTGCAGGCAATTCCAAGGCAATTGTAAATTAGGGTTGGAATGGTAAAAACCTGTCTTCAAGCTAACTCCCAACATTCAGTACGAGTGAGACGAATTTGTGCCAAAGTAAACACCGTAGGAATGATCCGACCGTAATTAGTGGTGATCATTCTCCACCCTAAATCCGCAAAAAACCAAGCCCACATCATCGGCCCCACAAAAGCAAACACACTCCGCACTGCTGTGTATCGAGCAGCATTTAAACTCATACCTCGGCGCGCCATTTGCAATGCTACATAGCTTTGAAATTGTGCTGTTGCAGCTTGAGAACCTTGAACAACAGCTTGTGTAGCTAGTTGATAAGTAGCAAAGTGGATAGCAAATTGACGGGCAATTTGTTGCAGCACAAAGGGTTGAACCACAGAAGTAAACGCCAGTGCGCTACCACCCTTTAATAGTAAGCCCAAGGGATCACGCTGCAATAAAGGCGGTAAAGGTTGTTTAATGTCTGAGTTCACAAGTTGATTTTGTAACTGAACAGTCAATTTTTGCTGTTCCTGTTTTGGTAGTTTTTTCCAAACTTGTCCCAGCAGATACAAAAATACTTCTGCTTCTAAATCAACGGTTGCTAAATCTTGAGAATAAGGAATTTTTAAATACTTACAGACTTGAATGAGTGCTTGACGGTATGTTACTTGTTCTGTGCGTCCCCGTAAGACTGTCATCCCATCTGCCGCTAAAAACCGAAAACGATTTTCTAATGAATCGAGCCAAGCTTGGCGATTTTGACTTTGGATTTCGATAGGTTCAGGTGTGTGAATATAATCTAGGGGATTAAACTTACGACTAAACAAAATTGCTGTTAAGTCTTGCAATTCATCGTCTGTTGCTAGCTCTAAGGCCGTTCTTAGCTCATCCAATTTCCCTTCCTCCCTTCGATACAGATTTTCTGTACCCTATTCTACTAGGGGATTGGGGAGTCAGGGGAAGATGAGGGAGATGAGGGGGATGAGGGAGATGTAGCTTGCTTCTCTTTCCCTACGGGACGCTCCGCGAACAGAGACGCTACGCGCTCGCGCAGCGTATCCGTAGGATTCACCCGGAGGGTGGGAGATGAGGGAGCGGAGGAGAAGAACTTTTACCAATGACTAATGACTAATGACTAATAACTAATAACTAATAACTATTGACTTATGAATGATGTTGTGGTGATTGGTGCTGGTATGGCAGGTTTAGTCTGCGCCCAGCAGTTAACTCAAGCGGGATATTCGGTGTTAATTGTGGAAAAGTCCCGTGGTTTAGGTGGACGAGTGGCGACACGACGCTTGTATGAAACTTCAGCAGATCATGGTGCTTGTTATCTGAAACCGCAAGGTGAATTACTCACCAGATTTGTGAATTTGTTGTCTGAAAACAAAATTTTAGAAGTTTGGACAGATACAGTTTATCAGTTCACTCCAGATACAGGTTTATCTGCACCCCCAAACCGCACTCCTCGCTATGTTGCACCTGCGGGGATGAGTGCGATCGCTAAATTTCTCGCCCAAAATTTAAATATTTTGCTGAATCAGCGAGTGACAGCTATTAACCTCACTCCTGAACACACTTGGCGGCTTACCCTAGAAGCCAGCAATGAGGAACTGACTGCAAAAGCTTTAGTGATAGCGATTCCCGCACCACAAGCTTTGATGCTGTTGCAACCATTAGGTGTAGGTGTCTTGGGTAGCGAGTTTCTGGAACATTTGAAGTCTGTGGAATTTTATCCCTGTATTAGTGTGATGAGTGGCTATCCCACAACATCACAGCCCCTACCAGACTGGAAAGCTATCAGCTTTATCGATGATCCTGTTTTGGGATGGATTGGTTTAGACAGTAGTAAGCGTCATCTATCTCAACAGCCTGTATTTGTGGTGCAAAGTAGTGCTAATTTCGCGCAACTCCATCTAGAAACATCGGATTTACAGCCTTTAGGACAGCAGATGGTGCAGTATGCTGCCCAAATTTTAGCACTGCCTTGGCTGAATGCCCCTGAGTGGATACAAGTACATCGTTGGCGTTATGCTTTCCCTCGCCTTCCTTGGCTAGAAACTGTGTTATCTGCCCAAGCTTCCCTTCCTCTAGTTTGCTGTGGAGATTGGTGTGGCGGCAATCTGGTAGAAGGGGCAATGTTATCTGGACTAGCTGCATCTCAAGAAATTAACAATAATTTAGACCAGCTACTTTTACCAGATATAAACTTTTTCAAAGTTCTGACTAAATAATTACATCTATCTTTAGACTGGTTATTCTATCTAGTAAGTCTCTTGTTTGTGGCTTACTAATTTTTTTTACAAAATTGAAATATTCCTCAACCAATAAATGCCCAATTTCAGCTTTATTTCGGGTATGTTTATCTGAGTTTTAATAAGCAATTTTAACAATCATGGTAGTGTTACTTTCTTTAGTGCTTAATTATCATTAATCTTTTTTATATATTTTTACATTGATCCCTCAAGATAAATGATGAGTTTTGTGTAGTTTTTACTCAAAAAGACTTCAATTTGAAAAAAGTAAAATATAAATGTAAAGCAACAGTTTTTCCAGAGGCGATTGAGGATTATTTCAACTTCTACACTGCCAATCAGTCTCAAATACCAGCAAATCTCTAGCAGCAGATACGTGGTATTCTACCTACATAAAAAGTTGGGTTACTGTCGGAGCGTATAAATTGAGGTAACTGCTCAGTGGCTACTAAGAAAAAGTTGCCATTGATCGAGTTGATTCTCTAGACAATTGGTCAGTAAATAAAAAAGGAGTTAAAAATTTATGAGAACAGTAGTTAATTTAACACAGCAATCAGTCCTTGGGGAGATTGAAAATGTTTTAGACACATATCCATATCATCCTTATCAACAAGCTTTTGCTCTTCCTGATTTGCGCCAAGAGCTAATTACTTTTGTCCTCAGCCGAATACCAAGCTTTTACAGTCCAGTATTAGAGGAGCAACCAACACTACAAAACTGTGAACAAGAAAGTCAACTTATTCACAAGTTACCTCGGAGTCCATTAGAGCAACAGCTACACTTACAACGGTTGATTCATCAAGGTATTTATTCTATCTTCCAAGAAAAGTCAGAGTGGATTAGTCATCACCTTTGCCAATCAGTTGTAGCAGCTTGTGAGCCATCTCATTGGTTTGGTTAATACGCCTAAAAAAATCTTTGGGATAGGATGCAAAATTTAACTTTCTGTTACAGGGTAATAGCATCTACATTATTTTTAGATAAGCTCTTGCCAAGAATCAATTCAGTATACAATTCATGGCAAGGGCTTATGAAAAAGTATAAGATGATAGCTGATTTAGGTAGATGCGATCGCTCATTTAATACCTGACACACATCTTGCACCTTTTCCTTGATGATAATTTTTGTAGGGTGGGCATTTGCTTGCAAGTTGTTCAAACCCTTAGTTTTAGGTTGTTGGCAATGCCCACCTTACGCTTATTGAGAATGGTGCAAGATATAACCTGATGTACATAAAAATTATCGCCTGATTCTACATTGAATATATCTGAAGTTACAAATTAGGCGATATTTGATCATGAGCTACTCTCTACATTGAAACACATGGAAGATGAAACTACTTACCTTAGCTGTTGACGTTCTTCCTCTAGAAAGAATGGTTCAAAGGAGTCAGATACAGAACGTTCTTGTTCTTCATACTCTGGTTGAATCATATCAAAAACGTAGATAAGTTCACCACGAGCTTGATCTGGTGTTCTCCCCCAAGCAGGACAGGTTGATACAAATGGTAGATGGGTAACAAATGTGCCATTCTCGTCGGAACGGTTCAAATTGGTGTAGTCTTGCTGCGGCTTCATAGAGCTTGTGTGAGGTTGGAATTACATCTTCAGTGTATAAGCAAAATCCCACAAATAGGAAAATTCAGGTGCGATTTATTCTCGGCGAAATCGCCCTGTGGCAATTAATATCAAGGCCATATCATGACCAGAAATATAAATTACCAAGATTCTATCTGCAAAAATCTGAAGCTTGTTAATAAAGAAATCCTCAATTCCTCTTGGGTGATTGTGCGTCTACTTCCTGATATGCAACGTGTAACTGTTGCTAGCTTCCGCAGTCGCTCTTATGCAGAAACTTATTTACGAAGTTTACGTCAACTTTTCCCTGATGCTTACTTTGTGGTGGTTTTTGATTGTGAATACGAAGAAGCTGTAATTTAACTTATGTGAAGCGATCGCTTGATAAACAATTATCCTCACTTGCACACAACTCGCTACCACAGGCGATCGCTCAATAACTGCACCATACTCATCTCTAAAAGTCAAAGTTTCCTGACCTGGCTGATTTTATGTCTTACGGTAGATGACACATTGTATAAAACAACAGCTAGTGTTAGCTATCTGCTACAGCTGACAACCTTCTCAGCAACTAACCACAGATGCTCGACAGTATACTTCTTAAAAACTGAAGTTCGTTCAGCACTACAAGAACCTTTAACTTCTACAGTTTTTGTGTTATCTTTGACGATTTTAGCTTGGTAAGTACACAGAGAACCAGAGCTTTTTTCAACAGTTAATTCTCCTAAAATCGTATTGTTGTCTAAGCTTTGTTCGAGAATTTTTCCTGAAACTTTGTATTTAAACCAATCCCAACCATGATCAAGGATTAAATCTCTTTCTAAAACTTGAATTGCAGATGGCAAAATTCCCCATCCTCGATAAACTTGATTGAGACAATTGATGTCACCAGTCCGTGTCAAAATTGATCTGAATGAATCTTCATCCAGTAGCCCGTAATATCTGCCTTCTGGTAAATCTATCGCTGTAGGTGCAAATCGATGCCCTCCAAAATGGCTAGATTTCCAAATGCGAACATTTTCTAAATTTAAACTCACAATATTCGCAGCAGCATGAAAATAAAAAGGATTACCGTATCTAGCACAACACTTGTCATGACTACCGTGGGTACATACCAAAATATCTCTAGTCACACTGGTTTCTAATTCATAACCAGGCATTTTTCCGCACAACCATTTTTTTACAACTCCTGCTACCTGTTCTATATGCGGTAGCTTAAACTCGTATTTATTATATTCACGACTTAACCCTTCTTGTTTTTGATAAATCAATAGGGTTGTGTAATCTACTTTATTTGTTAAATCATTAGCAATTAACAGAAATCTAATTGGTAGTTTAGATTGATTTACTTCCTCTACCAAAATCTGTAAATTTTTTGGTACCCACTTAGAATTAAAAGCATTTGATACCCAAGGTAGAGGACATTCCACCAGAATATAAGTTTGGTAATCAGTCGCGCTACCAATAACTTCTTCTCCTATTTGGCGTGTATAGTCGGAACAAAAAAAATTACTCATTTTTCTGTTAGTTGAATGATTTTATAGACAATATTTCTCAAAAATGCAAATTGTATTCCAAGTTACAATTCTTTCATCTCACAAAGGTAAAAACGCATAATTGGCATTTACTGGTTAAACCCAGGTAGGCACTTTATAGCATTCTTTTCCAAAAAATTCTTCTCTATTAAGAAAAATTCTAGAAGAGGAGGAGAAATTTTTTGAGGTAGTATCGGAGAACACATAGTCCAAAATGAAGTTGTGAAACCGTAACACCTAAATAAATTAGATGAAATTCTGACTATAGATAGTAGCCAATACAGTATTTCTAATTAATTGCTTGTTCTTAAAAGTTTGGATAGCAAGAGATATTGTGTCAACTATCTGTATGAAAAAATTACCATTATTGTCCTTCAACAACAGTAAAGATAATGATAGTAACTTTTGAACAAGAAAATACTCTTGATATTGTGCTTGGCTATTAATTAAAAATGCTGTGATTAGCAAACTCAGTTGTAACTTTTTTTTCATTCCAGTGCAGTGAGTTTGTCTGGTGGATAGAAGTTGCAAAAATTCGCAACTTTTTGAGAAAAAACTTAATTTCCTGGTATGAAGGTATGTTTAAAAACATCCTATCCTCAATGAATAGATATTTCATCCGCCAAATTCTTACTTAAAGTATGATTTCTTGTTCATGCTTTCAGTGTCTCAATTACAGGTTAGAGAAAAGCGGAGAAACTGAACAAATGGGTTATAGCTTCTGCCAGCTTATTTTTACTTGTGCAAATCAGAGGACTTTTGAGACATCTATCTTTGAATGTAACTGAAGTTTGTCATTAATGCAAGTTTTTTTTAATATGCAGACTAAAATTTTATGGAATACGACTGCTAAATCCCATCCATCTCAAGACCTACAGCCTTTTGCATCGAAATTAATCTATGATATTCATTGTCAAAAGCTAGACTTTTATTAAGAATAATTATCAATAAACAGAGAAGCTATAGGTAGTTCCCTTTCAATTGTGATGCTGAAGCACAAAACCATTTAATTTAAAATCAATGCCGAAGCTTTATGATAATTTTTTGAGAAATAAATTTATGGGAGTTATCTTAGCCCTAGATTTTGGCGGAACTAAACTAGCCGCAGCAGTAGTTAAACCTGGATCTAGAGAATGGTTAGGTTATCAACGTCAGCTTTCCCCAGTTGATGGAGATGCTAACACAGACTTAGAAATTATGCGATCGCTCATTCATTCCCTGCTGCAAGATACCACTCCCTCAGCCATAGGAGTCAGTTTTGGCGGCCCTGTAGATGCTATTACTGGCACTGTCAGATTATCTCATCACGTTCCAGGCTGGGAAAACATCCCCCTCAAAGACTTACTAGAAAAAGAGTTTGGCGTACCTACCAATGTAGACAACGATGCCAATGTTGCAGCTTTGGGAGAATACAGTTTTGGTGCAGGACAGGGATATGATAGCCTGTTTTACATTACCATTAGCACTGGTGTAGGTGGTGGTTGGATACTCAACGGTAAACCCTGGCGGGGTGCAGCAGGTATGGCGGGTGAAATTGGACATATAGTTGTCGATCCCACTGGCCCTGTATGCTTGTGTGGTAAACGGGGATGCGTAGAACGTTTAGCATCTGGGCCTTACATGGCGCAAAACGCCAAAGAGATTTTAGCCAACCAAGCACCTCAAAGCGGAGAAATACTGAGAAACTTGGTAGACAATAATCTAAAATTATTAACAGGTCAGATAATTAGTGAAGCAGCCAGCAAAGGAGACAACATAGCTCAAACTGTGTTGCAAAAGTCTGCTTGGGCTTTAGGTGTGGGAGTTGGCAATGTTGCTAATTTGATTAATCCACAGCGTTTTATTTTAGGTGGTAGTGTCACCAAAGCAGGTGATAACTGGTGGACTGTACTACAGAAGACAGCCAGAGAAACTGCTTTACCAGAAGTGATATTTGAAATTGTACCAGCAGCATTAGGCAATGATGCGCCATTATGGGGTGCTGTAGCCTTAGCTGAAACACTACTAACTCAAACAGGACTAACGCAACTGTCATAAACATTTTAATTGCTTGTAGTAGGGGCGGGTTCACCAAAATCCCTGTTAATAATTGATGATATCTGTAAACCCGCCCCTACTTTAGTCCTCAACTATCTGTGAGACACTACACCCACAAAATCAAAACTGAAAGTCCTACCACTAACTTATATAGCAGAAGATTTATTTTCTGAGACTTGAATAAAAGACTCAAATTCACCTTGGGGTGTCCATTGTACCGCCCCATCTTGCGCTGTCAGAAATAACTTGGTTGAAGTTTTGCTGAGTTCCGCCAAGGTATTAGAGTCTAAATTACCATAACCAGCGATCGCCACCTGTGGTTGAAGCGAGATAACTAAATCTTTTAAAGACTCAGAATTACACCATAATACCTGGGGATTAGGCCAACCACCAGCTTTCATAATTCTTTCTACCTCTTTAGCTTTCACATTCCCCACTAATAACCAAGTTTGTCCAAAAACCTGCAATTGTAAAATCGGTTGTTCATTAATTAATTGTGCAACTGTAGAACCTGTATTGATAGGTTGTCCCACAGGCAACATTTGATAAAATCCCTTATCCTTTTGTAAAACTTGTGTAATTGCTTGATTAGTAATAGGATTGTCTTTGTTTATGGCATAAGCATAGAAATTTTTAATCGGTAGATTTTGTAAAACTTCCAACCAAGCATCACTATTATTTCTTTGAAAGTCAGTAGCAATTCCCCAATCTATATGATTAATACCTTGTTGTTGTAAAAACGGTAGAATTGTGAAGCGTCCAGTACCCTCATCACCACTATTAATTAAAGTGACTTTACCTTGATCTTGAATAACTATAACAGGCTCGGCACCAGCTTCTAGCAAAGTTATCCTCGTTAATGTATTTGCAGAATGCCAAGCCGGAAATAAGACTAAACCAACCGTAATTAAAGTGGCAAATACCCAACGTTTCTGCCACCAGCCTATAAAGCAGACTAATAAAATTAGTGTATAAGCTGTTAATAATTGCCAAAGAGATAAACTACCTACAGCCACTGAACTGCTTGGCAGTTGGTTACAGAATTCTACTAATTTAATCAGGCAGTATGTAGGCAGATGTAAAACACTAGCTACAGAACTGCCGATTTCTGGTGAAATTAAACTAATTACAGCACTGACCATACCACCAATACTAATTATAGAAATGAATGGAGTAGTCAGGACATTTAGTGGTAAAGAATAAACTGCAACAACACTAAAATTATATAAAATTATCGGTAAAGTCCAAATTGTAGCGGCTAAGGGAACGGCAATCAAAGAAGCGATCGCAGGTGGTAGCCAACCCAATTGATTAATAATTGCTGGTGAACTCACCACTAACCCCAGCGTCGCTAAAAAACTCAACTGAAAACCTAAATCCCAAATCCACAAAGGATTAAATAACAATAATAAAGTAGCAGCTAATAACAGCGAACCTAACTGTTTTACCTTCCTATTTAACGCCAAACCCAGCAAAGCCGCAAAACCCATAATTACAGCCCTGAGAACAGCAGCTTGAAACCCTGTTAAAAACAGGAAAATAATTAAAGCTAGTGAACCAAGGCTAACTTGTATAGCTTTGCTTGCACGCTTTGTCAGTTGCAAAATTACACTCAAAATCAGCGAAGTTTGAAAACCGGAAGCCGCCAAAGCATGGGCTAAACCAGCTTTAACAAACATATCGCGGATGTCGTAGGGTAAATCAACAGCTTTGCTACCTAAAACCATTGCACTGACAAGAGAACCTTCGGGAACATCCAAACCACGAACTTGCGATCGCACAATTCGCTCCCGAACTTGCCACCATCCCCATTGACGATTCTCATCTACAATATTGATTTGCCGCCCCATCAAACCAGCAAACGCGCCCTCTTGCTTTAAAAACTTCTGAAAGTCAAACCCACCAGGATTAGATGCACCTTTTGGTTTGTACAACATCCCAGTGATTTCAATAGTTTCTCCAGGATATAACCCAGTAGCCTGAAGTAATGGCACTGTCACATATAACTTGCCCGTGACTCCTTTTTGAGTTTCTTCCGTATCTTTTTCGTTTTTGATTTGACCTAGCTGAGATGCTTCCAACCAAAATTGTCCTCGTTGACTCCGAGTCACACGCGGACTACTCATTATTTCGCCACGCACAATCACCAATTGTTCTTGACTATTGCTATTTGCTGGTGGCACAAATTGACTAATATCTGTTTCGCCTACTGCCGGCACTCGCCATTGCAAATAAAAACTAGCTAACAGCCCTATCAAACCAGCTATTAAGCAGATTCGCGCATGAGGGATAAATTGCCAAAAGTTAGCTGTTACCTGAACCCTACCCTTACCCGCTTCAGATGACTGTGCAAGTTTTCTTACCTTGGTATATCGGCTTCCAGAAAGCACTGCACCCACGATTCCCAACAGCAAAACCCACACCCCACCCCCAGGAACAGCCGTCAATAACAGTCCTAAAATATAGGCAATACAGATAATCACACCAGCACTCTGAAACATATCAGCCCAACACCCTCTTGTAGAGACGCGATAAATCACGTCTTGTTGACTACACCAATAAACCTTAACTCAACCCTATTGGGGTTTCATCATAGTGCAATCCGTGAATACAAACAAAGCCCGCGATCGCGGGCTTTACCTTATAAAATCTAACTCCAACAAAGTTAAAGATTTAATCGTATTTGTTTAGAGTTGCCGTAACTCCTCTATAAAGAGATACCCAAGTTGAATCCTAAGACAGCATGGAGCAATAAAACACCGAGTGTCACACTACCCAAATAAGCATGAGCAGCCCGTAAAGCTTTTTTATTCCCAGCAAAACCACTCAAAGAAATCACACCATTAATTAACAAAAGTAATAGTACGAGTGAACCAGTCCAAAAGTGAGGACTTTCAAACAGTGGTTGATGCTGCATCACTAAAGATAAAACTCCGCCAGTATAACCACCAGCCAGGAAGATAAACAGCCAAGGTGCTAATTGACGATGCGCCATCCGACTTTTCAAAGCAGCATCTTTATCTTTTTCCTCAAGTAATTTTCCTCTCCAACCAGTCACCCCCACAAAACTACCCACCACAAAAATCACAATCCCCATCATCAAAGGATGCCCCCAATGCACAATCGGCTCAGGAACTCCTAGAGAACGAAACCAAGCCGCGATGGGTTCTAGCACCTCACTCCAATTCACCATAACTCCAGCACCATCAATATTTGTTAGCTAAATTACAGATAACCCTCTTTCCATGAATGAGGGTTAAGAAATCTTATTAAGTTTTAACAAATATGAAGCACCAGTTTCTACTATGCTACTCAGGCATTTTTCAACAACGGGAAACCCAACTTCTCCCGTTGCTCAACATATAAATGAGCCACCTTCCGAGCCAAATGCCGAATCCTAGCAATATAGCGAGTTCTCTCCGTTACAGAAATCACGCCTCTAGCATCCAGTAAGTTGAATGTGTGGGAACACTTCATTACGTAATCTAGGCTAGGTAAAACCAAACCCTTCTCCGTTAACTGGGTAGCTTCCTGCTCATACAAATTAAACAGCGTCAGCAGTAACTCAGGATTCGACGCTTCAAAGTTATAAGTACACTGCTCAATTTCACCCTGGAGATGGACATCACCATAGGTAATGTTATCCGTCCAATCAATTTTAGTAATAGCCTCCACTTCCTGGAGATACATCGCCAATCGCTCTAAACCATAAGTAATCTCAATGGATACCGGACGGCAATCAATACCCCCACATTGTTGGAAATAGGTAAATTGAGTAATTTCCATCCCATCTAACCAAACTTCCCAACCAGTACCCCAAGCACCCACCGTTGCATCTTCCCAGTTATCTTCCACAAACCGAATATCATGGTCTTCTGGACGAATACCCAAAGCCCTCAAGGAATCAAGATAAATTTCCTGAATGTTGTCTGGTGAAGGCTTAATCAAAACCTGGTACTGATAATAATGCTGGAAGCGATTAGGATTTTCACCATAACGTCCATCTGTAGGACGACGACAGGGTTCAACATAAGCAACCGCCCAAGGTTCAGGCCCCAAAGCCCTTAAAAAAGTGTGGGGATTTTTTGTCCCTGCTCCCTTTTCCATGTCATAAGGCTGGGCAATCAAACAACCGCGCTCACTCCAAAACTGATGCAGTGTAGCTATTACCGACTGAAAATTCACGCTCTACCCTCCTTACTCAGCACAGTGCATACACCATTGTTGCCTAGAAAGCCCTACTGTGGTGACGTTGAAGGGACAGAAAAAAAGCCGAAAAATTTTTTTCGGAAAGAGTTGACAATCCAGGTGAGGTTAGCTATATTGAATAAGTGCCGATGAGACGAGCGCAGCGAAGCGCAGTCCGGGGCAACCGAACCT
>NZ_LUHJ01000005.1 GCF_001597745.1 Anabaena sp. 4-3 | reverse complement strand
TCAGACAAATTAGTAGGTTTACTCTGTTTTGATTCACCCACCCCCAAAACTTGGCAAGGGCATGAAATTGCCGTGCTTTCCGAAGTGGCCAAATATTTAGCCATTGCCCTCAAAGATGCACAAGCACAACAAGAATTAACCAGGAATAACTTAGCTTTAGAACTAGCTAAACAAGAAGCCGAAACTGCTAACAAAGCTAAAAGTGAGTTTCTAGCTAATATGAGCCACGAAATTCGTACACCCATGAATGCAATTTTGGGCTTTGCTGACTTGCTGCAATCAATTGTGACTGAACCACAAGCACAATCATATTTAAACACACTAACTGCCAGTGGTAAAAGTCTGTTGGGATTGATTAATGACATTCTGGATTTATCCAAAATTGAAGCCGGTAAATTAGAACTTTGTTATGAACCTGTAAACCTGCGAGTTCTGATTCAAGAAATTCAACAGATTTTTACTCA
>NZ_LUHJ01000004.1 GCF_001597745.1 Anabaena sp. 4-3 | reverse complement strand
GGGTCGATGAGGAATCACCAATTCTAACTTTGAGCGAGTCAATAAAATCTTCAATTACATGAGTCATCGTCTTATCGTTTTGACTTGCGTATAATCTTAATTTATTTAATCTGCGTTCAGATATCCTTAAATTTAATGTTTTGCTTTTCATAAATGCCAGTACAACGTCGTTACACTTATGTTATGCTAAACATAGGTCGAAAACAAGGATAAGGCAATGAAAACCTCATACCAATACAAAATCAAACCCACTAAAGAGCAAGCAGAGAAAATAGATAAAACGCTGGATATGCTGCGTTGTCAGTATAATTATCTGCTTGCTCAGAGGTTTGACTGGTATGAACAAAATCGCTGTCCTATCGATAGATGCCCATTAATTTGTCATTTGCCGGAGTTAAAAGAGCAACCCAACTATTACAAACAAAAAGCTTCTCTAGTTCAACTTAAAATTGATAGACCTTGGTACAAAGAGATTCACTCTCAAGTATTACAGGAAGTTCCTAAAAAAGTTGAGATAACTTTTGAGCGATGGTTAAAGGGTGATGTTAATGGTAAAAAGTCTGGAAGACCTAGATTCAAAGGAAAAAGTCAATATAAAACTTTTACTTATACCCAATTCAAACGGCATCATTTTGTTAATAATAAAATCACACTGTCAAAAATTGGAGATGTTAAGGTAATTGTTCATCGCCCCATACCTGATGGTTTTGAGATTAAAACTGTATCTGTTACTAAAAAAGCAGACGGTTATTATGTCACTCTCAGCCTTGACGACAAGACGGTTCCCACAATTAATCCCGATTTCAATCCTGATAATATTGTTGGAATCGATGTAGGTTTGATTGATTTTTATGTAGCTTCTGACGGTTCTAGAATTGCTGCACCTAAGCATTTACGCAAAGCTGAACATAAATTAAAATCAGCACAACGTAAGGTGTCAAGGCGAAAAAAAGGTTCTAATAGACGAAAGAAAGCTATCCAAAAACTGGGTAAACAGCATAAAAAAGTTGCTGATACCCGTAGAGATTTTCACTTTAAAGCAGCTAAATCACTTCTTGATAAGTATGATGTTGTTGCCGTTGAAAAACTGAATGTTAAAGGACTTGCTAAAACAAGGCTAGCTAAAAGTGTCAATGATGCCGGATGGGGACAGTTTGTAACAATACTTTCAAACAAAGCCGAAAATGCTGGTTTGAAGGTAATAGCTGTAAATCCAAATGGTACTAGCCAAGAATGTTCTAACTGCGGTCACAAAGTTAAAAAGCCGCTATCTCAAAGAATGCACAATTGTCCTGTTTGTCATACTATTTTGTGCAGGGATTTGAATGCGGCAATAAACATAAAGGCGCGTGGGACGCACGCCCTCAAAGCTCAATTAATGTCCTCATAGGGGAGTCATTGAGAAGCCCACACTCACCCGTTCGCG
>NZ_LUHJ01000003.1 GCF_001597745.1 Anabaena sp. 4-3 | reverse complement strand
TTTTTTGTCTGAATCAGGATGTCCAGGATTTAAGGATTTACAGGATGTTATTGATAAATTATTGGTGAATGTTTAAGATTATAAAATACAATTATCCTTATATGCAACTAATAAAAGCAGATAATATAAAACTTTACGTTTCATTTATTAATTTTTTTGTCTGAATCAGGATGTCCAGGATTTAAGGATTTACAGGATGTTATTGATAAATTATTGGTGAATATTTAAGATTATAAAATACAGTTATCATAATTATGACAAAATAATTACGAATTACGAATTAGGTTCGCGTAGCGTTTCCGATAGCTTGCGTGGCGTAGCCATAGGAAATATTACGAATTACGAATTACGAATTATTCTATCATCCTGTACATCCTATAATCCTGGTTATCCTGATTCAGACAATTCTATCCCACGCTTCTAATACTAATCTTTGGGTTCTATATTCTCCATATTGTTTGATTTCATTGTTCTTTAATACTCTAAATGTTTCACTGGGAAATTCTGCACCATAGACATCCGCAGGATCTAAAATATATCTCAGTTCATCACGGGTTAAACCATAAAGTTTGGCGTAATATGCGTCTAATTCTGCTCTGATTAATGCGCGTTTGTTAGGATTCCAAATGAAGGGTTCACGCTCATATCCCATGTCTAATGCGAAGGGTTGCATATCCCAGGATGTGTAGACTAATTCAAGTACGCGGGGGGTGATATATTCTATGTCTTTTTCTGTGTATCTTTCTGGGGGAATTACAGGAAGTTGTTTAACTATGAAAAGATTCAAATTAACTCCACTCATCTTTTGACGAGTAACATAATCAAAAACAATACTATTAAAATTAGCAACAAAACAACAATGTAATAAAAGATTAGTTTGTCCTAAAAATACTAAAGATAAGCTATTTCCTACACCAGATTTTGGTATAACAGTACAAATTGCTGTCCTTTCATTTAAAGCTTTTGTTACACCTCTAAAAACTATTAACCAATTTTTATCCCAAATATCTCCAATTTTTTGGTTAACATCAGATTTGGATACCCAGTAAAAAGGACTAACTTTATATTGCAAATCTTGATATCTCTCTATTGGTGTTTCTGGTAAAGTTGCAAATCCTCTTTCATCCCCTCTTGATTCGTATGAACCAAAACGATGATCAAAATTATAGATCATTTTTGCTTCATATAAAGGTAGTGAGTTATCTTTTTGAGATTCAGAAAATAAATTAGTATCGTTACTCATGTGAAATAAACCACCTTTGAATGAGTGTAACCAAGGTGTTATTTCTTTCGATTCTTCTTCCAGGATAGGTACTTTCGTATAAATTTTTTTCACTAATTTTGCATCATTATCTGTCCGAAAAACCGGACAGGTTTTAGTATTAGGATTAACAAGTGAAAAATCTTGAGGATAAAGTTTTATTCTTCTGATAGGATTTTGAATTTCAGAAATTTTTAATGCTTTAAATACAAATTCAGATGGAGTTTGTATATCTCCTCTTTTTCGTAAAGTAAAAAGACAAAATGGATCTGGACTTCCAGCACCTATAAAGAAATCTCTAATCTCTGCAAAATCTAAAACAGTAGATAAATGTCCTTGAGTTGCAACAAAACTGAAAAATTCCTTAGTTGTATCTGCCGTAATAATAGCACTTGGAATAATAATTCCACCGTGACTATCAGGAGATGCCATAATTTTGTATATAGTTTCAGCAAACACAGCATAAGTATTAATATCACCCACAGCAGTTAACGGAAATCTCCCCGACTCCCGAATAAACTTACTTTGTGCTTCCGCATCATGTTTAGCATCCTCAAAAGCTTGCGCTAAAGCGGGATTTTTCTTAGGTAATTCTTTAATCAACTTTTCCCGTGCAGCTTTATTTTGTGCATTAGCAATTTCTAAACTGCGAGAAGCGAAAAACTCCTTTTCTTGTAACTTAATTCTCTCCCAAGGAGGATTACCCAAAACACAACTAAAACCACCTTCTTCAAAAACTTCTGGAAACTCCAAAGCCCAGTGAAAGAAATTATATTGCTTGGCTAAATTATTCGCAGCATCTACCACAGTTTGTAATTCGTAATTCGTAATTCGTAATTCGTAATTAGATTGAGAATTGAGGATTTTTTGGACAGTTTCCCGTTTTAACCTGTCTAGGGTTGCTGTAGTTGGTAAAAGTTGTAAATTATGTTCAGTTAAAGTCATGAAAAATGCCGCAGTCCATAAATTACAAGCTGCTTTTTTCAACCACCAATGATTATCTAAAAGATTATCTTGATATTTTCTCTCTTTTTCTTTAACTTCCTGGGGTGTATTTTCGGAAAAGTCCGCTAATTCTTGCCATAGTTTAGCAAAGATGTAATTATCATTGGCAGAAGTTTCAAAAATAGATAATTGTCCTTGATTTTCTCGTTCTTTTTTATTCCGCTTTTTCAAACTTGTAGATAATTTCTTATCATCTCCTGTCACTGGTTTAAAAGCATGATCAGGAATACCCCCATCTAAACAATCTAAATCTAATACCCCTACCATAGAATTACCACATTTAATTCTATGGTCTAAAAAATTCAATGGTTTACCAGTAGCAAACCCTTCTATCCATAAAGCAACTTTACACAAATCTACCGCTAAAGGGTTTAAATCTACCCCATAAATACAATTTTGAATTACATCTCTAATGGCAATTCTTAAAGGTTCTGGTGCGGGTTGTGCTTCCCCGGTTCTAATTTTCGCTAATTCCTTACCTATGCGTCGTGCTGCTGCTAATAAAAAATGTCCAGAACCACAAGCAGGATCTATGACTTTAATACTTAATAATGCTTGTTCTTGGGGGGAAATTGACCTCTCCCCTAACCCCTCTCCTGCGAGGAGAGGGGAACTCTCCCCATTCCCTTGTAGGGAAGGGGGTTGGGGGGTTAGGTTCTTCAGTTTTTCTTCTATTACTGGTTCTAAAGCTGTTTTAATTAACTGTTGTACAAGTTGGGGAGGAGTGTAATAAGAACCTGTGGTTTTTCTATCACTTCCAAAGACTAAATTAAATTCATAAATGCCTTGATTATTGGTAATTTGTGGGTGAAAATCTAATAAACTTTCATAGACGCTACCCAATTCTTCTACATCTAAAGCAGCATAATTTACCCGGCGTAATTGCCCTTTATCTTCATACAAAGATAAACAACGAATGGCAGTTAATAAATCATAATTATCAATACCACAATCATCTAAATCTGTCAATGTTTGTGAACCAAATAAATCACCATTTAAAGGCGATAAACCTAAAATTCTCCCGCGCCAATCTTCATCAAATAATTTAAAAGTGACTCGTAAACCTTGCCAAATATCTTGAAAACCTTCCCGACGATAGCGGGGACGTTCTGCTAATTCTCTTAATCTTTCAATACTATAATATTCAAGATAGATTCTGGCTTTTTCTGCGTCTTCTCCGATTAATAATAAGTTGCGAGATTCTGCCACCATTAAGAATAAGAGACGATAAATTAAACGCAGTAGTTGGCGATAATAACCTATTTCATTTAACCCATTACCAGTAGCTAGTTTTTGGCGGAGATTTTCACTATCACGATGTTGTAAAAAGCCGTTTCCTAGTTGTATTAATGCTTTTTCTACACCATCCCGGAGGCGATCGCGTACCCTTCCCCCTTGCTGTAAACTCTCTTGATGATAATATTCCAACAAACATTTATCCGCATCATCCGCAGTTTGGGGTAAGCGGGAACGGTGGAAAAGCCGATAAAATAAGCCAAATTCGGCAAAGTTCTCGCCATTAAGTATCTGCTCTAAGTCAAATTCGATATAAGTAAGGCGAGTCATCAAAGAGGAATCACGTAATAACCGCCAACGAAAACCATTAGTAGTTATAGCCCAAAGATGCTCAGTCTTGTTGAGATATTCCTGTACTAAAGCGTGTGCTGATAACCGGGGTGTACCACTGGGAGGACGTTTATCAATATCCAGACGACAACCAATAATATGGATCGGAGGTTTATTTTCCCCTGCTTCAGCACGATGGGAGATAGCATAGGTTTGTCCTTCCACTACCTCAGCTTTCGGGGTATATACGGGGATATAACCAAGACTACGTAATAAAGGAACTGCCCACATTTCACGGGTAACGCTGGTAGCAGTATCTTCAGGGTTTAACCTTTCTAATTGACGTTGGAATGCTACCCAATAGGTTTTAACATCACCCCAGGCGATCGCAATCTCATCTTCTAATTTGTCAGATTTGGCTAAACCAAAATCTGCTGCTGCTTGTCCTTTGATACTTCCCGCTAACAGTTCAGCAGTGATGTCTGCTGCCAGTAAATTCCCCTCGAATTGTACCCCTGCTAAAGTTACACCTGCTACACCCATTACCGCTTTACTCCACTGAAAATTCCGAGATTACCCACCAAAATTGTTTCCTGATAGTCGCGCCTTAGCACTTCTCCCCTGGAAGCTAAGACGTAAGCATTAACCTGATTTACGCTTCCCTGGTTGTAAGATATATACCCCCAGTAAATCCATTGGTAATTGTGGTTGTACCTGAATCTTGCCTTCCTGCGTAATTCTCCTGACACGCTGATGGGATTGAAATAAGGAGTGCGATCGCTCTTGGGCAAATTGTTCTAAATCTGCTTTTAACTCATCAACTCGATGCAACAACTCCTCAATTTCCTCCTTCTTCATCCCAAAAGGAGCATCACCCACAGGATTAGCTTGCTCCAACAGTGCTTTCGCTTCCTCCGGTGCTAACCAACTCGGATTCGAGGGAGGGCCTGTAAACCCAACTACCACACATTCCTCAGCTAACAAGGATGTAGCAGGGGACTTATCTGCATTCCTTCTGGCACTGTTTAACAAATGCCGCAGACGCAACAACAATAAAGTTGTCCGCTTAGTCACGGTATCAGTAGTAGTAAAGCCACATCTAGCTGCGATTGGCTCTTTGGCATTGATCAGAGCTTCTTCCAGAATGTGACGTGCTAATCCTTCCACCAAGGGATGATTTCGCCCTACATATTCAACCCCTTCCGGTGCAGGGGTAGTAAAAGTAATTAAACGAGGCTTATCCCCTAACACTGGTTGTAGGAAAGCAGGAATTGTCGGTAATAGCCATCCTTGTTTTTTCTGAATTAGTGAACAGGACAAACTCTCACAAGCATTTTTCACAAATCTAGCTACATCTTCCTCGCTACCAAGGATTTGGTCAGATTCCATTAATTCCTGTTCTACTTCCGCAGGCTTGATAGCGCGTTGAGCAAAGCGGGTACGACTGATTTTTTCCCGTTCTACCGCTTTATCCCATTGTTTATGCACCTGTTCAACAGCAGATTCTCCCTCATCCAATAAATCCAGCAGTGATAACTGCACTGCATCTGTAGCCCGATCAAACAAAGATTTAAACACTGCTTCCGAAACAGTGGTGCTATCCATTGGTACAGGCACAGTGATTCCCAAAGTTTTATGTATTTGTACCGCTTTACGAATCAGCACTTCTAATACTGCGCCATCTACGGGGTTATCCTGCCCATAAAGTAAACAACTTTTTACCTGTGGTGCTGTTTGTCCATAACGGTCAATTCGCCCTTCCCGTTGTTCTAGACGATTAGGGTTCCAGGGCAAGTCATAGTGAATAACAGCACTAAAATGAGATTGTAAGTTTACCCCTTCACTTAAACAGTCAGTAGCTACCAACACTCTTTGGGGATAGGACTTTAATTCTTGGAGGCGAATTTCTCGCTCATCCTCGGACAATTCCCCAGTAATAGCAATAACGCGAATTTGACTGCCTTTCTTTTCTAATTTCTGTTTGAGAGCATCTGCCAAATAATTAGCTGTAGCAATGTAGCGACACCAGACAATGGGATTGTAGTTATTTGCCAGTAAAGTTTGGATATAGCCAATACAAGCTTGTAATTTCTGGTCTTTTTCCCCTTGTAACTTACTAGCTGCTTGGATAAAGGTACGTAGCTTACGTTTATCTGCCTCACCGTAGGTTTGCTGACCCTGTTCTATCACCACTGTGGGAGAGGCATCTACAGCTTGCTCCTGGTCTGTAGGGTCATAAACATAAGAACTCATTAAATCTTCGTCTAAATCAGCCAGCAAACTGCCATCACTGGATTTACTTACCTGACGACTTAATGTAGCCACAGCCGCAGCAGGGGAGGACATCACACACCGAATCAATGCTAATGCTGACCAATATCGTCCCCGACGTTGGGCATAAGTCATGTCTTTGGTAGTAGTTTTCACTAATCCCCGTGCAAAGTTATACACTTCCTCGAACAGTTGTTTATATTCCTTAGATAATTTGTAGGGTTCTTCATCAGATTGGCGTTCTGGGAAGGGTGTTTCGTTACCCAACCAGAGTTTGACATCTGCCCTACGTCGTTGGATGAAGTGACTGGCCAGTTTATCTCGCTCTTTCTCTGTGAGTTTATCCAGTGTCAAATTTTCAAATTCTGGTTTGAGTAAGCCCAACAGGGAAAGAAAAGATTCCTCAATGCCACTGTGGGGGGTAGCGGTGAGTAATAACAAATGGCGGTCTGTTTTCTCTGCTATCTGTTGAATTAATTGATGCCGTTGCTGTTGAGATGCACTTTTACTTCCAGGACGGGTGCAAGTGTGGGCTTCATCCACAATTACCAAATCTGGACAATGGGTAATAAAACTAGCCCGACGACGTTCTGCCTTGGCATAATCGAGGCTAACAATTATGTGGCGATAGTAACTAAATACATGAGAACCATTGGGGATTGCCCGTTCTAATTTAGAAGCTGTACCTGAACGAACTACCACAGCGTCAATATGGAATTTTTCTCTTAATTCTTGCTGCCATTGATCACAGAGGTGAGGAGGACACAATACTGCTATCCGTCTCACTTCCCCCCTGTCTAAAAGTTCACGGGCAATTAATCCAGCTTCTATGGTTTTACCAATACCCACATCATCGGCAATCAACAATCTCACTGTTTCTAATCGCAATGCCATCAACAGGGGGACTAGCTGGTAGGGACGAGGACGCAATGATAACCTACCCAAACAGCGAAATGGCCCTGCCCCACTTCGTAGCAAATGTCGTGCTGCATCCATGAGTAAGACGGCAGCAGTGTGGTCTTTAATACTGTTGCCACTGGGCTGGGGAAATGTTGCAGCTTCTAGGGGTTCTAGGTTTAAGTGCCGATAAATGCCAACTATTTCTTCTTCGTTGCCACTCAGGGGACGGAGACGGATTAGGTCTTGATTTTCATCTGGTAGCACTACCCATTGCCGACTGCGACAGCTAACTATAGAGCCGGGGGTGGGTATTAAGGTATCTGTCATCATTTCCCTGAGTTGAAGAATCTGGCAGTGTAAACCAGGCAGTCAGGATGGTTTCCAACTAGCACTGGCAAGCATTATGTATCACTGTCAATAATAATACTTACGCTTCGTTTATTAGATAAATTAAACGTAACTTTAGACATATAAAGGTTTATTTTTTTATCAATACCTTTTTTAACAGAACATTTTCCTGCCTAAACCCGTAAATTTACGGTAATTAAGTAGAGATGTATTCCAAACAACAATTTGGACGAAGGTGTGGCTTTGGTTAGATAAAACAGACCTTCCTATCCATTTGTGAAAGGATTGAATTTTTTCTGGACGAACTAAAATTGCTAGCAAAATTAATTGTGGGGTCATTGCCCCCAAAATGGCAAAATGGCGCGATGACCTCTACAATAACGAAATCGCTAAATCAAGAAAGCAAGAATCCGTTATTTCGTATGTTAGCGAAAGAACGAAATGAAGATTACCCCTGATTCTCTGCCCAGAACTTGAAAATACGCTGTAGTAGCTCAACCTGGGTACAGCCATAAGTAGCCGCCGCAATTTTAAAATCCCGCTTGAACTCGGCAGGGACTTTAAAATTCAGGTTGACTGTTTCGCCAGGGTCAGGTTTCTCCAAGTTGGACTTTGTTTCATTAATGTTAGGTGGTTCACCTTTATTTGGTTTGCGTGGTGGTGGTGGTGGTTTAGTTGCCATATCATTCTTCGTACTCGCTCAACAAATCAATAATTCCTTGGGCTACTTGTTCTGCCCGTTGCTTTAAGGTAGGAAACGTAACTTCGGAAACAGCACGACCGTTATCAGAAGCCTGTCGGTAAGCTGTCTTTTCAGGAATTGACCCTGCTACTGTGAAATAACCAGCTTTATGGATGTATGATCGGGCTTCCTCAATTTCGTTCTCGCGATCGCCAACTCTGCACAGAGCAAAGGTAATTTTATCTACTGGAATTTTGGAGTTGACCAATTCATGCGCCAACAGTACCGATGGCTTCAGGTCATCCAGTGATAAACCAGTGGGGAGAACAAGCAAATCACTTGCACGGGCAATCTCTAGTGTTCCTTGCATGGAATGGGGTGGCCCATCCATAACCATCAGGTCATAAACATCGGCGTGCTTAAGTGCTTGCGCTACAGTGCGGAATTGTTCCACTGCAATCTCCGGCTGGATATCATTAAGTTCCCGGCGTTGTTTCCAATCGGTACTTGTACCTTGAGAAATATCTAGGTCGGCAATCTTGACATCCCAACCAGCAGCAGCATATTCACGGGCAATGAGTCGAGCCAGGGTGCTTTTACCCACCCCCCCTTTTTGAGAAATAACACCCACTAATAAGGCCATCTTTATTTCGTCCTTTCGCCCTATAGCGATTTATTTATATCGTGTTTTCGTTATCAAGTAAACACATTTTCGCTAAAACCAGAAATAACGAATTAGCGATTTCGTTCTTTGTTCGAGGCTTTTGTTGTCAATCTATCGGTTTTAGCTCCCACGAAAATCGCTGGTTTGGGGGGCAATTAATAACTACATCTTATATGGGGGAGAAAAGTAGCGACACTCATCCACTTGTATGAGTGTCAATATTGCGAGTCGCCGTAATATGGAATGTATTGATATTACGGGGACTCGCAATATTTAACTTCTATTGCGAGTCCCCGTAATATTAACTCAAACCCCTTCCCACAAGGGATTGGAGTTTATTGCGTTTGGGGAATTAAATCCCGGATTTGGGACTTGCATATCTCTGGCGAACTGCAATCTGTCAATTTTTTACCCACGAATTTTGCTGGTTTTTTAGGGCGAATTATAAATGTATCTTATAAACTTCACCCCTCAACCGCATGACTTTTGTAGTGGAAAAATTGGTATTATTTTTCCACTACGTATTGGGGGTAGTGAGCTATTGAAGTGCTACTGCACAGAAATATTTTTTGGTAAAAGCAAGGCACAGTAAGCGTTTGGCAGTATGAGAATTTCCTTAGCGTACAAAAAACCCGTTTTGGCACGATGACCCCGCTATCAGCCCCACGAAAATCGCTGGTTTTGGGGGTGATTCATAAGCACATCTTATATTTTGATGTTAAATATTACGGGGACTCGGAATATTGAATATATTCGTATTAGACGTGAAGCCGAGATACGTGTAAAAAGCTGCAAGATGGTCTGAAAAGCCTTGCTATATATAAGTTTGAGCGTTTTTGAGGCTTATGTAGTATTTTGCCTGAACATACTTGCAGTGTAAGGGTCAATAATTGCTTTTCGCTTACCAAAGAGAATAATAAATACTGTGTGGTAGAAAGCCTATGCTCTGAGCTATAACTATTTGTCTGTAAGGGTTTTAGACAATTCATTGTGACAGATGCCCATTGTCTTAGCTGTAAAATCTGTAAATAAAGTTAATAGATACTCCGGTTTTTGTAGCTATAGATACCCAAGATTTGTACCAGAATGTCAATTTCACTTGAAAATTGCTGAAACCTATATATAGTAGGAGTTTTCAGACCATCTTGCAGCTTTTTACACGTATCTCGGCTTCACGTCTATTACGGCAAACCGCAATATCAAACATATTAATATTACGGTTTCCCGTAATATTATGAGTTCTATTACGGGAACTCGGAATATTGGGGTAAAGCCCCTTCCCGCAAGGGGTTGGGGTTTGTTGAGTCTGTGGGATTAAATCCCGGATTTGGGATTGGGATTCAAATTGAATGTGCGTCAAGTTCCCAAAGATAAATAAGCTTCATGAAGATATGCAGTTTTATTGCCCTGAGAAGTTTCAACACTAACAATCCCATTTTTTGAGTCACGAGAAACCATCGTGCCGACAAACTTGATGTCTCCTCCAAGCGATCGCACTTCTACTTGATGCCCTATAAAATCATCGATATTACCGCCATCACGCTCAACCTGCGACAGCGAAACTGGCTTATCCGCTTTAACTACAGATGGGGTTGATTGCTCATCTACTGTAATTATGGGCTGGGGAAGTGTTGCAGACTCATCCTGAATCGACGTATCTACACTAAATTCAGAAACATTTAGCAAAGCTTCATCAATAGTATCTGTAGCCGTATTTTGGGGTTCGTCTTGCGGCTGACCCAGTAGCTCAGACTGAATACTTTGAAAAGTAGGCTCAACGGTAGTTTGAAAAGTAGGCTCTTGACCTACCGCTACAACTGTTGCTGTATCAAGGTTTTCGGCGTTAGTAGGTTTAATGGGTTCATAGCCTACTAAATCTTGATTGTCTGGCAAGCCATCTGTGGTTGGTTGGTTGATTTGAGAAGTAGGCGAATCGTTATAACTATGACCTACAAAACCTACTTTTTCTTGAAAGCTAGATATAGCAAGACTTTCATCGGTAGGTTCATAACCTACCTTTGACCTACTTTTTGACCTACTCTTGCCTACTTCTTCCATGAAAGCCCTAAATTCTAATCGGATACCCTCTCCCCTGGTTTCGCCATGCCCAGATTTAGCGGCTTGAATAATCCACTCCCGAACTTCATTAGCTTTAAGGCGTTGTTTCTTGGAAGTAGCATTTTGAATGTCCTTGGCTTTGATCCATCCTTCCTCGCCGCCCAACTGCTTACGCCTGGACAACTCAATAATTTTTAACACTTGTGGCACTGGACTAGAATCATCCACAAATGCGTGAATCAGCTTAATTTGTCCGATATAAAACTTCATCAAGTTGATGGCTTCCTTGATCCGCGCTAAAGGAATTTCTATTGATGGAGTGCGATCGCTTGCCAGTTCATGGAGGACGTGGAGATTTAGAGCTAACCTACCTGTTAGACCTTCTGCTTTGCTGTATACTGCCCTCATCCCGCTTGACGGATGGCTGACACGCAATTGCTCAAGTCGGTTGTACCAGGACTGATACAACTTGAAAGCATCCTGACTCAACCTATATTCTGTTTTGGGTAAGTTGTGAATGGCTCTAAAGTAGGTAGCCAGCAAATCCTTCATATCTACCCCAACGTGGTTTTCATCTGGTAACTGGCTGGGGGTATTAGGTTGAATGGCGATTAAGAATCTAGCCCATGAGCCATCAAAATCATTGGTATTGCCCATTGCTTGGCGTAAGATTTCTGGTTGAATCGTGCCTAAGATGCTGAGGTAAATTTGCATTACGTCAACTTTTACGCCGCCACTCCTCAGCACAGTTGCCCCAGTGCCGTCAAAGTAGCTGAGTAAATCTTGTTTGTCGCTACCTCGTCCACCACGATATTGATTAGATGAATTGAAAAATCCGGCTAACTCATCAACCAGTGCAAACAGTGCTTTGTCTGGTGCGCTTGCCGCTTGTGCCTTGATACCTTCACCTGTAGCATCTGAGAAATAGTAGAGTGGGGGCTTGGGGGGTTCTTGTGGACATTCTCCTTTCTTGCCTTTTTCGGATTCATTCCATTGTTTTAGTTCAGCCTCGTATTGCTTTAACTCCAACTCATACTCTTTTGCATCATCTTTCTTCAGCACGTTTAGCGGTTCTCTGGCTGTGGCTCTAAATATTGGTGATTTCTTAGAACCAGATTCTGCGACGATCGCGCCAAATAAAGTTGGGGGAACTTTAAACCCTACACTTCGCTGTAAAATCAGTTCTGTCCCGACTTTATGTAGACTGCTTACAGCTGTAATAAACGAAGTGAAGACAACAGCATGGCGTAAATTCTGCCAGTGACTATATTGAGCCAAGGGGTTAGCTATTTTTGCTGGTAAATAGTCAGCCAAGTTAATTGTTTGCTCTGTTGCGTCAACTAATTTTGCAATTTCGCTAATTTCATCTTCTTGGGCTTGCTGCCTTTGAAATTGATTAGTGAGGGCTTCTAATAGCTTATTTAATTCCGAAGGCTGAAGCCCTGAATATTGCTCCCTTACTTTAATTTTGAATTTCTCAATAGCAGCATCATCTGCCGCATTCTCAAGCAGCCTGATGTATTCTTCTTGGATTTTGGCAGTGTCTACAAGAGCAGTTGGGTTTTCAAATGTAATTCCTCGCTTTTGCAATTCCTGCAAAAACTCTCTTTCTAATTTCTCCATGAGCTTATTCCAGTCGTAGGAAGATTGGTCGCACCGCATCCTAAGCGTACCAAGCTCTACAGACTTTTGTGGCTCTTTTTCATAAGCCATTACTACTTTCGCTATCTCTACTGCATCTTTGAGAGATAGTTTACTTTTCGATCTCTGGTGCAACCACTGCTCGTAGCTCTGGGAAAACTCTACAATCTGTCCTGATAATTCGCCGACTGATAAAGATTGGTCTGCCGTAAAAATTTCTAGAGGCTGGCGTGTCTCGTAGATTGCTGGGGTGTTACCAGACGACAGTATTTGATAAATTCCTGCTCTGACTGCTGTTTCTGGTGTTTCACTGTCCACCAAAATTATGTGTAGCCCCTGGTCTAGTGATTGGGGAATATCGAGCAAGTCACCTGTGGCAAAGCGATTAGAAAGAGATACTATTGCTTCTAATTTGGCAGTCCACAGGTGCGGCTTTGATGTGATTACTGGGGAGTGATTTGGGAGTGCAGAGGCTACCATGTTGCACCTCCAAAAATTGAAAAATTTGTCCATCCCAATTCCCAATCCCTGCGGATATCTTCAAGGGTGAGTTTGTAAAATTGTGTCGATTTTTTTGTGGAGGCTTTCTCAAATTCTGTGGTAGTATTATTTGAGAAATGCAAAGCAGAGTTGAAAGCAGCTGGTTTGCTTTCTGCAAGTTCTTTCATTTCAAAACCTTTTCTTTCATACGCAACGAGATGCTGCGAACATCCACGTTGCAAAACTTTGGGAAGTCTCTGGCATTTAGCTAGGGACTTTCTGCCATTGGAGGTAATTAATGACCTCTCGCAGCCAATGGTACAACATAGATAAATGACTCGGCTTGATGTGTTGCATGGTTGTCGCTGGTGAACTCTCACATTTTTTGTATCGATTATTTATCTATTCATTTTCAAGGCTCTACTTTGTGTAAGTTTTCTTTGGCAGATGCCATCCTGGGGTTACGGATTTTGTTGCAGCCAGTAAATAAGTGCATCCCTGATCAGCGTGCTGAGTCCCACTCCGTGGAGCGCAGCGTGAGATACTAGCTGGGCGTGGGTGGTGGGATTCAGCTTCACGGTGACGGACTTCACTTGGCTATTTGGCCGCTTCTTTTTCATGAGTATTTAGTACAGTTGTACTGCAAATACATTCTTGCACATTGTATATTGAATGGCAATTAGTATGCGTGTTCTACGTAAGTAATTTTCGCTTTGATACGTTAGGGCATTACCATCCACAATGGCTTTTTCAGGCTCTAGGATGAATTGTTAAATTTTTGTTTAGTCACATTTTTACCCTAAATAATTTAATTTCGCTTCTTGTGACAGGAGCTTTCTGGCGATCGCATAGATAGCTATTTTTTCTTTTTAGGTGTGTACTCTCCCTTCTCCTTCGCTTGGCGTACTCCGGTTTCCACTAAAAATGATGCAAGGTTGGCGGTAGGTCTGCCTTGCTGGTCGGCCCAGTCCTCCAGTTCGTCAAAAACCGAGTCGGGAACAGTTATCGTAAATCTTTTACTCACATCACGCATAGTATTACATTTGCATCTTATTTTAGTCACAAAGAGTATATAGGTTCTTGGAAATCATCTTATCAGACTTAAATTGCATCTTGTAAGATTGCAATTAGATGTTATAATAGCACTATGCCGAGTTTATGCGATCGCACTGAATCCCCAAAAGCTTTTCGTGCTTGGAAAGTGCTGGATTTAGCAGCTAACTGGGTAATTCAAAACCAGCATATTTACTCAAAAGTGAAGATTTGCACTGCTTAAGACTCAGGGTGAGTAATACACATACGCATGATGTGAAATACAAGTAAGCGAGATGCGAATACTTCATAGGGAATTTATGCAAATTACCACTAGAGCATATTGCATATATGGACTATGGAAGAATCCCGAATCATTTATGAGACTTTGGTAGGTGCAAGAGTATCTGACACCCATTGGTGGAGAGTCAAAAAAGTAATGAATAGTTGTGAACTGCCACTCTCCAAATATGGGTTTGAACTGTTCTTATCACTGAAGAAAACATCACCTAGACACTTCACCCAATACCATCTGGTAAAAGGATTAATCAACAAACAAATAGAACCATTACTAGGTGAGGGTTTATCGGGTGAGGAATTTTTAAAGATTCTAGAGAAAGTGAATGTAAAACCACACCAAAGTACAATCAGCAGATGGTTTAAACCCATCGGAGGTTATAAAGCAACCGGATTTTATAGCAAATCTGCCTTACTTCCGATCGCTATTACTGCTCTCATCTACAAAGCTAAAAATCAATCATCACAACTTGCAAAAGTCAGTTAATTAAGGAGTATTTTACATGGTGGCAACAATTGCAAAACGTATTCAATCACGACTATCTAGAAAAGGATTGAAGGTAACTTCAGGTGAAATTCGGGTTATCTACAACCAAATAGTTGTAGATGCTGATAATCCAACTGATGAAGAAGTTGACGCAATATTTCAACACTTTATGAACAACGCAACTAAACTAACAGTAATTGCTGATGAACTAGAACCAACCACCCCAGAAGTAGAAGAAACATCCATCTGTGTAGGTGGTGAAACTGGAAACATTCAACCAACTATCACGGAAGAAATGGAAACTTTAACCAGTGATATAGACAAGCATCTAGATACACGTCTAGACAATCAACATAACCAAGATACTGAAGAATTAGCACCTATATCTTCATCCCAGTACAAAGCAGAACAAGCCGCCCTAGCAGTTCAAGACAAAGCTGAATTAGTATCTACGACTGCTCAAAACATGGGCATCGAACTACAGCTTGGCGAAGTTGAATCTATCGCAGATCATCTCAACTACTCCGGCGACTCACTAGAAGAAGGCATAGGAGAAATTAGACAAGCCATTACCGCCTTCGTCGCCTACAAAGCACAAATTAACCAGCAAAAAATAGACAGCATGGTTGATGAAGTCCGGCACGTGTTAGTGCGTACCAATGCCGAAACTTCTCAGCATTTGAATGATGGACTAAACCAGATAGCAAAAGACATTAATCAGGCTAATACAGACTTCAAAAGCCAAGTCAAAACAGCCCTTAAATGCTTTGCAATTAAGGGTATCAAAGCAGGATAACACCTTAAAACTCAGGTTTAATCCAGTTCTAATTCTGTTAGTTATTACCCTACTATCAGGTCTAGTTGTATTTGATAATCTCCGATTCAATAGCAGGGTGATAAAGCCTCAGCACCGCTATTTCAATGACCCAAATACCTATTTGGATATACCAGAATGAATCAACCAATGAATCAACCAATGAATCAACCAACAAAGCTACAAAACACACCCAAGCTAAAAAACCATGTTGCCCCAAAAGGTAAACGTTTGAGCCAAGTGCTAGGCTCAAAATTCGGCGTAACACTTGCAGACTTCGATAAAGCTATGCAAGGGGATATTGTATCGGCTCAAAAGATTGGGGAACTAGCAAGACTTGGCAGATTATCAGCAGAATTAGCCCCCAAACTAGCACAAGCCTACATCGAGATTATCAATGGCAGTGAAGCGTATAACAAGGCAACTGCTGACATTCTTCTACAAGCTGGTAAGAGTGCCATCGCCATAGATAAAGCAGCATCTCAAGTAATGCTGGGTAACACCAAATACGCACACCAGCGAAAAGAATTAGCAGCAGAGTTTGTTAATTCGAGAAATGCAGAAAATACCCGTCATCAATACCAGATGAATTATACCGAAATCAGAGGCTACATCGATGCTCATTTAGTCGCTGTTGACAACCAAACTGCACTAATTGAGCAATCTAACAGACCAGAAATTAAACAGATTGCTGCTAACGAACAAGTACAAAACAGACAACTAAACGAAGCTTTGAGTAAAGGAGATGAAGCGAGATATGACTTAATTCCTCAAAAAAATTACAGTACAGGAATCAAAGGTAAATTACTCGAATTCAAAGCAGCATTAGGCTTCTAGTTTTAATCCCCTGCTAACAAGGGTGTAGGGGGTAGGGTGTGGGGTGTAGTGAACCCCATATTAAAAGTAGGGGCTTCCAGGAATTCGATGCTCTTCTTTTCCCTACACCCTACACCCCACACCCCACACCCTGTTCAAAGTCTTATGATAGCACCCTTACCCCCTAATCTAGATGATATTGACGCAGAGCAGGATAATCAGCTAAACCAAGAAACTGCGAGATATTTAAACCACATCGAATCTAAACTTTATGCAGATATTCAAGCAAGAAAGCGTATAGATAGCGGTTTACTGTTTATCGCGTGTCAGTTTAGCTCCTGTTCCCTCAGTTGGCTACTGTTTCACCTACAGGTAACATTATCAATCATCCAGTTAGCAAGCTTTTGTTTATCCTGTTTACCAGGATTAATTGATGTAGGCGATAGTTTTAACTTTTCAATTTCCTCTGTAGAGTGGGAATTTTCGCTAGGTAATAAACCATTAGTGGGTATAGTCAAGCTAGGTTTAGGGATAGGTGTTAGCTGGCAGGGTACAGCCAAGATTAGCTCAGAAGTTGCCAATACCTATGCACAGATAAACCAAACTTATGATGAGATTAGAACGAATGAGGGGTTAAGCTTTCAACTCCCAAATATTGCAGCTAGTTTACTGCTAATAATGTCAGCACTGACATTGATAGCAATATTGAAAAAATTCGCTACAGGAGATAAGCAAGATGAGGTTTAAAGGTAATTGGGGATGCTTCCAATTATTTGTTAGCAGTTTGGTGACATTGATATTTATTAACTATTTAGTAACAGGGTTTATTGATGTAGTCTTAAATGTCAACAACCTGCTTGAATGGGTGCAAAAGTCGGGTGTAGGTGAAGTAATTTACCGAATGGTTAGGGGTAGGTAATGCAAGAGATACGAGACTTTAACACAAAGTTAGTTAAACAACGTCGTAGTTCTACAATCTTAGTTGGTTTACTCCTAGCTTCTGGTTTTACCCTATCCATACCCATGTTCAGCGATAGTATAAAGTTTGAGGAAACTTTATACTGTCATGCCCAAAGCAGTTGTAAAGGTGCGGATATTAAGAGGGGTATTAGTTTCTTAATCGACCGCGAACGCCGTAACCAATTGTTTGATAGCAACATCAAGGTATTGAGAATCTTACCCCCAGAAGATGACAAGGCAGTTGTTTGGGGTGTAGCTTCCAGTTTATTTTTATTAACTGCTTACGGCGTATCTAAATCTCTTACCAACCACCAAGAAAAGGCAATACATAGCCAGTTTAAGTTACTCAAAATACAGGCACTTGAAAACGATTTAAGAGAGCAATCACACCTTGATATATATGGTTTCAGCAAACAAAATCAGGCTGAGATTACAAAGCAAGCTATAGCTAGACAAACCCAAGAAACTATCGAGGCTATGAAGACCCCTGGTGAGGTACAGTTAGACCACCTCAATGGTCAACTACAGGGTGAATTGGCAGTCAAAAATCATGAATTGCAATTATCAGCAATGGAAAGAGAAATTGCTGATAATAATTTAGCAACGGCTGAAACCAACAAGAAAATTGAGAAGATAAGCAACAGTAGCAAGGATAGCAAAACTACTGCTCAAGTCTCCCCAGATGAACAGCTTAAACTGTCTCTTGTAGATGCCCTTAAGAGCCATGAAGATGGTTATTTGTGGAAAATTATTAGCTCACTTAAACCACTATGGTTAATTGGTAATCAAGGTAGTGGGAAGACATACACAGCATCAGCCATAGCATTGATTAGAAAATATTGCCTTGATGCCCCAATCTATTACCTTATAGACCGTCATGCAACTGGAGATAATGCCGATGTGTGGAAATTTATAGGCAGTCAAAACATTGCACAGTCAGAAGATGAAATATCAACAGCTATGGCTGATTGTGGACAGTATTGGCTTGACAGAATTAAGTCTAAACCTACTGCTAAAACTCAAATCTTGGTAGACGAATTTACCAACCTACGCGGGTTAGTTGGAGATATTGCAGATACTTTCTTCAAACTTAGCTTGACGGATACCAGGAAAGCTAAATCATTCTTGCTGGGGATAACCCACAACGACACTAACGAATCTTTTGCCCCTGGTACGGCTGGCACTCGTAAAGCTGGGATGATTTTAATTGAGAAGTTTTCGGCTAACGGCGAAACACCACTTAACAGAATTGTTGTGAAGTATGGACTTGTAGATGAACAAGGTAACAGCTTGGAAGATGTAGAAAAGACTTTACCAAGTTGGTTTCACCCGGAGAAAATTTACCAACACTTCAACGGTAAGCCATTAAACTTTGATGAGTAGCGACTGCCCTAACATTAGTCCCGTTTCTGGGACAAGCACAAAAGCCATAACCATAACGAGAGCCGCGATAGTTTTTATGCTTGATTGCTAGTGCTAACTTTTAAATTCCCGCTCAAGATTTTTTGATAGGTTCTGATACCGATATTCCTGTATTACTGCTTCCAGCGCAGCAACTCGGTCTTGTAAATTTTGGTTTTGAGTTTCAAGTTCTTCAACCTTGTTGAGCAAAGCAACCTCCTCTTTTGAGTTAGGAGTTAAGGTATCGCTTTCTATACGAATGTCTATATCAGTTGCTTCACATGAAGGTGAGTTATACATGAAGTAGAAGTTTTTATTGGCTTCTAGTTTATCTACCCGTTCCTTCAATTCTTCTACACAATCCGCTATATTATATATATCATTTCCTATACTTGAAACTTCTTTTTCTGGATTTCCTAGAAAAGAGGTTAGGGCTTGAACTAGCAAATCTGTAGCAGTCGTGCGCTCTGCTGCTGCTCTATCTTGAAGTGCTTTTATTAGCTCTTCGGGAAGTTTGAAATTGGCTTGTTTTTTCATCTTTTTGTATAGCTTGTATATACACAACTATACCATTTTCCCAATCAATTAGGAAGAAGACAAAATTATGAGTCTGAGTGATTTTCTTGAACAACCAGATGTTCGTAGCAGATTTACACAAGAGTTTCCAAAGCCAAAGTTTAATGTCAAACAAGAAATCTTGGCATCGCCGCCCCCTGGTGGTGATGTTCGGTTAGTGGGGACGGCTTATGATTATCTGCTTCGGTTTTATATACAGTATCTCAACACACACGCCAAAGACAGAGGATGGGTAGCAGGAAGAGCCTTGCCTTACCTTCAAAAAATTGGGAGAAATAATTTGTACGAAAAAGCCCAAAAACTCTGGGAGAGAGTTGATCAAACTTATCAACAATTTTTGAAAGATGGACAATTTACAGATGATTTACTGGCATCATCTCTAGTGCTAGCAAAATTAGAAAGAGTATTTCGCAGTAAACGTATTGATGAAGATTGGGAAGCGATTAATGATATAGACATTCAAGACTTGCGAAATTTAGTTCAACTATTAAACCCTGAAATTTTTAAATCATCGGGCAAGATAATTCTCAATCCCAGTTGGCAAGAAGCATCACTCTTAGTAGGAGGAGCAGATGGGGATTTAATTATTGATGATTTGCTTGTCGATTTCAAAACGTCTAAAGCACTCAGTTTAGAACGCCGTCATGTAAACCAATTGATCGGATACTATGCTTTGTCTGTAATTTTTCAAAATTACCAACCAGATGCCATTGATTTAAAAAGTTTGGGAATATACTTCTCCCGCTTTGGGGTACTTTATCAATTTAATGTGGATGAAGTAATTAAGAGAGAAAGTTTCCCCAAGTTTTTAGAATGGTTTATCTTCAGAGCCGAACAATATAGCGGGTGCGGGCTAATTTAGTTTTAGTTTCTTCTGGTGTCTCATCAAGTCCGATTTCTCGGACTTATCATCATATTGCGCTTGTAGTCCCATTCCTGGGACTTTATTATGTTAATACCTTGCCGCCCATAATAAAGTTTGTGGCGATCGCTCCCCTAGATGTGGCTTTGATTTTCTACGGTTCTAGCTCACGGGTATCATAAATATTTGGACATCTTTACCTAGAATGTAATACGCCGAAACCCCCTCCCAGCAAGCCTTATCAGCGTAAATATATTGAATAAATATAGAAATATTCCGAAGTTTCGGAATACTCAAGAATGCCACCTTTATGTATTGAAGTCCCGGATCTGGGAATTGAATAAATATAGAGATATTCCGATGTCTCGGAATAGCAAGATTTTCACCTTTAGGTGTGAGTTTTCCCAGATCCGGGACAAGAAGGCGATCGCTATTTTTAGCACTACCCCAATTTCGATACACCACCTCAAAACAAAGACAGCTGCCCAGGCGATACATTCCCCCGGCGGCGTGTATGAAAACTGAGATGGCAGGCTGTGCATAACGCGCACAAGTTGTCTCTGCGATTATCTTCTGGCCTGAAATTAAAGTGATGAACTGTTAATGTTAATGCCATTCTCTGGGAACGGGTAAGATTGGAGGTATCATCACCGGGGCGAATGCACTGCAACTGACATTTAGAACATCGCCAGTCCACTGCTTGTTTCACTTCAAGGGCGATATCTGACCAGTTTGGAGGATAACGTTGCTGCGATTTTTTTGGCATTACCTGATTATAAAAATGCGTAGCTATTTAATTCCCAGTTTTTTGATAAGAGTAATTTACTATATAATCCCAAAGCAACAGGCTGATAATTTTACGCCTAATAACAACGCGCTCAGTTTGGGTCGGGCGTAGGCGCAGTCCCTCAGTGGTGCGTCGGGGCGTTCGCAGTTTGTCCCGATTTCGGGACATTCACTCTCAATCAGGGTGCTTATTTCTTTACCTGTAATTATTACTGATGACAGATGGAATAACAAAAATTATTTTGTAAGTGAAATCTAGTTAATCTTACAAAGAGTGCTTAATGTCTACACATAATCCTAAACATCATTCCATCGTAGACGGAAATATTATTTTCCACTCTAAACATTTAGGAGATGTCGTAGAAGTTCATATAGATAAAGCCAAACGCCGTTTTTACGGTATAAAACCAGATGGTATTACTGTGGTAGAACATGACGGTGATTGTGGAAGTGATTTTGCTCAACCAGTAATGCTCTATAAAATCTACTATTGCTTTGAAAACGATACCTGGGGAGTAGGATATCGCGTCAACAATAAAAAACAGTGGAGGGATGGATTTAAAACAGCTAGGGAAGCTTGGCTATATAGAGAAGTATTAATTGCTGCTGGTCAAGCAACAAAATAGATAACTGAACATGGGTACTCCTTCAAGGGAGAAAACCTTGAGGGTGCTTAATTTACGACAGACATGACTACCAGAATCATCAATGGCTTATCCAAGGTACTGCAAACACTGTGGACATCCTATTATTATGTCGGAAGTTTCTCCTGGCAACTGGCAACCTTGGGAGCCAAATGGAAGTGGTAGACACCAATGCAACTCAAATAAGTTGGCATTACCTAAGACAACTTTGCCTCTGCCTTCTTTACTAGCTAGGGCAGAAACTTACCTAACACGTTGTCCTTGGTGCAGAGAACATATCTACTATCACACTAATGGATATGGTGATTCTGTCTACTTTGATAGTCTCGGTTATCCTTGGCAAATTCATCATTGCTGGGACAAATACTGGAGAGAAAAAAAAGACAGACAGCGTGTACTCAATACACTATCAAATTTGGAGACTCTGGATCAGCAGAAGTTGCAGATTTTAATTGGAATTCTTAGTTCCATAGTAAAAGTAGAGAGTAATAGTCAACTGCTTTATATAATTGATGAAACGACTTTGGCTGAGAGATTAGGTATTTCAGTTAAGAAGTTGAAAATAGATTATGGGCATCTTTACAAGGCAGAAGTTCAAGGCATTAGACTAAACATATCTCTTCCTAGCAAGGTTGCCAAAAATTTGCAGAGCATTTCAACTAATATACTTTCAGAATTAATTTCTTGTAAATACTGTGGACAGCTAGTTTGGCAAAGAAAGTTGGCTGCTCATCTCAAAAAATGCCATCCGTTACCAACAGTAACTTGTATATATTGTAATGAAGTATTTCCTAAACCATCATTTAAGCAACATCTTGTTAAATGTATAGTTCAAAAAAAGAAAAAGAAAAGGAAGAAAAACAGACGAACATAAATGGCACGGGAGGGCTGTTTTGTCAGGATGTTTGCATCTTATGAGCTACTTATGTTGAATGCTTCTTCTTTAAACCCTATTGTGGGGACAGTTGTTGCCCAATGTGCGATTCCATAGTTTACTCGCGGCTCTTGAGTTTTATCAGGTCAGTGGAATATAGCCTCACAAAAGCCCAGTTACAACGACTGGGTTTTTTATTTTTGAGAAAGGAGAGTGCAACATCAGCGCAGTCAGATAAAGCCAATTGGCTTTGTTTTGAAACCAAAGTTAGACAGACTCCAATTAGACCCCCTAACGCAAACAGTAGGGAACTCTAACTAGCGTTCGCTGTCTTGTCCCGGATCTGGGACACTCCATTCTCCCCATGCCAAACACTGATAAGTAGTTTTTTTGCCACTCGCCATGAATAGGTTGATATCACTCACTGATAGCAGGGACTCAATCAGGAGTGTAGAACCCAGTATAGACAGTTGGGCCAGTCATTCTCCCTGTATATAAGGCAGAGTTATCAATTGCGCGGTGTAGAGAAATTTTCGGGGCGGGATTGATAAGGCCAACTTAATTGAGGGGGGTGGTTCACGAAGTAATCAGTATTTGGGAGAATGAATACTGTCGGATTTCCAGCTTATAATCAGCGTGTAATTACATGGATACAAGTAAAAAACGCAACTTTAGCCTGCGGCGTTTGGCGATACTATGTGCGATTGGTGTGGTGACTTTAATGCTTGCAGGGATATTTATTGATCGCTGGCGAGTGAGAAACGGCTGGTGCATGAGGTTTTATCCTAACGGCGATCGCAAGATGAAATACATTTGAAACTTGTTAATCGATTTTATGCTGTGACTGGTTTATGGCTCTACATTGTGATTTGGATGAATGGCAGTCCATCCTGAATCCCACCAAATCAGTTTTTTGTTGTATTCAGCCGGAAACAGGGAGAGATAAGGGACTACCCATCCGGTTTTTTACTATTTATTCCCACACAAACGCCGACTGGACTTGAATTTGCAGTACGATGCAATTACCTGGATGCGGCACTCACCCAAGGGGAGTAGTTCAATCACTGTTGTCTCCCCAAAAGCACCTGACGCACCCCCCTAGCTATATCCCTCTGTTTGTTAATCATGCCTCCAGTTGCCTTAGTACAAACAAATCAGAGAAAGCAGCTTGCTCAATTGTCCCCAGTCGATGCCCAACAACGACTGGTAGAAATGTGGTTGCATGGTAAGTCTTCTAGTACAGTGGCCGCTTATCGCAGTTACATCACTCGGTTCTTGGGGTTTTTGGGGAAGCCATTACAGTCAGTAACTGTGGAGGATTTGTTTGCTTTTTCGGAAAGTCTTGCAGAACTTGCACCCAACACCCAGACTGTTTATTTAGCTTGTATTAAATCGCTGATCAGTTTTGCTCACAAAATTGGATATATGCAATTCAATGTGGGTGCGGCTTTGAAGTTAACCAAGTCTGCCGACCGACTCAGCGAACGGCTGTTAATTCAGCGTGATATTCAAAAAATGGTTTGGGCGACAGAACAAGCTCAGTACCGCTACTCAAGGGAAAAGCAGCGAGATTTACTGATTCTGAAATTATTGTACACCAGTGGGTTAAGGGTGAGCGAGTTAACCGGATTGCAGTGGTGTAACTTAGTTGCACGGGGTAGTCAAGGGCAATTAACAGTAATTGGTAAGGGGAATAAATCGCGCTCTGTAATTATTCCCAAGGAACTATGGGCAGAATTGATGGAGTTTCGGGGTAATGCTGCTGATGATGCCCCTGTGTTTAAGAGCCGCAAGGGAGGGGGACACTTAGATAGAAGCCAAATCAACCGGATTGTGGATGCTGCTGCATCTCGTGCCGGAATTAATAAAAAAGTTTCGCCCCACTGGTTGCGTCATGCTCATGCTACCCATGCTTTAGAAGCTGGTGCAGATATTGGATTGGTGCAACAAACTTTGGGTCATGCGAATGTGGCAACTACCAGCCGCTATCTACACCACCGTCCAGATAACAGTAGTTCTCTTTACATTCCCCCACTGTAACTAACTATTGCTACGTGTTGGCTTACATATCACTGGTAGTATGCCCCAACTGGTCTTGCACCTCAAAAAGTGGTTTAATCTCCACTGCTCTGGTTGCGTGAGAGTGCCTGAGCCAGTGACAAGAAAACTTGACCTTTGCTACCTCAGATATATCCTGAATCAACCTTTTAATAGCGGGAACGCTTAATGGCAAGCCCCGTTTTTTTTGGGTCAGGGTTTACCGTTTGACGTTCTATTTACCAAACAGCGATATCTACGATAAGCTCCGCTAACGCCTGTCGGTTCGCGGACAAAATGAAAATTGTCACAGAGTTAGACCTTGCTTTCGGTTGGGAACACTACATTTGGGTAACTTCGGCCACTGAGGAAGTTAAGTCAGCAGTTGAACTACTCAGTTACTATTTACAGTTTATTAGTATGCAGTTAGGTACTAATGTGCAGTCAGATATCATCAAATTATCCTTTCAAAGTTTGCTTCTAGAGGAGTTTTTGTTAGAGCCTAATTTACGCCAGGAGTTTGGTGTACCTGAAAAGTTGGCTGAGTTGGCATTGCGTTTCTCAGACCAAGCAGCCAAAATCTTGCATCTGTTAATCGTGAGCAAAGCTGGTTTACCCATCCCGCCTGATGTGATTAAAGAAGTCGTAGCTTGGTTAGCATCTCAACGACATACAACTCTCTTTTTTAGGTCTACAGCTGACGTACTGGCAACGGCTCGCTCTGCTCAAGATAAATACAATTCCTGCTGCCGTAGCGCAATTTGTCACGCTGTTGTCGGTTCTTATGATTTCGCATTTGGAGCATTACGCATTTCGGCATCTGTTAATGACTCTTGGGCAAGACATCATCATATCTATGGGTTAATTCACGGAATTGAGAACCGTAAGGCACAGGCACAGTACGAGTTTGAGATGGCGTATGCTTATGAGCCATATTCCGAAACAAAGGTACGAATTGCCCAAGCACTAGAACTTTTGAGCAAAATAACAGGGTAGAGCTAATTTGGTTACGGGAGTAGGGAGTAGAACTGGCAGTGAATGAACGCCTGGGCATGGGAATCACAAGTGAGTATTTTGTGCGAACGCTCATGTTATGCAGTCTTTCAATCCCTGATAGGGATTATTAGGATTGCGTTCTCCATTTTTCAGAAGCATTTGGGTGGCATAGAGCCGAGATAGCTGCAAAAACGGAAATAGAGGCTGAAAAGTCCTGTCATATATAGCTTTCAGGTTTTTTGCTACCTCCAGTTTTACCTGAATACAGTCAGGCTGAATTTAGTACACAGTTACTAATAAATTTTGTTTTTGCTCTCTCAAATACCAACCTTTGGGTGAAAGTTGGCATTTGACAGCAGAGTAACATTGATTTTTTAAGGGTTTTGGGGATGAAGAAAGAAACTATTCAATCATCGAAAGTTGGTAAAAGTCAAAATTAACAACATAAATTCCCCTAAAACAGCCGCGAACGCTAGTAACTAACAGTCCCTAAACACCAAATATATCAAGGATTACAGCAATTATATAGTCTTGATACCAAATATCAAGCGACCATTTGAAGTAGCAATTTCTCTAACTACTAAAATCTTTGAAAACTAGAATTAGCAACGGTTTTCAGCCTCTATTTCCGCTTTTGCGCTTATCTCGGCTCAATGCCTATCTGACTCTGAATTATTATCATTTAAATATCTGCACCCTCTGCTAAACCTTCTGCATTTTCGCGTGGAACACCAAACTCTATAAGGGTCTGAACATCTTGGATGTAGTTGCCACCACCTTTGTAAAGCCAACGATTATTTTCTTTTTTAAACAACAGTTGACCTGCCCAACCATTTGGATTTTCTCTACTAACAATGAACCAACTTGCTAGTAACCAATCTCCGCTCATTATTAATGGTGAAACTTTAACTTTTGCACTTCGTCCTAAATAAATACCGCTCTTTTTGAAATCTTGGACAAGGTAATTAAAGACCATTTTTTTGATTGGCCTCCATTCATCATTGGCAGCACCAGGATTCATAAGTTTTTGGGCCAACCCTGGTGCAGTAAAGCTCAATTCTATCCCACTACACATAACGAGTGTTAGTGCTAGACCCAGGCTAAAAGCTGATGCAGATTTATATAATTTCATAACATTTTCCTTGCCAGTAAAAGTTTCACGGATATTGACCTCCAATTTTTCCTCGAATGTGAGGATAATCACGATGAATAATCTCGTGATAATTTAGAATTGAGCTATAATTTTGAGTAAGTTGTGAGTGATAAAAAAATCATGCAATTTTTAACAGAAGTTACACAAATTGGATAGGTTGTAAAGTTCTGTTATGCAGATGTTTAAAACCCTTAATCTTCTGTTATTTCTAACTGGATTGAGCGTGTCCTCCCATGATTTAAGGGTAGCTCAGTCTGCCCTCACAAACTCCCTAAAATCTCCAGTTTCTCACGCCAATCCTCATCATGGCGCAGGGTCAAAATTTGATAACTGGCGTTGTACCTGAGATTATCCCGCTCAATTTGGTCTTGCCTTTTCTGCTCAGGACTATCATGAACAGAGCCATCACAAAAGAGTGCGATCGCTTCCTCCTTATACACAAAATCTGGTTTACAATTTGCTTCAGGAATCAATTCCTGTGCAGCATCAGGTAGTTTATACCCACGTTGATAAATCTCCTGTAGTACCGCTCGTTCAAAATCCGAGTTCGGATCTGTTTGGGAAAGGAGCTTTTGATATTGTTCATCCCGGAACACACCTGATATTTCTACTGCACTTCCTTGCAGTTCATCCAGTAAAGGTTTAATCAGATGACGATTAATTAAAGGATGGTCAAATTGATTCCTGTAGGAAAGTAAACACTCATAGCAAGCTTGCACACAGGTATCCTTGGGTTCTAAGAAATGACAGATATCTAAAGCAGCATTGGCAATTTTTACAAAAGCATCTGCTTGTTGGAGTAGTTGAGATAAAACTCCTGCACCACCTTCTGATGCTTCCCAAAACAGCAAATATTTTCCTTCTCCTAATCTTTCTGAGTCCAGTTCATCTGGTTCTAATTTATAAACTGCTTGAATTGCTGTTTCTAGGGTATATTGGAGAGTAGCAATAAACGCTTCTTTGTTATCTTGGGGAACTTCTAAGGGTTCAATGACGAGAATATTGCAAGTGTCATCTACCATTAAGTTCACTTCTGTATGCAAGCTATCGCTGGGGACATTATTTTTTGCATCTCCCCAAATACCTGTTTTAGTATCTAATTTAAACCCACGTTCCTCGGTGTTTTTCTTCAGTCCTCTGTTAATACGCCAAATAGTTGCTGTAGCTCCGTAGGTTAATTTGAATAATGGTGTATTATCTGCTGCTAGAACTGTAGCTGATTCTTGTTTTTGAAGGGCATAGCGGAAATGGGTGGTAATGTTATAACCATACTTGAGTCGTTCTTCTTCATCGCAGGTAATACGCTCTCTTCTGCGAGTCAGTGCTGTGTCCATTGACAGGACACGATTTAATTTAGCGATATTTTGATAGGTATCTCCTTTGATCTGTGCGCCACAATTTTCGCAAGTGTCCCGAAAATTACCTTCGTGGAAATAACCGCAATTAAAGCAAACTGTCACCCGTTTATATTGGCTATCAATTCCGCCGACAGGTACTTTGGTTTTTGACACCATGAATTTGCTACCTTCATAGTAAATGATATTACTGGGTGCGAATTCACGTAAAGCGACAACACGGGGACGAGAGATAAATTCACCCCCATCATTGGTGGGAATGAATGCTCGCACAGGTAAGCGAGGGAAGTTGAACCCTGGTAAGAATCCTTCAGCAGCAAAGTAGCGGTACGGATAAAATTCAAATTCGCTATTACTCTTACCTTGGTTTAGTCCAACCAACAAGCTTCTTTGTCGTAATGCTTCTCGCTCCTGTGCTTTAGCAGTGTCATTTTCTTCTTGGGTAGCACAGCCTCTGGCATGACGATCTATAATGTCACGAGCCTTGCTTAATTGCATCACTGCTTCACGGAATAGTTCACGCCAGCGATCGCACTTTCTATCAAAGGTATTCAGTGCATTTTCTAGGGTAAATTGTAGCCAATGTACAGAATACCAAGAGGCTTTTTGTAAATCACTTTGACAGAAGGTATCTGCAAGTATTGACTGAGTTGCTTGCAGACATTCAGCTAATTTTGCAGGACTAAGTATCAATTGTTGACGGATACTTTCTTTCAGGGGATAATCAACAACATCTAAATCTAGAACTTGGTTCATGGAGTCATTTAGATACACTCCCGTATGTGCTAACCAAATTGAATACACATGAGATTGAACTAAATCTTGGTTTGCTAATTCTAGTTTGGGAGGTGCAACAGCACCAGCTACCATTTGCTGTTGACGTTGGAAGAAATATTGATCATGTCCACTACCAATAGCAGCATAAGTTATTACCAAAGCTTCCTGTCCACTTCTTCCCGCACGTCCGCTACGTTGGGCATAATTTGCGGGACTAGGGGGAACGTTCCGCAGATGGACAACACTGAGGTCAGAGATATCAATCCCCAACTCCATTGTCGGAGAACAGAATAAACTTGCTAATTCCCCTTTTCTGAATCTTTCTTCTCGTTCTTGACGTGCTTGGGTGCGTACCTGTCCGGTATGTTCTCGCCCTTCCATTGTTTGAATTTTGCGGGCATTGTTTTGATAAAATTCTTGGAAGAAGCTATTAACTGGTATCTTGGCATCCTCTTGACCCTGTAAACGCTTAGAGGTGAGTGGGTCTGGGGGAATCTCGCTTAATTTGGTAGCTTTCCAAACTAAGGCATCAATTCTCAGTTGAATTCCTGCTTTATCTTGGTATAGATAGCCAGCATCTGCCAGGGCATTAACAAAAGTAGTGATTAAATTACTGTACTCCACTTCTGTTAACACTTCACTGCGGAGTGACCAAGCTTTGGGAGAACGCAAAAATCTACCGATTTTACTTTTGGTGGTGAGTTTAACTTTAGCTTTTTCGTTAGTGCCACTGGCGATTGTTGCCCAAGTTGCTTGGTGTAACTGTTCGTTTTCATCAAATACCCAAGGTTCTTTAATTGCTTGGAAAACTTCTCGAATCAGTGAATCTCTTTGGTCTGGTTGTAGCAATTTGGCATCAACAGCTAATTCCCGACGCAGATGATTCAATAAAGCTTGTGCAGCAATAAATCGTTCTTGGGGGGAAGCTTGCAGAAGCACAGGGTGACGGTGTTTTTGCCACAAGGCGGGTTCAGCGCAGATATCTTGTAGTCCATCATATTGAATCACCAATAGTCCGCACTGTTCCAAATTCGGTTGGACAATACGCCATCCCCGACGTAAATCTTCATAGAGACGATATTCAATTAGTTTCCGAAAAGCGTCTTCATTGCGCTGTTTACCTCTGCCAAATTCTGCTACTTCTTTGGCATACTCTGCTTGAGTTAGTCCCATTTGTTTGATAACTTCACTCACTAATTCACTATGAGTAAGTTGTCCTTTACTTTGCAATGCACCTAATAAAGCAGCACGTAAAAAACTCGTTTGTACAAAATCATTAAAATGCCCTGCTTGTAATGAGGCATCCTGGCGATTATCGGTAAAACTGAGAATTTTTGCGGCTTGGGCTTTTTCGCCTGTGAAAACTTGTTTTAAACGGCTGACAGTGGATAAACAGAGGAGGGTGGTAGCGGTACTTCTACCTTCACTACTCAAGCGCGAAAGTTTGGTAAATTCGTTTTTATTTCCATCATGAACTACACCACAGTTTAAACACACGCGAAATGGTCTAGGAACAAACCAACAAGTAGTTCCCTGTAATGGGGAAGTTGTAACTTTTCCGTTGGGGAGAATTTGTAATTTTTGGGGAATGAATTTAGCATAATCTTTTTTAGGAACTCGTCCTTTCTTTTTGGTTTCGGTAAACCAGGAGTCAGGAAGTCTTTCTTCATCTTTATAAGCATCCCAAAGTCCTGGTTCGTCTAAAGTAAGATAACCTGCTTGGATATCAGCATATTCGGGACTAATGTCTAAAGCTGTGGGGAGTTGGGGAAGGACTATTTGTTTGTCGTTGTTGTAGTTGACGACATAATAATCATGTCCGCATTCCCGACAAAAGACGAGGGGATAAAGTAAACGTTCTTCTGTGGTGGTATATTGTCCTTCTAGGGTGAGGAAGCGTTGTGCTGGAGTTTCAATCGTAGAGTAAACGCTACCACCTTGGGAGATAAATTGATGGAGTCTAAATGCTAAACCTTTGACTTTACTTCCCCATAAAAACATCTGTTTGAGAACATTAAGACAAGTTTCTGGGGGAAGTTGGGTTTGATTAGCTAATGCTTCTGCACCTGCTTCTAGGGTGATGGGTGTACGTCGGACAAGATGACCTTGTTTATCTTCTAAACCAAAGGTCATTTCTATCCAGTAACTTAAAGGATGGTTTTGGAAATTCTCTAGTGTCTGTTCTGCTTCTGGTGGTAAACCTTTGTCAATGCTTTCTTGCAGTTCTGTAATGGTAGGTTCAGGACGTTTAATGGAACGTTCTAAAGTTTCGTCAATGACGTTATCAGGTTTAATTTCGACACCAAATAATTTACTCGCTACATCTGCAACTACTTGACGACGTTGTGTGCGTGTTCCTTCTGTGGACATGGTAGCACTTGTGCCAATACATAATAAATTTTGTCCACAGCGTTGACGTAATTTTCTAATTAATATCGCTACATCTGCACCTTGTCTACCTCTATAAGTATGCAGTTCATCTAATACGAGAAATTTTAATTCTGGGGAAGCAACGAGTTTTTCTTCTTGGGTGCGGGAAAGCATTAATTCCAGCATCACATAGTTAGTTAATAATATGTGAGGTGGGTTATTTTGAATTTCCGTTTTTATAGTTAAGCTTTCTTGTCCGGTGTATTTAGCAACGCGAATATGACTATTAGGAACGTTGTTGAGGAATTTCTTTAATTCTTCTTCTTGGGAGTTAATCAGGGCATTCATGGGATATACTAATATTGCCCTAACTCCTTGAATATCTGGATGTCGTAGTAAGTCATCAAAAATAGGTACAACATAAGTCATACTTTTCCCTGAACCTGTACCCGTTGTTAATACATAAGGTTCTTGTTTTTGGGCAGTTTCAAATGCTTGTTTTTGATGGAAATGGAAGTGAAAGGGATTACCATTTTTAGAGAAGTATTGAATACAGTCAGGATGGAGAATACCGTTTTTGACTAATTCATTGACTGTTGCACCAGGACGATATTTAGGATTTAATTGTACTAGGGGATTTGTCCAAAGTTGTCCTTTTTCTAGTTCTTGATTAACAAATTCTTCGACTCTGGTATCACGTATTTTTAAGAAGCTTTCTATATAACGGCGATAATCGCCTATAATTTCATTACGGAAGTTGAATATATCAAGGGAATCAGGAGTTGATAGTGGAGATGTAGTTGTTTGTTGGGTGGGTGTGCGTCCTAAGCGTTGATCAATGTATTGATAAAGTTGGTTAATAAAGGTGTCCGTGAGGGTGTTAGTGTCAAAGATTTCTGTGAGTTCTCTATAATCCCATTCTTGGGGAATATGGGTAAAAATTAGGTTTAGTTGTTCAGAGGTGACAGAAGCGATATTAGTACAATCAACCAATGCTAATTTTTGTCCTATAAGGGAACTAATAGATAATATTGCAGCTTCTGGTTGTTGTAATAGTTCTTGTAGTTTGACTGGTATTTTCATTGTCTGAATTAGGATTTACGTGATTTAAGGATTTACAAAATTATGGTTAGCCTCAAGATTTAAGGTATTTGGCGATTTCTGGATGTTTGTTTGATATCAATGAAATAATTGGACTGATAGCTAAACATAATCAATCATCCTGTTCACCCTAATTCAGATATTGAATTTTCATTAACTATGATGAATTTCCTGTTTTTGACGTATAAATTGGGAACGTCTCTTTTTGACGATTTCAGGGATATATTCATTTTTATTATCTTGTCCCTCAAATCCTAATCTTAAATAGACATTACCTCCTATTCCTGGTATTACTTCACCTTCTTGGGTGCGTTCATCGTCTTTAGCAAAATAAAGAAATTCAAATTTACTATAGATATTTTCGTCAAATTCATCTTTGAGTTTTTGTTCTGCATTTTTATAAATGACAGGTGCAACTATAAATATTTTCTCTGGTTCTATTTTTTGAATCAAGTTCACTAAGTTAGTTCTGACTACACAAGCACCAGAAATAATAGATTTAATGACAATCAAATACTGAACCTTTTCATGGGTAGGTTCTTGATATTTTTTGAGGATGGGAGCTACTTTTAAATCTTCGATTTCAAAGGGAGAAAATCGCTTGTTCCAAAAACAAGCAAAGCCAATATTGTGATAATGATTTTCTAATTTTGAAAGTATGCCTTTAGCTAAAAAATCAGCATCTTCTACTGTACAAGCAAGGTATATATCAGGATTTTTATTATTAATTTTAGATACTAAAAATTTACCAAGATTACTACCTAACTTGGTCATAGTTTCTTTGTACAGGTCTGGATTCACGTTCTTATTGGCTAATGTTTCCAGTAATTTCTGAACGTCTTGATTACAAATGTCTGAATATAGCCTAGTCATATCAAGAACACCTCCAATTCTTCAAAGGAAGTGGGGCGATTTTTTTTAATAAGTTCCTGAAATTTTTGAAACCTTGGTGTTTCGATACTGTAATATAATGTTCCTGCATTTAGTCCGTCAAAATACTCCCATTGTAAAAAGCCTCTGGTTAAATTATATGTGAAACCGTCTATTTTATCAAAGATTTCTTTTATTTCTGGGTCTAGCTGTAGTTCTGTTTTAAAGGAACGAATATATGAAGGAATGAAGTTTTGAGCTTTTTTGAGAATATCCATAATAGGTACTTTAGATTTTTCACTAGCTACCCAAGCACCTAGTAAAACTGTAGCCAAACATTCAAGTTTATCTGGTTCTGGGTTTTCAAAAGCACATAAATATTCTAATGAATGTCTAAAATCAGGTTCTTGAGCAATTATTTTAGGCAAACTATCGGCAAAATAGAAGTAAATAACTTGGCTATAGTCTTTAATATCATTGGGTATGTTCGCTTGTAATTTATCTTGGAGTTCTAAGGAAGAAACTACAAGCGCAAGTTCTGATTCTTTAGAAATTGATTTGTTTAATTCATACTGTTTTTTAAAGTCGTCATTTATGGATTTTTCTCCTGTTCCCCAAGTAATATTAGAACTATTTTTTAGTTGATAGTGTTGCAGTGTGTTTTCTGAGACAAGTTCAATAATTAAGTCATCAATAAAAGATAGACATTGGCTTAATAAATAAATTTCTGTTTCTTTTTCTATAACGTTTTTAGATAATGATGATATTTTGTAGATAGCAAAAACGTTTTCGTAAGTGTTACCTTTGCTGTTGCTAACACCACCTGTATTTTTATTTTTTATGTATTCTACCGCTTTGTTTCCAAATAGGTTTTTGATTTGGTCTTCTGTATACATGAATATTTTTTGTCTGAATCAGGATGTCCAGGATTTAAGGATTTACAGGATGTTATTGATAAATTATTGGTGA
>NZ_LUHJ01000002.1 GCF_001597745.1 Anabaena sp. 4-3 | reverse complement strand
CGGTAGGAATTTTTGGCTACTGGGCCAGAGTGATAACCAATGACCAGCCCAGACAGCGCAAATACAAGTGTATCACCACAACTAGCTTTAATAAAGATACAAACCGCAATAATCCTTAGCACTTACCGTGTAAGGGTACACGCTCGCATTGGGCGAGAAACTTGGGCGCGGTTGTGGTACTTGTGTCGAGCGTTAGACCGGGAAGGGGCGGGACACTTAACACTACCACTAGCTGTAATACAGACATTTCTAAATTGCAATGACAAGTCTGTTTACCGTTGGTTGCAGCAAGGCAAGAAACGAGGAGCATTTCGGTATTACAAAGTTAGAACCGGAGTGGTAACGGTTTACTTGGGTAGTATGTTCAGTGTTTGCTACCGAATGAACCTCAAGCATTGGGGGGGAGTAGAAGAATGTGAACTATGGAAAGTGTTAGACCTCAGCCAACTGCGGTCACGGATTACGGGCATAGTCACACAAAGATTTCAGCAGAAAAGCCGATACGCGGCCGATCGCCAACTAAAGCCACAGTATAGAAAACTTTACGGGACAGCACACCCAAACGAGCTAGTGGGGGATGAAAGGCAATCCTCACATAAATCGCCAGTGGGGGAAGTACCTTGCGTACTTCACATTAGTTCGTCACGGATATTTGTCTCAAAAAGGTTCATTCACTACGGCACTTCTCAAAATGCTATTAGCTGTGAGTTGGGCATTCACACCCGGACGGTGCGACGGCATCAAGAGAAGCTGGGCATGACCCGCCGGCAACTTTGCCAGCACAAGTATGAGTATCATCAAATTTCCCAAGCTTGGGAAAATGAAGCTACTGAGTGGCGGGCATGGGGAAGCGACGGCACAGAATCAAAAGTAGGGTATCAGGTCACGGGAAATGCGATGGTCTACGACCGACCGAAGGTCATCGCATTTTCTGACGGCGTGACTCCAGGAGCGAAAAAGCAACAGCCCAACACTTACCAAGTGAAAGCGGCTGATTTTGGCAATCGCTTCTTTAGGGTAGGTAAGCAGGTTTTCATAAACCGATGCAACATCTACCGGGAAGAGTTAAAGCTGAAAACCATGTCAGCAGCGCGTCGCAAGTACCACTACCAACTGTCACAGTGCCAGTTGTCGGAAAAAACGAGCCGCCGGGGTAGGCAGCCGGATTTTAAAGGGGCTGCCAATTGAGCGAAATATGAAGGACATTTTTAAGAATTTTTTTCGGGCAGCAGACTGAGATACTTTCTTCGGGTCTAGGGTCGAAGAAAGTAACTCTGTTGAATAGTTGTGACCATGCCGGAGTTCTGGAAAACTTTTTGCGTTATGCGTTATCTGCATTCTGCATAAATGCAATATAAGATATTCGCATCCTGCGTATCTGATATACACATCCTGCGTATCTGATTTACGCATCCTGCAAAAATAGGGTGCAAGCCCAAAAATATGCAGGATATGATTTACAGGTTTGAGAGTTTTAGCGTTCACCCGTCTTACTGCATAAGCTTTTAGCTGTTGCATCAACTCTGCAAAAAAGATTTAAGTGCAGTTGAAAACCTGGGGTTTGGTGGTAAAATTCCCTTAAAACGAAAATGCGCCGCTAATTGGTGTTGTCAGCACCAATTAACGACGACTTCCCCTCCCATGTCTTACCCATGAAAGGAGCGATATCATCATGTCAGATTTTCAAGCTACAAACAATACTTACTACATTCCTCAGCCGTTATTTGCTTTTGGGGAATTGGTGCAGACTGTTGTCAACACAGCCAACCATGTTATGACCATAGTCGGAAGGGTTGACGGTCGCAGTTGGGAAGAGGATGAACCCCAAAATGGTCGATGGGCATACGTGATAGAGGTTGATTACACCCTATCTTCCGTTTCTGAAAACTACGCAGGGACTCACGACTATGTGGAAGAACAGGAATTAACACCCCATGTCATCCCCAGCAGTCAATTAGCCGTAGCATAGAGCAAAACCAAAAGCCCGCTAATACCTGAAGCGGGCTTTAAAGTATGGTGTCGGGAACTGACAAAAATTTGCTAGACAACATAGTGTTATCCGGTTGTTGCTTTTTTCTATCGACCACTATAGTAGTCGATGCGAAATGCGTTAAGTTTACGCATGAATTTTCCGCGAACCCTATAGGGGTGCGTGAAATAATAGCGCGTGAAATTTAGGTGCAATTTTAGAAAATATTAAACCAGTGACAAGTTAACTTGCCGAAGAAATATTACGGTGGTTTTAGCGACTCAAAGCGACTCAATCCCATAGACCATCAAACCTGTTGGGTGCTAACTGGGTGTAGCGGACGGTGTGGTTAATGTTCTTGTGTCCCAAGTAGTCTTGTATGCGCCTGGTGTCTGTTCCTTTGGCGGCCAGAGCATAACCGCAGCTATGGCGTAACATATGGGGGTGTAGTGGGAAATCAAAGCCAGCCACCTCCCCGGCACGGCTGATAATTTTGCGTACCGTGTCATCGGTGATAGGTGCGCCGCGCTCACTCATGAATATCCAGGGTGTTTTATCCTTGGCCTGTTTTTTAAACGCTCGCAACGCTCGCATCTCATCCGGGTAGATGGGATGATTAGCAGGTGTACCGCGTTTCATGCGGCGAATGTGAATACTGGCTGTTTCCCAGTCGATGTCAGACCACCGCAACGCGATCGCCTCAGAGACGCGCAAGCCGTGACGAAACATCATCAACAATAACAGTTCATCGCGCTGCTGGTTTCTGCCAACAGTCTTAGCCGCGCTGATCAATCGCTCAACTTCATCGGGTCTTAAGTATTCGCGCGATCGCACATCTTCATTTTTAGGTCGTCTCAATTTGGGATTCCTTGGGGCAAGTGGTTCAACTTTCCGATTTTCGGAGTTATACACCAGTTTTAGGTGAGGTCGTGACCTTGGTTTATAGAAACTCATGCCTTTAGACTCTCGGTAATTTATTCTTTTTACCGAAAGTTTACCGCGTCTGCTTTAATTCCCGAATAAATGTGTCGATAGCTTTCCCCCCTGCCGACTGCCTACCAACTCTGAGCTTGCTGAGTATGCGATCGCGTATTGCTTCATAGTCTGGCACAGAGGCATCTGTAACTTGTGATTTTAACTGCTCGATTTCCTTATCCTTGTTTTTGACAGTTGACTTTAACAGCCAGTTCTCATGAGCCAGTTCGTTGCGTTCGGCGTTGACCTCATCCCCTAGCTGAGTGATTCTCTGAAGTTCCTGCTTAAGCTTTTGGTTTTCAGTCTCTTGTTGTCGCAGCTTATCTGTTACCCTTTTAAGACTTGTTCCATCTTTTAAGTCGCTGTTTTGCTTCTCCACGCTGGCTAGCTCATCTTCTAACTCTTTCTTCTGCTTGCGAGCGTAGTTGAGTTTAGTTTCTAAACTCTTAACTTCATTTTGCAACTCTGTAACTTGATTCTGTAACTGAGTGACAATCTCACTGTCTGCCACTTCATTGTCGGAGTCAGTAGGCTGTTCTTCTTGCTCCTCTTCTACTGTTGTGGGACTTCCAGCCAGCTTTGCTACTTCTTGTCTCAACTCCCTCAATGCTTGCCACAGGTTAGTTACATCCTTGGTAGTTGCATATTTAATCGTTTCAGTTGCAGATGGCTTATATGTAACCTCTCGTAGTTCAGGTGGTTTCTCAATCAGGGCTGCTATCTCTTCCAGCCGCTCAACAGTTAACTCGTCAGGTTTCCCTATGTAACGTTTATGTAACTTCCCTTTGATTCTACGGTAGGCGTACCAGTAACCGCTTTTCTCAACCCTAGCGGTGAACCCTGTTAACTCAGACTTTGGCTCATAGCGGAAAGATTTGTTATTCTCTAGCCACTTCAGCCATTGGGGGGAATCTAACTCAATAACCGTGTCGTCGTCAGTCTCTATTATCCCTTGGTAGACTGTTGGAATTTTACTCATGTTACTCAATGCTGTATGTAACTATAATATATAACAGTTTTTATGCTACTTATGCAACTATCGAGACGCAACAGTGGCTATTCAACAGTGACTATTGCTAGTTAAGTTTGTTAAGGTTGCATAACAGTCATTGAGAAATAACAATGCTAACGGGAAGGCGATTGAGTGAGGGTAGAAAAATACATCTCCTGAAATCCAAAGCAGAGGGTTTGAATTGGCTCACGGTTTGCGGTCGTCAGCTACAGCTAGAAGAAATGCCAATTGAAGACTTTACTGGGGATATCTGTGCGAGTTGCAGTTACCAACATAAGTTGATGATCAAGAAAACCGCTTGACAGTTACCCACTAATTACAGATAATAGTTGCATGAGTTGATTATGCAACTGTTGAGCAAGTAAATCGTAGCGGCGTGTTGCTCCTATTGCGATGGCTTTTTGGACTAAAATCTGGTTGAATATTTTTAAGTGCCTGATGCACTACATGAAGTCGGCATTTAATTGCGCCCCGGTCAGAGAGACTCTCACCTCTCCCCGCCGGCACGACTTCCACCCAATCGCAAACCCGATTAGGAGACAAGTAATTATGATATCGCGTCGGCAGCTGCTGGTTAATTTTCCAGCCGTGCTATTTAGTGCCGTTGTCGGACAACGCACTGATAACTATTACCCATTACCCAAACCCAAGTTTCACATCGGTCAACGTGTTGTAACCCGGTATGAGTCAGAATCCTCTGGCTTGGTAGAAGCAACAGGAACAGTCAGAGGACTATGCTGGCAACCAGAGGACTGGTTAATTGATGTTGGCTGGGTTTATACAGTATTGCTTGATGATTGCGAATACGACTACGTACCTGAGCTTGACTTAGAATCCTGTTGGCTGATTGCTCCAGAACACACTTTCGGTTTAATGATAGAACCATCAGCAAAACTAATTAAAAATTGTTCTGGAAAACAAGAAAAACTTAACTGTTTTCATGTATCAATACAACTAATGAAAAGTGTTCGGGAGCAACAAGAAACGCTTATATAGCAAGGCAATCACCCCAGACAAGGTGTCAAGAACTCCACGGCAAAGCTGCAAAGAATTCTATACAAAACACCAAATAATTGATCCTTTGCTAGTTCAGATGTATGCTTAACGAAAATGTCTATTCTTGAGGAATTACCGCGTTCTCAAGAATAGACATTTATACAAAGACCACACAAAAAAAGGAAAAGGTCTTGTAGTTGAAAGTTGCTATTGGTTTAGAGTTGACCAACTCTGTCCCCAAACAACCCCAAAAACAAAACCAACAAAACGTGCATTAAGAGTATCAATTTCTGGGGGTTAGTAACAAGAGCTGGTCAACGCTTAAACGGTAGGAATTTTTGGCTACTGGGCCAGAGTGATAACCAATGACCAGCCCAGACAGCGCAAATACAAG
>NZ_LUHJ01000001.1 GCF_001597745.1 Anabaena sp. 4-3 | reverse complement strand
ATCTCAATTCCTCGGAGTTGGGCGCGATGTGATTCGCTGAGTAGATTGAGTGTACGCCCATGCCGAAACTGTTCTTGACTAATTTGGTTATCACTGCTGATTACTTTCTCTTGCAGTTGATAACCTAGACGGGCATCGCTGATTCTCACTTTTGCCCAACTATCAGTCATGCGGTTTACAGTCTGTCCGGCACTGGTAAGAAACTGTGCTTCCTCTGCCATTAGCGTTTCCGTTGCCTGTAACCCTTCGCTTAGGTTGCCAAACACAGCTTTTGCATTCTTGGCACGTTCTGTCTGTTTGATTCTGAAATCTGCCACTGTTGCTGCTGCTGTTTCGTTACCGTCTAAGGCTTGGAATATTGTTTGTTGATCAATTCCAGAGAGAGATGCGATTGCAGTATAGGTTGTAGGTGCATCCAGTTTTAATCTCACTGTGCGGTTCATGTCGGTTTACGCTCCCCCTGTAAATAAGGTAAAGCTTGCTGGATTACGGATTGGTCTTGTGGCGTTCTCCCCAGATTGGGTAAAGTGGGGTCGTCGTTGGCTACCACTGTGGCAGCTTCCCCAGCCAACTCTGCGGGGCATCCTCGCTCGATGAGTTCACCAAATGCGGCGAAAAATAAATTATCATTTCTCATCTTCACCCTCCTCATTTTCTGCAAGGGGATTGATAGTGGAAATGAAATGCACTGCTGCTGTACTTTCTTCTGCTGCCTGTAATACTTCCTCGGCTTGGTCGTAGCCTGTTACTTTGGTTACGCCGTCATCTGCTGATTCTGCTTCACACAGATAATATTTGTTGTTCATGTTGGTAAAATCCTTTTGTGTCTTGGTAAGAGATACGTTTGGGGAATTGCGATCGCGCTGGCTGGAAATCATTGCGATCGCCTTCTCCCTACTCACCATCACAATCGTCAAATTGAAGCACCAATTCCTGAAAAGATTGGTTCGCCCACTCCTCAATCCCAATTCCGTTTGCGTTCTCCACTCCCCATTCATCTGAAGAAATTTCATCAAATTTTTTCAGCACTTCCTCTAGTTGTTCGGGGGTGAGTTCGTCGTCATAACGCGAATTAATCATTGTGCCTCCAAGTTCGTTGTCCCACATCCGGGATTGATTTCACCGCGAATATATTCGAGTGCGGTCATTGCATCAAAAATATTTAGATCCGGCTGAAAACCGCTTTCCTGCAATTTTTGGAATTGTGGGTGCTGGGTAATTTTGTCCAAAATCTTGTCGGCAGTTTTGATTAATTCTGCGAGGGGTGTGGATGTTTCCATTGGGTTCTCCTTTAACAACTGTGTGTAGTTTTTTTTGGTTACGCCACATTTTTGGCCATATTGGCCAAACCAATTTTGTTGGGCTGTATGGGTGCAGTTGGGGTAGTGGGTGCTGATGGTTTAGCTTGCGATTGTGCATTTCCTCCACTTGAAAAAATTAATTTTTCCACTGCCGCCGATAGTGCTTGTGTGGGTGCGTCTTCGGAAATTCCGAACATTTTTTGAAGTTCCTCCACCGCTAAATAACTGATTGTCACGCGACGAGAATCGTAATTGGGCATGGATTTACGCTCCTATTGAGATTTCCGAAAGAAGTTTTAGCCCCTGGGCGTTGATGAATTGGGGATTGGGTAAGACTACAAATCCTAAACCAGCGAGATTCTGATCCACTACTGGCAAGGAAACACCACCACCCCAGGCGACAAGATATTTAGCTCTATCCAGGTAATTACCAGAGGTGACAAAGTTGGCGAATTTCTCTATCCTGCTAGACCACCACTCGTCTAGACATTGGGCATATTCTTGATCAAACTTTTTACCTGTGAGGTGATTTCCTCCATAAGTAAAAGTGCCTTCAAGAATTCCCCGATTAACTAAAGAAGGTGAATGTTTGACATCTTTGGATAGCAGACTTACTTTGTCGTTTCGCTTGTCTAATGCTTCTGCGATCATGGTATGTAGCTCACCCGCACCACCTTCAATAAGATGGCGGTCAATCACTGCCCCAGAACCATCAAACACAGTTGCCAACCAAGTCGATGAACCGATATCAAGAGCGATCGCAACTTCTGACTCTTCTAGGGCAAGGGTTGGTTCACCAAATAAACAATGAGCGATACTACCAAACCCTTCGGGATAAATGCCTGTAACTACAATCTCAACTGTTTTGGTGACCATCTCACGGGTTACGGGGTGTTTGTGTTGGAAGGTGTGAGTGCCTTGCACCCTGCGCTTGATTTCTTCTCCCCAGCGTTCTGGGTTGTGGCTGGACAGTGCTAAAGACAGAGTTAGATTGTCCGGGGCATTCAAAACTGCCAAATCCGCAAGAACACCTTCTAATGCCAGTTCCGCTTTTTTGGCTTTATCCTCATGCAGTAGGGTGTGGTCAGGTTGTGCTTGTGCCGCAGTTCCCCAGAAGTATTGCACATCCCGTAAGTCTGCTCGATGCCCGTCTATGTATCGCACCCATGCACCATCCTTGGAAATTGTTTCGTGATGACGGATGTTGCGATTCCGTACCAGTGAGTAGGCGGCTGGCATCATGATTGAAAAATCACCATAAATTGATTTTCCGAATCCTGCTCCCCCATCCCGACCCCCAATTAAGGCATTTATCCCAGAATTGGCAATTGTATTAGCTTGAGTAAGCCAATTTTCGGCATTGGTGTATGTGGTTGTCATGGTTCTGATAATTGGTAAAAGTGTTGTTTTTTCTGGTTTTGGGGTCAATTTAGCTTAAATCATGCTCATTTCCACAAAACCAATTAACGGCTAGCTCTTACGCCACTTTCCGGCTTCTATCGCCTGTGTTGGGTGGCGTTTTTTGGCTTGCTTGATAATGCTAATATAGTTGACAGTGGCATCACCTGTCAACGTAGGGTTGAAAAAAGTAAAAACTTTCTACCACGACTTATGCTTGAATCTATAGTTGACAAGTGTAGGCAATGGCAACCAGACGACCACGAGTAATGTTTACGTGTGACGACTCCACAAAAAAGATTTTGGAGGAATGGGCAGAAGACGAAGGAAGAACATTGAGCAACTTAGTCGAGCGCATCGTAGAGGATGCAATTGCCAATCGTCCAAAGAAATCAAAAAAACAACATTAAATTATTTAGGGTAAGAAATTGACTAAAGAAAAATTTAACAATTCATCCTAGTGCCTAAAAAAACCGTTGTGGACGATAATGCTACAACGCATCAAAACACAAACCACTTGCATAGTACACGTATACTAACTAAAGTAGATATACACCATCACTCAGCAATTATGCCCAAGCAACTGGAACCCATTATTTTGAGTAGCTACGCCAGCACTCGTCTCACATCTGAGGAAAAATCGAAAGTTGCAAAAATCGCAACTGCGCGAGGACAAAAGCAGAGCGTAATCATCCGCGAAGCTGTACGCCTTTACCTCGACCAATCTGTTTGATAAGTAAAAAATGCACAAAAAAAGGAGGATAAGCGGCTATTAATCAGATGGCTTCCAATGTTTCCTTTCATAGAAAGCACAGCTTTTAGGTAGCACACAAATCCGTACCATAATTTTTTTAATATCACTTCAAATATAGCAGGTGTTGCCCACTGCGTTTTAAAATTTGATTTGAATTTTGATGACATCTTCTCAGGGCAATGGTACGAGATTGGAGTCCTGATTGATAGACTCTTTCCTCCTTGGCTAACGGAACAGTTATCAAGGAAAGAACCAGTGCAAATTAAAAATACATATATCTCTACCAAGCCGAGACTTGCAGATAAACATTACAAAGAATGCGTCACCAATCGCGGATTAAATCCCGACTGGATAGAAGTTAATTGCCGCTCGATGACAATTAAGGAAGCGAGTGAGCGACTAGGATACGAGTCAAAATCAGCAGGGATATGGCTAGAAGGTGTTAACGGCTTTGGCCAATTCCGACCGGATAAAGCTTGGAAAAGCGACGGTGACAAGAAAGCACCCAAGTACAGGACAGCGACGGGTGAGGAATATGACGCGATGCTACCGCGACATCCTGACAACCCGCACTACTGGAACGATTTAGAAGCACTTAAAAAAATGTGCTGGACAATTAACGGGCATCCCTGTGTGGGCATTACGGAAGGATTGTTCAAGGCGATCGCAGGATGTGCCAACGATATCCCCTGTGTAGCCCTTGCCGGAGTAGAGCAAGGCTTAACTTCTGCTAAGTCAGACCCACAAGGAAAGCGATACTTGGTGGAAAGTTTAGAGAAGTTAGCCAAAGCTGGGTTTGGATTCATTATTTTATTTGATGCCGATGCCGCTAACAATATCAACGTAGTACAAGCACAACGCAAATTAGCCGCGCAATTATATAAATTTAAAGTACCAGTCTTCATAGGCACCGGACTTTGGAATGTAGAAGAAGGGAAAGGCATGGACGACTATATCCAGACGAACGGATCTGATGCGTTCATAGAGAATGTGATGCGTAAGGTGGTAAACATCGATGCTTGGGAGAAACAGTTTGCAGCCGCAGAAGATGACCCCAAGAAAAATAAAATTCCACCGGCGGACAGGATAGCTAGAGAGATAGCAGAGGAATACCGCGACAAACTGGCGTATAACAACGAAGCGGGCTGCTGGATGCGGTACGAAGTTGATTACATGGGTGTGTGGTCATCTCAAACCGACGAATATATTGAGTCAATAGTGTTTAATATTTTGGGCGGAAAGGGCATCGTTGACTTTAACAGTTACAGTTACGTTACGAACATCGTTAAAGCGATGCGCTGTTTACTCATTGTCCGGCGATGGGAAGAAAAATCTCCCAAGGATATGTTGCCGTTCATCAACGGTGTGCTGGACATCGCCACAGGTAAATTACTTCCCCACTCCCCTGGATATCGTTTTACTTGGCAACTGCCACGGGAACATAAACCCCAAGCTAATGACTGGTCAACTATCAATAATTTCTTAGACCACTTAGCAGCAGGTAATGAGGCGATTAAAAATCTGTTGATTTGTTACTGCAACGCGGTGATCAAGGGACGGCACGACCTCCAGAAGTTTTTACACCTTATTGGGCTAGGTGGCACAGGTAAAGGCACGTTTGCTCGGTTGATTGTGTCGCTAATTGGTAAGCAGAATGTCCATAGCACCACGTTAGAAGATTGGTTGGGTAACAGGTTTGAGGGTGCGAACGCTTACCGTAAACGCTTGGTACTGTTCCCAGACGAAGACAAACAAACAGGGAAGCTGGGCAAATTCTTGAGCCTGACTGGTGAAGATGATATCCGCGCTGAGGAGAAAGGGCGCAAAGCTTTCCTCTACCGCTTTGATGGGATGGTGTTGGTGCTTTCAAATGAACCAATTTTCACCGGGGGGAGTGCCAATAGGGTGAAGCGTCGGGTTTTGACTGTGCCTTGTAATAATCCTGTCGCCAAAGTGCAGTTAGACCTAGAAGCGCAATTTGAGCCGGAGTTGTCGGCATTTACTAATTACATTCTGAGCATCCCAGATGAAGAAGTTACCAATACGTTGTTAGGTCGGGCAATCCCAGAATGCACTTTTGAATTTTGGGAGAACAGAATGCGGGTTGATTCGATTGCAGCTTGGCTCAACAACTGCGTCATCCATGACCCCGCCGCAGAAATTGCAATTGGGTCTAATCGCCATGAAGGCAATGACGGACAAGAAGTCGTGACACTGTTTGGGTCTTACAATCGCTACTGTCAAAATACAGGCAACATCGCCAAAGCTCACAACAACTTCCCCCCTGACTTATTGGAGTTGTGTAAATCAGTCCTGGGATGGGAAGTCGAGCGCAGAGCCACTAAAACAGGGAAATTCGTTCGAGGACTTAGACTAAGACGCGCTGGGATTGACGACCAAATTCCCACTTACGACTACATCCTTTTGCAGAAGGTGACGGTTGGTGACGGACTAGGTGACGAACTTGGTGACGAACTCAAACCCTTGCAAAATAAGGCAGGTGACGAAGGTGACGAACTTTTCCCTACTCAGGCTGAAATAAAAAAATTTGTTTCACCTGTGAGTAATGATGAAAAAACTAATAATTTAAATAGAGTTGAGAAAAAACCGTCACCTTCGTCACCGCCCTTGCAGGATAAGGATTCTAGTCCGTCACCGAGTCCGTCACCGAGTCCGTCACCAACTAAGGAGATTGATTTTAACTATGGGGATAGAGTTAAATTGCTTTCCAACTGCAACAAGTACACAGCAGGAACAGAGATGTTTGTGCATGAAGTGGGTGATAGATTTTTACGACTTTGCCCAATTGGTTACACTCCTACCGATATCCATGACAGACAGATGTGCAGCAGACTGCGTGAACAGGTTGAGCTAATTCCCCAAACTAAAGCGATTACCCAAATTTGTGAAGGTGCGATTTATCAACACGTGGACGGGAGACGATTCAGGGTAGAGAAGTCTTACAAGACAGCCAGAACTTGCAAAGGCTATTTTGAGCGTGAAATTGAGGCCACCAAAATCAATTGGTCGGAGTTGCGCTCACTTTAAATCCCAATCCCAAATCCGGGATTTAATCCCGGAACTCAACAACCCCCAACTCCTTGCGGGAAGGGGCTTTACCCCAATATTGCGGTTCCCCGTAATATAAATATTCAATATTGCGGTTTCCCGTAATATGAATGTATTTGATATTGCGGTTTCCCGTAATATTGAACATCAAAATATAAGATGTGCTTATCAATCACCCCCAAAAACAGGGATTTTCGTAGTGCCGACACCCACCGACTGATAAGAAAAGCTTAATCACCAATCCCAAACCCCGAAAAACAACGCAATCATAATACTTGTAACCGTGTATTCCACAAAATCCACATTTGGTGTAAGATTTCAGGGAGAAACTTTGTAATAAAAATTAACGATGAAAGTAGCGGGGAATGGTCAAGCTAAGGTGCTGACCACTGAGGAATTAAATTTACTTTTTCATCACGGATTCACCACACCGCGCGATCGCACTCTTTTTGCAATTTGCTTGTTTACCGGGTGCAGGGTGAGTGAGGCACTAGCACTGCGAACCGACGATATTAAATCTGGTACTATCACTTTTCGCAAATCCACGACCAAGGGGAAGCTGAAAACCCGCGTGGTGGACATCCAGCCGGGGCTAGCTAAATTTTTAAAAGATTATCAACCTCCACGCACTGGAGCATTATTTCCGGGGATGCGTGGGGTAACACAGCAGATGACTCGATTTTCTGCCGATAAAATCTTGCGTGATGCCTGTAAGCGAGTTGGCATTGAGGGAGTAAGCACCCACTCATTTAGGCGCACTGCCCTTACCCAAATGTCCACGGCTGGGATTCCGCTAAGGCATATTCAGGAAATTTCGGGGCATAGCGATTTAGGCACTTTGCAGCGTTATCTGGAGGTCACGCCGGAGCAGAAGCGAGTGGCAGTGTCGGTGATTGGGTTCTAGTTACCCGAAACTCTCTGTAGGTGGGGTTTACACCCACATGGGTATATATTGGTTACAGATGGGTTACAGATGAAAAAAATGCCAAAATCATCACTGCCGAGTGTGCAGCAGGGATTATTTAGATCACTTGGTGGCTGGGAAATTCGACTCGTGGAGGATTGGGAATCCTGGCAGGAATGGCTGGAGCGAAATAATTCATTCAGGTATTGTCCTATGTGGGGCGAACCTGCTTACACGGTGCGAAAGGAGCAGGGGACTAAAGGAAAAGCTAGTTACTGGTACGCCTACCGCAAGGAATCAGGCAAGTTGGCGAAAGTTTATGTGGGGCTAAGTGAAGCTTTGACGGTGCAGAATTTAGAGGCGATCGCCCTGCAACTCACACAGAAGTTACAGATTAAGGTTACAGATAAATTACCTGTAACTAAAACCCAGGTTACAGATATGGCTACAGAGAATCAATATGTAACCAAAGGTAAGGTTACAGAGAGAGAGGAACTATCTGTAACCAAAGATGAGGTAGAGAAGTTACAGAGAGAAATCGAAAGGTTACAGAACGAGTTACAGATAAGCGTGGGAAAGTAGAAAGCCTAGAGGCGGAATTGGCATCCTCTAGGCAGGAAAAGACAAGGTTACAGATGCGGTTACAGAGAGAAACGCCGAACTATGATAAATTGCGCGATCGCATCTTGATGAAGTTGAGAGTGGGGCGGCAATCGCCCACAGGGAGGGCTATTGATTTACTGATCAGGGAGTTGAAGCGTGGAAGAAGAAATTTGGAGTAATAAAAATCTCTACCCCAACATTGAAATATAGCCAATCCCAAATCCGGGACAACATAAAATAATCCCCCTCCCAGTGTGGATGTGAGAGGGGGATTATTTTGAGCATCAGGCTTTATAATTAATATCTATTTTCAACAATTTCCTAACATTAACCTCCTGTCTGCGCCTCTGTCTGTTGCTGTCCATCTGTCTGCAACTGTCTGGATATCTGTCCGCCTCTGTCCCTTGCCCTGTAGGCATCCTGTCTAATTCTGTCTGTCCTGTCCATCTGTCTGTGTTAGGGTAATTTCGATGGTGTTTACGTCCACCCATCCAGCCATACCACACTCCACCAATTCATTAAAGAGTCGCTTAATTTCGTCAGCACTGAACCTATTCCCTTTCACCTTGAAGTTAGGTTGTACCTCAGAGATAGATGCTTTAGTGCGATTGGTTCTGCCGAGAAATTGGAATAGTGAATCAGCATTTTGAGAAAGTTTTTTGGCGGGTTGCCCCTTGTTCTCTTCGTCAATCTCAAATTCCATCTTCCGGTACAACTCCTCAAGCTGGGCTTTTACTTCTGGGGTAACTGTGGGTTCTAGTGGGTTGTCTTTGGCTTCTTCTAACCTAAAATCAGTTCGCTTCCGGTCGAGTTTGGGTAACTCTATCTGTAACCATTGCCCATGCCCAGGAAGTTTAATTTTGCCCATGCCGGATGCTTTGGCCTCTGTTGTCACCGGATCAACGTGAGCAATCAACTCAATCTCTAGCAGTGCAGCATCCCTGAGTTTGGATAACCCTTTGGCTTTACCCAAAATTTCCATTGTGCGATCATGGGCGACAAACAGAGGAATCATCAATTGTTTTCTAGATTCGGTCATGGCAGAGCGAAACCATTTACCAATGAAATCTGGGTCTGGCTTGAAATCTTCTACGTCGTCCGGGCATGGCTCAACAATATGGTCGCTCCAGGTGGTGAACTCCTCACAGATAACTGAGAAATGTTGGTTAGTGTCTCTGAGGTGTTGTGTCCATTGTTCCTCAGTTAACCCAGACTTACGATAAGCATCGTAACGGCGGCGCATTTCGTCCATGTACCATTGCATGAATTCGGCTATTTCTTCATAGCCAGAAATTAGTTTCACCCCTTTCCACTCAACCTCTGTCCCGTGAGGGTCAAGTACAAAAATTTGATTCCAACCTGCCTTGCGTTTGTGCCAGATAATTTCTCTGGTAGTCCAGCTTTTACCTGCCCCCATACCCCCATAAATTAGCGTGGGGTAGCCTATGGTATTTTTAATCCACTGATGTTTATCTCCGGCGATTGCTGGCTGTTCTATCTGTGCTTGCACTGTTCCCGGTTCACCGTGGGGTAACTGTGCTTGCGCTGGCTCAAACTTGTCAAAACTTTGCCCACCGTCAAGCAGATACCCGAACTCATGGTAATCATCACTGTTCATAGCCATGAGTAAAGCTGTCTGCTGCTGTGGGGTGATGCTTGCTAAAAACTGCTGTCTGGCCTCAGCTATTTTTATCCCCCGCAGATATTTAATTAGCTCATTACCAGACAGTTCTAGCAGCTGCTCACCTAATTTAACTGAGTAATTAGCTCTCATTCCCTCAAACTGTTTAGTGGCGCGGTAGTGTGGCCTAATATCGCTCAGATAATCTCGCGCTTTACCAGTGAGGAATAAACCAATTCCCCCCAATGCCATCGCCCCTAACCCAAGGTGAATTTTAAATGGATTGTCGGCGGGCAGTTCCCGGAACACATACAAAGATGAGTGTTGGAGAAATGCCCACGGGTTGTAGTTGGGGTTGCTTGTCCGGTACTGGTTAGCCTTGAGGTATGGTTCAGGCACTTGTGCGCGTTGCTCGTAGCGACAGTATTTATTACCCAACAGTAAACGCTCTGTGTCTCCCTCTGCCTCTAGTGGTGCATCATGTACCCTTGCGGATTGGGGGTAAAAGCACAGTTCCTTTTTGGCTATGCCGTCGCCGATATGCCCAGCTACACCACAAATCACCGCGCCTAGTACCGATGCCATCATGAGCAGGTTTAGACGCGGTGGTAAGTTATATGAGCGTTGGTTAAGTTCAGATGGTTTTACGTCGTTCATTTTTTGCGTAGGCAGAAAAATACAAGAACAGAAACAACTACGACAAGTCCCAGAATTAAGCCGTAATCGCTTTCTTTGGGCTTCTGAATGCGTTCATAGGTTTTTACTTGTTCAGTCACCACAGAGAAGCTTCTACGGGCTATAGAGTCCATTTCCTGAGCATCCCCGATTAGCTTCCAACTACTTGCACCTAAAACAAGTGTCCGAGTTACACCGATAGCTAACTTTTTGCGATCGCTTACCTCAGGAATAATGCTGCCGTTAAATCGCAAATAGCAAAGTGTAGCCGCTAAACTTGCCCCAACAGGTAAGCCAGCAATCACTGCGGGGAACATTCCAACGCTGCCAGCAAAGTAAAGATATTGAGTTGACGTAATCTGAAAACCTGCCAGGAATGTACCTTGGGCAATACCACGAATTATGGTGATGCTGCTGTCGGTTTCTGCGATATGTTCTTGTACTTGAAGAGCGTCGTATTGTTCGCTGTCTACAGTTTGGGGATTATCGCCTACAATCTCAGCATCAAAGTAAATAGGTGTTTTCTGATTGTTAGTTAGCATGGGACACCTAGAAATAACTATCCCCCAGTCAGCCTGGGGGAATTAATTGTTAGTCAATCAATCGTCGGAAGAATCCTTTCACGTTTCTCATTGCTGCTGAACCGTGTTTGTGGATATCCCGAAGTGTTTCTTTGGCTTTGTCAGTGGGTGTTAGCTCATCTTTTTTGGCATTCACCTGCTGCCAAAGTTGTGTTCGTGCTTTGGTTGAGTCAATCTCAATTCCTCGGAGTTGGGCGCGATGTGATTCGCTGAGTAGATTGAGTGTACGCCCATGCCGAAA